>CAYXDO010000050.1:65052-66872 GCA_964463485.1 uncultured Myxococcales bacterium | reverse complement strand
CTCCGACTTCCGACTCCGACTTCCGACTCCGACTTCCGACTCCGACTTCCGACTCTGACTTCCGACTCTGACTTCCGACTGCGACTTCCGACTCTGACTTCCGACTCCGAATCTGACTTCCGAACGGTGCCGGGCTCCGAAAACGCGGGGGAGGCACCGTCCGAAAACGCGGGGGAAAGCGAAGGCGGGGCAAAACGGGGCGGCACCCTCCGAAGGCGGGGCACCGTCCGATCCCGAAGCGAAAGGGAGACTCTGCTTCTGGTCAGTGCCGCCTTCCGTGCCTGTGCCCGCCTTCGGTGGTCGCACCGAGCCGCGCACCCTGCTAGGTTGCCGGCGATGCGGTGGCCATGGGTCGCGTTGGCTCTTGCCGGCTGCGCGGCCCGCGACAGCGTGGACCTCCCGGACCTCCCGGCCGAGATCCAGACTCGCCTCCTCGTATTGCGGCCCAAGGACGGGAGCACCGAGATCGTGCGCGGCCCGGAGCTCGCCGACATGCAGTTCCGCTACCAGCAACCCAAAGCCGACCCCACCGAGGTGCTGTACCTCGGCTGGCGCTGCGCCGACCTCGCCGACCTCGGGCTGGATCTGTTCCAGACCAGCCTCGGCCCGCTTCGCGAAACTTCCTCGGGACCTTTGGACATCGCCCCACCCGACGTCGTCTATCGCGCGACGGCAGAGGATGGAGCGCTGCCCGAGCTCCTGCTCGCGACGCCTACGGCCGACCTCCTCGGGCCCGAGCTCTATGTCACTCGAGAGACACCTTGCCAGATCCTCGAAAGCTCCCAGCTGGAGGTCTACGTCCAGGACGTCTTCACGACTTTGGCCGTCACGGTGAGCCCGACCGAGGCACTCGTTGGATCTCCAACGACCGGCCTGAGTCAGATCGACGCGCAGGGACGCGTCGAGCCCTTTCCCATCACCACACCCACGACGGCTCCCCCGCTCGGGCGAGCGGTCGTGGCGGGACAGCGTTTGTGGCTCTACGGCGATCGGGGCTCATTGTGGAGCGGATCGGTCCGCGGAGGTGAGTTCGAAGTCCATCCCCCGAATCCGGCTTGGAGGAATTGCGCGGTCGACGTCAACCTCGAACAGGGGGGCGGCCGCTTCTACGATCTCGACGCTCGCGTCGTCGACGGAGCTACGGAGCTCGTAGTTGGGTCGGACGACGCTTCGATCGCCCGATATTCGGAGGAGACTCGGACGTGGACGGTCCTGCGCGAGCCCGTAGAAATTCCAGGCCGCAGAGAGTGTCCCGCCTCTTATGCCTCCGTGAGCTTTCTGGATGGGGGTGGGGTGATCGGCGTGCACGGCCTCCTGGACGGCATTTACGTGGCCTCGTCCGACGGGATCGAAACCTTCGAACAGCTCGGCGACGGCCAAGCGGCCACGAAGGTGGCTCGGGTCGATGGGTTCGGCACGCTCCTGGGTACCGCCCAGAGTAGGCTCTTCCGCCGGTTAGGGCCGAACCGATACGAGGAGCTCGGCCCGAGAGCTCCGGGGACGGGCTACGTCCGGTTCATCCTGAATTTCGGCGAAGGCATCTTTTACGGAGGCGGCGGCGGCATTTTCCAGCAGTACTATCCTGACTACGGGATGTGCATCCGCGGATCTTTACCCGACCTCGGCGGAGGACGCGCGGTGGCGCGACTCGGTCCTGGATTTCTCGACGTCCCGAACCTCACCGCAGGCCGGCGCCCAGTCTACAACATGCAACCTCGACCTCGGCGCGATTGCGAGCCCTTCGCGCGATGACTTCGCCGCGATGAGTTTGACGGGATGAGTTTGACGGGATGAGTTTGACGGGATGAGTTTGACGGGAT
>CAYXDO010000050.1:0-64952 GCA_964463485.1 uncultured Myxococcales bacterium | reverse complement strand
TTTGACGGGATGAGTTTGACGGGATGAGTTTGACGGGATGAGTTTGACGGGATGACTTCGGAGAAGAGTCGAATTCGAGCGTTCATCGAGGAGGAGACTCGACGCGCGCGTCCTCCCCTCGTCCCTGAGCTCACACTTCGGCTGATCGACGCGACCTGCAGGCTCTGGCGCGCGACCGCCAAAGACCTCGAGCTCGAGCAAATCGTCGATCCGTACTGGGCGTTTGCTTGGCCTGGGGGCCAGGCGGTCGGCCGCATGCTCCTGGACCGTCCGGAGCTCGTGAAGGGGCGGTCAGTGCTCGACTTCGGAGCTGGCTCCGGCATCGCGGGTCTTGCTGCGGCCCTCGCCGGAGCGAAGTCGGTGACTTGTGCCGACATCGACCCTTTCGCGGCGGTCGCGATCGAGCTCAACGCCGAGCTCAACGGCGTGTCGGTCGAGATCACCACGCGCGACTACCTCGAAGGCTCGCCCGGCGGCTCGTTCGACGTGATCCTCCTGGCCGACGTCCTCTACGACGATGGGTTTGCCGCGAAGGTGAGTCGATTCGCTCAAAACGTCGCACCCTCGACCCAGGTCTTGCTCGGGGATCCGGGGCGCGGCCGCGTCCCGGTGCACTTGGAGCTGCTCGCCGAGTACGACGCGCCCGCCGACGTCGATCCGGGAGACGGCCGAACGACAAGGCGGACGTTCGTTTACGCTTGGCCACCGCGAGATCGAGCGTCATGAGTTGGACCTCCCGCCTGCGAGCGAGCTCGGCGCCAGTCGGGCTCGGCGCGGCGCTCGTGGCGCTCGGGCTCGTCGCGTATGGCCCGGTGCTCGGGTTCGGATTCGTGAGCCTCGATGACGCCGAGTACGTTCGCGACAATCCGGTCCTGCGGATGGGTCTGACTTGGGAGAGTCTGCGCTGGGCGCTTCGGGCGACGGTGATTGGCAACTGGATGCCGGTGACCTACTCATCCTATCTCTTGGAGTGCTCGCTCTTTTGCGGTGCGGAGCACGACGCGGGCGCTCATCACCTCGCGGGCCTGGCCTACCATCTCGCGGCCGCTATCGTACTCTTTCGTTTCTTGGCGAGGGCAACTCGGCTCCTGGTGCCCTCCTTCCTGGTCGCCGCGCTCTTCACCGTTCACCCGGTCCATCAGGAGTCGGTGGCCTGGATTTCCGAGCGCAAGGACGTGCTCTTCGCGCTCTTTGGGTTCTTGGCCCTCGATGGGTACGTGAGCTTCGTGAGGAAGCCCTCCGCGCCGCGATACGCGGCGGTCGCCGGGTGGCTGGCGCTCGGTCTGATGTCGAAGCCGATGCTCGCGACTCTGCCTTTTCTCCTCTTGGTGCTCGATTTCTGGCCGCTCCGCCGGCCCGAGCGACCTCGGCGACTGGTCTTGGAGAAGGGGCCGCTCCTGCTGCTGTCGGCGGCGGCGGTTGTCTTCGCGATTCACACCCTTCGCGCGGCAGGCGCCACCCCGTCGATCGAAGAGGTGCCCATCTCTACGAGGGCGATGAACGTCGCGACTTCCTACGTCAGATATCTGGGTCTGTTTGCGTGGGTGACGCCGAGGTCGTTCCTCCACCCCATGCGAGTCTTCTCCGCGTCGGAGGTCGCGCTGGCGGTGCTCGTGCTCGGCGCGGCGTCGACTCTCTCGGCGATGACGACGCGTCGCGCGCCGATGCTGATCGTGGGCTGGCTTTGGTTTGTGGGTACGCTGTTTCCTGTGAGTGGAGTCGTGCAGCTCGGCGGCCATTCGGTGGCCGATCGCTATGCATACTTTCCGTTCGTGGGGCTCTATGTCGCACTCGCCTTCGGAGCCTCGGGATGGGTGGGGGCTCGACCACGCCTGGTTTTCTCCGGATCGGTCGCCGCCGTGATCGCGACTTTCCTACTGACGTGGACGACTCGAACCGAGGTGCCCCGTTTCGCGGACGGCGTGGCCCTCTATACTCACGCTTTGTCGGCGTACCCATCGAACGATGAGATAGCGCTCCAGCTCGCCGTCGCCGCCGATTTTCACGGGAATCCGAGAGGGGCCGAGGAGCAGCTCGATCGTGTGCTGGCGAAGACGCCGCGGTTGGCTCTGGCGTGGCTCACGAAGGGTCGGTTGAGAGCCGCGGCCGGAGACTCGGCCTCCGCGGAGCTCGCCTACGACCGGGCCATTTCGAGCGGTTCGACCTGGATCGTACCCATGGCGCTCTTGGGTCGTGCGCTCGCAAGGAGCGCACGCGGAGACCTGGTGGCAGGCTTATCGGACCTCGACCGTGCGGACTCGTTGATGCCGAAGGACGCGCGGATCATGGGCAACAGAGGCATGATCAAGGCCCGACTGGGTGACTTGGACGGCGCGGACGCTGACTTGGAGGAGTCTCTTCGGCTGAGTCCGGGAAATCCGATCACCCTGCTCAATCGAGCTCAGCTTCGCCGCGTGCAGGGGAGATTTTCGGAGGCGAAGATCGACCTCGATCGGGCGGTCCAGTTGGAACCGAAGAACCTGGCGATCGTGCGGGCCCGGGAGCAGTTGTCGGAGGAGCTCTCGCGGGTACGTCGTGAGTAAATAGGGCGCTACGAGCTCACTGCTGCGGGACCGGAGGCATTTGATGGTTCTTCATCATGTCGGCCATTGACTCCTTCTTTCGCCCTTTTGGGGCCTCGAAGGTGTCGGCGGCGAGCTCGACCCGGGAGACCTTCTTGAGCTCCTCGGTGAAGGTACCCGCAGCGTTGGTTCGCACGGTCCTGACCGGAACGCCAGGCAGCCCACCCTCTCCAAACCTCTCCTTGAAGGGCATGTTGGCGCGATTGGCGCCCGGCATACTCTTCAACATGTCGGCGATCATCTCGAAACACTTGAAGTCGTCCTGTCGGAGCTCGATGGATTTCCAGTCCGCGACCCACAGCTCGGCTTCGCGCTTTCCGCTTCTCATGCTGTCGAAGCCTTTGGTCGAGAAGCCATTGACGGTCTCGCTCTTGCCGTTGGCCTTGTATTCGACCTTGGCGTCCTCCCCCGGCGCGCCCTTCGGCATCCCGCGGGCGGCCATCATCTGCTCCATCATCTTGCGCTGCTCAGGGGGAAGCGCGGCCATCTGAGACTGCATCTGAGCCATCGCGCTGGACATCGCCTCGCCCGCCTTCTTGATGTCCTCCTTGGTGATCTCCATGTAAGTCTCTTTGTTCGGTTCGATCACCCACATGACGCCCTTGTCTCCGCGAAAGATCACCTGGTGGTCTTGCGCGTCGACTCGGCACCTCTGCCCGTCCAAGGACACCTTGGAGCTCTCGGTTGGGTTCTTGTCACGGGTGTGGCTCATCTCGATCACCACACCCTTGGCGAAAGCGCTCGCCGAGACCAAAAGGGAGGTCGCGAACGCTGCACTCTTCATCAGCATGACTTCCTTGTCCTCTCGACCGCGAGTGAGGACAAGTGGAATTTTCGATCGTACGCTCGGGCGGTGAGAGATTCGCTCGATCCCTAGTGCACCAACGGTACGAAACCCGGGCTCGAGCCGGCGTGATCGCGCTCAGGCCCGGAAGTGGTTTTTCCCGTAGTCACGAATCTGCGCGGACGTGTACTCAGCACGGCGTTTCGAATTTCGACTCAGCCGGACGCGGTGAGCTTGCGGTAGCGGAGGCGGTGGGGTTGATCGGCGTCGACTCCGAGTCGCTTCTTCCGGTCGACCTCGTAGTCCTGATAGTTGCCCTGAAAGAAGACCGTTTGGCTGTCCCCTTCGAAGGCCAAGATGTGGGTTGCGATGCGATCGAGGAACCAGCGATCGTGGCTGATCACCACGACGCAGCCGGCGAACTCCAGGAGCGCGTCTTCGAGGGCGCGGAGAGTATCGACGTCGAGGTCGTTGGTGGGTTCGTCGAGCAGGAGGACGTTGCCGCCCGACTTGAGGACTTTGGCGAGATGCACTCGGTTGCGTTCGCCGCCGGACAGAGTGCCGACCTTCTTCTGTTGATCGGTGCCTTTGAAGCCGAAGCTCGCGACATAAGCGCGAGAAGGGATCTCGCGCTTTCCGACGGCGACGGAGTCGAGGCCGCCGGCGATTTCCTTCCAGACGGTGTTTTCTGGATCGAGCTCGTCGCGGCTTTGGTCGACGTAGGCGAACTTGACGGTGTCGCCGATCTTCACGGTGCCGACGTCGGGCTCTTCACGCCCGGTGATGAGCCTGAAGAACGTGGTCTTGCCTGCTCCGTTCGGGCCGATCACGCCGACGATGCCGGCCTTGGGGAGCTTGAGGGAGAGGCCGTCGATGAGGAGCTTGTCTTCGAAGGCCTTCCGGATGCCATCGACCTCGACGACGGTGTCGCCGAGCCGCGGACCGGGCGGGATCTGAATTTCGACGGTGGCGAGCTTGTCTCGCTCGGCCTCGGCGAGGAGCTCCTCGTAGCGACCGAGGCGCGCCTTACTCTTGGCGTGTCGAGCTTTGGGGGACTGGCGCACCCAGTCGAGCTCCCGTTCGAGCGTCTTTCGACGCGCGGTGGATTGCTTCTCCTCGACCTCCAAGCGCTTGGCCTTCTGCTGCAGCCACTCGGAGTAGTTGCCTTTGAACGGATAGCCTCGGGAGCGATCGAGCTCGAGGATCCAGCCGGCGACGTTGTCGAGGAAGTAGCGATCGTGGGTCACGGCCACGACGGCGCCTGAGTACTCCTGAAGGTGTCTCTCGAGCCAGGCCACGCTCTCCGCGTCGAGGTGGTTGGTGGGCTCGTCGAGGAGCAGGAGATCGGGTCGTTGGAGCAGCAACCGACACAACGCCACGCGTCGGCGTTCTCCGCCCGACAGGGTCGCGACGTCCTGATCTCCCGGAGGGCAGCGGAGCGCGTCCATCGCTCGTTCGAGCACGTTGTCGAGGTCCCAGGCGTTCTTCGCCTCGATCTCGTCTTGCACCCGGCCGTGCTCGTTCATCACGCGCTCCATCTCGTCGTCCGAGAGGCTCTCGCCGAGCTTCATCGAGAGCTCGTCGAAGCGAACCAGGAGCGACCGCGTGCTGGCGACGGCCTCTTCGACATTCCCGCGCACATCCTTGGCCGGATCGAGCTGCGGCTCCTGCGCGAGATAGCCGACCGAGACACCTTTGCCTGGCTTGGCTTCGCCGGTGAACTCCTTGTCGATCCCCGCCATGATCTTGAGGACCGTGCTCTTTCCAGCGCCGTTCACGCCGAGCACGCCGATCTTGGCTCCCGGCAGGAACGACAAATAGAGACCCTCCAAGATCACCTTGTTGGGGTAGGCCTTGCGAAGGTCCTGCATCGTGAAAACGAACTCAGCAGCCATGTATCGAAATCTCCGAAGAAGCGCGAGGATGAGAGTAGAGCGAGTAAAGAGGGAGGTGAGTCAGGTACGATCGACGACCGGGACGTAATCGCGGGTCGGCGCTCCCGTGTAGATTTGTCGCGGCCGGCCGATCTTGCGATTCGGATCTTCGATCATCTCTTTCCACTGAGCGATCCAGCCCGGCAGGCGCCCGAGCGCGAACATCACCGTGAACATGTTCGTGGGGATGCCAAGCGCTCGGTAGATGATGCCGCTGTAGAAATCGACGTTTGGATACAGCTTGCGCTCGATGAAGTACGGATCGGACAGCGCGACCTCCTCGAGGTTTCGGGCGATGTCGAGCAGCGGATCCCGCTTGTTGAGCCTGGCGAGCACTCGCGCAGAGGACTCGCGGAGGATCTTCGCTCGCGGATCGTAGTTCTTGTAGACGCGGTGTCCGAAGCCGAAGAGGCGAGTCCCGGGCTCCTTTCGCTTGGCGCGTTCGACGTACTTCGCGACGTCGCCACCCTCGTGATGGATCTGACTCAACATCTCGACGACCTTCTGGTTGGCGCCGCCGTGCAGCGGTCCCCAGAGTGCGAGGATGCCGGCCGAGATCACCGCGAAGAGGTTGGCTTCCGACGAGCCGACCATGCGCACGGTCGAGGTGCTGCAGTTCTGCTCGTGATCGGCGTGCAAGATGAGCAAGAGATTGAGCGCAGACTCGAACTCCGGATCGACGTCGTAGGGCTCGGTGGGGTTCGCGTTCATCATGTAGAGGAACTTGGCTGCGTAGCCCATGTCCTTGGGCGCGTAGAGGAACGGAGCCCCAATGGACTTTCTGTACGAGAACGCGGCGATGGTGCGCATCTTCGAGAGCAACCGCGGGAAGGTCTCGTTGCGGGACTCCTCGGTGTTGATGTCGAGGAGGTCCGGATAGAAGCTCGACAGCGAGCAGACCATCGCTGACAAGATCGCCATGGGATGGGCAGTCGCCGGGTACCCATGGAAGAAGTGCTTCATATCCTCGTGAATCATGGTGTGGCGCGACAGGCGCGCCTTGAACGCGTCGAGCTGAGAAGAGTTCGGGAGCTCTCCGTGAATCAAGAGATAACTCGTCTCCACGAACGTGGACTTTTCCGCGAGCTGTTCGATCGGGTAGCCGCGGTAGCGCAGGATCCCTTTTTCACCATCGATGTACGTGATGGAGCTCGTCGTGGACGCGGTGTTCATGAACGCCGGATCCAACGTCACGAGGCCGGTCGCCGAGCGGAGCTTCTGAATATCGAGGCCCTTCTCCTGCTCGGAGCCCTCGATGACGTCGAGCTCGATTTCTTTGCCCTGGTAGATGAGCTTCGCCTTCTCGGTCATGCCCTTCCCAAACTTCGTCGGGGCGAGGGTGTCAAGGAGCAACAAGCCTTCGATCGAAGCCCACGGGTTCCCACTTGGTGTGAGTGAGTCGGCCGAGCGGTGGTACTCGATTCCAGGATTAGCAGGAGCGCGAGTACGAGTACGAGTACGAGCTTCGTGGCCCTTCAGCGGACTCGGCCGCGCGCTGACTGCTCGGAGGGCGGAGAAGCTCGCTCCGCCCCCGGAGATTTCTGCGCGCGCCCCGCGTGACTGCGGACAGCGCGATTTCGCGAGTTGACCGAGCGCCTGCGCTCCCCTAGCGTCCGCCGCCATGTCGGGAAGCCCCAGCGTGAAGGCCGAGCCTCAGGCACCAGCCGGTGGCCTCCAAGAGATCCTCAGAAGCCGCCGAGAAAAAGCGGACAAGATGGCCGCGCTCGGGTGGTCACCGTTTCCGAACGGGCTTTCGGTGTCGAACACCACCGCCGACGTCCGGTCCGAGTCGGGATCGCCGCCCCCCGCAGGCGAGCCGGGCAAGGACGACCCAGAATTCTCGATCTCGGGTCGCATCACGGGATTCCGGCGATTTGGCAAGGCCGCGTTCTGTCACGTTCAGGACCGAGCCGGCCGAGTGCAGGTGCAACTCAGGCTCGACGTCCTCGGCGCGCAGACCTACGAGCGCACCAAACACCTCGACCTCGGTGATTTTCTCGCCGTCACCGGGCCTCGCTTCATCACCAAAACCGGTGAGCTCACCGTGCAAGCGCGGACCGCCAAGCTCGCCGCCAAGAGCATGCACCCCCTGCCCGACAAACACTCCGGGCTCACCGACGTGGAGCTTCGCTACCGGCAACGTTACGTCGACCTCGCGATCTCGCCGGAGGTCCGCGCGGTCTTCGAACGCCGGAGCAAGCTCATCCGATTCATCCGCGGATTCTTGGACCTCCGAGGCTTCATGGAGGTCGAGACTCCGATGTTGCACACCCTGATCGGCGGCGCCGCGGCCAAACCGTTCATGACTCACCACAACGCCCTCGACATGGAGCTCTACTGTCGAATCGCCCCGGAGCTCTATCTCAAGCGGCTCGTGGTCGGCGGGATCGAGAGAGTCTACGAGATCGGTCGCAACTTCCGAAACGAAGGGCTCTCGACTCAGCACAACCCTGAATTCACGATGCTCGAGTTCTACCAAGCCTATGCGACCTACGAAGACCTGATGAAGCTCACCGAGGAGCTCTTTCGGAGCGCCGCGATCGAAGTCACGGGCAGCGCCAAGGTGCCTTACGGCGGCTGGGATGCCGAGCACCCGGAGGTCACCGTGGACCTCGAGAGACCGTTCCGCCGAATCGAGGTGCGAGAAGGCGTCTCCGAGAAAATTCCGGGGATCGACGTCCGCGATCGCGACGCACTCGTCGTCGCGGCCAAGGCGCGTGGGATCGTCATCGATCCGAAGAAGTCGACCGCAGGTGAGATCTTGATGGACCTCTTCGAAGGCCTGTTCGAGCCAGAGCTCATCCAACCGACGTTCGTCACGGGCTTTCCGATCGAGGTCTCGCCGTTATCGCGACGGAGAGACTCGGACCCGACCCTCGCGGACCGCTTCGAGCTCTACGTCACGGGGCGTGAGCTCGCGAACGCATTCTCAGAGCTCAACGACCCGGACGACCAGCGATCGCGATTCAAGGCGCAGGTCGACGCCAAAGCGCACGGGCGCGACGAGACGATGGATTACGACGAAGATTACTGCCACGCGCTCGAGATCGGCATGCCTCCCACCGCGGGCGAGGGCGTTGGGATCGACCGCCTGGCGATGCTGTTGACCAACTCACCCTCGATTCGCGACGTGATCCTGTTCCCGCTGATGCGAAAGTCATGAGTACGTCAGCTCCACACGCTCCTGAAGCTGCGGGGGGCGGTACCACGAGACGTCTTTGAGCTACCCGACCCCACCTGCCGAGAGCCGCCGAGAGCGGCATCCCTTCACGCCCAGCGGACGCGAGGTGTACCTCGGCGTGATTCATGCTGGGCTCGCGGCGGCCTCGCTCGTCGGGCTGAGTCGGCTCTTGGGCCCCGTTCCCGCGGGTACTCGCGCCCAGGCCATTGGCGCGTGCCTCGCGACTCTGGCTTTTTTGGGGGCAGGCGTCTCGCTCGGCGCGCAAGCGAAGCGGACCCAGCGCACGCGGCTTCCGGTGCGGGGTGCGCTCGTCGGGGCGCTGATTCTGGCGTTCCTTGCGCAGTGGGTGATGGGTTCGTCCGAGCGCGTCGCGATGATTTTTGGCACGGATGGAGCCCTCGGGCTGGGTCGGGCCGCGCTGGCGACCACGCGCATCGTGGCGCCGGCGTTCGTGCTGCTCGCGATCGGATCGTCCCTTGGATCGCACTTCGTACGACGAACGCCCCTCGGAGTCACCGTGGGCGCGGTCGTGTTGGTGGCCGTGCAGGCGCTCTCCGCGTTTGTCGCACTCACCGCCCTGCCGATGCTCGAGCTCGTCCCAAGCCCGACCCACGTCGAGGCGATCATGCTGGGTGGGTCCATCCTGTCTTTTCTGATCGCTGGGCTCGCCGTCGCGCTCGTGTTGCGCAGGCTCGCCTTCCCGGAGCTCGCCCTGGTGGCACTGGGCTTTGGGTATGCGTTGTATCTGGCGCTGGCGGTGCCTGGCGCGGAGATCCTGGCGAGCTCGACCGTGCCCGCCGAACAGTTGCTCGTGGCGCTGGCGTTCGTCCCCACGGGCCTCGCTCTCTGCCTGCTCACCGTGGGTTCGTCGATCGGATTTTTGCTGGTCGACGGTCTGCCCCGATCCGACTTCGAGCTGACGATGGCGCTTCGATATCTGCGCATTCGGCGCCGCGGCAACTCGGTGGCGGCAACTCTCTTGCTAGCGTTCGGCTGGGCCTTCACCCGGGCGCTCCTGCTCCCCTTCCTCATCCTCGGCGGCATCGCAAAGCTCATCGCGATCGGCGTCCGCGGCCGCGCCCCTCGGCCGCGCCGAACCGCCGCCCAGGCCTTCATCGGCGCCACGATGAGTATCTCGGTCACCGGCGTGGCGCTCGGCGTGATGGCGCTGATCGTGGTCTTATCAGTCATGAGCGGGTTCGAGCAGGACCTGAAGTCGAAGATTCTGGGCGCCCATGCACACGTAGTCGTCGGGAAGTTAGGAGTGGACTTCGCCGACTACGAAGACGTGGCGAAGCAAGTCTCGACTCTCGAGGGCGTCCGAACGACGACGCCGTTCGTCCTCGGCGAGGGCATGATTTCGAGCGAGGGAGGGCTCGCCGGAGCCCTCATCAAAGGAATCGATCCGACCCGCCCTGGATCCGAGGACCTGCGCAAGACGACCTACCGCGGTGACTTCGACGATCTCACCCATCCTTGTGAGATTCCGGCAGCGGACCTCTCGTGGCGAACGCTGACGTCCTCGAAGGGTCTGGCCGGATCGGACGCAGACCCAGAAACCGGCCTGGGACCCGCGCCGGCGGTCCCGGCGAGCAAGCCCAAGCGGTGCCTCCCAGGGTTGGTCGTCGGTCGGGAGCTCGCCCGTAGCCTGCGGGTCTTCGTCGGTGACACCGTGAGTTTGGTCTCGCCGGCCAGCGAAGAGCTCGGGCCGATGGGTCCCCAGCCGAAGCTGAGGAGATTCAGGGTGGCCGCGGTCTTCTTCTCCGGGATGTTCGAGTTCGACTCGAAGTTCGCGTACGTGACGATGCAGGAGGCCCAGAAGCTCTTCGGAAAGCGGGGTGAAGCGACCGGCGTGGAGCTCCGCGTCGAGGACGTGGACGACACACCCCGTATCGTGGAGACCTTGAAGCGACGCCTCGGCGGGCACCCGTACACCGTTCGGGACTGGCGCGAGATGAACAAACAGCTCTTCTCTGCCTTGCTGCTCGAGAAGCTGGCGATGTTCATCATCCTCATCTTCATCGTCTTGGTGGCGTCGTTCTTGATCGTGTCGACCCTCGTGATGATCGTGCTCGAAAAGGGCAAGGAGATCGCCATCCTCAAATCGATGGGCGCGGCCGACTCTTCGATCACGAAAATATTCGTGGCGCAGGGACTGGTCGTGGGGCTCGCCGGGGCGCTCCTGGGTCTGGTCTTCGGGGTCGGCCTTTGTGAGTTCATCGAGCACGTGGGGATTCGGCTGGACTCCGACGTCTTCTACATCGATCGCCTGCCGGTCGCGATGGATTTGACGGAAGTCATCGTGATCGTCATCTCCGCCATTACGATCACCTATCTGGCCTCGATTTATCCGGCCATCACCGCGGCCAAGCTCGAGCCCGTGGAGGGGCTCCGAGATGATTGAGACTCAGACGCGTGTCCCTCGCGTGGAGGTGACCGGCCTTCACAAGAGTTACTGGCTCGACGATCACGAAATTCCGGTGTTGACGGGCGTCGATTTGGTCCTGGAGCCAGGCGAGCGGGTGTCGATCACGGGACCGTCGGGCTCGGGCAAGTCGACGTTCCTGCACGTGCTCGGGACGTTGGACGTGCCGACCTCGGGGACGGTGAAGTTCGGTCCTTCGGATGTCTTCGCGATGAGCTCCCGAGAGCTCGCGGCCTTCAGGAACCGCCGGATCGGGTTCGTGTTCCAGTTTCACCACCTGCTCCCCGATTTCAGCGCGCTCGAAAACGTGATGATGCCGGCCCTCATTCAGCGGCTCTCGCCTGCGGAGGCCGATCGGATGGCGAGGAGGATCCTCGACCGGGTGGGATTGTCGCACCGAGTCGAGCATCGCCCGGGTGAGTTGTCAGGCGGGGAGCAGCAGCGCGTGGCGATCGCGCGGGCGTTGGTCTTGGAGCCCGCGTTGCTGCTGGCAGACGAGCCTACCGGGAATCTCGACGAAGCAAATGCACAAGCCATTCATGATTTGTTGGACTCGCTGAACGCGGAGCAGGGGCTCACGATCGTCGTGGTGACTCACTCGAGCGTCTTGGCGCAACGGATGCCGCGCAAGCTCGTAATGAATCAGGGACGGTTGGTCGATCGCCCGAGCTGAAGTGCCTTCAATCACCGGCGGAAATAGACGGTCGCACGGATCGCACGGATCGCACGGATCGCACGGATCGCACGGATCGCACGGATCGCACCGATCGCACGATCGCACGATCGCACCCGGCCGTTTGACCCCTCCCCGCCTGGGGCCTATGCTCGCCGCCATGGGTTCGCCGGCACGCCCCCGTACCTT
Source organism: uncultured Myxococcales bacterium (assembly GCA_964463485.1). Classification (GTDB taxonomy): domain Bacteria; phylum Myxococcota; class Kuafuiibacteriia; order Kuafuiibacteriales; family Kuafuiibacteriaceae; genus CAYXDO01. The sequence continues at coordinate 53,184 of CAYXDO010000050.1, read as the reverse complement.
CGCCTGGACGCTGATCGTCGTCATCTCGATCAGCGCGAGCCTTGCTTTGGCCGGGGCGGAGCCGCGAGGCGACTTTGGCCACGCCGCACGCGCGACCTACGATACTCTCGACCGCCCGATCGCGGCGCTAGGCGCAGTCGGCATCAACCCGCTCTTTGCACTCGGTCTGTTCGGGTTGCTCGGCGCTCTGGGCGCTCCGTCGCTCCCGAGGCTCGAAATCCTCAGTCACCCAGCGGTCTTTGCGAGTTTTCTGGCGCTCGGCCTACTCATCACCTTCGGTAAATCGACGAAGCTCGGCAAGCCCATCGCGCAGACTCTCGGTGCCTTCGGGGAGCTTCCGATCGCGCTGATCGCCGCCGCGCTCTTCATGTTTCCCGACTCTCACTCCCTGGCCGCCGCTTCCGCGGCGGTCACTCATGCCGGGATGGGTTTCGACGAAATTCTGTTCTGGGCCGTTTGCGTCTCCGCGCTCGGCTCGTTGGTCATCGTCATTCTCGCGCTCGATATCCTGATTTGGTTGTCTCCGTTTCCTTTCGTCGACGGGATCTTCGAGGGCGTGAAGCTCGTCGCGACTTCGGTGTTGGTTGCGCTCGCGGTCTTTTTCCCGACCCTCGCCATGGTGCTGAGCTTGGTGATTCTGGTCGTGGCAGCCCTCGTCGTTCGGTGGGCCGTCCGCGCCGCTCGGTTTGGGCTCACGGTGGCTTGGGATGGCTTCATCGGGAGGTGGTCGGCGCCCGCACCCATGCCTGCTGATGAGGCGATCGACCTCGGGCCTTTGTCGGCGTTTGCGCTTCGAGTACCGGGCACGAAGAAACGTCAGGCGGGTACGTTGGAGCTCGAGGCAGGGAGCTGGTTCTTTCGACCCGAGCGGTTTCTCGGTCGATCCGAACCCATTCGACTCGGTGAGGCCAACCGATCTGACGTGTTCCAAGGTTGGATTCTAGCGGAGGTTTGCGTGGGCGATGCGAGAGTTGCGCTCACCGGACGCTACCTGCACCTCGCCGAAGAGCTCGCGCGGAAGAGCGGAGCTCGTCACACGAAGCGCAGCGGGGTCAAGGAGCTGCTTCAGAAGCTGGAACCCACCCGACCAGAGTCCGCGCTCTGATTGGCTTCCGACTCTGACCTCCGACTTCCGCGAGTTCGTGACCACGGCTCCTGGTCTTCCGGGGAGCCAACAGGTAGCACAATTTGTAAGTCCTCGAAATCTTTCGAGCACGAGCACGAGCACGAAGGTCTTCGACCATTCGAAGGAGTTTCACTCTTGTCCGTTCCTGAACTCGACAAGTCTGCGAATTCGCCCCCACGAAACCGTGCTCGTGCTCGTTCGTGCTCGTTCGTGCTCGTTCGTGCTCGTGCTCGTTCGTGCTCGTTCGTGCTCGTTCGTGCTCGTGCTCGTGCTCGTCTCGTGCTCGTGCTCGTTCGTGCTCGTGCTCGTTCGTGCTCGTGCTCGTGCAGACTTCCGAGTTGTGAGATACTCACCAGCTCAGCAACAGCCTGGTCCGCATGCGCCAACATCGGGTTCGCTCGAGGCCTCAGCCGGGCCGCAGTCGAACAGCCCCATGTGAAACATCTCGGCGCTCACGCCGAAGTGAGCCGAGTACCTGGTCTTCGTGAGCATGTCCGCGGTGTTCTTGCAGACTCTCACCGCCCGACCGGCCTCGAAACGATGGCCCGTGTCGAGCAGAAACTCTTTGGCGCGAGCGGGAATGGTCCCTCGATAGACCGCGACCTGACCGTAGTCCTCGCAGGCATCTTCGAGGTCGAGCTTGAATCCACGCAGAGTCACCGAGCTGAAATGAATGCCCTCAATCACTTCGTCCAAGCTCCGCGAGCTCACCGTGCGCACGTCGAAGAGGCCTGCGCGAGCCATGATTCGAGACAAGTCTCCGGTATAGGCGGCTCCGGTGAGACACTCCGAGTAAAGACGTCTGTCCGAGGCGAGGTGCTCGGGAATTCGACGGTCGGCGACGATGTCGGCGAGATAGAGCTCCCCTCCAGGCTTCAAGATCCGCGCGATCTCCTTGAAGACGCGCTCCTTGTGCGGCGAAAGGTTGATGACGCAGTTCGAGATCACCACGTCGGCAGACCCAGAGGCGATCGGAAGCTCCTCGATGGGCGCCTCCAAGAAACTCACGTTCGGCTCGACGTAGCCGAGGTTCTTCATGATCGGTGCGACATTTCGGCGGGCCACCTCGAGCTGCTCCCTCGTGGCGTCCACCCCGATCACGCGGCCCCTTTGCCCGACCAACTGCGCCGCGATGAAGCAGTCCGCGCCAGCGCCCGAGCCGAGATCCACGACCGTGCACCCGGCGAGCAAATCGGGCAGCGGGCTCCCGCACCCGTAGCGCTTGTCCTTCACCTCGTCGGTGAGAGCAGCGAGGAGCTTCGGGTCGTAGTCGGTGGTACAGCACGCGCTGAAAGTGAGATCTTGGGACTTCTCCACGGTCTTGCCGTAGAACTCGGAGACGACGTCGAGCGGAGTCATGGCCACCATGATGTAGCCGTTGATCCGGACTCACGCAAGAGGTTGACAGCGCCGGCTGGCTCACGTCCCCTCGTTCGGTTGCACGACCTGTTCGTAACGACCTCGTTTCGTGGCCGAAAGAGCCTGGCCGGACGAGCGCAGGTCGTCGCTTCTCGCATCGGCGTACCGTTCGTGCCCCGGGAGAAACAGTCGCTGGAGCTGCTCCGCGCGGAGCTCGGCCGGTCGCTCGTGTATTGCGTCTCCTGCCCCCGCGAGGACGTGCGGGGTCCGCTCGACCGAATCTCCATCGAGGAGAGCCTGATCTTTCTGAAGCTGCGCGCGGGGCGAGCCCACCCGTTCATACGGGCAGTGCTCGGGTCGGATTCGCGAGTGGAGTCGGTGCTGGATGCGTCGCTGGGTCTTTTGCAAGACGCTATTCAGCTCGCGTGCGTGCTGGGTTGCAGAGTGAGTGGCCTCGAGGCGAGCCCCGTCATGTACTGTTTGCTCGAAGAGGGTTTGGTGCGATTGAGGCGCAGCGGGGTATGGGTTCGGGACGCGGTTCCGAAGATCTCGGCCCACTTTGGTGAGTCTGCGCGGACTCTCGAAGCCCTCCCAGCCGAGTCCTTCGACGTGGTCTGTTTCGACCCGATGTTCGAGCCTCCCAAGGGGGATCAGGCTAGGGCTGCTGTTCCCGGATACTCACTGTTCCGTCGACTCGCGGCGCGTCCGCCGATCGCTCCGGTGCTCGATCAGGTGCTTCGGGTCGCGAAGCGACGAGTCGTGATGAAGCTCCCGGCCGGAGCGACGGCGCCGGAGGGGGTGCGCTGGTCTCGGCGCGAGGAGGGGAAGTCGATTTCTTATATCGTCGCGGAAAAGGAGTCTTCACGGCCGTAAAAATCCCGACGTGGCGGGCCAAAGGAAGGTAGATTAAAGGCGCGTGCCGTGTCTGCGCTTCAGGCCCTGTCCCTTGGCGCTGTTGATCGGCGCAGGCCTTGGTTGCTTACCTCCCGCGATCACTACGGAGCGGGGCGCGGGCCTGTCCGTCTTCGTGACGACTGACTCGGTAGGCCGCCCAATCGAGGCTTCGCTGCACGCGACCGCGGTCGCGCTCGAAGGTGATCAGCAAGTCGTCGTGTTTTCGATTGAGGACATCGAACCGACGCCGCTTCCAGACGAGCTCATGGCACGCGTGGCCGACCGACCCACGGGGGCGTGCGCGACGTGCACTTGGGTAACGACGCGCTCACCGATGCTGCTGCTCCCGGGTGACTCCTGTCCGATTCCGAGGGACGCGGGGGCCAGGGGCGACACGAAATTCGACTCACCCGAGCTGCGAAGTCACGTGTTCCTCGAGCGGTTCGGAGCCTGCGCCGACGTTCGAGAGCCGATGCCGTTTCCAGGCGAGCTCAGGTGGCTGTATCCAGAGCGCGAGGCGGACTTGATGGAGCTCGTTTCGGTTCGGCCTTCGGACGGAGCGATTCTGCTCGCGTCCGAGCGAGTGAGCTTCGAAATATCTCCGAGCGGAGAGCGTCGCACCATTGCGCCGTTCATGAAGGGTCCTGGGTTGGCCGCCGCAGCGCTCGAATCCTCGTTCGTCGTACTGAGTCGCTCGAGCGCTTCAGAGGTCGTTCTTCATCAGTTGATGGACGACCAAGTGACACTCGTCGACCTCTCGGTGTTGGCCAGACTCAGTCCGCGCACGGTCTTCGGGCTCCCGGGTGACCGCGTGCTCGTCTCCGGTCGCACTCGTTCGGCCGGAGGGAGTCCACCGTTTTGGGCGCTGTGCTCCGTGTCGCTCGGGCGGCTGAGTTGCGAGTGGATCCACGACAACCCCCCAGGCCTGGCCGGACAGGAACCCACGAAGTCGGCGTTGCTGCGCGCCAACGGAGAGTTGGTGGGGCTCGGAAGTCGGGGAACGATACTGTCGTTTTCGGCGGAGGGGGTGCGGGCTCGGGTCGAGGAGACTTCGATGACTCATGCGCTCGACGAGCCGGTGTTCTTTGTCGAGCGTCGGGGCGTCCTTTATCACCTGGCCAAGAACGACCCGACCGCAAGAAACTCGAACATGGACGCGACCATGGTCCTGGTGAGGACGGAGCTCGACGGCCCGGGTGCGGGGCAGAGTGAGATCGACCTCGGCCCTGGTTTTCAGGCCGGGCTGTTCGAGCACGACGGACGCCTCTACGCCGCGCTCATCGACCGAATCTTCGAGCTCGACGATTCAGGGGCCGCCGTCGCCGCGACGAGGTCGTCCACCGGCGCAGGAGGGTTGAGCGTTCAGGCGGGCCTCAGGCGAGTCGTCCCTCGTGCCGAGTCCGTGGTCATGGAGGACTCCGAAGGCAGAGTCTGGTCAGGTGTGCCCTTTTCTGCGCCGCTGGGGCTGATCTACGGCCCGCCCGACCCGGAGCCGGCGCACGCGATCGGGATCGACGAAGCCGAGAATGGAACGGTCGTCTTCTCCTGGAGCAAGCCGCTGAGTCGCTCGACTTGGGACCTCGTCGCAGCCGAACCCACCCCCAAGGCGGAGCTCCACGCCCCCGTAGGCGTCCAGGTCCGGGCTGGCGCTGGCAGCGACCCGGCCTTCTTCGCCGGATCGAGAGACGGGGCCGGCTTCTTGGGAGTCCTCGAGGGAGATGAGTTGGTACCGCTCGAAGTCGACTCGGAGATCCCGCCGATCAACGACTTGGCGACGAGCGGAAAACATTTCGTAGCCGTGGGTGAGGAGTGGGTCGTGGTGGTGGGCGACGGCGGCGGAGCTCGGAGAGTTCAGGTCGATTGGGACGACCCGGCTACTCGAGAGGAGGAGACCGCGCCCAGCGCCCCCCTGACTTGTGAGCCTCGCTTCGACGGCTTCCCGACACCGAGTGGCTTTGCCGACGTCGACGCGTGGGGGAGATTCGCCGTGGCCGTAGGCTGCGACGCCACGGTGATTCGAGTGGACTTGGAGCTCGGACGCGCCCAGCGAGTGGCCTTGCCGCCAGAGGTAGCGATTCGCAGGACCGACCTCGGCCAACCGTTCTCGGCGGTGGAGGTCGTGGGTCCGTCGGCGGCGCTGATCGCGGCCCGCAGCCGAATCGTCGATTCCCTGGGCAATCCGTTCGTCGCTGAGATCTTCGCGTCGAACGGGCCCCACGTTCGCTCGCTGAGTTGGCCTCCGCTCGACCCGCTCGGGTTCGAGACGTCGACACCGCTGGCGCTCGTCGGCAGCAAAGATGAAATGATCGTGTTCTCGGGCAATCACCTCTTCGCCCCGCTTCGCGGGCACGTCCAGAGCCCCGCGTCAGGGCGCTCTGAACAACTCAGCCTTCCGGTCGGTCGCGCGATTCGTCACTCGTCGGGAACGCTGATCGCGGCGGGGCTGTTCGGGAGGGTGCTCGTGGGGCGCTGAGCTACGACTCACGCCCACGCCTACGAAGCCTGCCGAAGCCAACCCATTGGGCTGAGTTACGGTGCCTCGAGCAAAATACTGCCGGGGATCGGCGGTCGTCGTGAGCGTGAGCGTCAATCGTGGACGTGGGCGTGGACGAAACCGTGGACGTGGGCGTGGAACCTGGTCGTGGAGGTGGACGATCCGAAATAGGCGCAGATCCGCCTGGCTATGAGTCCGAACGGCAACGCGTCGCACACCGATCGATCGCCGCAAGTCCGCGTTCTATCGATTTTTGTCGACCAACTCCCCCCGCAGCGCACTCAGAGCCAGGTCCGGCTGCACCCATTTCGATTCGAGAGGTCGAGAGATTCGACGTGGTGGTGAGAGTTAGAACAGCTTCACTTCGCGAGCCCACGATTTCATCCGTCGTCGCAATGACCGCTTCAAGCGGCAGGGCTGCGAGTCATTTCGGGCTCGAACTGAACAGAGCCTGGATCTCTGACGATAAATCGCCGCCTTTCCCTGACCAGCGTTCCTTTGACCAACACTCTCCGGCCTTCGGCATGTGCCCGCACGGCAATCTGGTAAAGTGCATCGGCGCTCTGCCAAGGTCCGTCGCGGAGTTCGACGAGGACGCCTACGGAGCTACCTTCGACAACCGCCGCGATCGTCGCCCTTCCGATCGTCGACTCGGTCCCGCGCTCGAGCTTGATCACGGGTCCCCGAAGCTCGAATCCCACAATCGGCCGTCGCTCACGGATTTGGCGGCCGGCCTCCCGAATGACCGGCAGGAGATCTGATGCCATGACGACCTTGCGCGGGAAATTCGCAGAAACCGGACGCGCCGGGGACCATGAGAAACCGAATTCGAGACTTCGCTGACGATCCTCGCCGCCAAGCCCTGTGACCGCGTCGCACAGGTTGGAACTCACTCCTTCGGTGATGACGGCGTCGAAGGGACCCATTTGCTGCGTGAGCAATGCCTGGTCGGCGGCGTGCAAAAGTGAACGAAGCGCGCTGGCCAAAGTCGCGGAGACTCGTCTCTCGAATGGATCGCGATCGAACTCGTCGGACGGAGAATGTCCGTGCAAGAGCCGGGGCGTCACGGGGCTGATGATCGTGAGAACGTAGCTTCCCTTTTGGCTCTGCCCGACTCTGACCCTGCGGACGTAGTCTGCTGCCGCCGGCGGCCGCCTACCGGTCCAGACAGCTCGAGGCTCGACGACAGTGCATGCCGCCGCCAACATGAGGTCCTTCGCCTTCCGGGAGATCTGTGCGTGCTCCTCGATGGGCACGGTACCGTCCGCGATATCGGGACCCGAGAGACGGATTCTGAAAACATCCGCCGTAACTACTTGCAGATCGGCAGAGACTTCGTGCGGTGATCTCTTCTCGGCCGCGGCGAGCACGACCATGAGCTCGACCATACGGCGAGCGTAGTCCTTGAATCCGCGGTCCAGCGGGAGCAGCGCCTCGAACTCTGCGCCATCGATCGTCAACGACCAGGTCGACGCGACCGACGAAGGCATGCCCTCCTTTCGTTGCCAACCATGAGCCCGCAGGTACATCGCAACGTCCAAAGCACTGACGGATTGGACGAGCTCCAGATCCGATGTTCTCATGGCAGCTCCCCCCGGCCGATGCGGTCCATGATGTCTCGAAGTGAGCTCGGAGTCAGTACTTGGCTTCGTGGGACTCGGATCGTGTGGCCGGTCGCATTTTCGCTCGATGGCAGGCCCCGAAGACTGACCCAGTAGCCGCAACGACGCATGACTAGACTCTCCTCGCTTTGCTCGAGCCAATCACTTACAGTCTCGGGCACGAGCACGAGTACCAGAACTCGCGGCACAAAGACGTTCTCTGCGCGGAGGTCGTCATAGTTCTTGAGCTTGACCGGGTGGGCGATGACTTCTGCGTCAGGGACCGGCGCCGCCTTGCACTCGAGCTGGATTTCCACCTTGGGAGAGCGAATCGTGCCGCCGCCCCCGTCGAGTGCAGCATCAAGTCGATGCTGTCATCGTCCACACTTGGCGTGCTCCAAGCAAAGCCGGCACACGCGGCAACTGCCTGCATGGCGATGTGCATCGATCACCTTGGGACGCGTCCCGGCGTAGTATTCTCCTTCAAGCGCGGCCTCGCCGCAACCGAAGTCACGAAGTCGCCGCTACGCAGGGTTGACTTCGACGTTGCTAGGGTTCTCTCTAGCCTTCGCTCGACTGGGTCGCCGAATAGTCCCCCGGGACCGGACTCAACTCGGCTTTCCGCCAGCCTCGACGTCCTCCTGGTTCTGAATCTCCAGCGAGCCCACGATGGATCGTTTCGGGAATGGAATCTCGATCCCCTCTCGTCGCAGCGCGCGCAGCACGTCCTCGGAGATCGAGTTTCGAAGCTCCAGATATCGCTCGCGTAGTCCCCACACCGAGAATTGAACGTCGATTCCGGACTCTGCAAACTTCTGGAAGATGAAGACCGGCTTCGGATCGTCCAGGCAGACCGTGTTGTCGAAGGCGACCTGTTCCAAGAGCTCGCGAACCCGGGTCAGATCCGAGTCGTAGCCCACCGAGATGTGCAAATCGTAGCGGCGGATCGGAAAACGAGTCATCGTGGTGAGGCTCGTCTTCAAAAGGGTCTCGTTGGGGATCCGAACGTAGAGGTTGTCGAAGGTCCGCAGCTTTACGGACAGCAGGTCGATCGACATGACCTCTCCCGTGAACCCTTCAGTTCGAATGACGTCCCCGACTTTGAACGGAGCCTCGGCGATGAGAAAGAGGCCGCTGATGAGGTTCGACACCGAGGTCTGAGCTGCAAAACCGAGCGCGACCGTCGCGACGCCTGCGGCGCCGAGCAGCACACTCGGCTCGAACCCGAGCTCGCGGAGGATCCACACCGCCGCCAGGGTATAGATCGCATACCCAATCGCGCGCTTCGCCAGGACCGACTGGTGAACCGGCAGCAACTCACCGACGGTCCGCGCAAACGCTCTGCGGAGGGCCCTCGTCGCCACGATCGTGACGGCCAAGACCAAAGTCACTCGGAGCACCGTGCCGCTGTGTTTCCCGAGGAGCTCCTGAATGCTGCTCAACAGTCCATCCATACTCAGAACCCCGACCCGGTGCTCGGGGAGCCGAAGCTCAGCACCGACGAAAATGCCCTCACCAAGGCGCTAGGCTCGCTCGATCTCGGCGGGGCGACGAGAGATCCCAACGCCTGTCCAGGTGACTTGTCGACCCGGAGCTCGGCCATGCCGCGATCGTCTCTCCTCACGAGCGAGAGTCGGTCGGTCCACAGGCCGAGGTCTTCGGCGAGATAGAGACCAAGCACCGGCACGGGAATCCGGAGCTTAGCCACACTCAAGGAGTCCTTGGCTCTGTTCTCGATGATCACCTCCGTGCGTGCGATGTGGGCGCGCTTGGGGAGATTCTCGCGGTGCAGCCGTCCAGCAGTCCTGATGGCGTAGCAGACCTCACCTTCGATATCGGTGGGAGGTCCAAACCAAGTGTCCGAGAGTACGACGGAGGGAAGCTCGATCAGTTTCCTGCGGCCTCCCGACGACGCACCGGGCTCTTCGAGATCGACCCGGACCCAGATCGGTGTCCCGACGTGCAGGGTCACCTTTTCTTCGGGAGGTACGAACAGCGGGGGCTCGGTGGCGCAGACGATAGGTCGGTCGGGAAGCGCCGGCGCGAGCACCAAGTCTTCCACGGGACCGTTCACGCCGAAGCGTACGGTCTGAATGTCCCGACCTGGATTCTGGGTGGGCTCGCAAGGAACGATGGCCTCGGCCGAAGCTTCCAGCGGGTCTCCTGACCGCGCGGACAGGATCCGCCATTCGAAGACTTTGCGCTGAATTTCGAGGGAGAGGGGTCCGATGCGAAAGAACGCGGCCTCCTCTTCCTTGATGCGATGTCGGCCAAAAATGGGACTCATGGTGTAGCAGGTTCAGGTTTGGGACTCTCGGCATCGACCTTCGGCGCGGCGGCCTCGAGCTCGAACTTCCCGGCCTTGACCTTTTTGAAGACCAACCGAACCGCGATTCGATCCCCTCGCTCGTCGAAACCCAGCGGGCCGGTCACTCCGACGAACTTGGCGGACGAGCGAAGCGCCAGAGCGATCGCCTTGGGCGTCAAGGCCCCCGCGACCTGGGCAGCGTTCGCGAAGACCATCAAGGAGTCATACGCGAGCGCGGCGCAGGTATCGGGGTCCTCGCCGAACTTGGCTCGGTATCGTTGGGTGAACCCAGCAGCCTCCGCGTCCTGCGCGGCCGGATGGTACACCGACGCAATTGTCGCACCCTCGAGCCCAGGAATCGACAGTACCTCGCTCGAATCCATCCCGTCGCCCGACATGATCGGCGCCTCCATTCCGCCAGCGCGGAGCGTCTCGACCAACACTCGGGCCTCGGGCATCTTGGCCGCCACGAGGATCCGATCGACCTGGGCCTTGTCTTCGACGAGCGCGCGCACCGAGCGCTCGAACGCCTTGGCCGAGCCCTCGAACGGCAGGCGATCGACGATGCGGATCCGAGTCTCTTCCGCGCGACTCTCGAAGGAGTTGGCCATCGCGCGACCATAATCGTCGTTCGAATAAGCCACGAGCACCCGCCCGACCCGCTGGGCGGCCGCATAGTCCGCCAGGTAGCCGCCAAAGGCCTCCGCGCTCGGGAGCGCTCGGAACACCAACGAGAAGCCCGGCCGAGTGATCCGGCGCGTGCCGGATCCGGGAAACACCATGAGTGCCCCAGCGTACTCATACATCACCGAGGTCAGCGCCGCGACCTGCGCGTCCAAGTGACCGAGCACCAACGCGACCTCCGCGTCCTCGGAGATCGACTGCGCGACCGCTTTGCCCGTCGTCGTGTTGCCCTTGTCATTTTGCACGTCGAGCTGAATCGTCCGGCCGAGCACGCCCCCTTTGGTCGCGATCTCGTCCTTGGCCAGCTCCGCGCCGCGGAGGAACCCGTCCTTGGAATCGGAATCCCAAACCACGGCGATCTTGACCTTGCCGTCGGCTCCGAGCTTCTTCGCACGGAGCTCCTCGTCGGAGGAGAATCGGCCGCAGCTCGCGGCGAGACTCATCAAGACCATCATCGAGACCATCATCGAGATCATCGTCGAGACCCAGCTACCGCGACTCGATAGGGGCGCTCTTCGTACCGTCGCCGCGCGCAAAACACGAGCGAGCGGCGACTCAGGTGATTCATTAGGCGATTTGGCGGCTCGCGAGCTCACGAAAGAGTCCCTCCTGTTCCATCAAGGCGTCGTAGGTTCCAGACTGCGCCACGCGACCTTTGTCCATCACCACGATCCAGTCGGCGTTGCGAATCGTGGAGAGTCGGTGGGCGATCACGACGCGGGTGGCCGACAGCCGCTCCAGACTCTCACTCACGACAGCCTGCGTCTTGGAGTCGAGGGCGCTCGTCGCCTCGTCGAAGAAGATGATCTTGGGGCGCGTCACGATCGCCCGCGCGATCAACACGCGCTGTCGCTGACCTCCCGAGAGGTTCTTGCCGCCGTGCCCCACGACCGTGTGCATACCCATCGGCATGTGAGCGATGTCTTCGTCGAGCCCGGCCATCTTCACCGCTTCCATGGCGTCGCCGAGCGTCAGAGGCCTCGAGCCTACGATGTTGGTGAAGATGTCACCGGCGGTCAGCTCACCGTTCTGCAGGACTACGCCCAACTGACGTCGGACCTCCGTGACGTCGAGGCCCGAGAGATCTTTGCCGTCGTAGTACACTCCGCCAGAGGTGGATTTTTCGAAGCCGAGCAGGATACGCAGCAGGGTCGACTTTCCCGCGCCGGATCCGCCCACGATCGCCACCATCTCGCCTTTTTTGATGTTGAAGCTGACGTCGTTCAGAATCATGGGCCCGGAGTCTCCATACCGGAAGCTCACGCCGCTGACTTGAATGTCGCCTTGGAGACGCCCTGGATGGGTCTTGACGTCGTCGACCTCCGGAATACTCTCGAGCAGCGGTTTGCTGCGCTCCCAAGTTGGGAGCACGTCGAGGAGGTGAATGCCCGTGTTCACCACCGAGAGTAAGCCGCCCAAGAAAGTCCCGAAGGCCGCGTTGAATCCGACAAACTCTCCGGTGGTCAGCCCCGATCCACCTTCGGCCGGCAGGCTAGCCGCGACCATCGAAAAGATGAGTACGTTGGAGACTACGGGGAAGGCGCCGTCGACCACGGAGAAGCCATTCTCGAGGCGTTGAATTCGGTACACGAGCTCGCGCTTCTCCGCGAACTTGGCGGCCCACCGCGCGAACGCTCGATTCTCTGCGCCAGCGACTCTCAGCTTCGCGATGCCAGTGAGCGTCTCGAGGACCAGGGAGGAGAGCTTTCCTTCCATCTCTTCGAGGCGTCGCTGCTTGGTCACGGTGGATAGACCCACGGCCACCGCCAACCCGACTCCGGCGGCGGCGATCGCCACAGCGAGGCCGGCGAGGCTCGAGTCATAATGCAGGAGCAGCGAGAAATTCATCATCGAGAACATCCCGGTGAGGAGGCTTTGAAGAGTGCTGCCGGACAGGGCACGGCGAATGGCGTCGATGCCGTTGGCTCTCATCGCCAAGTCCCCCGGGGTGTAGCTCCGGAAGAACGGCACCGGAAGCGCCAGCAGTCGGTCCCAGACCGCACCCTGCACCTGCGCAGTGGCGCGCGTCTCCACGCGGAACGCGGTCAGTCCGCGCACGATTTGGGCGAGAAAAGTGGAGAGCGCGACGACCAGGAGGACCAGAGTCACTTGAAGCAACCCACCCAGATCCGCTGACGGAATGACCGCGTCGATGATCTCGCCGAGGGCGAACGGGCCCACCATGCCGAGCACTCCGAGCAACACGGAGGCGAGCAGCATGAGTGCCAGGTCGGCGTAGTTTCCGCCGAGGCCGAAGCGAACCAGGTCGAGCGCGGTGAGCTTTCGCGGCGGAAACGGCCTATAAAAAACATACCCATGTGGCCTCAAGAGCTGCGAAATCTCGGGGTCGACCTTGCGACCCTCTTTGGATCCCGTCCGCGGGTCGAAGATGTCGAACCCGGATCGAGTCCGCGGAATCAAAGCCACCGGGTGCTTGCCCGCGTAGCCGAGGATCGGCGTCGCGGCAGTCTCGTAGAATCGATGACCCAGCACGACTTGACGCGTTCGAAATCGGTTCGAGCGCGCCAGATTTTCGAGCGTGATAGGTATGCCTTTTGGGAGCGGACTGATTTTGATGCCGTTCACCTCGGCGACCTTGGCGACCGCCAGGTACAGCGCGTCCGTGGGCGTCTCGGCGATCGGGACGGCGGCTTCCTTGGAAGTCACCGCGAGCGCCCGCAGGGCCTGGCTCAGCACGCGGTCCTCGGTCTCGGCCTTCCATTCCAGGCGTCGCAGCTCCTCCTTCTGGTCGGACTGATCCGCGACGATCAAACACGTCATCATCGCGCGGATGAAGTGACGGATCGACGCGCCCTCCTTGTCGGACTTGAAGAGAGTGCCCGAATCGACGAGCCGCAGCGAGATCTCCTCGGTGGCCTCGATCCAGCTGGCGCGCGTGAGGGGCAGGAGCTGGACCTTCTCCCCGGGGACGAGGTCGGCGAGGCCCACGAGCTTGGCCGTGCCCGAAATGAGGTGGAACCAAACGGTCTTTTGACCAGAGGTTGCTCGCGTACCCGGCGGGAGAGTCTCGCGGGTGCCAGGCTCGAGGGGCACGAGTCCCTCTGGTTTGGCCTCGCGTGTCAGCCCCTCCGAGCAAGTTCGAACCCACATGTCGAGGAGGCCGTTGACCGCGTCCGCAGCCGAAAATCCCGGAGCCACCTGGCGAAGCTTCGCAAGCTCCATGACCCGAAGCCGAGTGTTGCTCGTCCCCACCGCGACGAGCGCGTAGGACTCACCCAGACGCCGAGAAGAGAGCACGTCCGTCCCGATGAACAGCTCGCCCTTTTCGAATCGGACGAAGTGCTGGCGCCGGCCGACCGGCTGTCCCTCGGCTACTCGCACGAGGAATAGATCGACGGCACCTCCTTCCACGTAGAAGGCGCGCCCCGGATCGTCCAACACGAGGGTGTGGCTTCCGTCGATGTCCCTGATCTCACCCGCTTGAGTGAAGATCGTCCCGACCTCGGCCTTGCTCCGCTCTTCGACGACGGTTCTATGTTGCTCCCATGAGCCCGGCATACTTCCCTTGGAGCTTCATCAGCTCCGAATGAGTTCCTCGCTCCACCACCAAACCTTGGTCGAGCACGATGATTTCGTCGGCGTCGCGGATCGTGCTGAGTCGATGCGCGACGATCAAACAAGTCGTCCCCCTGCGCCTGAGATTGTCGTCGATGATTTTCTCCGAGAGCGGATCGAGCGCGCTCGTGGCCTCGTCCAAGATCAAGATGGTCGGATTTTTCGCGAGCGCGCGGGCGATCTCGAGGCGCTGTCGCTGCCCGCCGGACATGTTGCGTCCGTCGGTCTTCGCCTCGTACCCGCCCTCGCGCGCGGCGATCTCCGCGTGGATATAAGCGTCCTCGGCCGCCGCGATGATGTCCTCGTCTGGGATGGACGGGTCCCACAGAGTGATGTTGTCGCGAAAGGTCCCGTCGAAGACCATGATGTCTTGGTCGACCATCGCCAGGGAGCTCTCCATCACGGCCGCAGGGACCTCTTGGCGGGGCTTGCCATCGAAGAGGATCTCACCGGACCAAGTCCCGTACAGACCAGCCACGAGCTTGGAGACGGTCGATTTTCCACTGCCCGACCCCCCCACGAGCGCGACTCGCGAGCCCGGCTCGAGCGTCAGGGAGAAATCGGAAATCAACGGCGGCGCGTGGGGTGCGTACCCAAAGCTGATGCTCTTCAGCTCCAGCGTGCCGGTGAGCTTCGTCGCCTTCTTGTCGCTCGGCAACGGCAGGTCCGGCTTGTCCACGGTCTCGTGAGCGAGCACATCATCGAGCCGCTTCACGTCGGCCTCGATCTCCTGGAGCTCCGACCCTAGGGACAGAAGGCTATCGACCGGGCCGAGGAAACTCGCCATGAGCGACTGAAAAGCCACCAACATCCCGATCGTCATGTCGCCTTCTATGACTCTGAGGCCTCCCACACCGAGGATCGCGGCCTGGTTCAGCGCGCTGAACAGCGCGGGAGCAGAGCTCAGCAAGAGCGAGGTCCGCCCGAGCGCCTGGACGCTGTTCTGAGACTTGGCGAAATATCCGGACCACTGGGTGAAAAAATCGGACTCCGCGCCGGACGCCTTGAGCGTCTCGATGACTTGAATTCCGCCCATGGAGACGCCGATCAGCTTCCCCATTTCCTGCTGAAGGCGCTGATTCTCATCCGCACGCTTCCTCGCGACGAACCGGAGCACGGCCAAGTTCATGCCTGCGATCGAGATACCGATCACCGTCAGGAGTGGGTCGTACATCAGCATGAGTGTCCCGAAGAACACGATCATCACGAGATCGAGCCCGGTGGTGGCGAGCCGCCCCGAGAGGAGCTTCGCCACGTGGTCGTTGGCCTGCACCCGCGCTCCGATGTCGCCGGCATACCGAGCCAGGAAGAACGGCACCGGCAGCCGCATCACGTGCCAGAAAAACCGGGAAGACTCACGAACGGTCAGCCGAGTATAGAGCCTCAGGAGTACGGCCTTCTCCAGCCACGAGAGGGTCGCTCGGACCGCCGCGGTGAGTCCGAGCCCCAACAGGAGGGGACGCAGCCAGTCCGATTTGCCAGCGATCAACACGTCGTCGACGAAGGTCCGCGAGAGGGTCGGAACGACGAGGCCCGGCAACACCAGCATGAGGCTCGCGAGGAACAGGAAGAGCACCGCGGCCTCGGACCCACGAATCCGCGAAGTGAGACGCTGAACCGTACTCGGGCGCTCGCCCCCTGGCACGAACTCGGGCGTCTTCGTGAACCAAAGCATCACTCCGGTGAAGCACTCCGAGAACTCCTGCCGACTCACCGTGCGCCGGCCGCTCGCCGGGTCATTGAGTTGGGCGTACACCTCGCCGCGCCGCTTGAAGAAGCCCTCGAGCACGAGGAAGTGGTTGAAGTTCCAGTGCACGATCGTCGGAAATTGCTGCTCTTCCTCGAGCTTCTCGACGGTCTTCTTGAAGCCCTTGGCCTCGACGTTGTACTTTCTGGCCGCCTTCAGGATGTTGGAGGCTTTGCTGCCGTCCCGGGAGACTCCGCATTCGTAGCGAAGCTCTTCGAGCGCGACCCAACGCCCGTGAAAGGCGAGGATCATCGCCAACGAGGCGGCTCCACACTCGGTAGCCTCCATCTGGAGGACAGTCGGCGTTTTCGAGAGTTTGCCCATCTCAGCCGCCCAGCCACCTCTTCACGGCCGGAATCACGAGCTCGAGGGGTCTCTTTGACTTGGTGGTGATGGTGGTCTTGCAGGGCGTGCCTGGGCCGAGCTGAATGGGCGGACCTTTCTTTGAGGTCCAACGATAACCCGTGGTGGTGCGCGCATCAGGGACGAGCTCGGCGTGAACCTCGATCGGGGCCTGCCCCACGTTCTGGAGAAAATTCTGAACCAGGAGAGGGTTGCCGAGGACGCGCTGCATGCCATCCTGAGTCGAAGGGAAGTCGGCGACTCGGGTCACGATCGCCACGAGCACGCCGTGCTCCTCCCGGCGAACCGAGTCTGGAGAGATCTGCGCCCGCATGCCGGGGGTGATGACTTTGCCCTGAGCGAGCGGCACGTACATGAGCGCTTCGAGTCCAGTACCTTCGGTCCCAGCGGGTTCCAGGCTAAGCACAGGTCGGCCGGGTCCGACGATGTCGCCGACTCGGGCCCGAATCTCGAGGACGCGCCCCGAGTGGGAGCTCACGATTCGGCTGGTCTGATCGAGCTGTTCCTCGAGCAGGGAGATCTCTCGCTCGAGCTCTCGGATCTGCGCTTGCTCGCCGAACTCCTCGCGCTCCTTCTGGCCCTTGGTTTCGATCGTGGTCACGGACAAACGAGTGAGTTGCTCCCGAGCGCCCTGGATGCTGCGCCGGACGCCTTCCATCTCCTGCCGAGTCTGTTGGACGACCGCGCTCGTCACGATGCCCTGAGCCTCGAGCTTCATCTGGCTTGCGAGCTTCGTTTCGAGGTATTTGAGCTGGGACTCGTCAGCCCGGATTTGCGCGGTGAGTGTCCCGCGAGCCTGACCGATGCTCGCTGCTCGGAGCGTGGTGTCCTCACTCTCGAGCGCCGCCGTCGACTCCTGGTGTCGAACGAGCTCGCCGAGGCGGTCCTTCGATTTTTCGATTCGCTGGCCCAGATCGGGTTGAGCGATTCGGCCGACGATTTGGCCCTTCTGTACTTCCGCGCCCACGTCTACGAAGAGGCCTGTGAGCTGTCCGGACCCCACTGCCACGACATCCAGCACACCCTCGCTCTTGATGATAATCCCAGAGCCCTGCACCTTGGTCTCGACGGATCCGAAGAGCCCCCAGCCCACCGCGACCGTGAGCAGCGCCCCCATCGATACGAGCACGAGCCACGCCTTGGAGCTCGCGATGGTCATGAGTTGGTCGAGCTGCTCGGGAGAGCTCAGCTTCTCGAGCGACTCCTTGCGAAAAATGCCCTCGTTCGGCTCGGCCATCAGCGTCCCCCCTCGGGCGGAGTCATCAGGGTCGACTGCTCGATGGAGCCAGCATCGCCGTCATAAACGGTGATGGTGCCCGATTCGAAGCGAACGCGCGCGATGGCGCTGGCAAATCGCGCCCGAGCGCTGACTTCCCTCGCCTCCGCGTTGGCTAGGTTCTCCTCCGAATATATGACATCGACGAGCGTTGCGAGCGCGTTCTGAAGCTTGGCCTTCTCGTTTTCGACAGTCCTTCGATGGTGGCTTACGGCTTCAGTTGCCAAGGTGGCCGCCTGTTGACTCTGGGTGAGGGCGTGGGCCGCGGTCTCCGCCGTAACCGCGACCTCTCGCAGCGCGGAGTCCCGCAGGATGATGGCTTGGCGCTGAGCGGACACTGCTTGAGCCAAGCCGCCGCTCGCCGCGCTGTTTTCGATCGGCCAAAACAGCCGAGCGCCTACGCTCACGTTCACTCCGGGGATGTTGTCGCCGACGGAGACGACGAGGTCGGAGAACCCGCCGGACTGATTCGTGCCAGTCCAACCCACGGACCCGAGCAGATCCAATTGCGGCCACAGAGCGTCGTTGGCGTTGCGTACCAGATGACCTGCCGCAGTGACGCGGGCTTCGAGGGCAGCCAGATTCTTTCGATTTGCTCTGGCCAGCTCGGCCACGGCCTTCGGTGAGACCTTCGAAATCGCCACGTCCGGGAACGAAGTCAGTGGAGATTCGATGGCGTCGATCTCCTGCATCGTCAGGCCCATCTCGAGGCCCAGCGCTACTTTTGCCTCTCTCTCGGACTGAGTTGCCTCGGCAAGGCTCCGGCGCTGGTCTGCCAAGCTCGCCTGGAGTTGCTCCAGGTCGGAAGCCGGTCGCTCCTGAGCTTTGACGAGAGCCTTCGTGTTCTCCAGAAGCTGTACGAATCGGGCTTCGCTCGCGATCAAGTTCTGAGTCGTGAGGTGAGCCGCCGCGTAACTCCAATAGGCCTGAGTTGCGATCATCACGCGTTCCGATGCCGCGTGTCGAAGGTCGTTGACCGCGGCGTCGTACAGACTGCTCGCGGCGTCTTCTCCGGCGTGAGCAACCGACCCGAGTCCTCTGAGGAGCGGTTGATTCACCTGAAAGACCACTCGGCCCGTGTTTTGGGGGCCGAAGATCCGTGCTCCTTCGCTGATGACTTCCACTCGCTGGATTTGAATGGATGGCGAGACGACCGTGCCAAAACGGAACTTCTTGGAGGCTCCAAGCTGAAGGGACGAGAGCCGGGTCTCCTGCGGCGGAGCGCCCACGAATACTGACGTGGTGTCCCTCGTATGATTTGCCGAGACGTCGAGCGAGGTGTCGAAGGGGCTCGACGCTGCCTCGAGTGCTCCCTTGGCCCCCTCTCGTTGCTCGCGACCAGCCTCGAAGCCCGGGTTCTTTTCGAGCGTGAGCTTCACCGTGTCGAGCAGGCTCAGCTTCGCTGGGACTCCGTCCGCTCGAGCCGCTCCCGACGTACCCACCATGGCGCAGATCACGGGAGCGACGAAGGTGTGCCTCACAGGGTGGCTTCGCTAGATCAGGTTGTGCCCGAAGTCGAGGACGGTTCCAAAGATCAGCAGCGAGCGCGGTTGCGTCGACGCGCCTTCGCGTGTAAGGCCCGCGTGTCGCCCATGCGCAACATCTTCTATCTCTTCGGACAGCTCAGCGATGCAGACGTGGACTGGATGATTCGGAACGGCCAGAAGATGTCCGTGAGCGCGGGCCAGGAGTTGATCAAAGCAGGGCGCGAGATCGACGCGGTCTTCATCGTCCTCGAGGGCCATCTGTCGGTCACGACCAAATCAGGCGAGGTCGCGAGGCTAACTCAAGGTGAGATCGTCGGCGAGATGCAGCTGGTGGACAGTCGGCCGACGTCCGCGACGGTCAAGGCGCTCGACGCGGTCCGGGTGTTGAAGTTGCCCGAGAAGCTGCTGGTCCCCAAGCTCGAACGAGACTTTCCGTTCGCCGCTCGATTCTATCGAGGCGTAGCGGTCGCACTCTCAGACCGCCTCCGGACCGCGCAAGGGGAGGCCGAGGAGGCGCGGAGCGGCCAAAAATCTGCGGAGCTCGACGAGCTCAACCCGGAGCTCCTCGACACCATGCACTTGGCCGGAGCTCGCTTCAACCGCCTCCTCGGCGCGGTCCTCGAGGACTGAGCTCGAGCGACCTTTCGACGTGTCAGGGCCCAAGCGAGCGACCTCGGTCGAGCGACTCGCACTTCCGACGATCCTGATCTTCGCGACTCTCCTTCGTCTCCCTGGCCTCGACGGTCAGCTCTGGCTCGACGAGATCTACGCGTGGCTCGACCACTTTCGAGTCCCGCTCGCGGAGCTCGTGACTCACTATCGGGGGGACGTGCAGCACACGTCCTACGCGGTGCTCGCGAATCTCCTGGTGAGTCTCCTCGGCGAAGCACGCTGGGTCGTGAGGCTGCCCGCGGTCCTCGCCGGTGTCGCGGGCATCGCGGCTACTCACTTCCTGGTGGCTCGATTCGTCGACTTCCGCTCGGGGCTCCTCGCGGCGTTCTTGCTCGCCGTGTCCTTTCATCACGTCTGGTTTTCTCAAAACGCCCGCGGTTACACCTTGCTCGCGTTCCTCGTGATGACTTCGGCCCACGCGCTCCTCCGAATCCTGGAGGACACGAAGGCGAGTCGTGCTCATCAGGCTCTCTACGCAGCCTCCGTAGGGCTCGCGGTCTATACTCATCTGACGATGGTCTTCGTAGCGGCCGGACACCTGGCGGTCGTACTCATCTCGACGAAGCACCGGCGGCGGCTCCAGCCCTTCCTGGTCGCGCTCTTCGCGGCTGCCCTGGTTTCGATTCTTCTATACGGACCCATGGCCGGGGAGCTCGTCCTGAATTTCGTGCGAAAGTCTTCGAAGCTCCGCGCGGTGTCGACGCCCGCGTGGGCAGGACGAGAAGCCGCGCGCGTCTTGAGCTTTGGGCTCTCGGGCGTGGGCCTCGCGATCGCCGCGCTCTGCGGGATCGCAGGCCTCGTCGTGAGTATCCGCGCGCGGCCGGCCCTGACCGCCGTGTTGACTCTGCCGGTACTCACCACGGTCGGCGGCGCTCTCCTCGTGCGCGGCACCTTGTACCCGCGTTTTTTCTTCTTCGCCGCGGGGGCCGGCGCGTGTTTCGTGGCGGCGGGCGCCGCCGAGCTGAGTAGGTTCCTCGCCCGCGGAGGTCGCCCGATCCCCGGCCGCGCGCTGGTGGGTGTCCTCTTCGCGGCAGGCTCGGCGTCGGCGCTCTTCGAGAATGCGACCTTGCCGAAACAGGACTTCGAAGGCGCGCTCCGGTTCGTCGAAGGGGCGCGAGCCGGGAGCGAGCCCATCGTGACCGCAGGGACGACCGTCCGGCCCTACCGAGACTATTTTGGGCGTTCGTTCGTTGCCGTAGACGACCCTCGGGCCTTCGACCAAGTCAGGACCTCGTCGAGCGCGTGGCTGCTCTACTCGATGCCGCGTTTTCTCGTCGGCAGCGCGCCCCACGTCTTTCGTGCCGCGTCCGAAGAGTGCGCTGAGTCGAGGAGCTTCCGAGGAACGTTACACGACGGAGACGTGTACGCGTGTCACCTGAGACAATGGCCCAGCCACTGATTCGGCCCCTCGGGCAGCGTCGAGAGAGTCGCCGGGCTGACCCAACCACGCGGATCGCGTCGACTGGCTTGCACGCACACTGGGTCGTAATTATGATGTAGTTGACACGGTCGAACCTGGATGCACTTCGAGTGGGACAAGCAGAAGAGCGTGGCGAACGAGAAAAAGCACAAGATCTCGTTCGACGAGGCGAGCACCGTCTTTTACGACGACAACGCCCTCCTCTTCGACGACCCCGACCACTCCTACGACGAGGATCGGTTCCTGCTCCTTGGGCTGAGCGGCGAGCTTCGTGCACTGCTACCAGACGATCGGCGAGGTTATCCGCATCATCTCCGCCCGTCGGGCGACACTCCGTGAGCGCCGGGTCTATGGGAGCCAAGGGAAGCAAGGGAGCCGAACATGAAAGACGAGTACGAGTTCGACAAAATGGAGGCCCGCAAGAACCCCTATGCAAGCCGACTGAAGAAGCAGGTGACCATCCGTCTCGGCGAGGACGTGATCTCCTACTTCAAGCAGATGGCGGATGAGACCGGCGTGCCGTATCAGAACCTCATCAACCTATACCTCCGGGACTGCGTCTTGAACAAACGCAAGCTCTCGATGAGTTGGGGATGAATCCGTCCTGGAGCTGACCTTCGAAATCCGCGGGGCCGGTTACAGGCCGGACACATCGATGAGGTCGGGGCAGCGTCGCATGACATCGTGGACACACACCTCGTTCATGAGTCGACTAGCTTTCCGTGCGAGTCCGTTCGTGGAGACCCAGCCCGACCCGCCTCGAGTCACCGCTTCGCTCTCGCCGCGTACGGCGGCTGGAATGAGTTGAGCGCTCGCATGTAGTGCGCGCGCTCGAAGCTCGACGGATCGGCCACGTTCTTGTGACTCATACATCCCTTGAGCTCCTCGATCGACCCGTACTCATGCTCCTCGAGCCACTTCGTCATCGCATCCAACACGACTCGTAGGTGGCCGGGTCCGTGCTCGAGCAGCGCGGCGCACATCATCGCGATGTCCGCACCCGCCATCAGCGCTTTGAGCGCATCGAGATGAGTATGCACGCCGGTCGTCAGCGCGAGGCTCGCGTTTACTTTCCGGTAGAGGATCGCGACCCACCGGAGCGGCAGGGTCAGGTCGGCCGACGTGGAGAGGTGGACCTTCGGCACGACGTCGAGCACCTCGAGGTCGAGATCCGGCTGGTAGAATCGATTGAACAGGACCAACCCGTTGGCACCAGCCTCGGTCATGCGCTTGGCCGTGTAGGCCAGGTTGGAGAAGAAGGGGGACAGTTTTACCGCGACCGGAATCTCCACCGACTTTCGAACCTCGGCCACCGTCTTGATCGCGTTTTCTTCGACGAGGTCGCCAGGCAGGGTCGGATCGGTGGGTACGAAGTAGATGTTGAGCTCGATGGCGTTCGCGCCCGCCTGTTCCAGATAACGCGCGTACTGAATCCACCCGCCCGACGAGACGCCGTTGAGGCTCGCGATCACCGGGATCGAAAGCGACTCCTTCAGCTTGCGTACGTGATCGAGGTAGCTGTCGGGGTCGAGGTGGAAGCTCTCGGGCTCCGGAAAGTAACTCAGCGACTCCGCGTAGCCCTCCGTGCCCTGGGAGAGAAACTCGTCGAGCTCCTCGAGCTCTCGGTTGATTTGCTCTTCGAAGAGCGAATAGAGCACGATCGCGGGGGCGCCCGCGTCCTCGAGCTGCTTGGCCACGTCGACGGACCTCGACAGCGGCCCTGCTGACGGCACGATGGGGCTCTTCAGCGTGAGTCCCAGATACTTCGTAGAAAGGTCCATCTCAGTGATACTCCTTCTTGAGGCCCTTTTCGAAGGAGTCCTTCAAGGCCTCGAGCATCGCATAACGCTCCTTGGCCTCCCGATCGGCCGCTTCCATCGCCTCCTTCGCTTCTTTTGGCTTGATACGCGTGAGCATCTTGTACCGGCCCTCATTGTACGCGTATTTTTCGAGCGGAACCTTCGGAGCCTTGCTGTCCAAGCTGAGGGGGTTCTTGCGCTCTTCCAACTTCCTCGGGTCGTAGCGAAAGAGCGGCCAGTGGCCAGAGCTCACCGCGAGCGATTGCTGTTCGAGCCCTTTGTGCATGGGTATGCCGTGGGCGATGCAGTGACTGTACGCGACGACGAGGGACGGTCCCGGGTAACTCTCCGCCTCGAGCAGGGCCTCGAGCGTCTGACGATCGTCGGAGCCGAAGGCCACGCGCGCGACATATACGTTGCCGTAACTCACCGCGAGCATCGCGAGGTCCTTCTTCGGCGATTTCTTGCCGCTCGAAGCGAACTTGGCGATCGCACCTCTTGGCGTAGCCTTGGAGGCCTGACCGCCCGTGTTCGAGTAGACCTCGGTGTCGAGAACCAAGATGTTCACGTTCCGGCCGGAGGCGATCACGTGATCCAGACCGCCGTAGCCGATGTCATAGGCCCAGCCGTCTCCGCCGATGATCCACACCGAGCGGTCGATGAGATCACCGGTGAGCGCGAGCAGGCGTCGCGCGGCCGGAACGTCGAGTTGGGTCAGCCTGCGGCCCAGCTCCTCGATGCGGGCTCGCTGAGGAGCGACCGACGCCTCGTCGTGGTAGGTCCAACTCAAGATCTCGCCGCTGAGGGTCTCGCCGATTTCGGCCGACAGACCCTTCAACAGCATCCGAGCGAGCGTCCTTCGGTGGTCGAGGCCGATTCGGATCCCGAGCCCGAACTCGGCGTTGTCTTCGAACAGTGAGTTAGCCCAAGCCGGTCCTCGCCCTTCGCCGTTGGCCGCCCACGGAGTCGTCGGCAGATTTCCTCCGTAGATCGAGCTGCAGCCGGTCGCGTTGGCCACGACCATCCGATCTCCGTAGAGCTGCGTCACGAGCTTCAGGTACGGAGTCTCACCGCAACCCGAGCAAGCACCCGAGGTCAAGAAGAGCGGCTCGAGGAGCTGACTTCCTTTGACCGTATTGGCGCGGACGAGGGATCGATCGGCGGCGGGCAGCTTCAGGAAGTGCTCCCAATTGTCCTTTTGAGTCTCGAGCACGGGAGACTTTGCCACCATGTTGAGCGCCTTGCGGCTCACCTGCTTTTTGTCCTTGGCCGGACACACCTCGACGCAGAGCGTGCAGCCCGTGCAGTCCTCGGGCGCCGTCTGAATCGTGAACCTCGTCCCTTCCGGGAGCTCCTTGCCCTTGTAGGGCATCGACAGGAACCCAGCCGGGTCGGTACCGTTTTTGTAGGCCTTGATTTGCACCGCCGCGTGCGGGCACACCAAAGCGCATTTTCCGCACTGAATGCACAGCTCCGGAACCCATGAAGGGATCTCGGAAGAGATATTTCGGCGCTCGAAACGCGACGTCCCGACGGGGAAGGTTCCGTCGATGGGCATCGCGCTCACCGGCAGCGAGTCCCCTCGCCCGAGCATGAGTTGCTCGGTGACTCTACGAACGAAGTCGGGTACGTCCCGCGATGGGAACGAGACCCGCATCGGACTCACGGGCCCGCGCGGGACCTTGTGCATGTGGTTGAGCGTCGTGTCGACGGCCGCCACGTTGCGCTCGACGACGACGCGCCCCTTGCCGCCGTACGTCTTCTGAATGGACTCTTTTATCTTCGCCATGGCCTCCTTCTCGGGAAGCACTCCGCTCACGGCGAAGAAGCAAGTCATCATGATGGTGTTGATACGGCCGCCCAAGCCAGCCTCTTTGGCCACCCCGGCGGCGTCGATGACGTAGACCTCGATGTCGCGCTCGTGAATGATTCGCTGCCACGCCGAGGAGAGTCGCGACCAAACGACTTCCTTCGGCTCCGGCAAGTTGAGCAGCAGCACCGCGCCAGGCTCCGCGGCCTCGAGCAGATCGTCGCGATCGAGGAACGAGTCGTGGTGAATTCCGATGAAGCTCGCCGAACGCACGAGGTACGGGCGGCGGATGGGCCGAGGTGAGAATCTCAGGTGGGAGACAGTCATCGAGCCGGACTTCTTCGAGTCGTAGACGAAGTACCCCTGCGCATAGTGGGAGGTGTGCTGGCCGACGATTTTCACCGAGTCTTTGTTGGCACCGACGGTTCCATCACTTCCGAGGCCGTAGAACAGCGCTCGAATCTCGTCCTTCGGCTCGACCTCCGCGTCGAAGGTGAGGTCGTAGTCGAGCGAGAGGCGCTCCACATCGTCCACGATGCCGACGGTGAACCGACGCTTTGGCTCCACTTTGGAGAGCTCGTCGAAGACGGACTTGGCCATGGCTGGTGTGAACTCTTTGGAGGCCAGCCCAAACCGACCTCCAATCAGTCGAACCGAGCGGCCCGCCTCGTACAGGGCCGTGGCGACGTCCTGGAAGAGCGGCTCCGCCGGAGCCCCCGGCTCCTTCGTGCGATCGAGGACCGCGATCGACTTGGTGCTCGCCGGAATGGCCGAGAGAAAGTGCGAGGCCGAGAAGGGCCTGAACAGCCGCACTTGGACGACGCCTACTTTCTCGCCCCGCCGGGTCAACTCACCGACGGTCTCCACGACCGTCTCGCCGCCGGAACCCATCACGATGATCACTCGCTCGGCATCGGGATGCCCGGTGTACTCGAAGAGCCGGTAACTCCGACCGGTGTGGCGCGCGAGCTCGAAGAAACACTCCTCCACGATGCTCGGGAGCTGTCGGTAGAATGGGTTGCCGGCCTCCCGGCCCTGAAAGTACACGTCTGGGTTCTGAGCCGAGCCGCGGAGCACCGGTCGATCGGGAGAGAGGGATCGATTCTTATGCTCGAGCACGAGCACATCGGGGACCATCGCCGACATCACCGAGTCGCCGATGGGGACCACTTGGTTGATTTCGTGGGACGTCCTGAATCCGTCGAAGAAGTGAAGGAACGGCACGCGGGCGCGAAGCGTGGCGGCGTGGGCAATCAACGCAAAGTCATGCGCTTCCTGCACGCCGGCGGAGGCCAACATCGCCCAGCCGGTTTGTCGCACCGCCATCACGTCGCTATGGTCGCCGAAGATGGAGAGTGCGTGCGCGGCGAGCGCGCGCGCGGCCACGTGAATGACACACGGCGTGAGCTCGCCCGCGATCTTGAACATGTTGGGCACCATGAGAAGCAAGCCCTGCGACGAGGTGAACGTCGTCGCGAGGGAGCCTCCCTGGAGCGCGCCATGCACCGCGCCCGCGGCTCCGGCCTCACTCTGCATCTCGATGACTTCGGGGACCGCGCCCCAGAGGTTGGGCTTCTCGGAAGTCGCCCACGCGTCTGCGAGCTCACCCATCGCCGACGCCGGCGTGATGGGGTAGATCGCGATCACCTCACTCAGTCGATAAGCAACGAGAGCGGCGGCTTCGTTGCCGTCCAGGGTAATGCCATGTCCGTGCACGGGCGAGAGTGTCTGCAACCTGCGTGCGCAGACGCGTGGCAAGGAGAGCGGCCTCCTGGCGCACGCTTCGACGCATCGCAGTGGATTCAACGCAATCCGTGCGTGACTCGGATGGGGGCAGAAGTCAGGGCGTCGTGATCACGGATTGCAGGGTTGCGGAGTGTGGCGGCGGTGATAGCTCGGGATGGACTCGACCGGCTGATTCGCGAGCTCGCTCTGGATTATCGAGTGCTCGGACCGAGTTCGCGAAATGGTTCCATCGTCTTTGCGGAGATCGGGAGTCTATTTGAGCTTCCCATCGGGATGAGGCTGGAGGACTCACCCGGGCGCTCCCAGCTGGTCGAAGGAGCGAGCGGCGTCGTGTTCGGGTTTGCGGTGGGTCCGGAGTCTCCGAAGAAGTGGCTGTATCCGTCCGAACGTGTGCTGTTTCGGGCGCGCCGAGTCGGACCGAGTTTCGAAGTCACTCGCGACCCGGGCGACGAGCGACCGTTGGCGTTCGTCGGCGCGCGAGGGTGCGACCTGGCGGCGATCGCGGCGCAGGATCGAATTCTCATCCACGGTCCTCTCGCGGACGAGCGATATGCGGGTCGACGAGCGTCGATGTTCGTGGTCGCCGTGAATTGCTCGAGGCCTTCGGCGATGTGCTTTTGCGGCTCGATGGGTACGGGGCCTTCGGTGAGGAGCGGCTTCGACTTGGCGCTGACGGAGCTTCTCGAGCCGGAGCATCGCTTCGTGGTCGAGGTTGGTACCGAGAAGGGGGCGAGCTTGCTCGCGAAGGTGAGTTCGGCCTCGGCGACCTCAGCCGATCTCGAAGCCCGGGACTCGGTAGAGCGCGCCGCGAGCTCGGCCCTGACTCGGGAGCTCGACGTGGCTCCGTTGCCGGAGGTCTTCGATCGCGCGCTCGAGTCGAAGCGCTGGAGCGGCCTGGCGGCCCGGTGTATGAGTTGCACGAACTGCACGTTGGTGTGTCCCACCTGCTTCTGTGTGACGTTCGAGGACACGACCGACTTGACCGGCACCGAGGCCACTCGCCATCAACGGTGGGACTCCTGCTTCTCGACGACTCACTCCTATCTCCATGGTGGGAGCGTCCGCCGCAGCGGCGCCGCGCGGTACCGCCAGTGGATGACTCACAAGCTCGGGACGTGGTCGGCGCAGTTCGGTACCAGCGGCTGCGTGGGTTGCGGACGCTGCACGACCTGGTGTCCGGCGGGAATCGATTTCGTGGAAGTGGCAAAGAGCTTCGTGAAGGACGACGAGGCGCGGAGGCAGGGATGAACGAGTTGGCCAGGACACTACGCGCGCGCGGCGCGCTCGCGGGGCTCGAGGAGCCCTTCGCGGAGAGGCTCGCCGCGCACACAACCCGGGTTCATTTGGTGTCGGGTGAGTTTCTCTTTCGCGAAGGAGAGAGTGCGACATCCATGTGGATCTTGACCTCCGGTCGAATTTCCTTGGAGGTGGACTCGCCGGGTGGGCCGATCGTGATCGAGACACTCACAGAGGGTGACGTGCTCGGCTGGTCGAGTCTGTTTCCACCGCGGCGGTGGCACCTCGAGGCCCGCGCGATGGGTGCGGCGGGTGCGCTCCGGATCGATGGACCGGCGATGTCTCGCGAGATGGAGGCTGATCCGGTGCTGGGATATGCGCTCACCAAGCGGCTCCTGTTTCACGTGCACGAGAGACTCATGCGAGCACGCCTCGTCGGGCTCGACATGTACGGTCGGCGCGAATGAAGGCCATGGTTCCAGAGCCGCGTGCGCTTCGGGCGGTGCGACGAGATACCGTCGATACCTTCACGTTGACTTTGGAGGGGCCCGCCGAGTTTGCACCTGGACAATTCAACATGCTTTGGGCGTTCGGAGCTGGTGAGGTGCCGATCTCGATCTCCGGAGACCCCGCCGATCGCGGGTCCCTCGTGCACACCATTCGGTCGGTCGGCGGCATCACGCGAGCTTTGGAGCGTCTGGAGGTTGGGAATACTGTAGGAGTACGCGGTCCGTTCGGGCGGGGCTGGCCGGTCGATTTCGCCCGGCACCACGACGTGGTGATCGTCGCTGGTGGAATCGGGCTCGCGCCGCTCAGGCCCGTGGTGCTGCACGTGCTGGCTCACCGAGATGAGTATGAGAGAGTGGCGATCGTGGTCGGCGCGCGAACGCCGGGAGACTTGCTGTTCGTCGACGATCTGACGCGGTGGCGGAGTCGGTTCGACACCAGAGTTCGGGTGGCCGTCGATCGCGCGGACCGGTCCTGGCGTGGCCACGTCGGGTTGGTGACGAAGCTTCTGCCCGGACTCGACGTCGCACCTGACGCGGTCGCGTTCGTGTGCGGGCCCGAGGTCATGATGAGGTTCGTGGCGCGGGAGCTCCAGCAGAAGGGCCTCGATGGATCCCGAATCTGCGTGTCGATGGAGCGCAACATGAAGTGTGCGGTGGGCGTGTGCGGGCATTGCCAGCTTGGTCGTAGCTTCGTATGCAAGGATGGTCCCGTCTTCACCTACTCGGAGCTCGAGCCTCGGCTCCACGTTCGAGAGTTGTGAGTCTGGGGTGGGCGATCCGCTGCGGTCTTGAGCTCGATGACCTTCTCGAGCTCGAGAATCAGTGCGTTTGCGGATTTCATGTCGACTCGGACGGCGTGAGGTCTCAAGTCCTCGAACGTCCGTCCTGCAGCAGTTCTCAGAACGTCGAGATCGCCTGAGCTCGTCTCGAACAGATGATGACCTCCGCCTTGCGTCGACCCAAGCCCTTCGACGGTGGGCTCGAGTCGCCGGCCGAATTGGTGTCGGTAGACGGCACGGAGCTCCCGAAGAGCGGAAACGAGCCGTACCAGGTTCGCTGGACCAGTCGCGTAGACGATATCCAAATCTGCGGTCACGAGTGGAGCTCCCTGGATTGCTGCTGCGAGGCCTCCGATGACGACGAACTCGACTCCGTGCGATTCCAGCACCCGGATCATTTTGGCCGGATCAAACTCGGCGGACATTCTTCTTCAGCTCGATGAGGTTGTTGGCGGACTTCACGAGGAGCTCGAGACGCTCTGCGGGCGTCCGTCTCAAGAACTCTCTGATTTGTGTGAGGTCCACACCTTCGTTGCTGACGGGGAGCTCGAGCCACGGCCGCTCGTCGGAACCGGGCGAATCCGAAGGCCGCTGTTCACTCTCGGTCATGAACGTTTGTCGCGCCTGTTGCGGGACGAGTCGAAGGCGCAAGACGCCCATGCTCGCAGGCGTGGCGTTGGTCGATTCGAGGCGGCGCCGAGATTTGGGTATCCACGGGACCCTGCGGGATGGCTCGCGGAATGGGAAGTAGTTCCCAAAATGGCGGACGCGGGCAGGCACCTTCTCGCCGCGGCCGCCGAAACCGTCTTCATGACGACGATCTCAAAACAAGGATGCACCGGGATTCAGAAGGCGTACCTGGCCACAGAGCAGTCCGCACAAGGGAGTGTGGTGGAGGGATGCAAATCGAAAGACGGAACGAAGCCGGCGACGCCGCAGCTCGTGCGAGCGTGGGCTTTCGAGCTGGCCAACGACGGAACCGTCATCGTTCCGCCCGCGCCGCCGAATCCAGGCCCGCGCCCGGGGCGCGATCCGGTGCTCATCGAGCTCGGCAACATCGAGGCGCCGAAGGACGGAAAGTTCAGAATCCAATTCATCAGCCTGGGAGACGATGCGGCGACGAGCTTCGACGCGAAGGACGCGATCTTCGAGCTGCCGGTGGTGGGTTACGACGTGGCCAATCGGCGCGCGACCATCGCGCTCAACGCCGACCAGATGAAGGAAAAGGGGATCGTCGCGGGCGAGGAGCTCGTGCTGCGCCAGGTCGATGCGCAGGACAACGCCTCGGACGGCATCTACGTTCGACTCGATGCGGCGGGGTGGGCAAATCAGAACCTCAATGAGCCTCTCGGAGACGGCAATTTTCAGAACGTACGCGGCGCGGCCATCGACATTCTCACGGGAGTGGCTGGGCTTCCAGGCGCGGCGGAGCAGGGGAAGATGGAGCGCATCCTTGGCAAGGCCACACGCGACGTGACGGCTCCGAAGTTGTTGCGCGACAATGTCACTGCCTCGAGCGTCACGTTCAGCAAGGAGGAGCTCAAGAAGATCGACGGGCTCGTGGACGCGTGTTTGAATCAGTTCGGCTGGATCAACATCACGCCCGAGTATCTCAACCAACTCGGCGACCAGACCAACTGGACGGCGCCAGCCCGCGAGGCCGCGAAGGCGTTCGCCGCGGACAAGGCGCTGTTCGAGAAGCTCGACGCGGCGCTGAATGGGACGAAGGCGGGGCAATTCAACGGTCAGCTCCTTCACTTCGTGAAGGAGGGCGGCGACCGAATCACTCGCATCAGCTTCGACAAGGCGCTGCCGCCGGGAAGCCAGATCTCGGTGCAGAACAGCCGGACCGGAGAAGTGAAGGCGCTGAATCTGTCCGAGCCGAACGGTCAGGTCCTTACCGATGCGCACCGAAAGGGCTCCGTAATCTTCACGAAAGCCGCCGACGGAGATCCGATGGTGGTCACGTATCGAGACGGAGCGGGCAACTCAGGCAACCCATATGGGTTCGTGCTCGCCTCGTGTACCAAGGACGGCAAAGCCAAAGCCGACCCGCTCGGCTTCCGCATCAGCACGCTCACACTCAAGCCAAAGCCCGCGCAGAGCTGACCAAGAACGAGCGCAATCGGTGTCTCGCTTCACGAAGCGCTCCCGAGGCACTCAGGCAGAAAAGAGCGGCGCCGCGATCGGATGGGTGATAAAGGGGCCTCATGAGGAGAGCCATCGCCCTGCTATCCCTCTCCACGCTGCTCTCGGCGTGCAAGAGTGACGACACGAACAACACCAACAACAACACGCCGAGCGCCTCACAGGTGGAGCGATACTGCAGTCGGCAGTGCGCCAAGCTCGCGAGCTGCAATTTTCTGATCGGCACCGAGGCGGCGTGCGTGAGCGATTGCAAGTCGAACGCCACGACAGGCAGCTCGACCTGCAATCCGCCGGCGTCGGCGGTCGATCTGTGTCTGTCAAAGCTCGAGTCGGCGACGTGCACGGAGCTCATGACGGCCGCGCCCGCCGAGTGCGAATCGCTTTGCCCTGCGTCGGACGGAGGCGTCGGTCGGGACGCGACCTCGAACGCGGACGCCACGGCGAGCACACCTGAATGTCAGGAGCTGCAGACCTGCTGCCCAACCCTTCCGGGTGTCGTTCAAGCGGGTTGCGACACGGTGGCTCGATTGGACAACTCAGGGAACTGCATGAGCGCGCTCGATGGCTACAAACAAGGCGGCTTCTGCGGCGGCTTTCCCGATGCGGGTGAGGAACCGGACTCCGGCGATGAGATCGACTCGGGCCCGGCGGCAGACACCGGCGTGCACCCCGACGCTACGACTCCTGTCGACTCGGGTCCGGGCGCCGACGGATCCGTGTCGAGCGCTTGTGACTCACTCTCCGACTGCTGCACGCGAATCACCATCCCGGCGATCAAGCAGGGCTGCGAAACGGTCGTGGGTCTCGGGATGGCCGACACGTGTCAGAGCACTCTCGATAACTTGGTGGGCGCGGGGAGCTGCTGAGTACAGGACGCCTGGGACCGCAGGCATCTTGCCTGCGGCTACGTCGTACGGAGTGAGTCCTTAGGTCTTGCCTGATCCTACGACGTACGGAGTGAGTCCTTCGGTCGCTGGCCCAGGTTCGTCCGCGAAGCTTACGCGCAGGCAAGATGCCTGCGCTCCCAGGAGTCGCTGAGGGGACGTGACTCTTCGCGCTGGCCAGCACTCGCCCGGCGATCCTCAGCTCGATCGGGCCGAGCGCTTGACGCGAGACTCCGCACTCAGGTCGCCAAAGCCTGAAAAAAGTCCGCGATGAGATCGTCGGGGTCCTCCAGGCCCACCGACACCCGGATGAGATCGTCAGTGACCCCGGCTCGACCTCGCGCTTCTGGGGTCATGCCCGCGTGGGACGTCGTCACCGGCCGAGTCAGGAGCGTCTCGACTCCGCCCAGGGAAGGCGCGATCAGCGGGAGCTCGACGCGGCTCAGGAAGCGCTCGGCCGCAGCCACGCCTCCTCTTGGTACGAAGCTCACGACAGCGCCGAAGGTCGCCAGGAGTCGTTTGGCGGCCTCGTGGCTCGGATGGGTGGGCAGGCTCGGGTGACTTACGCTTTTGACTTCCGGTCTTTCGGCCAGGGCCTTGGCGACCGCGGCGGCGCTCGCGCACTGGTGACGGAACCGGACGCCGAGGGTCTTGAGCCCGCGCGACAGGAGGAAGCAGGCGTGGGGGTCGAGGCTGCCGCCTAGGTGCGACAATTTCTTCCTGACTTTGCGTACGAGCGGCGCCGAGCCAATCACGGCGCCGGCCACGATGTCGGAGTGGCCGTTCAAATATTTGGTCGCGCTGTGAACGGACAGGTCATAACCCAATTCGATGGGTTTGAACCCGAGCGGGGTGGCGAAGGTGTTGTCTATGATACTCACGAGCCCATGGGCCTTGGCGAACCTCGGCGCTTCGTCGAGCGCGCCGATTTCGAGCGAAGGGTTCGTCATGGTCTCCAGGTAGATCAGCTTGGTGTTGGGTTTTCGGACCGCTTCCCACGTTTCGGGTCGGGAGGGTTCGATGAAGCCGGCGGCGATCCCGAGCTCCGCGAGGTCCGTGGTCACGAAGTCATCGGTGCCTCCGTAAAGGCAGCGCGAGAACAACGCGTGGTCACCCGGCTTCAGCACGGCGAGTAGGGACGTAGAGATTGCGGCCATTCCGCTCGCGGTCACGAGCGCGGCTTGCGCACCCTCGAGCGCGGCTAGCTTCTTGTGCAGGACCTCGTGGTTGGGTGTGTTGGAGAGGCGAATGTATTTGATGTCGAAGTAGTCGGTCCCCTCGTTCGCCTGCACCTCGAAGGTGGACGACTGAAAGATCGGGACTGTCACGGCCCGTCCGATCCGTGGCCGGGGTTCTCCTTCGTGAACGAGCAGCGTGTCGAGTTTGTGGCGCGCCATGTTTGCAGACTGCCCCGGCGGCGGTCGAAGGGAAACGAAAGTCATGCTCCTGGCTCGCGACATGCACGCCGAGCACGCGAGGTCGATGGTGGGAACCAAGAAGCGGCTGTCGGTTCACAAGCTAGCGTCTTGTGACGGTTGTCAGCTCAACTTGCTCAACGTGGAGGACGAGCTGTTGGCGCTCGCGGACGCCGTGGAGCTCGCGTATTTCCCGGAAGCATCCAGCGCCATGAGAGCAGGTCCGTGGGATCTTTCGTTGGTAGAGGGGTCGATCATCACAGGACACGACCTCGATCGACTACGACAGATTCGAGAGGACTCTCGATTCTTGGTGGCGATCGGCGCGTGTGCCACGTCCGGCGGCGTTCAGGCTCTCCGGGCCTACGGCGATCTCGAGTCGATGGTGAGCGAGGTCTACGCCCGACCCGAGTACGTCCGTACGCTCGCGACCTCGACACCTCCGTCGGCGCACGTGAAGGTCGACTTCGAGCTGCGGGGCTGTCCGGTGAACGAGAGACAGCTCCTCGAGCTCGTGTCCGCTTACCTTTTTGGCCGAAGCCCGCGCATCTCCTCTGATCCCGTATGCACGGAGTGCAAGCGGCGCGGAGAGGTCTGCGTGACGGTGAGTCGAGGGCTCGCGTGCCTCGGTCCGGTCACTCATGCGGGCTGCGGAGCCCTGTGCCCCGCTTACGGCCGCGGCTGCTTTGGCTGCTTCGGGCCCTCCGACGCGGCGGCGACGACCCACCTCGCTCGAAGGCTGCTCGAGCTCGGTGTGCCTCCTGACGAGGTGCTTCGGCTGTTTCGCTCGTTCAATTCCACCGCTCCGGCGTTTGTAGAAGGAGCTCGCGCGCTCGGCGTCCCTGGGAGCACCAAATGAGTAACCGAGTGATCGATGTGTCCATGCTGGCGCGGGTCGAAGGCGAAGGTGCGCTGTACATCTCGCTCGAAGACGGCGTCCCGAAGCAGGTCGAGCTCCGGATCTTCGAACCTCCAAGGCTGTTCGAGTCGATCCTCAGGGGCCGTTCGTGCCTGGAGGTGCCTGACATCACCGCGCGAATCTGCGGCATTTGTCCGGTCGCGTACCAAATGAGCTCCTGCGCGGCGATCGAGTCGGCCCTCGGCGTCCGCGTGGACGAGCCCGTACTCAGCCTTCGAAAGTTGCTCTACGACGGCGAGTGGATCGAAAGTCACGCCCTCCACATATTCATGCTCCACCTGCCGGACTTTCTCGGCTACGACGACGTCATCGCGATGGCCAAGGCGCACGGCCCGCTCGTCAGGGACGCCCTCGCGATCAAGAAGGCGGGGAACGCGATCCTGAGAGTCTTGGGGGGTCGGTCGGTTCACCCCATCAACGCTCGCATCGGTGGATTTCACCGATTTCCAACCAAAGCGGAGTTAGACGCGCTGCTCCCGGAGCTCTCCGCGGCCAGGGACAAGATGATGGCTGCGATCGAGGTGCTGAGCCAGCTTCGTTTCGCGAGCTCCGCCTCGGAGCCTGAAGAGGTCGCGCTCACCCATCCGACGGAGTACCTCACGATCGAAGGCAGGGTCTGCTCGAGCGCCGGCGTCGATGTCTCCGTCGATGAGTATGAGTCGGTGTTCGAGGAGCAGCACGTAGAGCGCTCGAACGCGCTCCGATCGAGGAAGAGAGGCGGCGGAATTTATCGAACCGGGCCGCTCGCGCGCTATGCGTTGGCCCGGGATCGACTCACTCCGTTGGCCAAGGAGGCGGCGGCGAAGGCGGGGCTCGGTGCCCGGGAGCCCAACCCATTTCGAAGCCTGTTGGTGCGTGCGGTCGAGACCGTGCATGCGCTCGATCAGGCGATCGGGTTGATCACGAGCTACGACGCCAAGCCGGGCCAGGAGCCCAAGCTCGTGGACCCTCGCGGGAGCGGCGTTCGGATCGGCTGCGGCGCCAGCGAGGCGCCGCGAGGCCTGTTATGGCATCGGTACGAGATCGACAGAGACGGCAAAATCCAGAAGGCCAAGATCGTCCCACCGACATCTCAGAATCAGCTCGCCATCGAGGAGGATCTCTGGTCGGTCGCGCGGCAGCTCTCCGAGCTCCCGGAAGAGGAAGCGCGGCGGTTGGCGGAGTCGACGATCAGGAGCTACGACCCTTGCATTTCGTGCGCGACTCACTTTCTGAAGCTGCACTTCACGGCCGCGCCAAGTGAATCGGATGTCCGAGTCCAAGGTCTGAGCTGAACCCGGTCGTCATCAGGGCTGGTCGTCATCAGGGCTGGTCGTCATCAGGGCTGGTCGTCATCGGGGCTGGTCGTCATCAGGGCTGGTCGACGAGCTCGTGCGCGAGGAGGCCCATCAACACGACGTCCTGAAAGACGCCGTTCAAGAACACGCGCGATCGTTGTCGACCCTCTTCGACGAACCCGACCTTCTTGTAGCTCGCGATCGCGCGCGGGTTGTTGGCGTACACCTCGAGCTCGATGCGATGGAGATTCAGCCACGTGAAGCCGTGTCGGGCCATGCAGCGCAGCACCTCCGTGCCAAAGCCGCGGCCGCGGTCCTCGGGTCGGACGATGGCGATGCCGAAGACCGCGCGCCGATCGATGTTGTCGATGGCGTGCAGACCGGTGACTCCGATGGGTCGCCCGCTTTGGCGCTCGACGATGATGAGGCTCAGATCGGTCTTGGAGTTGGAGATTTGCTGAATGAAGGCCCTCTCGGTGATCATGTTGAGCGGAAAGCGGCCTACACGAAGGTATTGCCGAATTTCGGGGGCGTTGAGCCAGCCGACCACCATGGAGGCGTCGGACTCGTCGAGGGGCCGGAGGTCGACGCGAGGTCCGATCAGGAATGGCAGGGTCCAACCGTCGCTCATCGAGCCCTACGATACAGCGATAGCGTCTCGTATTGATCGGCCTGCTTTGCAGACGGAGAGAGCGGAGGTACGTTCCGCGGCGTGACGAGCGAGGCCGCGAGCACTTCGGAGCAGAAGCACGAATTTCCGTGTCAGGCGTGTGGGGCCACGCTGGCTTTTCAGCCCGGCACGGAGCACTTGGTGTGCAGCTACTGCGGACATTCGCAGCAGATCGGCGGCGAGAACGAGAAGCCGATTCAAGAGTATTCGTTCGAAGAGGCGAAGACCAAATCGAGCAAGCGGAAGCTGAGCTCCTTGGTGGACAAGGGGACGACGGTCGCATGTAAGGGTTGCGGGGCGGTCACGGTGGTGAGCGGCACGGCCGCGCGGTGTCCTTTTTGCGACGCGCCGGTGGTCCTTCAGGCAGACGATTCCGAGATTTTCTTGCCCGAGAGTCTGCTGCCCTTCGGGGTGGAGGCCAAGAAGGCCAAGGAGCTGTTCGCCAACTGGGTGAAGAGCCGTTGGTTCGCACCGAGTGACTTGGCGGAGCGATCGCAGGCCAAGGGCATGGACGGCGTTTATCTGCCCTACTGGACGTATGATGCGGACACGCGCACGTCCTACACAGGCCAGAGAGGCGTCTGGTACTACGTGGATGAGTCGTACACGGACTCGCAGGGGAAGCGTCAGACCCGACGCGTGCGCAAGACGCGCTGGTACCCGGCGTTCGGGTCGGTTCGGGTTCCGTTCGACGACGTGTTGGTGGCCGCGACGAAGTCTCTACCTCGGACTTTGCTCGAGCCCCTCGAGCCTTGGGATTTGGGATCGCTCAAGGGCTACGACCCGGCGTTCTTGGCTGGGTTTGCGGCCGAACGCTACGCCATCGATCTGGAGGGTGGGTTTGGGGTCGCGCAGGAGCGAATGGACCCGGTGATCCGCCAAGCGATTTGCCGCGACATCGGCGGCGACGAGCAGCGGATCCACGGGATGCGAGTGCAATATCGCGGCGTCACGTTCAAGCACCTGTTGCTTCCGCTTTGGATCTCGAGCTTCCGTTACGGCGACAAGGTCTACCGATTCCTCGTCAACGCGCGAACGGGTCAGGCTTCGGGGGAGCGTCCCTATTCCGCTTGGAAGATCACGTTCGCGGTGTTGGCGGGTTTGGTGTTGGCGTACGTCCTCTATCGGATGAGCCAATGAATGACGCAGTGGGAAGAGGGATGCAGCGGGAATCAAGCGGGAGCCTCCCGCGTTACTCGGCCGCGTGAGCCCGATGCCGCCGACAGCGACCTCACACTGATTGCTGACCGCTCGCATCGTTTGCGCTAGGAGGTGCTGCTCATGGGTCTTTTCGACAACCTGGTGAAGAAGAAGACGCCCGTCGAAAAGGCCAAGAAGGACCTCACGGAGCCGTATGCGCAGCCTGACGTGCGACGTGCCGCGATGAACAAGCTCATCGAGCTCGGCACCGAAGAGGCTTACGACGCCTTGCTGAAGCGCTTCACGTTCAACTCGAACGGTCACATCGCGGACGAAGAGGAGAAGCGGGATCTGGTCGAGGAGCTCCATCGGATCGGGGCCGCGGTGGTCCCTGCGCTCAAGCGATTCATCCTCAGCGAGAAGCAGGTCGGGTTCGGGATCACGTCGCTCTCGAGGATCTTGTCGAAGGAGGAGGTCACTCAGTTTCTCGTGGACGCTTTGAAGCAGAGGGAGCCGCTCGATCATCGATCGACCGAGGCGAAGCGCGCTTTCATCTTGGCGCTGGCGGATCGGTTGAGCGCGGATCAGGCGAACGTCTTCGTTCCGTACCTCGACGATCACCACGACGACGTGCAGTACCAGGCGGTGGAGGCGCTCGAGCGAATGAAGAGCCCGACCACGGCGATGGCGCTTGCGGCCGTCTGCAAGGGTGAGAGTCACAGCCCTCGGATTCAGCGCCGCGCCGCGCTGGTGCTCGCGACGCTCGAGTGGCCGGCCACGGACTTCGAGGCTTGGAGCTCGGAGCTCAAGGACGAGTACATCCTCGGCAGGAAGGGCGCTCCGGTGAAGAAGTCGGCGGTCCGAGGCAATTGAGCAAACGCACCGAGTTTCTTGCCGGCGTTTCGGGCGAGAGGCTCGATCGACTGATCACAAGGAGCGTCGCGGACGTCTCTCGCCGTAGGGTGCGCGCGCTGATCGAGGCCGGATCGGTGTTTGTCGAAGGCAAGCGCTGCCGAATCGCGAGCCGGACGATCGAGCTCGGAGCGCGGGTCGTGGTGTTCACCGAGCCGGCCGTTGAGCTCTCGGATCCCGTGGTGATTCTGTACGAGGACGAAGATCTCGTCGTGGTCGACAAGGCGTGCGGGGAGCACGTGAACGAGACCGAGACGACCTCGCGGATCTCGTTGGTGCAGAGGCTCGAGCGCCTTCGCGGTCCCGTGTTCGTCGTGCATCGGCTCGATCGGGAGACGACCGGTGTGATCGTGTTTGCGCGTCGGCTGGACGTGGCCGCCGAGCTCTCTCGCGCCTTCGCAGAGAGGGAGGTCGGGAAGAGCTACCTGTTGTTGACGGAGCTCGCGCCGCCTGAAGGGATCGTGTCCGCGCCGATCGCGGACGATCCGCGGCGCCCGAGGGCGAGGCGAGTGGCGAGCACGGGGCAGGAGGCGGAGACCGAGTTTCACGTGGCCGCGCGCACGTCGGACGTGTCGCTCGTGGTGGCCCGGCCTCGAACGGGTCGAACGCATCAAATCC
Organism: uncultured Myxococcales bacterium; assembly: GCA_964463485.1. Taxonomy (GTDB): domain Bacteria; phylum Myxococcota; class Kuafuiibacteriia; order Kuafuiibacteriales; family Kuafuiibacteriaceae; genus CAYXDO01. The sequence continues at coordinate 14,315 of CAYXDO010000050.1, read as the reverse complement.
GCGTTCACTTGGCGCACCTAGGGGCGCCGGTGCTCGGCGATCGGCTGTATGGAGGCGTCTCGGCGATCCGCGTTCGTTGCGGAAGCGCTCCAGGCGACACCGAGGCGGCGAGCATCTCCCGTGTGCTGGAGGTTCCGCGGGTGATGCTGCACGCGCGGCGGATTCAATTCACGTTCCGAGGAACGGAGCGGACCCACGAGTCGCCGGTTCCGATGGACTTTGCTCCCTTCCTCGAGCTCGGACTGGCGCTGCCGACCGACTGAGAATAGCCTTCGGGTCATGAGTCGATTGATCAACTTGCTTCTCGCGGTCCCGTTGACGGTGTCCGCGCCCGCCTTTGCCCAAGAAGAAGGCGATCAGAAGCCACCGAGTGAACCGAGCGAACAGGCGCCGTCCGGTGAGAATCCTCCCGCCGAAGACAAGAAGGAGCCCGAGAAGAAGGAGGAGAAGGCCGCGCCGAAGATGAGCGACAAGGAGCTCGGCATGGCCGTGTGGAGCGGCGTGAGCATGAGCGCCTCGGCGATCGACAACTGCACGGGGCGTTACATCGAAGAGTTCAAGGACGCCAAAGGTGAGGTGAAGATCGCGTTCAAAGTCGAGGGCAAGAGCACGCCGAGCGACGTGAACGTGACGACGAGCCTCGAGTCGTCCGACAAGCTCATGAAGTGCCTGCGAGACGTCGCACGTCGTTGGACCTTCCCGCCCAAGACGAACTTCGAGCTCTCGATCGACGTGAAGGTCTCGAAGGGCACCAAGTTCGTGCTGTTGAAGCCTGGCGAGCAGCCCCCGCCGCCGCCTCCGGGCCAGCCCAAGTCCGACGAGGATCCCGGCTTCGTCTCGTTCGAGCCCAGGTTCGTGGGCGAGCAAGAGGAAAAACAGGAGTGAGTCGATCCCGCCTCTGGGCGCCGCGTCCGATTTCCTTACTGGCTCAGGGATTCGCGGCCGCCTGGTTCTCCTCGACGGTGCTTGCACAAGACGCTGGAGCGCCCTTGCAGCCAGCTCCGGCGGCGCTGCCCGCGACGCCTCCGGCCGAGACCGTGTACACCTACTTCGGTTTGAGGACCCTCGAGCGCCGTGAGGACGTCTCGGACGAAGAGAAGCTTCGCGAGTGGGAGTCCTTCATTCATCGCACCGAGGAGCAAGTCGGGTACGCGAAGAAGCAGGTCGCCTTCTGGCGCAATGCCGCGCGGCTGCGCCTGGTCGAGTCCGTGCAGGCCGATGACAAGGACTCGTCCATCGAGCCGCGCGTCAAGATCGAGACCTGGAAGCGGCTCGCGACGATGTTCCCAAAGAGTGAAGAGTCGCGGGTCGCCGAGAAGCGCATCGCTTACTGGAAGGCCACCGAGTCCAAGCGGCTCGTCGACGCAGCGGAGATCGTAGAACAAGGCAAGGCATCGAAGGTCGAGTGCATCCGTGCGTGGCGTCAGGTGATCGATTGGGATGCCAAAGGCAACGCGGCCAAGGGAGCCTCCAAGCGCATCGCCGCGCTGCAGAAGCAGATCTACGATGAGGCCGCGAGCCTCGACAGGATTGGGCGCGTGGACGGGCCGACCAAGCTCGCGGTGTGGAAAGACGTCCTCCTCGGGGAGCCCACGCCGCAGCAGAGAAGAGAGGCGGAGGCGCGGGTTCGTGCGCTCGAGGGCAAGTGAGTCGTTGACGCCTGCGGCCGCCGCAGAGAAGCCTTGAGCACCATGGCTCGCAAGTCACCCCCTGAATCGGAGACCGAGCTCCCGTTCGAGCTCCTGATGGAGAAGCTCGAAGGCGTGGTCGGGCGCCTGGAGTCTCACGAGCTGACGCTGGAAGAAGCGATCCTCGCTTACGAGGAGGGCGTCGAGCTCGCGCGACAAGGCCACACGCGCCTCGTCAGCGCGGAGCGGCGTATCGAGGAGCTCACCAAGCGCGGGGGCCTACGCCCCGTAGAAAAAGCGAGCTCCAGCAACGAAGAGGGTCGAGAGACGTGAGCGAAGCCAGCGCCGCTCGGGCGGCTGGGATGCGAGCCGTGATTTGCGTCGGGCTGACGGCGTTGGCGTCTTGCTACACCCCTTGCAAATCATCGACTGAGTGCGACAAGGGCGAGCACTGCGATTTCACGACCGGTCAATGCCTCGCGGGCTGCTCGACGGACGATCATTGCACCGGCAGGTGCGATCTCGAGACGGGACGTTGCCTCGCCGTCACGCTCGATCCGCCTCCGGACTCCGGTCAACACTTGGACGCGTCCACATCGTCGACCTCCACGTCCGCGGACGCGGGCCCGTGAAGAAGCGGCGGCTCGACGAGCTCGTCTTCGAGAGCGGCCTCGCTACCGATCCTGAACGAGCCAGAGCGCTCATCATGGCAGGTGAGATCCGCGTCGTCTTGCCGAGCGGCGAGGTTCGTCGCGGACAGAAGGCCGGGGAGCTCGTCGTGCCGTCGGCCGAGGTGACGCGGTTCGGAGAACGTCCCAAATACGTCTCTCGGGCCGGTCAGAAGCTCGAGGCGTGTTTGGATCGGTTCTCGATCGAGGCCTGCGATCGCGCCTGCGCGGACATCGGCATTTCGACCGGCGGCTTCACGGACTGCTTGCTGCAGCGGGGCGCGCGGGTCGTGCACGGCGTGGACGTAGCTTATGGCCAGGTAGCGTGGTCGATCCGAACCCACCCTCGCCTCGTGCTTCACGAGCGAACCAACGCTCGAACGCTGGCGCCGGGGTTCTTCGGCGAACCCATCGAGCTCATGGTCGTCGACGTCTCTTTCATTGGGCTCGCGTCGTTGCTGGGCGGGCTCGTGCCTCACCTCGCCCAAGAAGCGCGACTCGTCGTCTTGGTGAAGCCGCAGTTCGAGCTGCCTCGCGAGGCGGTCGGCTCCGGCGGGCTGGTCTCGGATGAAGCCTCGAGGCGCGAGGCCCTCGGGTTGGTGCAGGGCGCGGCGCAGCGGCTCGGCCTCCGAGAGCTTGGGTTCATCGACTCGCCGATCGCGGGCGCGGACGGCAATCGCGAGTTGCTCCTGGCCCTCGCGACCCGCTGATCAGGCTCAAGGTCGAAGCACTCGATACCGAGCCTTGCCTTCCGAGAGCTCCACGACGAGACCCATCCCGTGGGAAGTCTTTCCGTCCAACAGCGGCCACGGATCTGGGTTGGCCGTGCCCGCGTTGACGTAGAGCTGCGGGTGCCAGACCCCCTCGGGGAGCGCTTTCGTGCCATTCAAGTCGGTCCCGCGTCCGCCTGCCTCGAGGATGTGCCCAAAGATCCCGAACGAGATCCCGAGCTGCTCGATCGCCGTGTGCATCGCCGGATCACCGACGTGCCCGGCGTCCGTGGCGATGTCGATGGCGGCCTTGCCGCTCATACGCGGCGGGCCGTGCGACACCAGCGCAACGGGCTGCTTGGCCGCCTCCATCAGCTTAGCGAGCGCGTCGAGGTCTTTCTGTGAATAGACCGGCACGCCCGCGCGATGAATGAATCGCTTGTCGTAGTAGCCTGGGAGCGTGATGAGTGTGCCGGACTCGAGCTCGATCCGGCGGGCCCAATTCCCGTTCACGACGTGGGCGTGTTTGGCATGAGTACGCCCTGCCATGCGGTTGAAGGACCCGCAGGACTCCGTATTGCCCGTCGTGACGACGACGAGGGTGCCCAGGTTGGCCAGGGTTTCGAACACGCCTTCCATGGCGAGCTCGTCTTCGGCGAGGTCTCCGTTGGCGAGGATCAGATCGACGTCCTCTTGTTTCATTTTGGCGCCGAGGGAGCGCACAGCGAGCAGCGTGGGCTCGCGATCGTCTTTGATCGCCGAGATGACGCCGACGCGGAGGGTCCCGTCGCCCTTCGATCGCTCCACCAAGCGGTGCCCGAGCAGCTCGAACTTGCGCGGGCCAGACTCGATCGCTCGTGGAGTTGCGAGGTCGCCCGCTGGTCCGAGGCACACGCCGCTTCGGGCCTCGGCGAACTGCGCCCACGCCTCCTCGAACGTCGGCGGCGCAGTCAGGAGGACCAGGTGCAAAAATAGCGTCATCGGGGGCATCCTAACCGAAGTACGTGGCCGGAGTGGGAGGACTTGGTCGAGGGGCCCGGAATAGGTTTCTCGTGGCTCGCGTTGGTCTGAGTGAGACGGGTGGAAAAGGGTACCGAACCTGGTCCCTCTCCCACTTCGTCCCCTCGCCCGTCTCACCGCTTGCGGCTCGGGTTGGCCGACCCTCCCCGGCCTCCCGAGTCTCAAGCGGGCTTGTTCCTGACCGTGTTGCTCCGTTCGGAGCGCCGGCGGCATGGCTGTGCCGTCGGCGCTCCGAACCCTATCTGTGGCTCCCTCTACTCTGCGTCCCTTTTCACGACGGATGGGGTCGACGTTCCCGCGGCCACGACCGACACTGGTCGCGTATGATCGTCCCTCGTCCCCTGACCCATCGGCGCGTCGGCATTTTTGCCGGCTCGAGCCCATTCCCCCTGGATCGCTACCGGCGCGGCCTGCTGCGCTTGGCTTCCCTCGACCTGACGGCGTTCGAAGACCCGAGGATCTTCGGTCGCACCGGCTACTTGGCCGGTTCGGATGCCGAGCGCGTGGGTCTGATTCACGACTTGCTCTCCGATCCGTCGGTCGACGTACTCTGGGCTGCGCGTGGAGGTTATGGGTTGCACCGAGTCGTCGAGCACCTCGACGTGGAGTTGCTCGCGCGAAGTCAGAAAGCCATCGTCGGTTTCTCGGACGTGTGTGTGTTGCACGGGATCGCGCAGCGAGCCGGCCTGGTCTCGATTCACGGTCCCGTGATCACTCAGCTCGGTGAGTTGGACGAGTCTCAGGTCATGCCCCACCTGCGGGCCATCTTGGACGCACGTTTTGGCGGTCTGCGCTACACGACCTCGGAGTCTCCGATCACGGGCGGAGAGGCCGTCGGCATAGTCATGGGCGGGTGCCTGTCGGTGCTCGCCGCGATGGTGGGAACCAGACTCATGCCGTCCTACGAGGGGGCGCTCGTCTTGTTGGAGGACGTGGGTGAGGCGACCTATCGACTGGACCGAATGCTCACTCACCTTGCGTTGGCGGGTGTGTTCAACGGAATCGCCGGCGTCATCGCGGGTGAGTTTCATGAGTGTCGACCTCGCAACGACGAGGAGCCCAGCGCCAAGGACGTGTTGGTGGATCGACTCTCGAGGCTCGGCGTCCCTGTCGTGTTTGGACTCCCGTTTGGCCATGGCTCGCGAAATCTCCCCATTCCCCTCGGAGTGACGGCGAGGCTCGACGCGGACCGCGGGGAGCTCGTGCTCGAATGAAAGATCCGATCGACGTCTTCATCGGCGGAGTGAGGTCGGGCGTCTATCCCGGTGGTCAGCTCGCCGCTGCTTGCGAGGGGCAGGTCGTGGCGCAGGCCGCGGCGGGCGTTTTCGGACCTGGCGTGGCGGAGCAAACTCGTCCTGTCGACCTCGAGACGGTCTACGATCTGGCGTCGTTGACCAAGCCCCTCTCGACCTCCGCCCTCATAGGGTTGCTCGAAGAGCGGGGCCGGCTGAGTTATCTCGACCCGGTCGCCCGGTTCGTGGAAGGGGTCGACCCGAGAGTCACCGTTGCTGACGCGATGAGTCATTCCGCGGGATGGCCGGCACATCGTCGCTTCGACCTCGAGCTGCCCAAGGAGATTCCGGTTGCGTCGTTCGACGCGTTCAGTTGGATCGTGAGCGCTGCGGCGAGAGCTCCGCTCGAAGCCGAGCCGACAAGCCGAGTCTTATACAGCGATCTCGGGTTCATCTTGCTCGGCGCGTTGGTCGAGCAAGCGGGGGGCGGGCCGATCTCGGGGCTCTTTCGCGCCATGGTGGGTCCGTCTCCGAGCTTTGGCTATCGAGATCAGCGACTGGGTCGTCCGCCAGCGGGGGCTCGACTGATTGCGCCGACGGAGGGGTGCCTACCGGGGGAAGTGCACGATGAGAACGCGCGAGCCATGGGTGGGGCAGCAGGGCATGCGGGACTCTTCGGGACCGCCTCGGACGTGCTTGGTTTTGCGCAGAAGTTGGTGAGTGCGTGGCACGGAGACCGGTCCGGGCCGCTGGGTCCGGAGACCGTGCGCCGACTGTTCGAGCCGAGCGAGGTGAGTGGGTCCACGCGAACGCTCGGGTGGGATCGGCCTTCGGGCGCGGGCTCGTCGACTGGGGGCCGCTGGCCCGGGCATAGTGTAGGGCACTTGGGTTTCACGGGGACGAGTATTTGGATCGAGCCGGAGCGCGCTTTGATCGTGGTGTTGGTGACGAATCGCGTCTGTCCGACGAGGGCCAACGAAGCGATCAAGAAGCTCCGCCCGGCGCTCTACGACGCGGCGTGGGAAGCTTGGCGATGAGCTCCCCGAGAGCCTACTCATCCAAGCCTACTCATCCAGGCCGGGGACCCGGACAGGCGTGTCGAAGAAGGTTCGGGAACCGATCCCGAGCTGCCCGCGCGAGTCGAATCCCCAGCAAGAGAGTCGGCCCGAGCGCGAGACGACGCAGGTGTGAGCTCGCCCCGCGGAGATGGAGACGGCATCGCTGACCCCCGGGACTTTAGCCGGCGAGTGAGAGCTCCCGCCGCGTCTGCCGTTGCCGAGTTGGCCGAAGGCGTTGGACCCGAAGCAACTCACCTCACCGGACTCGTGGAGGATGCAGCTATGTTTCTCGCCGAGGGCGAGCGCGCGGGCGTCGTTTATTTCCAGCACCCGGGTGGGAGCGGTCCGGCGGGCCTGAGTTCCGTCTCCGAGCATTCCGTCGTCGTTGATGCCGGAGCAGTAGACCGACCGATCGGCGAGTCGGACGCAGGTGTGGCGGGCCCCTACGGCGAGCTCGACGGCGGGGCCCGGGAGCTCTACGCGAGCAGGCTGCACGGAGCTTCCGAGGCGCCCGAGGCCGAGCTGGCCGCTGTTGTTGTAGCCCCAGCAGAGTACGTCGCCAGACTTGGCGAGGGCGCACGTGTGGACGTCTCCGATGCCCGCGCTCTCCATGTCGGGCAAGATGGGTACGGGTTCGAACGCTGTGGTCTCCTTGCCGTCACCCACTTGAAAATAGCCGTTCCATCCCCAACACGCGAGCCGGTGATCGGCGAGGATCGCGCAGGTGTTTTGCGGCCCGGCAGTCACTCCGTGACCCCCAGCGGCGGCGGCGATGGGTACGAGCGTCTCGGAGAACGAGACGGAGGGGACTCCGAGCTGGCCGCCTGAGTTCGAGCCGAAACAGCCCAGCGTTCCACCCACCCGGACGCAGGTATGTCCGGAGCCGAAAGAGAGCTCGTCGAAAGTCGCACTCATCGAGCGAGGGGTGGACCAGCTTCTGTCCGTCGAATCGACGAACCCTTGAAACCGATTCTTGCCAAAACAGGAGAGTTGGCCGGACGACGTGCGAACGCACGTGTTGTCGAAGCCCGCCCAGACCCGTTCCACGTCGGCGAGCCCCGGTATTTGCACCGGACTGACCTGGAGGGCGACGGTCGAGGTACCCACCTGGCCATACCCATTCCACCCCCAGCAACTCACGTGACCTTCGCTCGACACGGCGCAGGCGTGTTCGAAACCCCGAGCCAACTTTCCGCGAATGGGTCCGAGAGTTGGGTTTGGCGTACCGGGCAAGAGGACTCCGCCGCAGCGCGGCTCGCGATCGGCCTCCGCCACGCAGGTCACGGCCGGACCTGCCAGCAAGCGTCCTTGGGCCGAGCTCAGGGCGCTCGAGCCCGGAGTGGCGGGCGATCCTTGGGTGTCCCGCCCGAGCTGACCGGCCTCGTTGCCTCCCCAGCAGTGGAGGTCGCCGGAGCTCAACCGCGCACACGCGTGCGCATGCCCGGCCGCCAGCTCGATCGCGTCGCTGAGGACCAACGTCGGCGCTGGACCCGCCGGTGACTTGCCGAGCTCCATACTTCGGTTGGCGCCCCAGCACCAAACCTCACCGCTGAGGAGCAGCGCGCAGGTAAACTCATGCCCCACGACGACTCGACGCGCTGGCCCCACACTCACGACGAACGGCTTGGAAATGGACTTGCCCTCTCCCGTACCCACGGCTCCCGCCGCGTCCGATCCCCAGCAAAGAACGCGCCCGCGCGCGTCGAGCGCGCACGCATGGTTCGAAGAGGACTCGATGGCCACGGCTTCATCGAGCTCGACGAGAGTTGGCTCGGAAGTCGTCGTGAGGACTCCGCCCCCGAGCTGACCAGCGTCGCCTTTCCCCCAGCACCTGACTTTTCCGGAGGTTTCCAATGCGCAAACGAAGTCCTCTCCGGCCGAGAGCTGCGAAACGGGTCCGATCCCTTCGACGCGCCCGGGCGCCGCGGAGATCGGGTCGGCGCGCCCAAGCTCTCCCGTGAGGTTGTGGCCCCAGCAAAACGCAGCCCCGTCGGCTCGGTTCGCGCAGGTGAAGAGTGACCCGGCGCTCACGCCGCGGATCGAGAGGTCGGTCGGGCTCGTCGAGTGAGCTCGGAATCTCACTTTCTTCACGACCGGTGGCCACCCGTCGAGTGGAACCCACGTCGAGGAGGTGGCGTCGAATGAGTGCGCGACGAGCGGCTCGAGGAGCGGCCAGCCTTCGACGCTGGACACCTCGAGCGGTCCCTCCTCCAGCCCAAGGTCCTCGAGAGGGACAGCGAAGGCGCCGATGACGATCGTCGGTTCGTCGTCCGTACGCTCGAGCTTCAGCGGTCGATCCAAGCGCGATGAGTCCTGGGCTTGGGCTCGTATCGAGTCGGATCCGATCACCAAAGCCACGATCGACGGCGCTCCGTCAGGCAGCTCGGGCGCAAGAATGAACCCAGAGGGAGCACACGAGATCGCGCAGAGGAACGGCAACGCAGCAGCGTGGCGAGAAGGGTCCGTGGCGATCTCCAAGCCTCGCATCCGATGACACGTGGCTCGGCTCCGGGGTCGGACGGACGCACTGCCGAGTCAAGAGACGTCGAGGCTCGATTCTATGGGTGACTGGGGTGACTGAGTACACGTCCTCAGGTGACCATGCTGAAACCACAGAGGACACAGAGAGAAGACACGGAGGACACGAAGAATGGCTCATTCCATCATCTGTGTGCTCTGTGGGCTTCGGCTCTGTGCTCTCCGTGGTTTCTCTGGTGGTCACGAGATCACTTTAGATTTGGAGGATCAGGAGCGTGAGGCAGGATTAGGATCGGGCACGGGCATGGGCACGAAGTCCTCGCAGAGCCGCGCCGAATTTCGACGCTACTGGCTGGCTAGCGAGCCAGGGTCTCACTCGTCGAGACTTCTTGAGGTGGTTCGCGGGTGGCGCGGACCGTCGTTGATCTCCTCGACAGCCGCCGAGGTCACGAAAATGCAGTGCCCGTGCCCGTCCGTGCCCGATCCTAAGGCAGGATGCGGATTAGGCAGGATCATCGAGCGTTACGGTGCGAAACCTCGCTTCGCTCGGTTTCACGGTTCAGGGGCTGAGACTCACGAGCTCATCGCCGTCGAAGGACTGACCGACGAGATCGAGCGAGCCTACCTGGTCGAACACGACGTCGGTGGTGTCGCCGGGTCCGTCGCCGAACCGCCACCAGTGAAGCAGGCCGGGCATTCCGGTGAGGTCGGACGGGTGACCGGCGGCGTCGATCAAGCTCGATCTTTCCGTCGCGGAGAGTACGCGGTCGAAGATCATCGCCTCGGAGACGAAGGCCTCGGGGGCGGGAGACTCGGCGCCGTTGGCGGCGCAGACCTGAATCGGCGCGAGCGTCGGGTCGACGACCGTGGGGAAGGTTCCGACGGTTTGGAGGCGCGGGAGGGTCGTCATCGGCCCGCCGTTCATCGACCGACTCATGGCTACTCTCCCTGCGTTGGCTTTCGAGCCGTCGAAGAACATGCAGTCGAGGAACCAGGCGTCGGTGGGTTGGGCGTCGAAGATGTTTCGGTCGTGAACGCCGGCGGGACCGGCCTCGTTGTCCCAGATCGCGAGCAAGCGGCCCGAGGATCCCGTGCGGAAGCTGAAGGCATCGCTGGATTGGCGGAACAGGTGAGTCGAGTTACTCACGGTGTTGCCGGGAACGTAGGCCCACATACACGTCGTGCACCGCCCACCGCACGCGAGGTCGACCGCGGCGCTGGCGAGGTGCTGGCCGTTGGGCTCGCAGCGCAGGGAGCGCTCGTTGAGGAAGGTCTCACCCAACTCACCCGCGACGACGCCGGCGAAGTAGAAGTCACCGGCGGCGGTGTTGTCGAACACCCAGGTACGAGCCGCGGTCTGCCCGGGAATGAGTTGCGATGGGTTTCCATGTTCGGCCCGATCGTAGCGCCAGAAGCCGAGTGAGTTGCCGGGAGACGGTCCGAAGGCCGCGAAAAAGTCGGCGTCGAAGGGATCCGAGTTGAGCGCGGCGCGTCCCACCGAGGGCGCGAGGCGAGTGATTTGGACCCCGAGCTTTCTGATCGTGGTGGGAAGGAACGATTGGAGCTCGACGCGTGCGCAGTACGAGACCGGGTGGCCTTCGCACGCGGCAGGGTCGTTCACGAAAATCGGAGATCCGTTTCGGAGCTCGAGAGTGTTTGGGGGGTTCGACCCAGGGACGCCGTCGCGAGCGACGCGAAGTCTGCCGACGAGGCCGCGCTGTGCGAGGCCGAGCTGGGCCGCGTCGTTCGTGAGGGTCAAGGTCGCGTGACCGTCTGCGTCGATGTGACCGACGAAGCCGAGGAGAATGTCCTCGGCGGGGATCGTGAGGTCGGAGGAATCAGGCTCCGGGCCGCCGCACGCGCCGAGGATGCCGAGGGTGAAGAGAGGGGACAAGATATGGGCTCGAGCCATGACTACCGCTACGACGGCGCCGAACTCGGGACAAGTCCTTCCTCGGGGTTCGTGGTACGCTGCGTCGGTGTTCGAGTCTTTGGGCGGGGTCAGCTCCTGGGCGAGAGCTGGGCTTGCTCTGGTGTTCCTGACCTTCTGCGCGTGCGCCTCCTCGAAGCGCTGCGATCGAGTGGAGCGAGTGCTCGACGGCGACACGATCGAGCTCGCCGGTGGCCCGGTCATTCGGGTCCATGGCATCGACGCGCCGGAGAAGGGCCAGCCGTTCGGAGACGAGAGTCGCGCCGTGGCCACGCAACTCTTGCTCGGCAAGACCGTGACCATCGAGGCCAAGGAGCAGGATCGGTTTGGGCGTACCGTTGCGAGTGTGTCGCTCGCCGACGGGAAGTCGTTCGGAGCCGAGATGGTGAGGCTCGGGATGGCGTGGGTCTTCGTTCGGTATACTCATGACCCGGAGCTCATCAGGCTGGAGCGAGAGGCCAAGGCCGGCAAGGTAGGACTGTGGCAGCAGGCGGATCCAAGCCCGCCCTGGGACTTTCGAAAGAGCCGGCGACGCAAGAAGTAGCTCGGCGCCGTGCAGCTCCGTGGCCTGGTAAGAGCAGAGTCTTCCGCTCTTGACCGTTCAAGTATACGGTTGAATACTCAATCGAATGACTACGGCCCAGCGGCGTTTCAAAGACGCCATCTACGAGCAATTCGCGCGGCTCGGGAAGGCCATCTCGGCGCCCAAGCGGATCGAGCTCTTGGACCTGCTCTGCCAGGGCCCTCGCACTGTCGAGGCGCTCGCCGAGCAAGCGGCGATCTCGGTCGCGAACGCTTCACAGCACCTGCAGGTGCTCCGTGCGGCGCGGCTCGTCGACGCGGAGAAGAAGGGTCTATACGTCGAGTATCGCGTCGCCGAGGACGAGGTCGGCCGCTTCTTCCTCTCGCTGCGCGGGCTCGCCGAGGCGCGGCTCGCGGAGGTCGAGCAGGTCTCGCGGGGGTACTTCGAAGAGCGCGGCGGGTTGGAGGCCATCGATAGGAGCGAGCTCCTCCGACGCGTGAGGGCCGGAGAGGTCACGGTGCTCGATGTCCGGCCGCCCGAAGAGTACGTCGCGGGTCACATCCCCGGCGCGCTCTCGATTCCGGTGGGTGAGTTGAGAGCTCGGCTGAAGGAGCTGCCGAGGGATCGCGAGATCGTAGCTTACTGCCGCGGCCCCTACTGCGTGATGGCCGTCGAGGCTGTCGAGTTGCTCCGCAAGAAGGGCTTCAGGGCCCACCGAATGGAGCAAGGCGTGGTCGACTGGCGGGCCCGCGGATGGCGAGTCGAGGGGACCCACCCTTGAGCCAGGTGCGCCTCGGCCTTCGAGAGAACCTCGCGCAGTTCTCCCTGCTGGTCGTGGTCAACGCCTTCGTCGGAGCCATGGTCGGCATGGAACGTACGATTCTGCCGCCCATCGCCGAGCAAGAGTTCCAGCTCGAGGCGAAGACCGCGGTGCTCTCCTTCATCGTCGTCTTCGGCGTGACCAAGGCGCTCACGAACTACCTCGCCGGGCGACTCTCCGATCGCTTCGGGCGCAAGCACGTACTCGTCGGCGGGTGGCTCGTGGCGGCGCCCGTGCCCTTTGTGCTGATGTGGGCTCCGAGTTGGGGCTGGGTGCTCTTCGCGAACGCGCTGCTCGGCGTGAGTCAGGGGCTCACGTGGTCGACCACGGTCATCATGAAGATCGACCTCGCGGGACCCGAGAAGCGCGGGCTCGCGATGGGCCTCAACGAGTTCGCGGGCTACTTCGCCGTGGCAGGGAGCGCGCTCGGGACGGGCTTCGTGGCGGCGCGCTACGGCCTCCGGCCCGAGCCGTTCTACCTCGGGGTCGCGTTCGTCGCGCTCGGGCTGTTGCTCTCGGTCGTCGCCGTACGCGAGACGAGACACCACGCCGTCGCCGAGTCGAAGCTGCTCGGTGAGCTCCCACTGGAAGGGCTGCCGACCCAGCGCGAGGTATTCTGGCGCACGTCGCTCCTCGACAAGGACCTCTCGAGCGTCAGCCAGGCCGGTCTCGTCAACAACTTGAACGACGGCATGGCGTGGGGCCTCTTCCCGCTGTTCTTCGCGGCGGCAGGAATGGAGCTCGGGCAGATCGGCACGCTCGCCGCGATTTATCCGGCGACGTGGGGCATGGCCCAGCTCTTTACGGGCGCGTGGTCGGACCGCGTCGGCCGCAAGTGGCTCATCGCGTGGGGCATGTGGGTCCAAGCGGTCGGGATCGCGGGGGTGGTCGTCTCATCGGGGTTCGTGGGGTTTGGTCTCGGCGCGGCGCTCCTCGGGGTCGGCACCGCGATGGTGTACCCAACGCTGCTGGCGGCGATCGGAGACGTCGCGCATCCATCGTGGCGCGCTTCGTCGGTCGGCGTGTACCGGCTCTGGCGCGACCTCGGCTACGCGATCGGCGCGTTGCTCGCGGGCCTCACGGCGGACGCGCTCGGGCTGCCAGCGGCGATGTGGCTCGTCGGCGCGCTCACCTTCGCCTCCGGCGTGGTGGTCGCGGTTCGGATGCGCGAGACGCTGCGACGTGGCGCGCCTATGGGCAAGCCGGCGCCGGGCTCACCTTTCACCCGAGGCTAGTCGAGGCCTCCAGGACCGCGCCCAAGCGTGTGCCTGGGGGCGCCAGCTCGACCGCGGCAGCGCTGGTCTCGTCGAGACCACCGGTCGCGCAGTAGTGCCGGAGTCGAACGGCGCGGAGTGTACTCACCCCTAGCCGTGCCGCCGTTGCGGCGAAGGCCAGCGGCGCGTCCTCGTGCGGCTCGAGCGCGCAGAGTGTGTCGAGTCCGTCGCGAAATCTCTCGTGTTCGGATCGAATCTCCGCGGCGGCTCGCTCGACCTCCTGAACCGTCGCAGGACGCCAGGTCGACTGTCCGAGCCCGAGCCCCTGCAGGAGGTTATGATTCAAAAGTATTCGTCTTCGGCCTACTGACGCACTCATGAACAAGGCGAGCCCTCCGTGCACAATGTCGACCTCCGTTGCGATTCGTAGGGTGGCGGCTCTGATTTCGTACGTGGCTCTGATTTCGTACGTGTGGCCGCCTCCTCCGGAAGCCTCTCCGAGGCGAGCGTCGAGGCAGCGCGCGAGGTGCTTCCTGATTTCGGTTCGCGGCAGAGTATTGGGAAGGATCTTACCCTGGTAGTTGAAAGCTCGACGTTGGAGCTCGAAGTCAGCGGCCAGCTCCTCAGGGGTCAGCACACAGCCCGCGAGCCTTGCTCCGTCCGGCTGAACGCGGACGACGCGTGCGCGTGCCGCTGCGTGTGCGATGGGTCTGTCGAGCGACATCAGCGCGCGGACGAGAGGGGCGCTGGCGTGGGCTCGGAGCATCGGGTAGGACTCGGCGACTTCGCGCCGGGCCTCCTCGAGGCTCCATCTGAGCCAGGCGACGCCTTCGCGTGCGGTCGGACCGGTCAAGGGGATGGATTCTCCACGACTTAGGAAGATACGCCGGAAGGGCGCCGTTTTGCTCTGCCTGGTTGCCAGCAAAGACAGTCCGCGTTGAACGAAGCCGCTTCGTGGCGGTCTGAATCCGTGCGTGCATCTGCTCGAATCGGCCCGTGACCGATAACCAAGTCAGTGGCCGAGCTTGAGTCCG
>CAYXDO010000049.1:0-67752 GCA_964463485.1 uncultured Myxococcales bacterium | reverse complement strand
GTCAGAATCGGAGGTCAGAATCGGAGGTCAGAATCGGAGGTCAGAATCGGAGGTCAGAATCGGAGGTCAGAATCGGAGGTCAGAGTCGGAGGTCAGAATCGGAGGTCAGAGTCGGAGGTCAGAGTCGGAGGTCAGAATCGGAGGTCAGAATCGGAGTCAGAATCCTGAATCGGAGGTCTGAATCGGAGGGCAGAATCGGAGGTCTGAATCGATGCCCTTGCCCTCGTCGACGAAGTCGGATACTACCCTGCACTGGCTTGGACGCGCCCTCTCGCGGAGCTCCGCCGGTGGTGGAGGCGGTTGGTCTCGATCGCGAGGTGCTGCCTTTCCGGATCTTCGCATACTTCGCGAGCCCCGGGGGGATCCGAGCGCAGGAGGTGGAGGCTTTTCATGCGAGGTTCGAGTCCACGCGCTGGTGCCGCAGCGCGACGTTGCCTCGACTGCTGGACCACACGAAGCAGCGCTATACCGAGCTGTGGACGCAACTGAGGGCAGGGAGCCTGGCGTTCGATGACTTGCTCCTGCAACGCTCGCTTGGGAGTTGTTTTTCGGTCGCTCCACTCGTCGATCGGCACAACCTCGCCCGCGATTTGCTCGAGCTCGGGCGGTGTATCCGTTCGGCCAAACGGACGTTCGGCGTCCGGGGATTGAGATCCGAGCTTCGAAGTCGGGCCGCGAGATTTCGAGCTCTGGTGGAGCGGGCCGGCCAGAACGTGTCGACGGTCGCTGAGACCCAGCAAGTCATCGTGAGCGGTGGCGCTGGCACGTCGGCTTCGAACGCGTTTTCGGCTCCGGTGGCTCGATATTGGACTCAGGGGCCCGTGCGCCTGAGGTGTGTTTCGGTGATCTCCGAGACTCACGATGTGAAGACGTTTTCCTTCGTCGCGACGGAGCGCTGTAGATTTCAGTATCTCCCGGGCCAGGCCGCAACTCTGGAGCTCGACCTGGATGGGCAGCGGGTTGTTCGGACCTATACCATTTCGTCTACGCCGTCCCGTCCTGACCTTCTCAGCTTCACGATCAAGCGGGTCCCCCATGGGTTGGTCTCGAACTGGCTCAACGATCACGTCCGGCCCGGCTTCGAGCTCACGGTGCGCGGTCCGCACGGAAGATTCTCGTGGGTTGCTCAGCCGTCCGAGCGAGCCCTGTTCATTTCCGCGGGGAGCGGGATCACGCCGCTCCTGTCGATGATTCGGTACATCTACGATATCGGGGCGGCGGTCGACCTGGTCTTTTGGCATGCTGCCAGAACACTCGAGGACCGGATCGCACACGACGAGCTCTCCTGGCTGGCGGGTCGGCTTCCGTGTTTTCGGCTCGTTTATTGCCTGTCGAGACAGGCGTCCGAGTGGAGTGGTCTGGCCGGTAGAGTGACGCTGGCGAAGCTTCAGGCGTCGGTGCCGGACTTCGTCGAGCGGACGGTGTTCTTGTGCGGTCCGAAGGACTTCATGAGGACGACCGAGACGATCTTACGTGACGCCGGGCTACCTGCGGAGCGTCTGCTCTCGGAGAGTTTTGGTGAGCGTCGGGCTAGCTCTACGCCTGTGGCGCCGTCGACCTCGCCCGGTGAGCCTACTCAGCATTTCGCCTTGGCGATGCCGCGACCGTCGGCGGTGGCCGAAGCTCACACCGTCGAGCTCAGACGATCCGGCATCACACTTCGAGTTACGGGCGAACCGATCCTCGTGGCGGTGGAGAGCGCCGGAGTTTCCGTCGCGTCTTCTTGTCGCTCCGGGAGCTGCGGTACCTGCAAGGTCAGGAAGGTGTCTGGAGACATGCTGATGGACGAGGAGGCCGGTCTCGAGCCTGCGGCGCGCGCGGATGGGTTTGTTCTGCTGTGCGTTGGCCACCCGACGAGTGCCGTGGTGTTGGATATCTGAACCGTGTTTGGCCGACTGAGCGAGCGAGCCGTCGCGGTGATCCGATGGGTTTTGGTGTCCGCATGGATCGTGCTCATCATCTCTCTGTTTTACGATCCGCTGAGTCCGAGCCTGACCCGACCCGACAACCTCTCCAGTCCATTTCGGCTGAACCCAGCGGAGAGCCATGGTGCTGGGAGAGCGGCTATGGACTGGGCGTGCCCGATCTGGGTGAAGGAGGGGGGCGGAGCCCGCATCGACTGGAAGGGCTCCAGGGACGGTGAGTGTGATCCGAGGTGCACTCGAGTCCAAGGTCGGTGTTTGATCGAGCAGCCCTACGCGATGGGCGCTCGGATTCTCTGGACCATGGTGATCCCAGTGCTGCCTCTGTTCTTCATGTTGTTCGGGCACGAGGCGTGGAGAAGGATCTGCCCGCTCTCGGCATTGTCGCAGTTACCAAGGCGGCTCGGTATTCAGCGGCGCAGCCTGACTCTGAACGAGCGCTCTGGGCGCGTCGAGCGACGGCTGGCGCTCGTCTCCGCCGAGTCCTTTTGGGCTCGGAACGTTTGGTTCGTGCAGTTCGGTTTGCTGTGTCTGGCCGTTTCGATTCGCCTCGTCGCCATCAATTCGGATCGGATCGCGCTGGCTGCTTTTCTCCTCGGAGTGATTCTCGTTGCGTTGATCGTCGGAGCCCTCTTCGGTGGGAAGACTTGGTGTCACTATGTCTGCCCCATCGCGCCGGTGCAGCGCATCTACACCGAGCCACGAGGGTTGTTGGAGAGTGAAGCTCACACGGGACATGCAAAGTTGACTCAAAGCTCATGTCGAAAGACGGATCGCAAGGGCGAGGAAGTCAGCATCTGCGTGGGCTGCGTTTCTCCCTGTCCGGATATCAATCTCGAGCGTCAGTACTGGCAGCGCCTCGATCAGCCCGGCAGGCGTTTCGTCCACTACGGTTATGTCGGTATGATTTTAGGGTTCTACTGCTACTATGCCTTGTATTCGGGCAATTGGCGCTACTACTTCTCGGGGGCGTGGACTCACGAAGAGGACCAGCTGAGTCAGATTTGGGCGCCGGGCTTCTCCTTTTTGGAGGGTGCGTTTCCGATTCCCAAGCTCATCGCGGCGCCGCTGACGATCGCAGGTTTCGTGTTTGCGGCCTACGTGGTCGGTCGATTTCTGGAAGGGGTCTGGTCAGGGTGGAGAACGCGGCGCGGGCGACCCGTTTCGGCCGAAGAGCGCGTTCATCGAACCGGGATTTTGAGCGCGGCGGTCGCGATCAACTGCTTCTATTTGTTCGGGGGTCGTCCGAACCTCGAGCTCTTGCCTCCTCTTCTGGGTTCTTTGGTCGACGTGTTCATCGTGTCGGTGAGCGCGTTATGGGTCGCACGATCTTGGACGAGGACATCGGATAGGTACGCCCGGGAGTCGGTGGCGGAAGGGCTGCGCCGGCAGCTCGCCGCCCTGAGTGTCGATCTCAAGAAGATTCTCGGCGGGCGCTCGGTGGAGCAACTCAACACGGACGAGGTGTACGCGCTCGCGCGAACGCTCCCTGCGCTTTCGTTGGATGAGCGGCGCAAGGCGTACAAGGCGATGCTTCGGGACGCGCTCGTCCGCGGGATGCTCGGGACCGCCGCGGGCGCCGAGCTGGTTCGGCAAATAGGGGAGCAGATGGAGATCTCCGAGGACGAACATCGACAAATTCTGGCGGAGCTCGGGGTCGAGGATCCGACTCTGCTCGATCCCCATCGGGTGGTGGACGAAGAGAACCGATGGCGGGTCAGTGGCTATCGCGATTCGATCGCTGCGCTGCTCGAGAGTGGCCGAAGCGGGCGAGAGGCGATCGGGGAGTCCAGCGTCGAGATTGGGCGGCTTCAAGGCGCGTATCGAATCACGGCCGAGGAGCACGAGTCCGTCATGGCGGAATTAACGGGAAGCAGCAGCCGCCTGGTCTCTCGCGCGGAGGAGAGGATCGAGCGGTTGTCCGAGCTCGACGCCTTTCTCGCTGGACTGAAGCACCTGGCGCTCGAGGTCGAAGGGCTCTCGGTGCTTCGGTCGGAGATCGAGGTGGAGAAGCGCCACGAGCTCGAGCGCATCTTCAACATCTTGATGAGTCTCGGGAACGATACGCAGGCCCATCAAGTGGCTCGCAAGGCCGCGGTGAGCTCGCCGGACGCGGTCGCCGGGCTCCTCGCGACCGTGAGGCGGGACGGCGGAGCTTCGAGTTGGAGCGAGGCGCTCCATCCTGTGCTCGTCGAGATCTTGGAGGGGCAAGTGGGGGAGCGTCTGCGGGTCGAGGAGAGTGCGACTTTTCTGGACCTCCGATCCGAAGAAGGCGCGCGTGTCCTCGAGCGGACGATTGGGGAGTGGCGCCCGGTCGCGCGAGCGTCGGCGCTCGCCGTGCTCGCCGCGGTCAACGCCTCGCGAGGGTCGACTGTCGCGAGGAAGTTGCTCGCGGGCGAGTCCGAAACCCATCACTGGTTGGTGGTGGAGGTCGCCGCGGCGATCGCCGAGGGCCGAAAGGAGAGCTCGACGTCACTCGAGATTTTGGGTCGGCTTCAGAGAGCCGAGCTCTTCAGGTCCGCCGAGGTCGAGGCGCTGGCACGTCTCGCGCGGACGGCGAAGCTCGAGGTTCATCGGCGCGGCGACGTACTGTGTCGCCAGGGAGACGTCGGAGGCGACGTGTTCGTACTCACGCGAGGGTTGGCCGACGTCGTGCTCGAGGGAACCGAACAGATCAAGTTGTCAGTGGTTCGGCCAGGTCAGTCGGTCGGAGAGCTCAGTTTGCTGACGGGTGCGCCGAGGACCGCGAGTGTGCTCGCCGCCGAGGAGGGTACCGAGCTGGTGAGGTTGGACGGCCGGGCCTTCAATCAGTATCTCGAGCGGGATGCACGAGAGTTGCTCAGGATCGTGAGCGAGCGTCTGGTACGGACTACCGGACAACTCAAGGACCGGCCTGCGAGGGTGCTGCCGGTCGTTTCGGAGTGACGGAATGGGCGCTGATCCCGATTTGCGGTCGATTCGGGTCGCGAGAGCCGGCGGGCCGCCGAGAGGGTTCGAATGAGCGGTATCGGCTCGACGAGCTCCGGACTGAGCTACCACACCACACGGACAAGGCCAGAATCAGTAATATCCGCATCGGCCGTGATGAGGGGAAGGTCGAGCGCTCGCGCCGCCGCGCAGATCAGCGCGTCGAATGGGTCTTCGTTCGGTCGTGCCTCGTCGGCCAGGTAGAGTTGTCCGAGGGTCAGGTCAAGGGGTTGGAACGCGGGATTGCCGAATAGGTCGGTGAAGAAGGATTCGACGGAGCGCCCAAACTCGACTCGCCGCCTCCTCGCAAGCAGCGCGCACTCCCAAACGACGACGGCCGGGACGTAGAGCAGAGCCGCACCTCTCTCACATGCCGCGAAGTGTCTGGCTGCCTTCGCTCCTAATCTTCGCCCGCCGGCGGCATGAAAGATGAGGGGATGAGTGTCGGTGACGAGGGCTTTGGGTTCAGGCACGAGTTTGCTTCCGTGTGGCGGCCCGGCGTTCGCCTCGAGACAGCGAGCTCGCGAACCACTGCCGCAACTCCGCGTTCGCCGAGAGAAGCTCCGGATCATCATCCGGGATTCGAACCGTTCCGACGACGGAGGTCACTTGACCTGGCGAGCGGCGGGCTGCCGATAGGATGTCGTCGATGGTCTCGCTGACGCTTCGTGTGCCACGGACTTTCATCTGCCCTTTGATCCAAAGGAGGTTGTTTTGGTCGAGCGTGACCGAGATCGCCTGCTTGCTCATACGATGAAGATACGATGTCGACCCTGCCTTGGCAATCACCTCTGGGGTGGTGGGATTGATGTCCGTCGCACCTCGAGGGTGTCGCTCAGGTACCTGGGATTTCGGCTGCGGTCACCACGCGCGCGTGCCGCTAACGGTCTCAGCGCCCCAGGATCCAAACCGTTCCCCCTCGGAGGACTCCGTGCATGAGCTCTCGACGCTTCTCGAGCGCTTCAAGACTCTCGGCGCGCATGAGTCGCTCGACCTCGCCTTCGACTGGATTTCGAGTCAGAGTTCCCCGACTGAGCTCGGCGCGCTCGCCGAGTGGGCGCTCGACCGAGCGCTCGAAGATGTCGAGTCCGACCGGTACGGGATCTGGCACATGGTGGCCGGAGCGGCCAAGCTGCGGATCGCTCAGCTTCGTGGAGGGGCCTCTTTGTCCCCTGAGTTGCTGATCTCGGGCCTCGGCGCGCTGCAAGATCGGATCGACGATGGGTTGAGCCCGAGTCGCGGGCTCGGTGAATTCGGGGAGTTGATCGGGGCGACCGAATTGTCCGAGTATCTCGACATGCGGTTGCGGACCGAGCCAGACGATACGGTGTTCTTTTGGACCTCCGGCGCGTGCGCGTTTCAGTCACGCCGGACGTAGCTGGCGTTCGCCGCTTCTGGCAGAGTTGGCCTGGCTTCGAGCGGACCCTTGGCTTGGAACTGGACCGGGAACGCCCTCTCTACGGGCTCTGGGGGCCTCCACAAGTCCAGGTAGGTTGCCAAATAGGCTCGCTCCGGGCGCTCCGAGAGCTCGGGGAGATGGATCCACGGAACCATCACGTTCCGGTGATGCGTGAGGTGATGATTGAAGTTCAGGTAGAGGAGCTCGAGGGCACGCGGCAGCCGCAGGTTGAAGGCTCCTTCGACCAGGTGTCGGGGCGTGCGAATGTGATACACATACTGCTGACTCGCCCACGAAAAGGCGAAGGCGCCGTAGGAGACCGCGAGGGCCTCGAACGAGATGGGCAGGACTTTCAAGATGAGGGTCCACAGAGTCACCACGAAGATCAGCTCGAGCCTGACGCGGTATGGGCGCGCCTCTCTCACGAATTGGAGATAGAGGGCGGCGCCTGATTTTGGTGTCTCGTCGGTAGGCTCGCTTCCAAAGGAGGGTGTGAGTGCGATCAGCGCGGACAGCAAGGGGACACCGAGCCAGATCACGCCGGTGATCAGCGCGTAATACTGAATCGTCTTGAGTGCGAAGCTTTCGCCGTTTCGCACGTAGTCGACGAGCTCGGCGTCCGACCGGTTTTTTCGGTGGTGCGACAAATGCGCGACTTTCATGAACTGAAAGCTACCGGGAAAGATCGCCGCGGTGAGAATCCCGAGAGCGTCGTTGACCCAGCGCGTCGGGTGCAGCTTGTCGTGCTCGGCCTCGTGAATGAGTGAGAAGCCGGTCTGCATGACGAAGGTGAACGTGATTACGCAGGCAGCGCCGAGGACGGAGAAGCCGAAGGTCGAGGCGCCTACGAGCAGGGCGACGGAGGCTGCGATTTGAGCGAGGGAGAGGGCGACGTTGAGGTTGGCCGGAACGGCTTGGCGTCCCTCGGGTTTGTTCGCCGCGCGCGTCGCTCCAGTGTCCTCGGGGATCATGCGATCAGTTCCAACTCATGCGTACTCACCGGCGAGGAGAGCGTGGACTTCGGGGCGGCGGTGGAACCAGGGCCGTTTGATCAACCCTTCGAAGGTGGCGGCGAGGGCGGCCTTGGCGAGAGTGCCTTCGGCGAGCAAGCGAGCCTCGACTTCGGCGACGCCGAGGATTCGTGCGACTGAGCCGAGCACGTCCGGGCTCAGGGAGCGTGGGCTTTCGACGAGCATGGTGGCGCGGTCGCTCTGCGGGGGGTGATAGACGCAGAAGTCGGTGACGTGGGTTCCGAGCGCCGCCCAGGTGCGATCGATGTCGAGCGAACGGGGCGCGAGTCGGAATCTCAGCGGACGGACCGAGTCCACTTCGATGACATCTCCGGTGCGGTAGCCCAGGAGGCCGGCGAAGCTCCCGAGCCAGACTTCGTACTTTCGGCCGGGCTCGAGCTCGTCGGCGAACCGGCGATCGCTTGGATCGTCGGGGGGCACGAACAAGAGCAGGCTCGAGGTCAGGGCCGGTCGATAGAGCCCAGGCATGCCCGCGTGGATGCCGAGAGGCCCTTCGGTGGCACTCACCGCGTCGACGAACCGGGCGTTTTGGGCGAGATGCTCGTCGAAGAAGCGGCGGTACGGTCCGAGGGAGGTGCCTGACCAAGCATAGACGCGGACGCCGCGGAGCGCGTCTGTCACCTCTCGGGCGCGCGATCCTTCCATGAGTCTGCGCAAGACGCCTACGACGTGTTCCGGTATGCCCGTGATGGCCTTGGGGCGCTCCGTGAGGAGCGCGTGCTCGATGGCTGAGAGTCTCGCGTCGATGGTGGGCGCGAGCAGCGCCGCCGAGTTTGGGAGGAGCCTTCTTTTCAGCAGCCACGGCGTGTGCTCGAGCATGACTCCCGACGAGTAGCCCGCAAGCGCGCCGCCCGGAGTCCGGCTGACCTCCAGGCTCGACTGAATCATGAGTGTGCGACCTTCGAGGAGCTCGTCGAGCCCGAGGCCACAGACCGCTTCGGCGAGCGCGGTCGCAGAAAAGGCTTTGAACGTCCGAACGTGGCCTCGCGTGAAAGCGACGTGTTTCCTTCCCGACGAGGTGTGACCGAAGGACCGAGTCACTCCGCGCTCGAATGCGTTCCGGATGGGTCGCAACATCGCGTGCTCCACGAGCGGCGCGATGTCGGCGTGGGTCGTCGGGCGGACGAACCGCCGGTAGGATTCAAGGTCGGCGAGAGCGCGAGGGTCCTGGAGCGAGGCGATCGCGGTCCCAAAGAGGGCGCGGGAGAGTCGCTCATGAAGGTCGCGCTGCGCCGCGCGCGGAGCTCGATCGGCCGCCTCGAGGCGACGGTAGAGGGTCCCGAGGACCCATTTGGTCACGCAGGATGTCGCACTCATCGAGGCGTCCTCGGCGCGCTCGGATAAGTTTCCGGCCAGCGAGCCACATAGTAGTCGCGCAGTCGAGGGAGATTCTCGAGCGCGACCCGCGGGTGAAGGTGATGCACGATGTGATAACCGATGTTCCGAGGCGCGAGCACGAAGCGACCCACTCCGGTCAGGTTGTGGTCACACGTCGTGGCCAGGATGGTGCGGATTGAGCGGTCTTTGGTCGGAGCGTAGTCGTGCTCCCGAAGCACGCGGTAGCCCGCGAGCAATCCGGTGACCCAGGCGGGGATCAAATAATACCAAATGACCCAATCGGGCCGAATGGTGGCGAAGCAGACCAGGCTGAGATGAAACAACACCTGACCGAGCTCTTCCTTGGCACAGCGGATGACCTCCGGATGCAGAGTCAGATCGTGGCCGGAGCGGTCTTGGAGAAATGCCCGCGCATAAAACGTCCGCAAACTCGGGATGACCACGGCGGCCAATCCGAAGGGCCCGCGAAGGGTCCACCAGGGAACGAGGAACAAATGTCGCAGCCAGATGAGTAACGCAACCCAGGGGCGGCCGCGCATGGATGGTTTCATGTACGGGTCCGTCGGCATTCCGCTGTCCTTGTGGTGCCGGAGGTGGTGGTAGCGCATCGCGTCGAGCGTGCTGGCGATGGGATAGCCGACGAGCAGCTCGAGGAGGCGGACGGCCGGCTCCTTGCCGCGCAGGTCCATGTGCGTCGCGTCGTGGAGGAGCACTCCGAGCGCGTGCAAGCGCATCGCCACGAAGAACGCGAGGAACGGGTAGGCCCAGCCAGGCGACAGCGCGATCGCGACCCAGGCCGCTGCGATCATGAGCCATTCTTCGGCGGCGAAGCGAAGGAGGCGGGACACGAGCGGCATCCCGAGGAGCTCTCTTGGGACCCATCGCCGTGCGGGGAGCTCGGGCTCGCGGAGCTCTGGCTCGGGCGTGGTGCGAGCTTGCTCGGACCGCTCTGCGGCTTCATCGAGGGCCTGGTCGAGGTCTTCGACGAGGTGGAGCGGAGGCGCAGGGGACGGGATGGCCTGCAACTCCATGGCCTACGATGGCGGGCTGGACGCGGATTGTCGTCGGTTATCCGACCGATACCTACAACAAGCCAGAGTTCTTGACTTGTGGGACAGCTCGGGGTGCGCTCTTGGCGATGCGATCGAACCGCGTGTTTCTGTCTGTATGTCTGCTCGGCTGTGTCGGGGCCTTTCCGGTGGAGGCGGCAGCGGCGGAGGAAGCGGCGGTGGAGGAAGGGGCCACGGGGATCGGAGCGGAGGTCGAGGTCGAGGGGGAGGAGCCGGCCACGTATGCGAACCTCCGTTTTGGCGCATCCTCTGCGAACTCAGGACGGCCCGAGGTGTGCTTGGAGCTCACGCCCATCTGGTTCTTGGGCATCGAGGGTTGCGGGACGGGTTCTGGGGTGTGGCATCACGACGCGGACTCTGAAATGTCGCACTATCGACTCAAGGTTCGCGGCTTCGACACCGAGATCAGCTCTTGGTGGCTCGACGTGTCTTTAGGATTGGGTTTCGCAGAGTTGCAGGTGTCGGACGACGACGCAGGCTTTCGATTCACGGACGTGGGCGCGCGGGGGGTCGAGACGGCTGGGCCGGACGCGTCCTTGCACCTGCGCGCTCGAATACCGCTCTCGAAGAGCTTCGAGCTCGTTTCAGAGATGGCGGCGGGCGCCGCCTATTTTCCGCATGCCGAGGAGTTGGTGACTCCGAGAGATCCGGTGCAGGGCTATGTTTCGTTGGGGCTCGGGCTGGGTTTTTGAGCTTTGGCCCTTCGAAATTCGGGAGCTCATCTCATAGGCGACAATCTCACCACGACTACGTTTTCTTTCGATCGGTCGATGAAGATGGGCATCGCGCGGCAGCTGGTCACGGCGGCGTGGCCGTCGGTGGCGATGCCCACGCGAGCGACGAGGCCTTCGCCCATCGTGGGTAGTCTGACTTCGGTGAGGAAGTTGCCGAGGGACCAAGCGACGAGTTGGTTGCGTCTTCTCATGATGGGTTGAGGGAAGTGTGGGTGATGGCCGACGACGAGCTCGTATCCGTCTGGCGGACCTCGATCGGGTCTGGGTTCGCGTTCGAACTCATGGCCGAAGTGAGGGTACGCGAT
This sequence comes from uncultured Myxococcales bacterium, assembly GCA_964463485.1. Classification (GTDB taxonomy): domain Bacteria; phylum Myxococcota; class Kuafuiibacteriia; order Kuafuiibacteriales; family Kuafuiibacteriaceae; genus CAYXDO01. The sequence continues at coordinate 56,986 of CAYXDO010000049.1, read as the reverse complement.
GTGGAGGTCCGGACTCTCGGGGGCTCCTGGGTTGTGGGTTTGAACCCATGGCGCGGGGTGATTCGACCACTCCGTCCAGCTGGTGAGTGTCACGTTGGGCGCGAGTATGAGTCTCGGTTTTTCGGTCGTTCCGACGAAACGCGCGCCCCGGCGATCGATGAGGGCGGCGGTTCGTGAGAAGTCGAGGGGTCCGTAGTCACCGGCGTGATTGTTGGCGAGGTTGAGGATCCAGCGGGGGAGGGGGGCGAGGAGTTGGAGGGCGTCCAGGATGTCGGGAGAATGTTTTTGAAGGAAAGGGAACCAGGGTCGGTCGGTGACGACGCCCTCCAGGTTGCCGACGACGAGATCGGCGTCGGCGAAGAGCTCCAGGACGTCGGGCTCGAAGGCGACCCGGCGGAACAGCAAGGGCAGGATGTCTCCGACGAAGACGAGGTGGAGGGAGGCTGATCGCTTCGACAGGATGAGCTCGCAGGGTTGGGCGCGGGGGCCCTTTTGGCCGAGGAACATGCGGCGAACGGTGCCGGCGAGCTCGCCACGCGGATAGGGGCTCTTGGGAAGCGGCAAAGGGTCCTCTTGGCGAACAGCCGGACTTGAGATACCCGATTGGAGAGTCTCATGGCAGATCCAAGTCCAGACGTCCTGGTCGTTCGAGAACATTTGGTTCGGCATCTTGGTCCGCCGGCGGACGTGTTGGCGCTCGGCGGCGGTGTATCACCATCGCTTCCGTCGCTGGAGATTGCGTTTTTCGCGCCCGGCGGGGGGGACGCGCCGGTGTTGTTCGCGACGTGCGGGGCGTCGCAGGTCGTGATGAAGGACGGCCGTCGGATGGAAGGTATTTTCATGCTGCGGCCTCGACCCACCCTCGAGGGAGCCGAGGCGGTCGCGCGCTTGCTTGGTTCCTTGGCGCTGTACGCGGAGCGTCAGGGCGTGGCGATCGGGGTCGGAGACGTGATCCCGGCTCGCGACGATCTGGCTTCGATTTCGAACCTGGACGCGATCGTGTTGATGCCGCCGGTGTCATTCGTTCCCGCCTTTCGACGCATCGAGTGGCGGGACCGCGCGGCGGAGGTGTTGTGGGCGTTGCCGGTGTACCAGGAGGAGGCGAGCTACGCGCTCGAGCACGGGCCCGAAGCCCTGCTGACGCTTTTTGCGGCCCAGGGGCTCGACCTGTCTCGGATGGATCGGGACCAAGCGAATACCTTGCTTCTGCCTGAAGACGCGAAGGTGTTGGCGGAGACGAAGGACAAGGAGCGGGCGGCTGCGCCGAAATTGGCTCCGCAGGCGCCGGCGCCTCGTCGCGGGTTGGCGTCGACAGGGGTGGGTGCCGGAATGACCGAAGACGCCGATGGGTTCGTCGTCGAGGTCAAGCCGCCGAAGCCGAAGAAGCCGAGGCCCGTCAAGGCGCCCGAGCCTGCCGGCGTGGAAGAACCTGCCGCGCCACCGCCGAAGCAGCGAGCGCGACCCGCGCCGCCGAGCTCCAAAGCCAAGAAGTTCGATTTGAACAAAGGACGCGCCGCGGTGTTCGCGCCGCGAGACGACGATCGCGAGCAACTCAGGGCTCCGCAAGAGCCCGAGCCCGAGCCGCCACAAGAGGAGTCGGAGGCCGAGGCGAAGAAGAAGCGAGTTGAGGCGCTGAAGGCCGCGGCGAAAGAGCGGGCGGCCAAGGCCAAGGGAGAGTAGGCGTTGAGGGCTGCCTCCTTTTCAGGCAAGGGCGGCTGGCGTTGGCTCGGTTCGGCTGCGGCGGTGGCTTGGATCGTCCGCGAGACTTACGCACAGGCAGGATGCCTGTGCTCCAGGTACGGAGTTGCGTAAGCCCACTGCCGTGCTCTCGGTGGACCGGGAACGGGACGGGTTCGAGCCGAGCGACGACTCAGGGCTTCGATTTCTTGCCGTGCCGGTGCAAGAGCTGAGTCAGATAATTTCGATCCATCTCGGCCTCTCGAGCCGCCTTGGCGACGTTGCCTCTCGTACGTTCCATGAGGTGGTCGAGGAAAATCTCCTCGAATTTCCGAACTACAATCTCTCGAAGCTCCTTGTAGAGCGGGCGCTGCGCCTCGAGCCCTCGGATCGATATGTCGACCGCGAGCCCCTCCGGGGCGGGCTCTTGGTGCGGGGCGGACTCCGCGTCCACAGACTCATGTAGAGGCGGCGCCTCACCCATGGCGCGCGCGACCTCCACGAAGTTTCGCAGCTCGCGGACGTTGCCGGGCCAGCGATGACTCGAGAGAGTGGAGAGCACGGAGCGGCCGATCACCGATTCGATGGGTCCCGAGTAGCCGTCTTCCCGCAGGAAATGCTCGATGAGTATGGGGATGTCGTCGAGCCGTTCGCGAAGCGGCGGTACTCTTAGCATGAGTACCGCGATTCGGTAGTACAAGTCTTGTCGGAAGGTCCCTTTGTTGACCTCCTCACGAAGATCCCGGTTCGTCGCCGCGACGACACGGACGTCGACGGGAATGGGCGTCTTGCCCCCGAGCCGTTTCATGACTCGTCGTTCGAGGACGCCGAGGAGCATTACTTGGATCGTGGGCGGGAGCTCTCCGATCTCATCGAGGAAGACCGTTCCGCCTTGGGCGCGTTCGAAGGCTCCGATGTGTTGTTGTTCGGCGCCGGTGAAGGCACCGCGTTCGTGTCCGAACAGCTCACTTGCGGTGAGTGTGGGGATCAAGGCCCCGCAGTCGACGGTTTCGAATGGGTGGTCCCGGCGGGGGCTGGCTTCGTGGAGGGCGCGGGCGAGGACTTCTTTGCCAGTCCCGGTCTCTCCGAGGAGGAGGACGGAAGTATCACTTCGCGCGGCGCGCTCCAGGGTTGCGAGGAGTCTGCGCATGACCGAAGAGCGGCCGCGCACGGCGCCCAGGTGATCGCCGCCGAGGATTTCGCAGTCGACGGTCCCTTCGTCGTCGACTCGGATCTCGGTCCGGCCGAGTTTGAGCAGGGTTCCTGGGGGGATCGACGCGCGTTCGAGGCGCACGCCTCCGAGCGCCGTGCCGTTCGTGGAGCCGTGGTCGACGAGTGTGATCTTGTTGTCCTCGCACCGGAGCTCCAGGTGATAGCCGGACACGGTGGGGTCGGTGAGGATGAGATCGTTGCCTGGCGCGGTGCCGAGCGTGATGACGTCCGCGGAGGCGATGTGGCTTTTTCCCGCGTCGGGGCCATCGAGGACATCGACACGAAGGCGTCGGACCGGCACGGTCGGCACGTGGTGAGCTACGGTTCTGGACACCGCGAGACGGTACGAGACGGAGGCCTTCTGCGCCAGGACGAGTTGCCGATCTCTCGTCCTATAAATGTGTATAGCCTCTCTTTGTGGCATCCCGCTACGAGTTGGTCCGGCTGATCCAGCGGGGGGGGATGGCGGACCTCTACGAGGCGACATCACACGGGGCGTTTGGGTTCTCACGGCGAGTAGCCATCAAGCGGCTTCTCCGAGAGAGTCTCGACGATCCCGAGCTCGTGGCTGGGTTCTTGGATGAGGCCCGAATTCTTTCCCAGCTCTCACACGGGAACATCGTCTCGCTGCTCGACTTTGGCGAGCTAGACGGGGCGCCCTTCCAGGCGCTCGAGTTGATCGACGGCGTCGATCTTTCGACGCTCGAAGATCAGCGCGCCGAGCGGCGCGAGTTGCTCCCCGAGACAGCGGCGTTGTTCATAGTCTCCGAGCTCGCGCGTGCGCTGGAGCATGCCCACTCCGCGAAAGACGGTGACGGACGTTCATTGGGTGTCGTGCATCGGGACGTGAGCCCGGAGAACGTGTTGGTTTCCTTTGCCGGGGACGTGAAGCTCGCGGACTTCGGGATCGCGCTCGCGCACGCTCGCCAAGCGCGAACGAAGGTGGGCATTTCGAAGGGGAAGCTGGAGTGGATGGCGCCCGAGCAGCATCGCGGGGAGGTCGCGGATCCGCGCGCGGATATTTTTGCGCTCGGGCTCGTGCTGGTTCGGGTCCTCTCGGGTGAGAATCCGATGGCCTCCGAGTCCTTGCGGCGCAAGGTGATCGCGGGACAGCCGGTCGAGCTGCCGTCGGGTCTCCCGCCCGACCTGATTACACCCATCTCCCGCGCCCTCGTCGCTCAGCGCGAGGGCCGCACGAAGAGCGCCCTCGAGCTTCGGCGTGCGCTGCTCGCAGCGATCGCGAGTCGTGACGATCTCGATCCTCGCGACACACTCGTCGAGGTCATGGCGGGTCTGCGTCAAGGCGGTCGACCGAAGGCGCGGAGCCCCTTGAGCGCGTTGTTTGCGGTCCCTGAAGAGAATGCGGACGTGCCCGATGCAGTCGCGGTGCCGTCGCTGCTGTCGTCGGAGTCCGCCGGATCGAGCGAGCCCACGAAGGCACGGGCTGACTCCGTGACGGCGCCCGATCCTCAGCGAGCGCAGCCACGGGATGCCAAGCCCGAAGAGAGCGAAACAACGGCGCCGGAGGAGGACGAGACGGCGATTCGCTTCGGTGAGTATCGAATTCAGGCGTCGATCGGCCGTGGCGGCTTTGGGGAGGTTTTCAAAGCCGTGCGTGAGGACTCCGGCGAGACCTACGCGCTCAAGATCCTCCACACGCCGGCAACCCATCGAAGGGCCCACGAGCGTTTTCGCCGCGAGATCGACGCGCTGACGAAGTTGAGTCACCAGGGCTTGGTGAAGGTCATCGACCGCGGATCCACACCCGACGGTCGCCTCTACATGGTGATGGAGCTCTTGCGCGGCAAGACCGTGCGCGGGATCGTCGAAGATCGTGGGCCGTTGCCGCTGGACGAGGTCGCCCCGATCATTCGTTCGGTGCTGGCCACCCTGGAGGAGGTTCATGCGGCGGGCTACGTGCATCGCGACCTATCGCCGGCCAACGTGATGAAGCTCGACGACGGTCGGGTGAAGGTGCTCGACTTCGGGGTCGCTCTGCCGACGGAGAGCGAGTCTACCCGCCTCACGCGCGCCGGCGACGTGGTCGGCACGCTTCGGTTCTTGTCCCCAGAACAGCTTCAAAATCCAGAGATCGTTGGTGCACCAACGGATATCTATTCGGTTGGGCTGTTGGCGATCTACATGCTGGACGGAGCCGGGCCATTCACGGGGCCGGCGCGGCAGGTGGCTGAGCGGAGGCTGTCGGGAGCGCCGGTGGTCAGCGAACGTGCGGGTCCATTGGGGCCGCTCATCACGGCGATGTTGTGCCGAGAGGTCAGGGACCGGCCGACTGCCTCGGAGGCGCTCGCGTCGGTCGAGCTCTTGGCTGGGGTAGGAGCCGCGACTCGTGTCATCGCGGCTCCGAGGGGCCGGCTCGCTCGGTTGATCGCGGCTCTTACGGTGTGCTTGGCGTCGATCGCGATCGTACTCTTGGGCGCGAAGTTGTTGGGGCAGAGAGCGCCGGTCGAGTTGGCTGCTGAGCCCGCGCCCAGTGTGGAGGCGAGCGCAGCTCCGCGACTCGAGGTCGCGTCAGAGGTGGATCGAGAGGCTTCGGCCGTTTTTTCACCGACGGCGACAGTGGCCCAGGAGAGCACCAAGCCATGGGCGAGGGTGAAGTCGAAGTCGCTTCCGGTGGGGCTCCGCCGCGGTTCGTCGGCGGAACGGCGGCCGGCGAAGGCCCTGGCCGCAGATGCCGTCCGAACGACCGTCAGCGCGGAATTACGTTCCCGTGGGCTCGAGCTTTCGGACCTGTTGTTGGTGCCTTCGACGGCCGAAGTCGGACGAAGGCTGCGAGACGCGGTGGCCGCTCGAGACGAAGTGGCGGCCCGCCGTGCCTTGGCAGAGCTGGATCTGGGTTCATTCGAAGGCGAACGATTTTTGGAGGAGCGTCTGAAGGGTGTTCTCGCTCGGATCCGCGCGTCGAGCGCCAAAGTCGAGCCGTCCGAGCTGGCCAGGTTCGAGCGACGATTTCTCGACGTACGCACGAGGGTTGGGCCCGGAATCGATGCGTCGGACGTGCGCGACGCCTTGGCTTCGCTGCGAGCGCTAGAGGCGGAAATTGCCGCAGCTTCGGAGTGAGTCATCGAAGCTGAGCTCGGGCGCGCTTGGCGCGTGAAAGTATACTCATCTGGGCACCAAGCGAACCAGCCGGCCTTCCCAAGGTAGCACTGCCCAGACCGAGTCACCGAACGGCAGCAGGCTGCGGACGGCGCCCTTTCCGATGGCGAGGGCCCACCCCGACCCCGACTTTGACTCCGGCTGCCTGCCCTGTTCTGCGGGCGGACAATTCCAGCCCTGTCCCGGAGTGTGTGTGGCGGCCCGGCAAACTCCGCAAAAATGCGGCTTGACGCCCGGTCCAACGGGTGAGATTCTGCGGCCTGGGTCGGGAGCCGTGAACAGAAGCCAGAGCAAAATCAGCCACCTCCTTGTCTGCCTGCTCGGCGCGGAGGCCGGCTGTAGCGACAGGGAAGATAAGTCACTACCCCCCCCCTACATCGAGCGTTTCATACTCTGGATTGAGCGCCACCCCGAACCTATCGGAATTCGTGCTCCTTTCTGAAAACAGCTCGTGTCTGAGGCAGGGGGCCTCGGTTCGAGGCGGAGACGTCGGGGTGATTCGCAGCGGGCCGGCTCAACAACTGCTCTGTGACGACGCCAGGCTGATGTTGGGCCAATCCGCGAGCATCGATACGGCCTATGACTTGGTGGCGGCGACGGTCTTGCTGCGACAACATACAGCGGTCGGTGACGTTTACACCACGACCCTGACGACCTCTGGGTACGAGACCTTCGGTCAGGTCCACCCGTTCCCCTCGACGCTGCCGCCTCTTCCTCTACTCTCTCCGATCACACCCGGGACTCGAGACCTTACGCTGTCTCAGAACGGCCGGGAGAGGCTCTCGCCGGGGTCCTATGGAGAGATTCGACTTCGGCAGAGGTCGGTGCTGGAGCTGGATCCTGGGCTGGACTCTGGGACGTTTCACTTCGCGGAGCTCGAGCTCGGAGAGGAGTCCCGGGTCGAGGCGATGGGACCCGTCGAGGTCCGTATTGCGGGTCGGCTGTTGCCGGGTGCGAAGAGCTTTCTGGGCGTCGCTCCGGGGGGAAGTTTGACGGCAAAGGACTTTCGTCTCGAGGTCCACGGCCAGAACGGAGCGAGCGGGAATCTCGACGCGAACCCTGAGGCTGCGACCTTCGGCCAAGAGGCAACGGTCCGCGCCGTTGTCCTCGTGGCCAATGGAACGGCCCGAATGAGACAAAAGGCGTCCCTTCGTGGAGTGCTCTTCGGCCGCGACGTGGAGCTCGGTCAAGACGCCACCGTCACGTTCGAAGACGGCTGGAACCAACCCCCGATCGCTCACGCTGGCGGACCCTACTCAGCTAATGAAGGCCAACCGATCACGTTGTCGGCGTTGGGCGCCACCGATCGCGAAGGCGGGCCTTTGAGCTTTGCGTGGGACCTCGACGCGGATGGTGTCTTCGACGATGCGACCGGAGCGACGCCCACGCATACGTTCCCCAACGACGGCGTGTACCCAGTCGCGGTGTTGGTGACCGACCCGCTCGGCGCGTCGGACACGGCGACGACCATGGCCAACATAGCGAACCTGAGCCCCAGCGCGAATGCGGACTTGGTGCGGGTTCTGGAAGACGCTGGGGACGTCGTGATCGCGCCGCTCGAGAATGACTTCGACTGGGACGCTCTCTCGATCCTTCGCTTCACTCAGCCGAGTCAGGGCGCAGTCACTCAGGTCGGAAGCACGCTCGTCCTGAGCCTCCCGCCGAATTTTCACGGAATCCTCGACTTCGAAGCCACGATCACCGACGGGGTTGCCGAATCGACCTCGATCGTGACTGTCGTCGTCGATCCCGTGCCCGACGCGCCGGTCGCTTCCGATCAGTCGTATGTGATGCTCGAAGACACCGAGCTCGTCGTGCCCCCGCCGGGGTTGCTCGAGCGTGCGGAGGATGCCGACCTCGACGTCCTCCTGCTGGCCAGGATTACATCTATTGCGCCTGCGGTGGCTACGGCCGAGGCGGGCTTCGATGGGTCGCTAAGACTCAGGACGACAGCCGACTTCGAAGGGATCGTGACGCTGCGCTTCGTCGTCACCGACGGAGTCTTGGAGGACGAGGCGAGCGCGACGATCACGGTCCTGGGCCAAAACGATGAGCCGCAGATCGTCTCGGCGCCTCCGACCTCGGGCTCGGTGGGCGAGCTTCTGACCTATTCGGTCGCGATCTTCGACCCGGACCTCGGAGACCTCGCGACCCTCTCGCTCGAGACCGCGCCCGCCGGAGTGAGCCTGGCTGGCAGCCTTCTGTCGTGGACTCCGGACTCGGCCGGTGACTTCTCGTTCGTCTTGCGCGTGACCGATACTCATGGGGCCTCCACGCTCCAGACCTTCTCGGTTCACGTCGTTCAGCCCAATCGGCCACCGCACTTCGTCTCGATCGCGCCCCGCCACGCCGCCGTCGGCCAGCGCCTCGATTACGTGCTCGCGGCCGAAGATCTCGATCCGAATGACCCGCTGAGCTACTCGGTCGACCTCGGGCCAGTCGGGCTAGAGGTCAGCGGGGATACGGTTTCTTTCGTGGCGAGTGAAACTCAGGTCGGCACCCACCCGGTCGTGCTTCGCGTGACCGACCTCGCGGGCTCCTTTGGGCTCCAGTCGTTCGACCTCGAGGTCGTTCGGGTGCCGGTCGATCCGGCGCTCGTCGCGCCTCCGATCGATCTGACGGTGGCGACCTCGGTATACGAAGCCAATCGCTTCCTCATCGAAGGCTCGAACCCGATCCAGGTCGCACTCGCTGGCGCCGTGAACCCGCGCAGGGCTCTGCTGTTGCGTGGCCGCGCGTTGCTCGCGGACGAAACTCCGGTCGTTGGGGCGCTCGTGAGCGTGCCCGGGCAGCCCGACGTCGGCACGACGCTGACTCGCCTCGACGGGTCCTTCGACCTGCTCGTGAACGGCGGCGGCCTGGTGAGTGTCCGCCTCGAAAAGGCCGGGCTGATCTCCGTGGACCGCAGCGTCGACACGGTTTGGCAGGAGACTTACGTATTCTCGGACGTCGTCATGACCGCGCCGAGTCCAGGCGTGTCCGTCGATTTCACCGCCCCGGGACCGAAGCTCGTTTCGAGCGCGAATGCGTCGGGCCGGCGCACGAGCTTGTTTTTCGGATCGAACGCGGCGGCCTTCTCCGCCAATGACGCGAGCGTGCTGACCACGATCCGGGCGCACGTGAGCGAATTCGAAACGCCCGCGACTTTTTCGGCGCCGTTGCCTCCAGCGAGCGGCTACTCGTTCATGGCCGAGCTCGAAGCGGACCAGGCTAGAGACGTGGTGTTTGCGAACGACGTCTATGTTTATGTCGACGACACCCTGAATTTGCCTGCCGGACGCGCCGTGCCCGCCGGATCTTATCGCCGCGACTTGCACCAATGGGTCCCGGCGGCGGACGGCCGGACGATCCGAGTGTTGGGAACGAATGGGTTTGGGTTGGCCGAGGTGGACACGGATGGCGATGGGTTAGCGGACGAAGGGGTCGGGCCCGAGGAGCGGCAGGTGCTCGCGAGCCTCTATCCGAACCCGGCCGGAGTTTGGAGAGTTCCGGTGGGCCACTTCTCGACCTGGGCTTTCGGATTCAGCACGGGCGGTCCAGCAGACTCAGCGCCTCCGGTCAAGGGCGATCCGGTCTCTCCAGAGGCCACGGAGGAAGTGATCGAGCGTTCGATCGAGCTGACGAACACGTCGTTCCGGCTCGTGTATCAGAGTGACCGCGTGGTGGGCTTCACCGCGCCGCGCACGCTCGAGATTCCCGTCTCCGGGGTCAATCTCCCGGTGAGTCTGGACAAGATCGACGCCGAAATTTTCGTCGCGGGTCGACGAATCACGCAGACCTTCGGACCGGCGGCGGACCAGAAGATGGACTTCGTGTGGGACGGGAAGGACGCCTACGGGCGCAGCCTGCAAGGTGGTCAACCGGTTCGAATCCGTGTGTCCTATGAGTATCCCGGGACGGCGTACGTGCAGAATCCGACGAGCTTCCTGAGCACCTTCGCGCAGGCCCTAGGGCGGAGCGACTTCGTCCTTCAAACCTCGGCGCCTTCCAAAGTGGCACTCGTCCAAGAGTGGCGAGGTACGATCGGAGGCTGGGATGCAAGGAGCCAAGGGCTCGGCGGTTGGTGGCTCGACGTGCATCACGTCTACGACCCTGGCGCGAGAATTTTGTATGAAGGCAACGGGACGACCCGCAAGGCGTCGGCTCTAGGCCTTTACAGCGAGACGGTGGCCGGCACAGGAAACCCAGCTTCGACGGGAGATGGCGGGCCCGCGGTGGACGCGGATATTTTCAACCCGGTGAGTGTCGTGAGCGCACCGGACGGCACCGTGTATTTCGCCGAAGGTGGGTCCGGCAAGGTACGAAAGATCGCAACCGACGGGACGATCAGCACGATCCTCAGTCCTGCGGCCGGGCTTCGCACGCCGCTGCTTCAGAACGGGAATGCCGAACGCCCACTCTCGGGCGGGCTGATTCCAGGGTGGACGCAGTCGTTCGGCACGTGGTCGCTGGGGACCAGCAACCCAGCTCCGTTCGAGGGCGCACAGTATTTCGAAGCGACCGACCCGAGCACGGCGTTTCTGACTCAGGAGATCGATCTGTCGCCGTATGCTGCAGCCATCGACGGAGGGTCCGCGGAAGTCGCACTCTCCGGGACGCTGGCCGCCCGAAACGGCTCGTTGGCGTCCGCGAGTGTTTTCTTCTTGGATGAGTTCGACACGGCGATCGATGGGTTTGCGCTCGGTCAGGTCGGGTCCCTCGACGGTTGGAAGACGGAGTCAGACCAACGATTCGTGCCCGTGGGGGCGCGCAAGGCGGTCGTCTTTCTCCAAGGAGAGTCGAACGGAGGCTTCCCGCCGGTACCGTCCGAGCCCGTATTCATCACGGTTCCGGAGGTCGTGGCGTGTGAGAACCAGACCTATGCCTACAACGTTCAGGCAGTCAACTCGGGTGGAATCAACGTCGACGAGCTCCGGCTCAATCGGGCGCCACCCGCCGCCGACATCCTGCTTCAATACCTCCCAAGTCAGCAGCGGCGTGGCGGCGCGCTCATGTGGTGGGGCCCCACGACGCTTGGAAAACATCCCATCGAGATCGAGGCGATCGACGATTTTGACGGGTCTGTGTTGCAGACTTTCGAGATCGACGTCGTCCCGTGTCCGACTGGCCCGATCATCACCTCCAACCCAGTCACGCGGGCTACGCCGGACCACCGCTATTACTACGACGTCGACGGAATCTTCGGGAACGCCTTTGATTTTCGGCTGCTGGAGAAGCCGAATTACCTCAACATCGACTCCACGGGATTTCTGCATTGGTTCTGGGATCCCACGCAAGACGACATCGGGACCCATCGAGTGGTCGTGGAAGCGCGGATGTACGAAGATCTTGGAATTTTCACGACGACGCAGACCTACGATCTGGTGGTCGACGCAGACCAGCCGCCGCTCTGTTACCCGCACGGAATGTGGGATCATCCCCCTACGAATCCAGTTGGTCTGAAGCGCTGCTCGGTCGTGAGTCTCATCGGCTACCAACCGACGGGACCTGAGTTCTCATTCGTCCAAGCGCCGCTGGGTGCGACCATCGATCCCGTCACGGGCATCATCGAATGGGACGAGTCGAGCGCGTTGCCAGACGTGTACACGTTCGAGGTGGCCGTCGGCGACCGCGGAACTTTGACGTTCTATGACAGTGTGCCCTGGCCCGCGGGCGGTCCGGTCGAAGTCATGTTCGACGCGTTCTCACTCGACCTGGTGGGCGGGGGGAGCGCGAGCTCGGAGCCGGCAGGGCTGGCAGTGACTCAAGACGGGAGTGTGCTCGTCGCGGATAAGGGCGCTGGGTTGGTCCTGGCCATTCGACCGAGCGGCAACGTCGAGACCATCGCCGGTGGTGGGAGCGTACTCGGAGACGGAGGCCCCGCCGCGAGCGCGAGCTTGGACTCTCCGACGGGAATCGCGGTCGGCCCTGACGGCGCCATTTACGTCGCCGACACCGGCCATCATCGAGTTCGGCGAATTGGTACGGACGGAGTCATTTCGACGCTCGCGGGCATCGGTAGCGGGGGATTCGGTGGTGACGGAGGAGCGGCAAGTCAGGCGCAGCTCGACTCACCGAAAGGCGTGGCCGTGGACGGGTTCGGTGCCGTGTACGTCGCGGACACGAACAATCATCGCGTGAGGCGAGTCGGAGCCGACGGCAACATCGAGACGTTTGCAGGCAGCGGAGTCGAGGGCTTCGCGGGAGATGGTGCCCCGGCCGGACTCGCGGCGCTGAATGCGCCCGAAGGAGTTGCCGTAGGTAAGGACGGGGCCATCTTCGTCGCCGACACGGCCAACGACGCGGTTCGAGTCGTCGGGATGGACGCGAAGATTGAGACGGTTATGGGTGGACCCACGGCGACGGAGGATGGGTTCTTGCCCGCGAGCCGAGTCAAAGTCGTGGCGCCGAAAAGTGTATGGGTCGCGCCCGACAACGACACAAGCCTGTTCGTCGCGGACTCAGGGCAGAGTGCGGTTCGGCGAGTCGCGCTGCCCTGGAAGGGGTTCGACTACGTCGGCGCACTGGCAGTCGATATTGACGCGAGGCAATACCTCTTCGACGCCTTGGGTAAACATATCGCAACTAAGTCAGCAAGCACGGCGACGACACAATACACTATCGTTTACGGGCCAGGCGGATACCTGTCCCACGTCGTGGACCCTAGCGGAATTCGGATCACCCTCGAACGCGATGGATCCGGCGTGCTCGTGGGTTTCATCGATTCCGAAGGCCACCGTGACACCGCGACTGTCGACGCCGACTCCTACCTCGTGGAGACGTCCGGAGTCCTCTTTCACTACAAAGAAGGCGGAGTTCTACTTCGAGCCGGTGAATTCGTGTTCCACCCCAACCCAGACTCTGCGCCTCTCCTCAAGGTGCCGGGCATCCAGGCCCTTGGGGCGACATCGATTGAGCCTTGCTTTGTGCCCCTGGGAATACGCATTGTGCCGGAGTTCGACTCCGGCGCTCTCTTAGCGCTCGCTGAAGCGCCGGGCTATGGTGAGACATACGCCTTTGTTGTCTTCGGCGCGATGCTGGTTGACGAAACCGTGCACGCGGACGCCAAGATTCTTCCCCTTTCACCGCGCAGCCTTTCGAGTGTCACTCCAGGAGTGCTGTCGTTCCAGTGGGACGCGACCAACTGGGTTGACGGAACGCTCTTGGTCGCCACTCCCGGTGAGCACCATGTAGCTATTGAGCTTCAGTTGCTCCGCCTCGCAAACCTCCCGAGCGGGACCGAGGAGCGAACGATTGTCGCACAAGCATCGGTGGAGGGCATAGTGAAGGTCACCACGCCAACTGACGCTTGTAGCGAATGGCTGACCGTGGCGCCAAGTTTTGCCGGCACGCCAGACGGATTTGTCCGCGTGAATGGAAACGCGACACCAATGAGGCCCATGGCTCGATTCGTGACCGGTGTCCCGAAGGTCATCTTTGGGGAACTGGGCGGACGCATTCCAGGGGACCGCATCGAGTCCGTTCGTGAGTTCGTGCGAGGGCACCCACGGCTCTTCGGCGCCACGGGAGGGGGCGTCCTTCCGGACTCACTTTCGCTACTGTCCGAACAGGATATCGGAGGGCTGGTGCGCCTGGTCGTCGGCCAGAGCAGCGGTGGGCGCGCCGTTTTTGGGCGGAGGCTGGTGGCCACCTTTGACTCAACCGATCAGCTTGTGACCCTCATAGGTCGAACAAGTACGGAGCTCCCAACCGGTCCCTTCGAGGAAGACGTCGATATTGGGGCAGCTCTCGCGATCGCGAGGAATGCCGTCGTTGATCCGACGGATTCGGTTAGCCAGATTGGTCTTGAGCGTCGCGTGCTGGCTGAGGACATGGATGGCAAACTCGTTCCCTCGTACCAGATTGCCATCGATACGGTGGGGTCCCAGCGGTACCGGGTCGTTGTCTCTGCTGTGACAGGGGAGGTTCTGTATCGGAGAGACCTTTCGGACGCGGAAACCGCTCTTGCACGCGTCCATGAACTTGATGCGGCGCGGATCGAAAGCAATACGCCAGGCGATGGCTTCGCCGGATCACGGGATCCTGTGGAACTCGACACTTCCATTCGCGTCCGGACTCCCGGACCTTATGAATTCTACAAGCTTGAAGAGGGAATCATTAGCGAGACGTTCTTCTTTGCGGACGAAGGAACTGAGGGGCTTTGGGTTAGTCAGGACTTGCGGCTGCCGTCGACCCTGGCGGGTATTGGTATCCAGGAAGCGCAAGACGCAACGACATGGTACCGCCAGGTGCAGCGATTCTGGGACGCATTCGGTTGGATGGCGGGGGACGGCGCAGCACCACTCGATCTTGTCATTGACGAACCGCAACCCGAGGACGACGAAGGGGCGGGAGCTATTTACAATGCCCCATGGATTCTAGGTATCCGCGACGCGAGGATCCGGTTTTTTAGGGAGGATGACGACCATGGCCTCAGTGCAGGCAGCTTCTATAAGGGCTATCATGAAGCCGCCCATCATCTGGACAATCAGCTCGTCGACATCGACAAGTCGCCCGAAGTCATGCCTGCGACTAATCTGGTGATGGAACACCGAATGCCGCACGCAGTCAAAGAGGGTATCGCGCACACTGCCACTATGCTCCTCGACCCATATCCGGTTGCCAACGATACAGCGCAAGTAGCAGTGGCAGTTAGGTGCCTTCTAAACGTACTTACGTTCAACTTCCACTGCAGAGTGGGCGGAGGACTCGGTACGTTCCGCAAACCACGGACGCATTCGGGCCTGGACCGCCCGGGGGCGATGTGGGAACCAGATCCGTGGCGCGCGGACTGGCCTGACTGCAGGCTGGACGACAACCCAGCAAGTTGCCACCGAGTTGGGCTGCCGCCTGCGGAGCCCAGCACCTTTGTCTGGTCGGGCCCGGACTCCGTAATCGGTACCCAGCTCATGCTTGGCACGGTTCACCTTGACCTCTGGGAGACCGCGGCGCAAAGCTTCCATGGGCTACATGGAGAGGGGGCAGCGTCCGCGATTGCCGCCGCGCTCCCGCGCGTCATCATGGGCGCTCTCCTCTTTGTGGATGCCCACCCAAGCTTCCATGATTGGATGGCTGCGCTGGGTATCTCCGCTCTTCTGGTTGGCGGGATCGACCCGGCAAACTGGGCGGATTTCTTGAGCATAGTTCGCGAGGTTTTCGGCCGCCATGGCATTGATGAGGCGCTTGGTAGCTTTTGCGGTTCCCACGAGGCGCTATGTCAATGAGGGCGTGCATTGGCCTCGCCGTTTTCGCCGCATGCGCTGGTGACGAAGGCCCGGATCCGTTTCCGGCGTATTCTTTCGGAGCCCTTATCTACGACGAGAACCAGAAGTTACTTGGCGACGTTCAGGCAACGGCAGCAGAAGGCAAGGTGAGCGCGCAAGGTGGGATCGTTCATTTCTACCAGTCCAAACCTGCCAACTTTGTTCTGCTCGAGCGCGCGGAATATGAGTCGATGCTCGTGCTCCTCGTTGGCGGATCCGAACCAATCCGTGTCGCCCTCCGCCGGGAGGAAGGTGCTCGCCCCAGCGGAGTACGAGGACGCCTCTCCACGACGACCGCCACGAGCCCCGACGCTATCCGCCTTGCGATCGGTGGACTCTCTCTCCCGAGGTACCGGTCCGACCTTGGGATCAGTTCACTGTTTTGCGATACGCTGAAACCCCAGGTTTACGACCCGGAGTCGGGGATGACTAGGACGGTCGAGGTACCTCGATCTCTTTTAGCCCCCGGAATCTCCGACCAACCTGGCGAGCCCCACTGTGGCAGTGTCGACGTTCCAGCGGGAATGCTCGGCTGCCTCGTCGACCATCGGACTGTCTCTGGTGACTACGTAGCCTGGGCGATCGGAGGCAACGTGCGTGCCTCGCTCTTTTTCACTTTGGCCAATGCATCCCGGCCGGGTCGGTTCTGCTCAGGGCCCGGTACTGCCATTTGGCCTGGCGCGATCTTGCCAGTTCTCCGTGGCGCAACATCGGGCTTTTCCGAAGACCTCGCTATCATGGTCCGGGCTAGCTGTACCGGCGACTGCGGGCCCGAGTATCGACAGGACGCCCTCACTTTCGAAGTGTCGACACCCGCGAGCGCAACGACGACCTTCGCAGTTCCAGAGATCGGTCGGTGCGATGAAACGGTGTTGGCCATCGCGGCGAGGCACGACAGTGCATGGAACTTCGTTCCAGGGGCTGTTGACGTCATTTCCGAGCCTCCAAACTGTGCGCCTGCACGGTGGTCGATTCGCGCGCCGGACGGAACGACATCAGTGATCGTGGCTTCGTTCGATTGGAGCCGCCTGGCAAATGAGGATGCGGTTCGCCTTGCGGTCGCGGAGGGATCGCCTGCAAGATTGCCGGGGTCGATGCTTGATTCGCCCCGGATCTCAATCTATCCCGATCGCCTCACGCTGGCGCTTCAGCCGGCACCTGATGGGTATGTGGCCGTCTCGATCGAGGGATCGACCCGGTTACGAGTCGTCTTTTCGGGAGGCAACGATACCGTGGCTCTTCCCGCGATCGACCGTATCGTGACGGCGCTACGCACGTACGAACGCATTTCCGTTGTCGTGTTTGGGCGGGAGACGCCGCTCGAACGGGCTCTGGTGGGCATCGGTGATTTCCGATCGGTGACGATGGGTTGTGTTGAGTCCGAGCGGGAATCAGAGGGTTGCCGGATTCTGCGAGGCTCTTGATTGTCGCAGGATGCACGCCAGCCGAGATAGGCGTGATGAGCACCAGTTGGTCAGCAACGGCTCGGCGCTCGCTGGGTCGAACGACGGAACCTTCGGTGCGAGGGGCCGCGAAGGAGTCTCGTCGGCCCGTTGCCGTGAAGCTGCGATCCGGTGGTGGTTGATGGTCAGGCGACCTTCATATCATAGGTGCGCTTGTCGCACTGTTCGAAAAGCTTCGGCACCGTTCGAAAAGCTTCCCGCACTGGCACTGTTCGAAAAGCTTCGCGAACCGCGGCCTGCGAAGGCCCCGGCCGCCGACGCCGTCCGAACGACCGTCAGCGCGGAGCTACGTTCCCGTGGGCTCGAGCTTTCGGACCTGTTGTTGGTGCCTTCGACGGCCGAAGTCGGACGAAGGCTGCGAGACGCGGTGGCCGCTCGAGACGAAGTGGCGGCCCGCCGTGCCTTGGCAGAGCTGGATCTGGGTTCATTCGAAGGCGAACGATTTTTGGAGGAGCGTCTGAAGGGTGTTCTCGCTCGGATCCGCGCGTCGAGCGCCAAAGTCGAGCCGTCCGAGCTGGCCAGGTTCGAGCGACGATTTCTCGACGTACGCACGAGGGTTGGGCCCGGAATCGATGCGTCGGACGTGCGCGACGCCTTGGCTTCGCTGCGAGCGCTAGAGGCGGAAATTGCCGCAGCTTCGGAGTGAGTCATCGAAGCTGAGCTCGGGCGCGCTTGGCGCGTGAAAGTATACTCATCTGGGCACCAAGCGAACCAGCCGGCCTTCCCAAGGTAGCACTGCCCAGACCGAGTCACCGAACGGCAGCAGGCTGCGGGCGAAGGCATCGAGTGTCACCGTGTCTCGGACGATGAGCTCGGGGAGTCGCAAGGCGACGACGTGCGACTGACTTGGTCGGCCGAGGGCGGCGACTCCGACTCCGACTCCGACTTCGACCCCGACAGTATGAAGTGGTAGCCTGGACACGTGATCATCGGTTTCCGCAGCGACCGCTACCTGCGTCCGCCCGCAGCTTCACCTTTGACAACCTCAGAAAGACCCGGACGTACGTCATCAATGTGCGTGCGTGCTCCCTCGATGGCTGCGCCAACGCGTTCCTCCCTCAACAGACCGATGGATTCGTGCCTTGCGCTCCAGCCGGCCTTCGAGTCACTTCGGTGATGGGCGATGATGTTCAACTGAGTTGGGCCGACTGCAACGTGGAAGCAAACCTCTACCAAATCGTATCTGATTGGCCGGGCTCTGCACCGGGTCCCATTCCAATGGATTGGGTGAACCATTTCGTCCAAGGTCACCAAGGTCCCTTGCCGACTCTCTCGATTGTTGATCCCGACGTCCTCCTTCAGGGGCGGTATTTTGTTCGTTCATGTGTCGATTCGGCGTGCTCGGAATGGAGTAATCTCGCCTTGGCTCGCGTCTGCGGCAACCACCGAGTCGACGCCGGAGAGCAGTGCGACGATCGCAACACGGACGACGGCGATGGCTGTACAGCGGCGTGCCAAGTCGAATGATGGGGCCGCGAGCGCTAATTACGGCGGCGATGGCCGCCGTCCTAGGATGCAGCTCCGATGAGTTCTGCGGTTTCAGTGAGTTCGACTATTGCACGAGCGACACGGAGTGCAACGCATCGGGCTGGGCGAGGCTATGCGCCACGAAGGAAATCCAAACTCACGCGACGCACATAAAAATAGCGTGCGAGAATCCGGAGCCCTATGACCTCGTTTGTGCCTGTGTCGAGCACAAGTGCCAGTGGGTCGACGAGAACTTCCGCCGGGTTGCTCGCGGCGAGTAGGGTCTCCCCCCCCCTATGGTGTCGGGCGGCGTCGCGGCACTCAAGTCCGTTCGCCCGGAGTGCGAAATTCGGGAGATCGCGTACTCGCCTCGAATGACCGGCGAGCCCGTCACCGGCCACCACGATCCCAGGCGAGTGGGCAAGAGCCCAGTAATTTCGGGACCCGGACCCGGACCGGGAACGGATCTAATTAACTAGCCAACCGTGTGATCGGACCGCAAACTCGCGCTGCGGTGGAAGGGCTTCATCCGGGTGTGACCTATGACGTGTCCGTCAGGGCCTGTCGCGACGCCGTCGACGGCGTCGTCTGCTCTGGGTGGACCGAACCCGTTTCCTTCGACACGGTGAGTATTGTCCCAGAAGTTCCCACCAATTTCCTGGTCGGCGCGCCTGGATTTGACATTCTCCCCATCTCCTGGTCGCGGTCGGGGCCAATCCCGACGGTCAACTTCCGGCTGACGGTCAGCGGCCCGTTGCCGGGCGGAGGCTGGGTGCGTCGGGTCGACAGCATTGACCCAACCTTCCGTGACTTGGGCTGGAGCGGTCTTGCCTCTCGACGGTAGTCAAATGCGCGTCTCGTGGACCGATGGCTGCCCACTCGCGAACGCCTACGAGATCGAGCGGGAAATTCGGGTCGGTCCGAGCCCCGAAGACTCGTACTATGAAACCGTCGCCTTGGTGCGGGGACATTTGGGTCCGTTTCCCTCAGTGGAGTTCTTGGACCCGCAGGCCAGTTTCGCGGGCTCCTACCGAATAAGAAGCTGCCTCGATTTCGACGGACACGTGACTTGTTCTGACTTCGGGCGACCGGTGTTTCCGCCATGAAGCGCCGACCGATTGTCCCGCTCCTTTTGCTCGGAGTTGGCTTGTGGGGCTGCGGTCGAGAACCCGCCGAGCCGAGCACCCCCGTCAGTGCCTGCGATTCAGATCCGGTCTGTCGGGAGTGCGGCGAGGAGGCCGACACTGAGCCGTTCTGCGGAGGGGGGGGCGGCGAATGTACGAAGGACTCGGACTGTGGGGACTACGGCTGTGAGCCAGGAGCCTGCATATCTTACTTTCCCTATTGCCTGCACATCCTCACAACGGTCTGCCCGTGCCAGCGGGCCGAGCGGTTCGCGCTCCGGTGTGGGTGCGGCAAGGGATCGTGTGCCTGGCTTCCTAAGTAGTCGGCATACAGCAGTGCGCCTTTTCAAACGGTGCCGACCCATTTCGAACAGCGCTCCTACCGAATACGAAGCTGCCTTGCCCATTTCGCCCATTTCGAGCGGTGTGCCGCCCATTTCGAGCGGTGCCGCCCATTTCGAGCGGTGCCCGGCACTGTTCGAAGGGCACTGCCCGGGCCCGCGGTGGCTTGGCAGAGTTGGATCTGGGTTCGTTCGAAGGCGAACGTTTTTTGGAGGACCGCTTGGTTGGTGTTTTCGCACGGATCCGCGCGTCGAGCTCCAAAGTCGAGCCGCCCGAGCTGGCCAGGTTCGAGCGACGATTTCTCGATGTACGCACGAGGGTTGGGCCCGGAATCCATGCGTCCGACGTGCGCGACGTCTTGGCTTCGCTGCGAGCGCTGGAGGCGGAGATTGCCGGAGCTTCGGAGTGAGTCATCGAAGCTGAGCTCGGGCGCGTTCGGCGCGAGAAAGTATACTCATCTGAGGCGGACGGCGTCCTTTCCGATGGCGAGTGCGGCCTTGGCCAATCGGAGACCAAGTTGATCCGGTAATTCGGTCGTGGTCGCGAAGCTGCGAATCCGAAGAGTCTGGTCACCCTCATCTGAGGCGGACGGCGTCCTTTCCGATGGCGAGTGCGGCCTTGGCCAATCGGAGACCAAGTTGATCCGGTAATTCGGTCGTGGTCGCGAAGCTGCGAATCCGATGAGT
This sequence comes from uncultured Myxococcales bacterium, assembly GCA_964463485.1. Lineage (GTDB taxonomy): Bacteria > Myxococcota > Kuafuiibacteriia > Kuafuiibacteriales > Kuafuiibacteriaceae > CAYXDO01. Next base: position 36,656 of record CAYXDO010000049.1, on the reverse strand, counting down.
CCGGTCACCCCGAGCTCGTCGATCAAAGCCGGTAGTTCCTTGACGGCCCCTAAGTCACTGGGACCCACCCACCATCACATCAGTGTCTCAGGACGTCGAGAGCGCGATTCGGAGAGTAGTTTTCAGTCACCGAACAGAGTCCAGCGGGTGGGGCGTTTGTGCTCCGACTTCGGCACCACGAGGGAGCCGACGTAGTCGGCGCTCGCGTAGACCTTTGCGATCGAGCTGTGGACTTCGGCGAGGTCGGTGTCGGAGACGATGCCATTGCTCGTGGCCTTGTAGAACTGAACGGTCACGCGGATCGGGAACCGTTTGTCGCGCACGAGCTTCAGCCCGCCGCATTCCTCGTGCGTACCCATCGCGTCGCCGTGTCCGATCACCGCTTGCTCCACGTCGGAGCGCTCGGAGCGGCTGGCGGATTTGGCCATCGGCGCTTGGGCTACCGCGCCCGGCGCGGGAGCGCCTTCGGAGAGGCTGTCCATCGCGCCGCCCAGGTAGCCGCGGTTTTCGTGCACGAGCGGGATTTGGACGATCATCATCATGTCAGAGCCTTCTTCGAGCGCGCCCTCGTCTTCTTTGGTGCCCTGGCCGTTGGCGACCCGGGCTGCTACTGCGCTTTTTCGTTCGGCGGTGAAGGTCGTCTTTTGGCCGTGGTCATTGAAGAAGAGTTGCTGGCCCCAGCCTTGGTAAGACTGGTCGCCGGGCTTGTTTTCGATCACGCGCGCGGAGAGTCCTTCGCGGGTCACCAGGAGGGTGAGGACCGCGGGCGAGCCCGGGGCGGACTGATAGTTGAAGAGCACGGGGTTGAATTCGGCCTTTCCGGCGGCCGGCAAGGGGACGAAGACGTGTTGGGCGCTGACGAGGAAGTGAGTATCCCGTCGCGCGAGGAAGTCATCGGACCCGCGGAGGCTCTCCGGGTCCGAGAGATACTCTTTGAGGTTCTTCAGAACCTCGGTGAGCGGGACGGCCCGACGGGCGGCGCCATCGCGCTCGTTCCCCACGCGAACCCAGATGGCGTCGGCGGGGACGTCGGCGCTTTCGTCGCTGAAGTTCGGGTGACGAATCACGGGCAGCAAGTGAGTACGGACGCCCTCAGGGACGCGCTCGCGGACTTGCAGGGTGAGGTCGCTGATGTTCGGACCGACTGCCGAGCCTTGGTACCGGCCAGTGTCTTCCCACATGACGTTGACGACGTTGAGCCCGAGCCTGGAGACGCGTGAGGAGAGCTCACCATCGAACGGCATCTGGGTGACTCGCTGGATCACGCGAGCGAACTCCGGGTCGGCCTGTCTGCGAATGCCCCAGGTGCGCGTCGGTTGCCCCGTCGCATAGGGCTCGTAGGCGAGGGCCGGGGTAGCGGTCATGAAGGCGACGGAGGTCAGGATGGATCGAGTGAGTTTCATTGCGTGCCTCTTGGTTTGGAGCGTTCGATGGGTTGAACGTGCGATCTTCGGATTGGGTCTAAGGGCGACGATTTTTCCTCGGGGCGGCCGATTCGGAGGCGTTGCGGCGAGGGTGTCGGCCGGTTACGGTTCGCGCGTGCGGTTTCTTTTGGCGGCTTTGCCGGTGCTGGTGACGACGTCGGCGTGGGCCGAGCCGCGTCAGCTGCTGGTCTTGGCGGACATGCTGGGCGGAGACGCGAGTGAGGCCGAGCCGATCTCGCGGGCCATTCGCGACCGTGCTTCGAGCTTTTTGGAGATCGAGGTCGTATCGCCGGACGGGCCGGGCGTACCGATGTTCGCGGCGGAAGCACGCCGTTGTGGCAGTGACGTTCAGTGCGTTCGCGAGCGATTGCTCGAAGCCGGAGTCGACCATGTGCTGCGTGTGCTGGCCAACACGTCAGTGGCGCCAGCGATGGTGAGCCTGCAGCTCGTGAGTCTGTCGACCTCCGCGCGGACTCGTCTCGAGATGGTCGAAGACACGCGGCGCGCGCCCGAGATCGCCGCGCAGGCGTCCAGCGAGATGTTGGGGGCTCTTGGGTTCGAGATCGGCGGCCGGCTGGAGGTCGAGGTCGTGCCGGCCGACGCTAAGGTCAAGATTTCTTCCGGTGAGCTCGTGATGGAGACGACCTCCACCTTGTTGAAACCGGGGACCTACTCGGTCGCAGCGGAGCGGGATGGGTACTTGCCGAAGTCGGTGCAGGCGAAGGTCGGCTCCGGGGCGATTGAGCGCGTGAGCCTGAGGCTCGAGCAGGAGCGCTCCTGGACGAGCAATCCGCTGGTTTGGGTGGGCGCTGGCGTCGTGGTCGTCGGAGGGGTCGTGGCGGCGGTTTTGCTGGCCTCGGGTCCTAAATCTTATGAGCTCTGTCAGACGTCCGATCCTGCGCTGTGTGAGTAACTTGCTTCCTCATCACTCGAAGCGGATGGTCTCGAGTTGTTCGGGGTGGGGCGAATTCGGGTCGACGAGCACGATCAGCGCGCTTTGGACCCAACCCATCGCGTCGAGGCTCTGAGAAGCGAAGATCGTACGCGGACAGAATCCGAAGTCCGCGTCGAACTCGCCGATGTTGGCGCCGGAGGTATAGATGAACCCGTTCGGGTATGGGACGATCGCGTCGATCGGGAACACGGGAGAGTCGCCGGGCAACGGCGTGGGTTCGCGATCGGCCTCGCGTTGGACGAAGATCCTTCCGAAGCCGGTGCCGATGGTGAAGCCGAGCTCCGTGGCGGCGATCGCGCAGACTTCCTCGTTGGTGCTCTCGGTGAGTCGCCATTCGCGGCTCTTGCCGGTGAGGAGGTCGAGCTCGACGGCGATGGGTCTGGCTCCTCCGACGGCCATCACACGATCTTCGATGCGCGCGATCCCACCGCAGTCACTGTCTCTTGGGAGGCCGTCGAACCGGTAGCGGGTCGTCCAACCGTTTCCGTCGAAGTATTCCACGGCGCGCTCGTTGGTGAGTGCGAGGTACTCGCCATTCTGGGCGGCCGCGAAGCGCAGCGAAGCTCGCGAGGGGCTCGCCGTGGACAGGGTCGCGGAGAGGTGGCCCTGGTCGAGGGTCGCGTTCCATACTCGCCCTTGGTCGCCAAAGAGCACCAACTCATTCCCGTCGACCGAGGCGGCGAAGATGTTTCCGAGGTCCGAATCCGGCTCGAGCCGATCGAATTCGAGGTTCGGGGTGACTGAGAACATTCCGTGTGCGTAGCCGACGAGCGCGATTCCTCCGCGCTGCTCGGTGACGAAGTAGCCCTGCGACTCGAAGTCTTCGATGGTGACGGGAGGACTGACGGAGACTCTGCGGCATGCTGAAGGAGCCGCGAGGTTCAGGCCGCGCAACGTCTCGACCGATGCGCCTTTCCAGCCGGAGAACAAGCCGTCGGAGATTCGGGCTTCGAACCCTTCGCCGTTGGGCAGCGGCGAGGCGTCATCACGCGTGGAGATCGGTCCTGTCCCAAGACCTAGCATTTCGAGGGAGGAAGGTGAGACGAGCGCTTCGAGCACGAGCTCCTCGTCGGCGTCGAAGGAGTAGGGAAGGAGAATTCGAGGCTCACCTCCGCCGAACGCGAACAAGCTCGAGTCGGACCCGCTCACGATCCTGAGCACTTCGGAGCCGTTTGGTTCGAGCCCGGGAGGAAAATCGAAAGGCAATGGTTCTTTCGAACCGCAACCCAACGGAGCGGCGAGAGCCCAGCTTAGAGCGCCGAACAGATGGACAGGCCGACGATTTCCTGCCGATGCTCGGGCTGTCGCTCGAAGTCGTCCAGATCGAGCACGAGCACGAGCAGGAGCACGAGCGACGGAGTGTTCCTCGTTCAACCCGCGACGACGACCTGATCGACCTGATCGGTGCGCTGGGGGTCGCCGCTTGGGGCCCGAAAACAGAGGTCGCCGCATTCGATTATCTTGCCCCAATCATACGTTCGGCTCATTTGAGTGCTTCGAGCTCTCGAGCCAACCCATCGAGGCGATCTCGGTTGGGTGCGGAAACCTCGCTCTGAATGCGCACGATGAGCTCCAACAGCTTTGATCTCTTGGGTTCGGCCGATGATTTCTGCAGCTGAATCGCGCTGGAGAGGAGCGTCTGGGCTCGCGAAGAGAGCGAGGCGAGATCGTCGCCGGCGGGCGGAGGCGGGGGCGCAGGTTGTTCGGTTGGGGTCGGTTCGGGTGGTTCGACGACCGGCTCAGCGGCTTGGGGCTTGGTGATGGGCGAAGGTGCGGGGCGCGGAGTTGGTTTGGTCGAGTCTGAGGGAGGCGCGACCGTGACGGGGTGAGGCGCGCTCGGGCCGGGCGCTGTGGGCGTGGCGCTCGGGTTCGGCGGCGTATCGGAGCTGGGCCTGACAACGGGCTCCGGAGTTGGATCGGGCTTGAGGCCCTTGGCACCGACCTGCGGGGGCTCCATGGGCGCGACCGCTTCGACATCCACGGGGGGCCTTGCGCTGATGCGGCCGAGCAAGAAGGTTGCGGCGAGGGCCGCGAACACGAGCGCGACGATCGCGGCGGTCTTCGATTTTTTCTCAGGTGCGGCGAGGGCTACTGGTCCGCGCGCGTCGAGCGAGGCGCTGCTCGACGCCGCCGGTGCGGGCGTCGAGCCCCGGCCCAATGGGACCGGAAGCGGAACGACGACGGGCTTCGGTCGTTCTCCGGACTGAGTGGGTGACGAAAGGAGATCGTCAGAGTCCGGAATGATCGTCTCGTAGGAGGCGTCGGAGGCCGACGGCGCGAACGCTTCGGCCTTCGCGGCTTCCTCGAAGCGCGTGCGGAGATCTCCAATCGCGACGTCCGGGCGGACGGCGAAGGTCTCGGGCGGAGGCTTGATCGCCTTGGTCGTTCCAAACCGCGGCTTGGTGTTTTGAATCAGTCGGGTGGTCTCGCCGCGCAGCGTGTCGAGGTCGGTTTGGAACGAAGTGCCGATGAGATCGACGATGGTCGGGAGCTCCTCTTTTTGGGGGACCGTCTTGTCGAGCGCCTCGATGAACTCCTCAGCCGAGTTGAATCGATCGGGTGCTTCGCGTGCGAGCGCCTTGAGCGCCACGGCTTCGAGCTCGGCAGAAGTGCCGGGACGGATCGCGGAGAGCGGTCTCGGCTCGGGAAGCGCAGACTTTCGAAGCATCTCCGAGAGCGGCCCGCGATCGATATACGGGCGCAACGCGAGGAGCTCCCAGAGGATGATTCCGCAGGCGTATAGGTCTGTGCGGTGATCGACCTGTTCCGCGAGGACTTGCTCTGGCGCCATGTAACCGGGCGTGCCCATGACGGTGCCGGTGCGGGTCTTCCAATCCTGATACTTCGACTTGCCGAGCCCGAAGTCGATGAGGCAGGGCTCACGGTTGTGATCGAGCATCACGTTCTTGGGACAAATGTCGCGGTGCACGATCGCGAGCGAGACGCCTTGCTCGTCTTTGGCGTTGTGGAGCGATCCGGTGCCTCTGAGGACGCCGATGACGACGTCGGCGATCGAACGAATGGAGACGTGTTGTTGCCGGGCGTTCAAATGTTCGAGGACTTTGGCGACGGACCAGCCCTCGATGTACTGCATCGTGAGGTACAGCGTGTCGTCGACGCGCCCTGCGTCATAGACTTTGGCGACGTTCGAGTGAGAGATCGCGGCGGCGATCTTGGCCTCGTGTTCGAAGCGGCGAACGAAGTGCTCATGAGTGGCGAGCTCCGAGTGCAGCCGTTTGACGACGACGGGCGTTGGGATTCCGCAGTTCTCGGCCAGCGGCTTGGCCAGCGAGACTTCTCCCATGCCGCCGCTGCCGAGGCTCCTGAGCAGCACGTAGAAGCCAAAGACGTTGCCCTGCTCGGCCACGGCGGCATCATACAGGAGACCGAAATGAGGGGAACGGCCTCGCGAAGGCGCTGAGCATGTTCACTCGTCGGACCTCCTGGGGGCGCGACCCCAATCGGCTTTCGATCGCCGTCGCGAGGCGGCGGCAACTCCCAGGTTTCATCGATTTGACCGTGTCCAACCCGACGCGGGTGGGGCTCGACCAATCGATGATGCCGGCCGCGCTTCCGACGGGATCCTATGAGCCCCAAGCCCTCGGGCTCGCGAGCGCTCGAGAAGCCATCGCAGCGTATTACGACCGCCGGGGGATTCCTGTAGACCCTGCGCGCGTCGCGATCGTGGCTTCGACGAGCGAGGCTTATGGCTACCTGTTTCGGTTGTTGTGCGAGGTCGATGAGGTCGTCTCGATCCCCAAGCCGAGTTATCCCCTGTTCGAGTTTCTCGCGGAAGTGTCCGACGTCCGGGTGGCTCCGTACTCACTTGGTTACGACGGGACGTGGTACCTCGACCGAACCTCAGTCTCGCCGGCCAAGGTCGCGATCGTCGTGTCGCCTAACAACCCGACCGGGAGTCTTTTGGACCCCGAAGAGACGAGTCACCTGAGGGCATCGCTCGGAGAGCTCGGAGCGATCATCAGCGACGAAGTCTTTGCTGACTACGTAGAAGAGAACGGCGGGCATCGGCGGGCGTCGCTGATTGGCTCGGAGCAACTCACGTTTTCGTTGAACGGCCTCAGCAAGGTCGCGGGGCTCCCTCAACACAAGCTGGGATGGATCGTCATTTCAGGTCCGGAGGAGCTGGTGAGTGAGTCGCTCGCGAGACTCGAGATCGTCGCGGATACTTACCTTTCGGTGTCGACGGGGATTCAGCTCGCGCTGCCGGCCATTTTGGCTGCGACGCCGTTTTTTCAGGAGGGGCTTCGGGCGCGGATTCGCCAAAACGCCCAGATGCTGGACCGGCGACTCGCGGGGACGCCGCTACGAGCGCGGCGGCGGCAGGGGGGGTGGAGCGCGTTCGTCGATTTGCCGAGGACGGAGAGTGACGAAGATTGGGCGCTGCTCTTCGTGGAGGGAGACGGAGTTGCGGTCCACCCAGGCTATTTGTTCGGAGCGGAGCACGGGGTGGTGGTGAGCTTGATCGGCCGGCCCGATGAGCTCGACGAGGGGATGGCTCGAATCGTCGCGCGGGTGCAGTGAGGAAGGCGTATTTCCCCGGCACGAGCGCGGGCATGGCATGAGTTTCGGAGCCTTTTTCGACCTGCTAAGTCTCGAATCGGGCACGGGCACGACGGGCACCCGGCAATTCCAGTCTCGGTACTTCGGCGAGCGACGACTTCTTGCTTTTCTTTCGTGGGCTCGTTCGCATAGGGTCGTCTGGTGCCCAGGGATACTCTCGAAGAGAAGCTGATTTCATCGGTTCAGCACACGTGCCGCGACTATTCACTGCTCGCTCCAGGAGACCGCGTCATGGTCTGCCTCTCCGGAGGCAAAGACAGCCACGTGATGTTACACGTCCTCCGGAAGATTCAGCGAAGGTTGCCTTTTTCGATCGAGCTCGTGGCCGTTCACCTCGACCAGAAACAACCCGGGTATGATGGAGCGCGTCTGGTGGAGTTCTTGGGAGCTCAAGCCGAGCTTCGCTTCGAGCTTCTCGAGGAGGACACCTATTCCGTCGTCGTCGAACACACCGAGGAAGGGAAATCTTACTGCTCCATGTGTTCCCGGTTGCGTCGAGGCATACTGTACACCGCGGCGGAGAGACTCGGGATGAACAAGATCGCGCTGGGTCACCACCGAGACGACTCGCTCGAGACGTTCATGATGAATCTGTTTTTTTCCGGGAAAATGCAGGCCATGCCTGCGAAGTACCGGAGCGACGACGGGCGCTTCGAGGTGATCCGACCGCTGATCGAGTGTGCCGAGTCGGACATCGCGGAGCTCGCTGGGCGTTTGGCCTTCCCGATCCTCCCGTGTAATCTCTGCGGGTCGCAACAGAGTCAGCGGGACGCGATGTCCAAGATGATCTCGGACCTCGAGGCTCAGAATCCGAATGTTCGTCAAATCATGCTCAATGCGTTGCGCAACGTGCGGCCGACCCACTTGCTCGATCGTGACTTGCTGGCGGCGTGGAGCGCTCGGGGGCCGGACATTCGTCCCGCTCGAGAAGCTCCGAAGCCCGAAGCTCGCTTCTTGGCGGCACCGAAGCTCCGCGTGATCGGGTAGCAGACACGGCAGCTCAGAAGACTTGGCCGTCGAAGGCGAACAACAGGAACCGAGGTGCGGTCGAGGCGCTTGCAACGATGGCGCCATCGTCTCGCTCGCCATTCCGATGTACGAGGTGTGCGCCGGAGGGCCGGTTTTGGCTCGAGGCATACACACTCATCGGCTGGCCGAGCTCGAGGTTGTCCGCCACGCGCTCGACCAAGGCACTCATTTCGAAGGGGACGAAGCTGGTCGTCGACGAATGCACTCCGAGCGTCGATGGGTAGTCCAGGGAGAGTCCAGTGTGCCAACCCTCGGCCCAAGGGGGTCCAGGGAGGTCGTGGTCGAGCTCCGCGAGCCGTACTCGGGTGTCCGTTCCACTACGACCGTCCGACACGATATTGACGACCATACGATATACTTTACCCATCATCATGACTTCGAGGACGAGATGGTCGTCGTTGAAGAGCGGGCATTCGGTGTCGGTGGGCTCGACGATGGCGACGAGCGTTCCGTCGATCCGGCCGAAGCCGTTGGTGAGCTCGTCGCCGAAGGAGGCAACGCAGGGGTGAGAGCTCGCGTCGGTGTTGGTCGATCCATCGGCTTTCGCCCCTGAGTCCAAGGGCTCGTCCGCTGGGTTCGACCCGCAGGCGAGCGAGGTCGCGAGGACGAGGAGAGCGCTCGTGGGCACCGGTGTCACGGCGGGAACGATGGACCCATTTCGAACGCTCCGCATCGGCCGCTCGTCCCTGGCAGGGGATGAGTGCTGGTGACTGCGAGGTTGACAGCCGTGGGGGCTCGGCCGAGAGAATCGATCGTGGAACGCACGCCGACGATTCGAAAGATCGCGCAGATTGGGCACCCGATTCTTCGAAGGGTCGCCGACCCCGTACCCATCTCGGAGATTCGCAGCGCTCCGATTCAAGAGCTGATCGACGACATGATCGCCACGATGCGGGACGCGATGGGAGCGGGGCTTGCAGCTCCGCAGGTCCACGAGAGCGTTCAAATTTGCGTGCTCGAGGTTCGCGCCAATGCGCGCTACCCATACGCGCCCGACATACCGTTGACCGTGCTGATCAACCCCGTGCTTGCGCCGCTCACGGCGGAGATTTTCGGGAATTACGAAGGCTGCCTCAGCGTGCCCAACTTGAGGGGCCTCGTGGAGCGATTTGCCGAGATTCGGGTCATGGGTTTCGACCGCGACGGCCAGCCCGTCGACAGGGTTGCTCGTGGGATTTCCGCAGGCACGTACCAACACGAGGTCGACCACCTGAACGCTACGCTTTTTCTGGATCGGGTGAAGGACCCACGGTCGTTGACGACGCTCGCCGAGTTCGATCGGTACCATCGGGAGGCGTACTTTCCCAAGGCCCGCGCGGTGGTGGATCGGTTCGGCGGTTGACCTCCTGGCGGGGCCGGGAGATCTGGTCTCGTATGCCGAAGGATCTCGAAGGTAAAGCGATCGTCATTACCGGAGCGAACACCGGAATCGGCCGCGGCGTTGCGGAGGGCCTTGCCGCGCGGGGCGCCCGGGTCGTCCTGGCTTGTCGATCGGAAGAGAAGACTCGGCCGGTGCTTCAAGCGATTCGGCAGCGAGGTGGGCAGGCCGATTTCGTCGAGCTCGACTTAGCCGAGCTGGCGTCGGTCCGGCGGGCAGCCGAGGCGGTCAAGGCGCTGAAGCTAGGGAGCGCGTTTTCGGTGCTGATCAACAATGCCGGTTTGGCGAGCCAGCCTGGGTTGACCAAGGATGGGTCCGAGCTGACTTTTGGCGTCAATCATCTCGGGCATTTTCTGTTCACGCGCCTGTTGCTGGACGCGCTGTCACCGCCTGCTCGAATCGTCAACGTATCGAGCAACACCCACTACCGAGCCGGAGCCCTCGATTTCGAGCGTCTTCGGACGCCTGCGAGGTTGTATTTTGGTCTTGGCGGGATGCGAGAGTATCGGATCGCCAAGTTCTGCAACGTGCTGTTCACCAAGGAGCTCGCGAGGCGGCTCGATCCGAGCAAGGTGTGTGCGTATGCGGTGCATCCGGGGGTGATTGGCTCGGAGATTTGGCGCGCGGTGCCATGGCCCATGCGTTCCGTGCTCGTGCGTGGGATGAAGACGAGCGAGGAGGGCGCTGCGGCGGTGATTCGGGTGGCGACAGCGCTCGAGTTGGCGGGTGAGAGCGGTCGTTATTATCATGAGGGGTACGAACGTTCGGCGCATCGACGGACCGACGATCCGGTGCTGGCGCGAGAGCTCTGGGAGCGGAGTGAGCGGTGGGTGGGTCGTACTCCGTGAATTCGAAGACGGTCGACTCCATGGAGCCGGGTCGGACGAAGACCTTTCTTTCGGCGGCGGTTCCGTCATCGGTCACGATTTTGACGAGGTGCTCTCCGACCCCGAGGGACAGGGTTGCGGGGGCCTTGGACTCGAGCTTTCCGTCGACGTAGATCTTGGCGGAGAGGTCGGCGCCGCCTGCGGTGACGCGCACTTTGACGGTACCGGTCGCCAGGAGCTCCTCCGCTTTGCTTGCGGGCGTAGGATTCGGGGCCTCCCACTCCAGCTCGGGGGACTTAGCCTTCGGGGGCTTCTCGGGCTCTGGGAGCTTCGTGGGTGGTAACTTGGTGATGGGTGCGACAATCGGACTCTTCGGCGGTTTCAGAGTCGGGGCGACGTCGGGCGCCTTGGCAGGAGTTTCGGGCGCCTTGACGACACTCACAGCGGCATCGGGCGTACTCACCGGCGCGAGGGGAGGCGGCGGTGGGGGCGGTGTCGCGCGATCTGGGGGAGCTCTTTCAGGGTCGGGTGCAGCGGTGATCGTGACTTCGTCGTTTGGCCGGAGCTTCAGCGCGATCACGGCGGCGACGCCGAGTCCGAGTACGGCCGCGATCCCGAGGATGGCAGGCAGCGAGCTCTTGGTCTTGATGGCCTGACGAGAGAGCGTGGCGCGGTCGGAGCTCGTGAAATCTACGTTGTCTCGAAGGAAGGCAGGGGCCGGAGGAATCGCGCCCAGCGAGGGCCCGGTGGCCGCGGGTCCGAGCATCGTTTCGCCGACTGGTGGCGACGCCAACCCGGCGGACGGACCGCCGGGCGGGATCTGAATGGCACCCAGCGAGGGGACGCTCGCGACAGGGGAGAGCATGGGTCCGTCTGGGATCCCAGGAATGCTGGTGGTGCTGCCCGTGGGGATGGGCCCGTAGCTTGGCAACCCAGGGACTTGGGAGAGGGACGGCGAGGAAGCGAGCAGGTTTTGTGGCCGAACCGATGGGTTCGATGGGTTCGAAGTGAACGCCGGGTTCGAAGCGAAGGCCGGGTTCGAAGCTCCGGTGCCTGAGTGGGCGCGCGGGGGTGCGATCGGCTCCGTGCCCGGTGGCCCAAGGAAGGGCAGGCTATCGATCACGGCGAGGAGGTCTTGGGCCGTGCCGATTCGGTTCGCGGGGAGCTTTTCGAGGAGGCGAAAGGCGATGTGCTCCAGGCCGCCGGACGGCGGCAGGGGCGGTGGGGGCGTCGAGATGTGTTGCACCATCACCTGGCTGAGCGTGCCTTTGAACGGAGCGCTTCCGGCCAGCATCTCGAAGAGGATCACACCGAGCGCGTAGAAATCGGCGGGCGGACCGACTTTGTCGCCCTGGGCTTGCTCGGGAGCCATGTACGCGGGGGTTCCTAGGGCGACACCGGTGTGCGTGAGCGCTTGCTCGTCCCCTTCGCCGCCGTCCGCGGCCAGACCGACGATGCCGAAATCGAGGATCTTCACGGTCTCGCGCGGCGTACCGACGGCTTCGAGCATCACGTTGCCGGGCTTCATGTCTCGGTGCACGAGGCCGCGGCTGTGCGCCTCCCCGAGCCCCTCGCAGATCTGGCGGGTGATGTTCTTGATGCGCTCGAGCTGACCCTTGAGTTGTCCGCTGCGAACTACGTCTTTCAACGTCGCGCCTTGGATCAGCTCCATGACGAGGAAGCTGAGGCCTTCGGAGGAGGTGCCGAAGTCGGTGATGTTGACGATGTTGGGGTGGCGCATGCGCGAGATCGCCTGCGCCTCTCTGCGGAAGCGCTGAGAGATCTTCTTGTCCGAAGCCATCTCGCCGAACAGGACCTTCACCGCGAACTCACGATCGATGACGGCGTGTTTGGCGCGGTAGACGCAGCCCATGGCGCCCACGCCGATGCGCTCGATCACTTGGTAGCGGTCGACGGTGAATCCGATCAGCGGATCGGTGTCGGCTTTGACCAGGCGTTCGCCGTCGATGCCGCAGAACTCGATCTCGCCCGAGAAGACGGAGCGGCATTTGGGACACGCGCGCACTTCGAGCCAAGTGTAGTGGAGGGCGTGGCGTCACGCCAGCGCGCGACGGCTTGGGTGGCAACCCGAGACGGGCGCGGGTTCAGCCTTCGACGAAGGCTTTGAGGCGTTTGCTACGCGAAGGGTGACGGAGCTTCCGCAGGGCCTTGGCCTCGATCTGCCGGATACGCTCGCGGGTGACCTCGAAGTCCTGGCCCACCTCCTCGAGGGTGTGGTCGGACTTCTCGCCGATGCCGAAGCGCATGCGCAGGACCTTCTCTTCGCGTGGCGTGAGGGTCGCCAGGACCCGACGGGTCTGTTCGGCGAGGTTCATGGAGATGACGGCCTCGCTCGGGGAGACGGCCGACTTGTCCTCGATGAAATCGCCGAGGTGGGAGTCCTCCTCTTCGCCGATCGGCGTCTCGAGGGAGATGGGTTCCTTGGCGATCTTGAGGACCTTGCGGACCTTGTCGAGCGGGAGCTCCATCTTCTCGGCGATCTCTTCGGGAGTGGGCTCGCGGCCGTACTCTTGCACGAGGTATCGCGACGTTCGGATCAGCTTGTTGATGGTCTCGATCATGTGAACCGGGATACGAATCGTTCGTGCCTGGTCGGCGATCGCCCGGGTGATGGCCTGCCGGATCCACCACGTGGCGTAGGTCGAGAACTTGTAGCCTCGCTGCCACTCGAATTTGTCGACGGCCTTCATGAGGCCGATGTTCCCTTCCTGGATCAGGTCGAGGAACTGGAGGCCGCGGTTGGTGTACTTCTTCGCGATGGAGACGACGAGGCGCAGGTTGGCTTCGATCATCTCGGCCTTGGCGCGCTTGGCCTTCTCTTCGCCTTCTTGGATTTGTCGGTAGGTGAGCTTGAGCTCTTCGAGCGGGAGGCCGGCCTCCTGTTCGATGCGTTTGATTTTGCGGATGGCGCCACGGACGGCGCGCTCCATCTCCTGGAACTGCTCTGGGGCGAGGCCCAGTGATTTGATCGCGCCGCGTTCCTTGGCCGGATCGTCGCGGACCTCGCGGAGGACCTTTCGGATCTCGGACATGGGTCGGTCGAGGCGGCGCTCCCATTCGAGGGCCTCTTGCTCGGCGCGCTCGACCTTTTTGATGAGCGCTTTGAGCTTCTGGACGATTTTTTGGATCTGCCGCTTGTTGGGCTGCATCTCCTCGAGGAGGCGAGCCATCTCGGCGCGGTTGCGTTCGAGCTCGACGCTGATCTCGTCGCGGCGGGGCTTTGGGAGCTTTCGTCGCTGGAGCATTTCGCCGCGGAGGGCGTCGTTCTGAGTATCGAGCTCGCCGATCTTGCCCATGATCGTGTGGACTTTTTCGGTGACCGCGACCTCGTCGAAGGTCTCGTGCTCTTCGTCGACCTCTTTGACGACCTCGCGGATGCGGATCTTGCCTTCCTTGAGTCGCTTGCCGAGGGCGAGGATCTCTTTGACGGCGAGAGACGACTTCAAGACGACGTCGAGGACTTCCTTTTCGCCGGCTTCGATTCGTTTGGCGATGGCGACCTCGTCTTCTCGCGAGAGGAGCGAGACGGAGCCCATCTTGCGCAGGTACATGCGGACGGGGTCGTTGGTTTTGGAGTAAGCGGCGTCGAGGTCCTCGCGGGTCTCGACTTGTTCAGGGCCGGCGGGGTCTTTGTCGGGTTCGACCATGACGGCCTCGGGGAGGTCGGCGCGGTCGTTGTCGACGATCTCGATGTCGTTTCGGTAGAACAGATCCATCACGTCATCGAGTTGATCCGCGGAGACGAGGTCGGCGGGGAGGGCTTTGTTGACCTCGTCGAGGGTGAGGATACCGGCCTTTCGTCCCTGAGCGAGTAGGTCTTGGACGGCGCCGACGGCTTCGTTGAGCTCGTCTTTTTGGGCTGCTTTGGCCGCCTTGGCGACCTGAGCGAGCTTGGCGGCAGCGGCGGCTTTGTCGTCGCGGACGACGCGGCCTTCCTTCTTTTCCTTGGCCACTTTGTCGCGAGCGCGGACGGCGGCGGCGGCGATCTTCTGCTCGAGGGTCTTCTTCTTTTTCTCCTCGATGACGGCCCGCTTGGCTTCGCGCTCTTCGTCTTTCTTGCGTTTGACCTCGGCGCGCTCGGCTTCCTTGGCGAGGCGAGCGTCATCTTTGGCTTTGAGCTTGGCCTGTTTGATGGCTTCGCGGGACGCGTTTTTCGCTTCTTTCTCGGCGTCCTTTTTGTGCTTCTCGGCGAGGCGGGCGTGCTCCTTGGCCTGCAGGGCGGCGGCGCGCTCCTTCTTCTTCTCGGCTTCGAGACGCGCCTTTTCTTCGGCCTTTTTCGCGGTCTCGCGCCGCTTTTCCTCGATGCTTCGCTCGCGCTCTTTGTCGCGAGCGCGCTTTTCGGCGAGCCGTTTTTTCTCGAGCGCGGCGCGCGCGCGTTCACGGGCCTTGGCCTCGGCCTCTTTGCGCTTCACGAGCGCAAGGCGACGCTTCTCGACCGCGCGTCGCTGGGCCTCTCGCTTGCGCTCGGCTTCGGCCTTCTTCTTCTCGTGAACGAGGCGCTGCGTGTCGCGCTTCTTCTTGTCCGCCAGCTTCTTGAGCTCGGCGGCCTTCTTCTTCGCTTCGCGGCGCTTCTCCGCGATGCTCTTCACCTTCTGCCGAGCCTTGGCCGCTTTGGCTTTGACCTTCGCCTTCGTCTTCGGCTTGGCCTTGATCTTGGCTTTGACCTTCGGTCTGGCCTTGACCTTCGCCTTCGGTTTGGACTTGGCCTTCGCCTTGGCGCGGATCGGCTTCTTCGCCTTCGCGGCCTTTTTCGCGGCCTTCTTCGCGACCTTCTTGGCTGGCTTCTTCTTGGCCGCGCTCCGCACAGGCTTCTTCGCCTTTGCGATCTTCTTACGAGTGGATTTCGACCGAGCGGTCGACTTCTTCTTTGGCTTAGCCATGGCGACTTCTGCCTCTCGCGGGCGAGAGCTCGCGGATCCGATCTTTCAGACGCTCGATGCGAGCGATCGTTTCCGCATCGGCGACCCCCGAGCCCACGACTCGGGCGATCCGCCGCAACTCGGCGTCCCTATACTTTTCGAGGAGTTTCAGCAAACAATCCGTGAGCACGGTCGGCTCGGGAGGAGCGTTTATTAGGGTTTCTCTCAGGAGAATTGCAGCCGCAGGATCGGTCGAAGCCAGCGCTTGGAGCACCGTGGTCGCGTCGACGTCTCGGCCGTCTCGGAGCGCGATGCGTGTCATCGCGAGGCCCGTTTGGATTGCGGGGTGGGTGATGGCGTCTGTGGCGCCGAAGCGATCGATCTCGGCGATGGTGGGTCCGGGAGCCATCAGAGCGTGCCGGAGCACTTCACGTTCTAGGGCTGGCGGAGGGGGCTCCTTTGACTGTGGCTTTCGATCCGAGGTCTCCGGGCGCAACGGTTTGGGGTTGGGATCGGTGAGGTTGCGCCGGAGGATCTGAGGTTCGAGGCCTAGTTTTTTGGCGGTGACCTCCATGGCGACGTCGCGGATCAGCGGGTCCTTGATGGCGGTGAGGAACGGGCGAACCTCGGAGACGGTCTGAGACACACCCGCGATTCCTTCGCCGGCGTGTTTTTTTCGAGCTTCGTCGACGAAGGCATCGATGGCCGACGGGGCGCCGTCGAGCACGGTGTTGATCGCGTCCTTTCCGTGCTTCAGGACGAAGGTGTCGGGGTCCTCGCCCTCTGGCAAGCGGGCGACTTTCACGTCGAGCCCGACGGTGAGGAGCAGCTCGGCGCTCTTTCGCGTGGCAGCGACTCCGGCATCGTCAGCGTCGTACAACGTGACGACACGCTTCGCGAGTTTTGCGAGGATCTCCGCGTGCTTCTGGGAGAGCGCAGTGCCGCACGAGGCGATCGCGGTCGCGATTCCAGCTTGCTGAAGCCCTAGGACGTCCATGTAGCCCTCGACCAGCACGGCCGAGCCCGACCTCCGAATATGTTCCCGAGCGACATCCAGGCCATAGAAAACGGACGATTTGTCGTAGATCGGGCTCTCCGGTGAGTTGACGTATTTGGGAGCGTCGGGGCCGCTGTCGATCCAGTCGGCGCGACGAGCTCCGAAGCCGATGACGTCGCCGCCTGGGGCGACGATCGGAAACACGATTCGTCCGCGGATCCGATCGTAACTTCCGCCGGATTGTCGTGGTCCGAGGAGGCCGAGCTCGGTAGCGAGGTCGGCGGGGACGTTGCGGGCCTCGAGGTGGTCGACCAGGTTCGAGAAGCCCGGGGGCGCGAAGCCCAAAGCGAAGCGTTGGATGGTGTTTTGGGTGAGTCCGCGTTCGTCGAGGTACTGGCGGGCGCGATCGTCGAGCCGAAGCTGGTCGACGAAGAAGTCGCGGGCGAGCTCGTTGACGCGCAGGAGGAGCTTTCGGCGGGTTCGTCGTTCGCGTTCTTCTTGGGTTTCCGGGCGTTGAGGCAGATCGATCCCGTACTCCCGCGCGAGCAGGCGGACAGCTTCGGGGAAGTCGACGCCTTCGCGGCGCATCACGAAGTCGAACACGTCACCGCCGACGCCACATCCGAAGCAGTGATAGAGCTTCAGCGTCGGCTCGACCGAGAAGGAGGGGCTAGTGTCGTCGTGGAAAGGGCAGCGTCCGGTGAGGCGTCGGCCTTGTTTTTTCAGCTCGACGGAGCGCCCGATCACGCGCCCGATGTCTACTCGGGCGCGGACCTCGGCGATCTTTTCAGGAGGGATTGCGCTCAGGTGTCCTTCCTCATTTTCTTGAGGAGACGCTTACGCGCGGCAGCCTGTTTTTTCTTCTTTCGAACGGAAGGCTTCTCGAAATGCTCACGCTTCCGAATCTCGCCCAAGATGCCGGCGCGCTCGCACTGCTTCTTGAAGCGTCGCATGGCGCGCTCGAAGGACTCGCCTTCTTTAACTCTAATTCCCGGCATCAAATCACCCCCTTCCACGCCCAAGTGGCAGGGTGAAGCTCGCTAAACGTCGCTGCTCGTCAAGTCAAGGAGGAAGCGACGAGGAGCTCAGCCCGGCGGGGGCCGGGTCAACAGCACGACGGCCGCGCCGATCGCCACGAGGAGCGCGACGAGCCCCGTCACGAAGAGCCAGATCCCGAGCTTCTCCCGGGCCGTACGGTCCGCGGCGGTGACCTCGGAGGAGATGGGAGACCGCGGAGACTGCGGTCCGGGCTTGGGCGTCGCGGGCTTGGGTCGGCGCGGGTCGCCCCCCTCCGTGTCATCGGAGAAGTCGGGGTCCGAGAAGTCGGGGACGGGAAACGGAGCTGTTGGGGGCAGAGGCGTGGCCTTCGCTGGGGCAGGAGGCCGGGCGGGCGGAGCCACACTGGATCGGATCTTCGGAGGTGGTGGATCTGGCCTTCGCACTTCGACGACTGGTGCGAGCTCGGCCCGTTCGTCTGGCGTCAACGCACCCATCATCGTCGGCATGTCGTCCTCACCTTCGATGGAGGTCTGCCGCGGCGCGGGCTTTTGGGGTCGCTCGGCGCCGCCTTGCGTAGGCGCCTCGTACTCGCTCGCCGCGATGGTCTCGATGGGTTCGGCGACCGACTGGCGCGAGGCCATCAACTTCACGCCGTCTTCGCCGAGCACCGCGATGGCCTCGGCTTGTCCAGCGGTCAGGACCTCGATGAGCTGCGCGTCGTCGCCGGACTCGCGTGCGTACTGCTCGGCCTCGAGGCGATCGGCGAAGGCCTCGCGAAGGTACTTGGCGAGCATCGCGGTCGTCGCGGGGGTCCGTTCTGCGAGTAGAAAACTTTCGAGCGCTTCGTGCATCTCGCCGGCGTTCTTGAAGCGCTTGTCGCGATGCTTCTCCATCGCCTTCATCAAGATGTCGCCGAGCCCGCGAGGGAAGCTCTGGTCGAAGTCGCTCGGGTGCGGCGGATCCTTTTCGATGATCGCTCGCAGCACCTGAACGTCGGTGGGCGCGTAGAACGGATGCCGACGGAGCAGCACCTCATAGATGACCTCGGCGAGCGCGAACAGATCGGCGCGGCCGTCCACGCGACCTCCCGTGATCTGCTCGGGCGCCATGTACGCGAACTTGCCTTTGACCATGCCCGCGGCGGTCTGATGGAGGCGGCCTTCGGCTTTGGCTACGCCGAAGTCGACGAGCTTCACGGCGCCTTCGTAGGTCACGACGATGTTCTGTGGAGACACGTCGCGATGAACGACGTTGAGCTTTTTTCCGCGCGCGTTGCTGAAGCTGTGGGCGTACTCCAGGGCCTCCAGACAGAGACATGCCACGCGGACGATGAGCGTCAGCGGGATCGTTTTCTTTCGTGAGTACGCTCGCGCCAAGAGATCGCGGAGGTTGATGCCCCGGAGGAGCTCCATCGCGATGAACAGCGAGCCGTCGAGCTCGCCGAGCTCGTAGATCTGTACGATGCCCGGATGGCTGAGCTGGGCCGCGATCCGCGCTTCGTCCCGAAACATGGCGACGAACTCCTTGTTCGTCTGGAGCTCCGGGAGCAGCCGTTTGAGCACGACCTCGCGCTCGACGTCGGCGTTCCCGCGCGTCCTGGCGAGGTAGATCTCGGCCATCCCGCCCGCGGCGATACGACCGACGATTTGGTAGCGCTGGCGAGGGTCGATCGAGGTGTCGAAGCCGCGCGCTGAGGCGTTTTGAGGGACGGCCACCCGGCTCCCCCTTCTAGCAGACCGGGGTGTGCTCCTAGCCCTGAAATCGTCGCGCAGCTCTTGGAGGCGCGCAGCTCGCCCCGGTGATTCCTCGCGGCTCGTGCGCGACTCGAGCTTCGAGCACATCCACGCGCATCACGGGATGTGGGACATGAATCAGGAGGCCGGGGCTGCGGCGATGGTGCTCTGGGTTTCGGCCTCGAACGGAACGAGCCGGTCTCGTATGAACTTTTCGAGTCGGAGGTTGATGAGCTCCGGCTGCTCGATCAGCGCGGCGTGCGATCCGCGCGGGATCTCGAGGAGCTCTGCGTTCGGGATCCGCTGGGCCATCTCCAACGACAGATGACGAGGGGTGAAGAGATCTCGTTCTCCGGCCACGACGAGCGTGGGGCAACGGATCTCGCCGAGCCACGGGCCCGCGTCGTGCTCCTGCGCGGCTCGCGCCATCTCCACGAAGACGCGGCTGTTCATGCGGGACAAGTGCTCGAGGTAGGGGTCCATGTCTTCGCGCCGGCACATGTCGCGATGGACGAGGCCGGTGAGGCGCGCAAAAGGCCACGCGATTCGACTTCGCAACGCGACGCGTCCGGCGAGGTTGATGACCTCGGGCACGCGCGTGCCGACGGCATAAGCGACGTCGAGCGCGGCGCGACCCACGCGAGGGTCGATGAACGTCTCGGCCGCATGGCCGTAGGCGCCGAGGATGGGTACGAGCCCGAGCACTCGATCCGGGAAGAGGCGGAAGAACTCGAGGATGACTTGGCAGCCGAGCGAGTGTCCGAGCAGGAGCGCGCGGTCGACTTGATTGGCGTCCATGACCCGGGCGAGGTCGTCAGCGACGTCGGCCATACGCATGTGCCCCAAGTGGCTCGGCTCGCCGGACGCGCCGTGGCCTCGATAGTCCCACACCACGACCTGGTGGTCGCGAGCGAAGCGGCGCCCGACATAGTCCCAGAAGAACGTCGAGACCCCGAGGCCGTTGCAGGCGACGATCGCTCGCGCTCGCTCGGGCCCGCCGGACGCGAACGCCAGCGGCGTGCCGTCGGCGGCCATCGCGGTCCCCGAGCGGCTCCACCAAGGCTCGTGCCGCGCAGGAAGATCGACCATCGCGGCGGATGATACAGAAAGCTCGGGACGAGTCGATGAGGGTTCGGGCGTAGACGGAGCGTCTCCGCGGGCGGAGCGAGGAGGTTGACTCGCGCGGCTCTGCGCCCCATGGGGCGGGACGGATGGCCTTGTTTCTCGTGACCGGCGGGGCCGGCTTCATAGGGTCGAATATCGTCGAAGCGATCGTGGCTCGGGGGGACCGCGTTCGCGTGCTCGACGACTTTTCGACGGGGAGTCGCAAGAATCTGGAGCCCTTCCGCGGGCGAATCGAGCTCCTCGAGGGCAGCGTCACGGATCTGGCCACGGCGCGACGCTCGGTCGATGGCGTCGACTTCGTGCTTCACCAGGCTGCGCTCCCGTCGGTGCCAAAGTCCGTGGCGCTCCCGATCGAGACCAACTCCGTAAACGTTTCCGGCACGGTCAACATGCTCGTCGCAGCTCGGGACGCCGGGGTGAGGCGCTTCGTGTACGCGGCCTCTTCGTCGGCCTACGGCGACACGCCGACGCTTCCGAAGGTCGAGAGCATGGAGTCCAAACCGTTGAGCCCTTATGCGATCCAGAAGCTCGCCGGGGAGCTCTACTGCCGCGTGTTCTTCCAGACGTTTGGGCTCGAGACGGTGTCCCTTCGCTACTTCAACATCTTTGGACCCCGACAAGATCCGACGAGCTTCTACTCGGCGGTGATCCCGAAGTTCATCTCCGCGATTCAGAGCGGCACGCCCCCGACCATCCACGGAGACGGCAAGCAGTCGCGCGACTTCACGTACATCGACAACGTCGTCGCCGCCAACCTCGCGGCCTGCGAAGCGGACAGGGCATGCGCGGGCGAGGTGATGAACGTGGCGTGCGGCGAACGCATCGACCTGCTGGACTTGGTTCGCGAGATCAACGCCGTGCTTGGGACCAACGTCGTGCCGACTCACGACCCCGAGCGCGTGGGCGACGTGAAACACTCGCTGGCCGACATCGAGAGAGCCAAACGGCTCATCGGCTACTCTCCCAAGGTTCTCTTTGCGGAGGGCATTCGGCGGACGATCACTTGGTACGGGAGCAACAAAGGTTTTTGGTAGGTTGGGTGGGCCGCGGAGGTCGGGCGTTCAGCGCGGGCTGCTTTTGGCCCTCAACGCGGCTTCCATCTTTCCGTAGATGCCCCCGAAGGCTCCGTTCGACATGAACAGGAGCGAGTCGCCAGGCTTGGCGTCTGCGGCGAGGGCGCTCACGATGTCGTCGACCGACGCGATGCTCTCCGCAGCGACTCCGCTCTGCCGAATCTCCGCCGCGAGCTTCTGGATGTCGAGGCGCTCGCCCTCTTTGATCTCCGCGCGCCCTACGCCTGCAATGATCACACGATCGGAGCCGGCGAAGGCGGTCGCATACTCCGCCTGGAAGTGCGCGCGTGCGCTGGTCGCCGAGCGCGGCTCGAAGATCGAGATCAGCCTGCCGTTGGGGTAGCGGCTGCGGATCGCCGCGATCGTCTCTCGCACGGCGGTGGGATGGTGCGCGAAGTCGTCGATGATACGCACGCCATCGACCTCCGCGCGAACGGTCTGCCTTCGCGCGACGCCCAAGAACGTGCGGAGGCCCATGCGGATCTCGTCCTGAGAGAGTCCCGCGCCGAACGCAAAGGCGATCGCGGAGAGCGCGTTCTCGGCGTTGTGAAGGCCAGACATCGGGAACACGAAGTGGCCCTTCCGAACGCCGCGAAACACGACGCTCATCTCGACTCCGCCGGGCCCCATCTCGACGTCTTCGAGCGTCCAGTCCGCTTCGATACCTGGTCGCGCGGAGTACGTCTCGACGGGCGCCCTGGCGGAGCCCTTTCGCGCGACGACTCTGGGCCAAGTGGCGCACGCGAGGATGCGCCCTGACTCGGGTACCAACGCGAAGAGCTTGTCGAACTCCCGCTCGATCGCCTCGACGTTCGCGTAAATGTCGGCGTGATCGTATTCGAGGGAGGTCGCGATCAAGGTCTTGGGCTTGTAATGAAGAAACTTAGGGACCTTGTCGAAGTAGGCGGTGTCGTATTCGTCGCCTTCGACGACGAAGTGCGGGCCGTTTCCGAGCCGAAAGCCCTGCGTGAAGTTCGCGGGCAGGCCGCCGACCAACAGGCCCGGGTCTCGGCCCGCGGAGGTCAGGAGCCACGCGACCAAGCTGGTCGTGGTGGTCTTGCCGTGGGTGCCTGCGACCACGACGGAGTGCCGTTGCTCGAGGAAGAGGTCGCCGAGGGCCTTGGGGAAGGACGTGTAATTGAGCCCACGATCCACGGCCGCTTGGGCTTCCGCGTTGGTCCGGCGAATCACGTTGCCGACGACGACGAGATCCGGAGCTGGGTCGAGGTTCTCGGGGCGATAACCTTTTCGGACCTCGATCCCCCACTCCGCCAGGGCGTCGGACATCGGTGGGTAGACGTTCTCGTCGCTCCCGCGGACCTGGTAACCGGCGGCGTGGAGCAGGCCGGCGAACGAACCCATCCCGGTCCCGCAGATGCCGATCAAGTGGATGCTGCGAACTTCTGAGCTCACGGCGCGCACTCTAGAGCTTGAGATCGACGCCGTCGACCCCGAGCGGGTGCACGACCGATCTGCGGCGGTTCAGTTCAACCTCCGCATGAACCCTGGAGAGCACTGAGAAGGAACACCGGGCCACGGTGGTATGCTTCAGCGATGGCGGGCTCGGTCATTCCCGGAGAGTTGCTTCGCCACGTCGTCGAGCGGACGAGGCCGGAGCAGGTTTGGGTATTTGGGAGCCGCGCTCGAGGCGACGCCACGACCACGAGCGACTGGGATCTGCTGCTGGTGCTGCCAGACGACTCTTCGGACGACTCGCTCGACCAGGCCAAGGCTTGGGATACTTGTGCTCGTGACGCTCCAGAGCCCGTCGACATCGTTCCGGTTCGCCGCGGGGAGTTCGAGACGATGCGTCGCTTTGCAGGCTCGCTCTGCCGGACCGTCGCGCTCGAAGGCGTTCAGGTGTATGGCGAGCGTGTGGCTCCAAGTCCGATCGCCCTTGGGTACCTCGCCGCGGCGGACGAGGACTTGGATGCTGCCCGGCGGCTGTCCGTGCCCCCCATCAACCGGCTCGCCGCTTATCATTTGCAGCAAGCCGCCGAGAAGCTCGCTAAGGCCGTGCTGAGTGCACGGGGCACTCATACGACCAAGGAACACCGAATCGGCGAGCTCGTCGGCCAGCTCGCGATCGGGGAGCCCTGGAGGACCAAGCTCGGAGCGCTGGCTCACCTCGATCGGTTTGCGACCGCCGATCTTGGAACCCTCGCGGAGCTGCTCGCCGAAGCGCGCGGCGAGGCTGGAATCGGCCGGTAGGTTCGGGGGTCCCAGCGACCGAAGGACTCACTCCATAAGACGTAGCCGCAGGCAAGATGCCTGCACCAGCGACCGAAGGGCTCACTTCGTACGACGCAGCCGCAGGCAAGATGCCCGCGGTCCCGGGCAAGAATGAGTAGCCTTCGCGGACCCCTGGGAGCGCAAGCAGCCGCGCTTCGGGCCCACGTCGGAAGGCGGCCGATGCCGATGGCGAACCATGGGTCGGACGAGTTGCAGGCGCGGGGCCGTAGTGGTCGCAAAACGACGCTCGCGTCGCGATCTCAAACCGACCGTGCGCGGCGCACCCTGGGAACTGGGCCTTCTCAGGGTGGGAACTTGGGGCTGCGCGGAGGCCGATCGGTGGTGCGATCGGGCCTCGAGGCGTTTGGCACCGCAATTGAAAAGGCCCCTGTCATGAACAAGATCGCTGGCCTCCAGTACATGCTGCCGCGCCTCGCTGCGGCTCCCAGAGCACCAGAGCTTCGACTCGCACGCGCACCTCGGGCACCGAGCGCTCCTGGTGGCAGCGATCGTTATGTCGCACCCTCTGCCACGAAGCCCCGACCGGCACGCAACCCGGCGCCGTCGTCCCACGGTCAGCCGTCGGTGTCGCCCGAGTTGGTCTCGGATTTTCGGTCGCGGCTGATTTCGAGTCGAATCGGGCGACCGCTCCTTTGCGCGGAGGCTTCGGAGCCGGCGACCGAGCTCCTCGAGGCTCGTCAGGCTCTCAAGAACGCCAAGACCAAGGAGCAGAAGGCCGCCGCGGCAAAGGCGCTGGCCAAGCGAAGCGACCTCGATCCGAGCGACTACCACGCTCTGCGACCCAACCTCACCGAAGACCTCGCGTCGTTCTTCGTTCGTTTCGAGATGGGCTACTTTCACGCGCCATTCGCCGCGCGAGAGGAGCTGCGATCCATGCTCGGCGGGAGCTCGAAGGAGAAGCTCGCCGCGCTCGACGTGCTCACGTCGATCTTCACCAAGCAGCCGGAGCGGCTCGCGGATGAAGACCTCGAGCTCGTCCGGAAGCTCGCGCAACAGGACCCAGACGCCGAAGTCCGCTCGGCCGCGCAGAGCGTGCTCGGGCGCTCCGCGCTCGCGGGCAATGCGCGCGCGGCCCGAGAGCTCGCGGCCCTCGTGGACGCGCTTCGAAGTGACTCGAAGGCGGACCCCACGGCGCTGGCGCTGGCCGAGCGCCGCCTGCGTAAGATCGCGCTCGAGACCAATGATCCGGAGCTTCGGCGAGACTTGGCCCCGTACTCCGTGGACTCGTCCACGAGCCGAGCGCTTGCCGAAGTCAAGGCGTTGACCGAGCGCGCGCGCTCGGGGGACAGCGCCGCGATCGCAGCGCTGTGCGATCGCGTTCGTGACGGTGGGTCAGGAAGCGCCGAGGCCCGGGCCGCGCTGGTCGAGTGCGCCCAGAAGCA
This sequence comes from uncultured Myxococcales bacterium, assembly GCA_964463485.1. Taxonomy (GTDB): domain Bacteria; phylum Myxococcota; class Kuafuiibacteriia; order Kuafuiibacteriales; family Kuafuiibacteriaceae; genus CAYXDO01. The sequence goes on along the minus strand of CAYXDO010000049.1, from coordinate 12,020 downwards.
ACCGCGCTTGGTCGCCGAAGCCCTCGAGAAGAGCGCCGCGGTCAAGTCGCCCTCTGCCGACCTCCTCGACACCCTCGCGTCGATCGCCTCCACCGAAGGGGCCGACGCGACTCAGGTGAGATCGATCGCCCTTCGCACGCTCCGGACTCATGTTGGCGTCGAAGACTCGGCCAAGGCCCTCGCGAAAATGCAGGCATGGCTTCGCACCGATGAGTTGATCGCCATCTGGGAATCCGGGTCGAATGGGACGGGCGCGGTGTTCTCCCAGGCCGTAACTCAGCTCGACGACCACGAGCGCGCCAAACTCGTCAAGAGAATGCTCGAGAGCGGTTCGTCGTCGAATCCAAACAAATCGGACTGCGTGATGGCGCTGCGCGACAGCATCACCATGCCCGGCTGCGGGCGCCTGCTCGATCAGCTCGATACTCAGGACAAGCTCGCGTTCCTCTCCGCCCGCGACTCGAAGACGCGCGCGGCGATGGCGCGTGACCTCGTGAGTAACTGGGGAGACCTCTCCGAGGCCGAGCGAGACCAGGTGGCGCGCTACCTCGCGCTTCACGGCAAGAGCGACGGGACGAGCGACCTCTCGCGCAAGCTCCTCGACGATGAGTACTTCGGCTCCTACGACGCCACGAAGTTCTCTCGCGAGCTCGATGAAAACGGACCGAAGTGCTTCCAGGCCCTCGAGAGGGAGATCAAGACCCTTCGAGAGACCGGAGCGAACCCGAAGCTCTTGAAGAAGCTCGAAGACTATCGAGACTATCTGAAGGCTCTCTCGATTAATGCCAACCCGGAGATGGCCAAGAAGATCGACGGGGCGAAACTGGAATCTTGGGGAAAGTCGCTGGCGAATGACTCCGAGCTCCAGGACGAAGTCGCTCGAATCTTCGGGGAGGTCGCCAAGAGTTCGGGATGGCCCGGACGAGCCAGGGAGATCTATGCGCGAGTGGGCTCACCGGCCTTCCGCAGATCGCTCGAGCTCCTTCGAGCCACTGGCCGGGGCAAGCAGGCCGACGAAACGCTCGCCCGCGAGCTCTCCAAGCTGCGGCTCGCGGATCCGGCGCTCGCGGACCAACTGATCAAAGAAATGGCGGCTCGCGAGATCGAGCTCGGCGCTGGTCAGCGCTGGCGCGCCGCGTCGAGGGACGGTCAAACCACCGCGGTCAGGGCTGCGCTCGAGGCCCTGGGCATGGATCCGGACTCGATCGCGTGCTCCGGCAACGTTGCCGCAGTGATCAGCCAACTCACCGAGCTGTACGGGGACTCGAAGGACTTTGCCAACAACCCGGGCAAGATCCTGCGCGCGTTGAGGGGCATGGCCATCAAGAATCCGGAGCTCGGCAAAGCGATCAAGATCGTCGAAGGCTTGAACGCCAACGGCAAGCTCTCGATGTTCACGACGGCCGTGTCGCTCTTGGGGGCCGCGACGAGTGGCTTCGACACGCCCGAGGCACGCCGATCGTTTGCGTCGTCGATCTTCTCAGCGGGTGAAGGTGCCCTCGAGGTGATCAGTGTGCTCGCCAAGTCCAAGCTCGCCGGCGTAGCCGGTAAGATCTTCGGCTCCGTCGGAGCGGTGATCGGAGCCTTCTCGGACGCTGTGGCGGCCTGCCAGGATGCCAAGGAAGGGGACACGGCCGGCGCTGTTTCGAAGGGAGTCTCCGCGGTGGGCGGTGGGATTCTGGCGGTGTCGCCGTTGTTTGGACCCGCGGCCCCGGTCGTCGCCGCGGTAGGAGTGGCTTGTATGATCGGCGGCTTCGTCGGTGACAAGGTGTTCGGGAAGGAGAGTTGGGAGTCGTTCCTCGTTCGGTGCAAAATCTACAAATGACCAATTCCTCGGCGCTCGAGAGGCTCCAGATTCGGGCTGCATGGAAAGATGCGCACGCCGTACAGGCTGGGCATTCCGAGAAAACGCAGGCAGGATGGCGCCATGTCAGGCTCGATGAGATGGCCGTGGGTCTGCGCCTCGGCCCTCGTCTGCTTCCTCGGGTGCGGCGATGACGTCTCGAGGATAGTGGTGAGCTCGGATCTGGTCGTCTTCGCCGTCGTGTCTGGAGACGGGGTCTTGAAGGAGGTAGGTAAGATCGCCGAGCGACCGACTCTGCGAGTGGAGTCAGAGGTAGGGGACCGAGCCATTACCTTCGAGTTCCGGCGAGACCAATTCGCGGATCCCTTTGGCGCTCCCCTCGCCTTGGACTCGATAGAGGTGAGTCGCACGTCGGATCCGGATTTGAGGGGCTGCGGACGTTGTCTGGTACCTGACATCACCGCACCGTTCGTCGGGCTGGGAGGTTCTCGCTGTGCGATCCCCGAGTTTGGGGAAGCGAGGCTTTTTCGCTTCGACACGTCGGGAGAGTCGGAGATTGAGGACCTCGCGCTCGTGAAGAGAGTTCGATCGGAGGTCTCCATCGGTCTGGCTGGCACCTGCGCATGCAATCCTCCAGAAATCGGTCCGGAGTCGAACCTGCGCGTCTGTCCCATCGCGGGCACGCTGGCGTTTCAGCACTTGACTGCATCGAGCTCCGGTTCGGTCTTTGGGGTCGGTCCTGGCTTCTTTTTGGAAGCAAGCTCGGATCGCGAAGCCATCGCGACCGCCTTGGAGCCTGCGCGGGGAGACGTCCTCGGTGCGCTCGCGCTCGAAGGCGGCGCGGTGCTCGCGGCGTTCGAGAGTGTTCCGGCGGGTGGGACGATTCGGTATTCGCGGCTCGAGAGTACCGGAGTCTCCTCGCTTCCGGAGTTTCCTAGCCTCGAGCCCGAGCACCTGGAGGTCGCTGAGGGTTCGATCTTGCTCGCCGGACGCCAACGACTGGGGCTGAATGCCAAGGAGCCCGCCATTTTCCGCTGCTCGAGCGAGTCATGTCGGAAGGAACCCATCGACGGGAGTGAGTGTCCAACCCTCGGGAATGCTCCGGTGGTCGCACTCACTCGGTCTTCGTCGGCTGCGTTCGCGGTGCTGGGGTCTGGTCACGTGCTCGTTCGGGACGACTCAGGTTGGCGCTGCCTGGCGGGTTCCGACTCACCCTCGCTCTCGTTTTCGGGGCTCGAGTTGGATCTGGAATTCATCGACGAGGCCGCCTCTCTTGGCCCCGCGGAGCTGGTTGCTTGCGGCTCGGCGCGCGCGAGGTCCGACCCGGCGGAAAAACGCTCGCTCGTGCTCCGAGTGACTCCCGAGCCGGAGTTTGCCTTGTCCGTCTTGGATGCGACGCCGGGCGCCACCTGTGATTCGATCACGACGTTGCCGACCGGTTTGAGGATCGTCCTCCGTGATGGCGCAGACGTCTTGGACATCGATTTCGACGCGACGGTGCGTCGACTCGGAGGCCGGCTCGAGCGACTATTTCCCGAGGTGCCAGAGGCTCTCGATCGGCTCGTCGCGATCGGCGACGTCAGGGTCCTCGAAGCGAAATCTCATGCCCTCTACGCCAGCCTCGGGGGCCGAGAGTTCGCACGGGTGTACGGATCGGACGGAAAACTCACCTACAGGGCGATGACTCCGTGGGGAGGAAAGGCACTTGCATTTACGGGCGGCCGGTCGATGGTCACCTACTCGACCCTCCCGGGAGCGACCGAGTGTTCGCAATTCAGGGCCGACCAGACAGCAATCACGGGTCTACCGGAGCTTGCCACCTACGACCTCGCCCTCACCTCGAAGCTCGTCTGGCTCGTCGAAACCGCCAGCGACAGGTCGAGAGTACACTTCGTGGATCCCGACAGCGCCCTCGTGGTGAGCACGCTCGAACTCCCAGTCGCCGGTTTTGCCCAGGGAGTAGCGCTCGGGTCCGACCGCGCGGTACTGATCAGCAAATCAGGCGTCGTATTCGAGGTTCGAGGTCCCGAAAATCCGGTGGTGAAAGAAATCGCGCACGGGTACTCGGCGGCTACCGCGTCGCTCGGGGTGGTTTGGATGTCGGGTCCCGGCACACTCGCCCGAGTCCATTTGGGACCGGACGGCGCAGTGGTCGAAGAGGATATGCTGTCCAAGACGGATCCGACGGGCTTCACGGTCGAAGATCGTGCGAGTCCCCCGGAGCTCGAGGCCATCGCGGCGTCGTGTCCGGATCGACTCAGCGTGATGACCTCCGAGCGCATCCGCGAGCTTGGTGTTGGGAGCATCCAGGAGGCCACGCTAGCCTTTCGGCTGGCCGGCCGAGTTTGGTCCGAAGACCCGATGCGGGCCGCTGGCATCTCTGCGTGGGGGAGCGACGAAGCGCCGACCGCTGCGCTCGCTTCGAACCCGCCCATCGTGACGTTCGAGCGAGGCACGGTATTCAGGCCAGGCGCAGCGCGCTCGAACCTCGCCTTATTGCCGCCCAAGGGGATCGTGGCGGTAGGTCAGAGTCACATGGTTCACTCGGACCACGGCGTCGTGGGTCTGTTCAGCGTCGAGTGAGGATCGGTTGACTCTGACTCTATTGGCGCTCCTCGCCTGCGCACCGACCGAACGGCTGGCGCTCGTGTCGCGCGTCGTCGACACTGCGACCATCACGGAGTCTGCCGTGCTCTTGGCGCTTTCGAGGGCGGTTGAATTTCGTCCCCAACTCAGCGTGGTTCCGAGTGAGGCGCTGTTCGTCGAGGAGACGGCCGAGGCTCGTATCCTCGACTGCGGACCGGATGTCGGTTGCTTGGCTTCCCGACTCGATCGGTTCGGCGTCAAATACGGGCTCGTCGTCGTGCTTCAGGGGAGAGTGTCACCGCTGTTGTTTCGCGCGCAGCTTCTCGACGTGAAGGCTCGCCGGGTGCTCGGCTCGGTAACGCGACGACTCGCATCAGATCGCGCGGACGAGGAGATCGAAGCTGGACTCTCGAGGGTGCTCGATGACGCTGGCTTCTCGAAGCTCGCGATGCTCGTCGTGGTCACGACGCCCTCCGACGCCGAAGTCGAGGTGAGCGGTGTCGAGGTTCACTCGTTTGTGGGTGGGTCGAGGTTCGTGCGGCCGGGTCGAGCTCGGATCGTCGCCCGAGCCGCCGGATACGAGTCGGCTGAAGTGTACTCGACACTCATCGCAGGTTCGGCGCAGGAAGTCCGCGTCGCGCTTGAAAAGCGCCCAAGCTTATGGCCTTGGATCGGCGTGGGTGCGGTCGTCGTGACCACGGGAATCGTGAGCGCGGTGATTCTCAGCTCGGCGAGATCGTGTTTCTGTCTGGCCAGGCCGGGCATCGGCTGTCCAACCTGCGAGGAATGACCCGAGACGCTGCGGCTGAGTTGGTACGGCCTTGACGCAAAGTACGAGTCCGAGACTCACCCAGGTTCGCGAAGGAGGGCGAAGTCCGTGCCGCTCCCGCTCTCGTCATGTCGCACTCACTCGAGCTGGGACAATCGGTCGCCGATACGCGCAAGCTCGGCGTGGACTCGATCCTCCTTGGACGCCGACCACATCGCGATGTCCGCCAAGAGCTCGTCGATTTCGGCGGCGTGCGCTGGTCTTTCGCGCTTTAGCGTTTCGGCCCGCTGCGAGAGGTCGCGCGCGAGCTCCGCCACGGTCTTTGAGGCGTTCGCCGGAGTAGAGGGCCCGTCAGCCGCGGTTCGACGCGGCGCTTCAGGGCGAACGGGCCGAGTACGCGGCATAGAGGGGGGTGGAGGCTCTGTGCCGCGCCCCGGCGCGGGGTCTCGACGCGTGGCGGTGACCGTGGGCGACTCATCCAGAGGGTCGGCCACGATCGCGTTGGTCGTCGGCCGAGCCGCGAGAAGCACGACGGCCGTGAGAACTGAGCCGACCGCGCCGCTGCCCACGGCCACGAGGGCCAGGGATCCCCAGCTCTTCCCGGGCACGCCCTGCGGCTGAGAGCTCGCGGCGCCGGAGGCAGGATCGCGAGCCGGAGAGCTCCGGGGGTCGACCACCGGCGTGGCGGGGTCCTGAGCAGGCGCAGACATCGTCTTGGTTGCGGCGCGAGGGTCGGAGGCTACCAAGGTCGGCGCGGTCTCGACGGTGAGACTCCTTCGAGCAAAGACTTGGGTGGGTTCTGGCTCGGGTTCGACGTCGGATTGCAAATCAGCGAAGGCCGGTGACGGGCCAAGGAGCGAGAGGCAGAAGGTCGCAAGCTCGCTCTTCGCGCTCCCTGAAGGTGCCGCGTCGAGCGCCTCGCGCGCGGAGGCGAACCTATCATCTGGGTTGGGCGCCAGTGTCCTCGCCAGGAGCTCGTCGATCTCCTTGGGCACGTCGCTGCGAATCGACGATGGCACTCGGAGCTTTGGATTTCGCTGGGCCTCCAACATTTCCGCGTAGCTGCCCCGAGCGATGTACGGCTCGCGAGTGAGAAGCTCGAACAGAGTCACTCCCGCCGCGTAAATGTCCGCTCGTGAGTCCACGTGCGACGTACGCACCTGCTCGGGTGCCATGTACCCGGGAGAGCCCATCGTCCGTCCCGTCCGAGTGAGCCAGTCCTGAAGCTCCGAACGGCCGAGCCCGAGATCGACGATGGTGACTTCGCCATGCGTACCGATGAGGAAGTTGCGCGGCGAAAGGTCCCGATGCACCGCGAACAGCGGCGCCTGCGTGTCTGGATCGCAGGCCCCGTGGAGCGACACGAGTCCTTCGAGCAAGCCCCTGAATACGGAGACTGCGACATCGACGGGGAGGCTAATTTTCTTCTCGCGCAGCGCCGCGAGCAACGCGGAGCACGGCCATCCCTCGACGAGCTCCATGGCGAGATACAACTCGCCTTCGTGTTTCCCGAGCTCGAACATTCTCACGATGCCGGGAGCATCGATCGCGATCGCCAGGGCGGCTTCATGGCGAAAGCGGCGCTCGAACGCAGGATCTCCAGAGAGCTCGGAGCGGAGACACTTGATCGCGAGCCGCGGCGGTAGCTCCGAAGTGTGGGCGCGAGGTCGGGCCGCGAAGATGCTCCCCATCGCCCCGCCTCCAAGTCGTCCGAGAAGCACGAAGGCCCCAAACGAGCGAGGAAAGACCGGAGCGCTCACGGGCGTCGGGCGTCCTTCAACGGTCGTGGGAGCTGGTGTTTGTCGAGCTTTTTGGAGAGAGTACGGCGCGAGAACCCAAGGAGCTCGGCCGCCCGACTCTGATTGCCGCCACAGCGTTCGATGGCGGCCTGAATCTTGGCTCGTTCGTCCTCCAACGGTTCGAGCTCGAGCGGGTCAGGCTTCGCCGCAGGGCGCCAAGCAGTGGAGAGCTTGTCGATGGGTAGGTGCTCGAGATCAATCCGATCGTCCGAGGCCAGAAGCACAGCGCGCTCCATCATGTTGCGGAGCTCCCGGATATTCCCCGGCCACGCATACTCGAGCAGGCGAACCAAGGCGCGCGGCGTGATGGTGGGCGCCTTCGTGAACCCCATGTCCTTGCACGCCTTGGCGACGAAGAACCGAGCGAGGCCCTCGATTTCTTCCCGCCGCTCGGCCAAGGGCGGGATGTCGAGAGTGACTCCATTCAGCCGGAAATACAAATCCGAGCGGAACGCACCCTCGGAAGCTGCGTCCTCCAAGTTGCGGTTCGTCGCGGACACGAAGCGCACGTCGATGTCGCGGGCCTCCAGGCCCCCCACTCTCATTACCTTCTTCTGCTCGATGACTCTCAGGAGCTTGGCCTGAATGTGAATTGGCATCTCACCGAGCTCGTCGAGGAAGACGGTTCCCCCGTCGGCGTTCTCGAGAAGTCCCTTTTTCGGACTCGTCGCGCCGGTGAATGCTCCCTTCTCGTATCCGAACAGCTCGGACTCGAACAAGGAGTCCGAGAGCGCGGCGCAGTTGAGTCGCAAGAAGGGTCGCTCCCTCCGAGGAGACGCCAGGTGCAGTCGCTCGGCCACAACCTCCTTCCCGACGCCGGTTTGGCCGAGCAGGAGGACCGAAATATTCCCGCGGGCGACTCGATCGATCAGGCGGTACAGGTTCTTCATGGACTCAGCTTCTACGATGATGTCGCTCGGCTCCGAGTCCACGCTTCTACCTCCGCGAAGGGCCGCGCAGGCCTTCTCGATCAGCTCCTCGGGCGTCGTTCCGTCGCGTGGAAACGCGGCCAAGCCGACTCGATGCTCGATCTTGGCCGCGTCGAGTCTCTGCTCGATCTCCTCTGCTACGCGATTACCGGATCCCGAATCGAATGCGATCAACTCGTACTCACCTGGCGCGTAGCTGGCGATGAGGTCGCGTGCGCCAATCGGTTCGGTGAGCGCTCGCTCCACCGATTCGACGCCACCGGCCTCGACGTGGATCCGGAGGATCGTGAATTCAGCGTCGCGCCCGCGATGCAAACAGGCTTCGTCGAGGCGATGCTCGAACGCGGAGTGCGGAAGGAGCCTGCGCCGCAGGGGGACCGCCGCCGAGGCGCGTTGGAGGATGACGATCGTGGAGCCGGCCTCGACCAGATCGCCGGGCCCGAGCTCGACGAGCACGCCAGCCCGAATCGGTTTCCCGCGCACGCGGGTCCCGTTTGCGCTCCCGAGATCCTCGACGCCCACGCTCGTGCCAAAACGAAGCACCAAATGCTCCCGAGAGATCTCGGGGTCATCCACGCGGAGCTCGTTGGCCTCGGAGCGTCCGAGCTTGAGCTCCGAGCGCCCTTGAATGGGATGGGCGGACACCCCGTCAGGTGCGATCAGCAAAATGCGAAGAGGGCCATCTAGGGCCTCGCCTGCATGGACGGTCGAGTCTGCGGTCCGCCGCATTCGGTTGGATGATACACAAATTGTACTAGGCAAGGGGTGTCTCGCGGTGGGCTTCGAGGATGAGCTCGCGATGATCGACGCGTCCGTCGTTCGCGCCCACCAGGGTGCCGCGGGCGGACAGAAGACCGGAAGCGAGTGTTTTGGACGATCTCGAGGAGGACGATCTCGAGGAGGACTCGACCAAGATTCATGTTGTCGTTGACGGACTTGGGAATCCGTTAACTTTGGGAGAAAGAGACTATCGCGCACGCGCCCGAAGTCGACCGCTTTTTCCGTCAGCCCGTGCCCGGCTCGGTCCGAGGGCGCTCCGCCGCACGGCGTTTGCTCGCTTGCTGGGTGTTTCGCAAGACGAAGTCCACGTCCGGCGTGGCGTCCGCCTCGATGAAGATCTGATACGAAAAGAGCGTTTTCGAAATCCGTATCAGACCCAAGTTGATCGCCACGGCAGACTGCCCGATCAAACCGTCGCCCAACACCTTTGGAAACGGTGCGGGTACTCCGCGGGCGCTCTTGACCCGAAAACCTTCGTCCTCGAGCAGCCGAACGATGGAGCCGAAAGTGAACAACCGTGTATGAGTTCGATCCAAAATGCCGGCCTTGCCGTAGTTGAATTGTCCGAGCAACAGAGTCAGCCTTTGCACGAAGAACGCGACGTTCGGCGTGGATAGGACGAGGTGTTTGGGCCGGTAGTCGAACTCCGCCCGGAGGCCGGCGAGGAAACGCTCGGGCGACCCGAGGTGCTCGATGACGTCCATGAGTAGAATATACTCATACTCGGCGACTGGGTATTTGGGTTGCTCCTCGAGGTCCTGCAGGTAGACCTCGATGTCCGCGGATGGCTCGTTGGGCGCGACTTTGTCGACGACGGCCATTTTGCACCCCTTTTTCGCGAGGAGCTTGGCGAGCCCGCCGGGGCCGGCTCCGAGGTCGAGGACCTTTGCTCCAGCCGGGACCGCAGCGATCGCGTAGGTGTGGGAGCTGGGGTAGCCGAGCTTCAGGGTATAGTGCTCGTTCGAATCCGGCTCCACGTCGAAGCGCCGTTGGTGCAGCAGCCCTGACCGATGGAGTGTGTTGCGGAAGGTCGCCAGCAACACGTTCTTGGCGTACCGAAGCCCATCCACTCGGCAAATCTCGTCGCCATAGTAGGTCGGGATCGGCACTTCGACGATGCGCGCACCGGCGTTGATCAGCTGAATGATGATCTCCGTGTCGAAGTGGAAATCATTGGCGTTCAAACGAATTGGGAGCGAAGAGAGGGTCGAGACGCGGTAGATTCGGTAGCCGCTGTGAAACTCGGACAGGTTCGTGCGGAGCATCAGATTTTGGGCGCGAGTGAGCACCTTGTTTCCGAGAAACTTGTACAGCGGCATGCCGCCTTGGAGCGCCGCGCCTTTCATCATCATTCGGCTGCCGAAGACCGCGTCGGCGCCGGACGAGAACGGTCGGAGGAGCTCGGGAAGCGCCTCGGGTGCGTACTGGCCGTCGCCGTGGAGCATCGCGACGTAGTCGAACCCGTTCGCGATGGCGAACGCGTAGCCGACCTTTTGGTTCCCGCCGTACCCTTGGTTGTGCTCGTTCCGGAGCACGGTCATTCTCATTTCGGGGTGACTCTGCTGATACTCACGTCCGATCTCGAAGGTGCGATCGGTCGAGGCGTCGTCGACGATCAAGACCTCGCAGTCGAATTGCACGAAGACGTTCGATGGGATTCGGTCGAGCACCCACTCGAGCGTCGAGTCGGCGTGGTACGTGATGACGAAGATGAGAAGCCGACGGTCCGGGGGCGACTTCGGCGCTTCGGTCTCGCTCGCGGGCACGACTCGCTCGGTCCGTAGCCCGCAACCTCGACACCTGTCACGCCAACCTCCGGGTTCTGGCCTCTCGATACGATGTTCGTCCGACCCGCGAGCGAGGAATTGGTGCGAGAAGTGGGAAGGTGCCGAGGCGCATCCGCGAGCGACTTGTGAGCGTCGATCGGTCGCTTTGGATCATCCTTCTCGGCACCCTCATCCGCATCGACACCGCGATCCGCTTCAATCCGCTGCATGGTTATGACGCTCCCGATCACGTGAAGATCATGGAGCTGCTGGGGCGCGGGGTGGTCGCGCGCATCGAGGACAACTGGGAGGCACAGCATCCCCCGTTGTTCTATGCGCTGGCGCTCGCCGGCAGCCTCGTCGGGCTCGGCGACCGTGGCGGCCAATTGGTCTCGGTGCTCGCGGGCGCGACCCGCCTGCTGGTTGCCAACCACCTTTACGAAAAGCTCGAACGGTTGGTTCCGACCATGCCCCGTCAGACGAGGCTGGCCGCAAACGCGCTGCATGCCTTTCTCCCGGTGAGTTTGCGAATGGATGTTTTTTTCAACCCGGAGTCACTCGCAGCGACTCTCTCGCTCGCGAGTGTGGCGCTCGCGCTCGCGCCGAGACCGTTCTTGGCTGGGCTCGTGCTCGGGGCCGCGCTTTTGTCGAAGTCCTCGGCAGTCGCTGCCGTGCCAGCGGTAGGACTCGCGCTGCTCTTGGCGAAAGGGACCTTCGGAGAGCGCGCGAGAAAACTCGCAGTCACGTGGGCGCTTGGCGCCAGCATCTTGATGACTTGGGCGTGGCCCAACGTCAAGACGCATCACACTCCGTACCCACCGGCGCAATTGATCGACAAGGCAGCGGCCTGGCAGAAGCCGGTGCTCGAGCGGCACTCGAGCGCGTACTTTCTGCCCAAGTTTACTCACCGGCAACTCACATACCCTTTCTACACGCCGCCGTTGTCGATGCCGAACGTGCTGTTGGTCGACGCCTGGGGTGACTATTACAATTTTTTGAACCGAGGAATTCGACACGAAGGCTCAGAGGTCGAGATCGCCAACGGGAGACTGCTCGGCAAGCCCAAGCTGTGGATCAACACGGCGCTCGCGCATCTGTCTGTCGTATACTTGGCTGGGCTGGCGTTCGGGGTCGTCTGGGCTCTCGTACGGATCCGGCGAGCTCAGTTTCCTCGCGTCGAGCTTGCGATGGCGGCTCACGGAGCTGGGTACGTATCGATCATGGTGGCCTACGGGATCTGGCACGCGCTCGAGACCGACGGTCCTGCCAAAGCGGCGTATGGTATGGGTTCGAGCGGGATCCTGTGTTGGTGGACGGCCGCCGCATTCGCGTGGTGCCTGGGTCGCGGCGGAGTAACGAGATGGGTCGCGGCGCTGCTGCTAGCGGCTCCCGGGGTGCTCGCCGGGGTGGGGCGCATCCTTTGGTGAACGGCGCTTCGTCGACGGGAGGCGGAGGCAACTCGTCCACTCGTCGAGGAGCGTCGTAAAAGACGGAGTGCTGCGGAATCCAATGGGGTGCAGCCGGGCCAGGATCTGAGTGCGCTGCGGGGAGGTTGGTCGAAAAAATAGTATATAGAACGCGGACTTG
>CAYXDO010000048.1:0-68160 GCA_964463485.1 uncultured Myxococcales bacterium | reverse complement strand
TCGCCAAGACGTCGGGTTTACGCTTCTCCATCGGATCGTCGCGCCTACCCACGCTTGCGGTTGTTGTGAGTCCGTCGCTTTCGTTCGGTCGTCATGTGTTCTCGTCCTCCCGTTTACGGCGGCGCTCCACGAGCCCGAGAAACTCCTTCTGCGCGGGGCTGCTACCCTGTTTTGCGAGAGTGAAGATCGCCCGACGCACCTCGGCCTCGGCTTTGAGCTGGCCACGCAAGAAGCTCGTGTGCACGTCCCCTTCGAGATCGGGGAGCCCGACAATCAACGCGGCCTCTGCTCGGGTGAATTGGAGGGAGCCGAGTTCTTCGAGTTGCTGACTCAGTGGTGCGGACGTCGCAGTCGGGGCGGCGAGCGGCACGGCTTTCGGGCGCTGCAGATCGGCGAAGTCCTGGGTTCGTTCGGCGGTCGGGCGCTTCTTGGTCACTTGGTCACCATTGGTTCTCGACCCTCTTTCGGTTCTCGCGGTCTTTTCGGTCGGATTCTTCGAGGTCGATCGGTGCCAGCATCGGGTCGGCGCCGGCGGCGATGAGATCAAGAATCGATTTCTCTTTCTCGAACGGCTTGCCACCCCGGAGCTCGGCGTTGAGCCAGCGCACATGGAAGTCGGCGATCTCGCGGGACTCAGAGATCACGTAGTTTTCGAGGCGTGGGTTGTTTGTCAAATTCGCCGAGGTCGAGATCGTGTAGCTCCGAGCGCCTCGGAGCACGTAGAGCTTCGCGTGGCAGCTACTCACGCGGATTCGGTCAGCCGTGCTTTTCGCGAGTTGCACTGCCTTCGGGTTCCGGACGGTCACTCGCCAGTCGAGGAGCATTTGGATCGTGGTGAGTTGTCCGGCCTCCCGAGCCTTGATGAGTGCGTGAAGAGCAGAATCGGACACGGCCCACGACGCGGCCCAGAGCTCGGCGGGCGCGGCATGCCCGAGCAGGTGGACGATCATGTCGTGCGCGGACCACTCGCCAGCCGAGATCGCATGGACCGTCGCCCCGGGGGTGACCTCGCCGATCACTTCGGCACACCGACTCGTCCGGTGGGCGAGCTTCATTTGCTCGACGGCGGCCTTGGCTGCGGTCATGGCTGCGGTTGTGCCGGAGGACGATGCAGCCAGGTCCTCGATCTCGGCGGCGTCGAATAGCCCCGTCGCAGGCGCTTGGGTTTACGCTTTACGGTCATCTACTCTGGCCCTCCCCTTGAACCCACGAAGTTCGGTTGGCATCCCTGGGATCAATCCCCTTAGATTCTCCAGCCCATGGCTATACCCCATGGTCATGGCAAAGTCATCCGATCGAGCTCGGCCCTGAGTTCGGGCGGGAGGGCCCCGAGATCTGCGTCGGCGAGTCCGGCCTCGAGCTCGCGGAAGCGGTCGGATGCGTCCGCCAAGGCCTCGAGCGCGGCGAGGCGCTCGGACTCTGCGGCCTCGACCTCGACGGGGTCCGAAGCGAAGGGCGAGCTCGGAGCCAGAAGGTACTCAGAGCGGGCCAGTTGCGTTCGAGCGGCGCGTTGCTTGGCTCGGAGCTGGGCTTCGCGGATGGCGAGTTCACGTGCATTCATCGGTCTGAGTTTCCTTCTGAGTCCGAGTCGGTCCGGCCTTTGTGGGTTGTGGTGACTCGTCGTTCGGTCGGACGGAAGATTTCTGCAACGAGGCTCGCATTCTCGCGGCGAAGGTGCGCGTTGTGCTCCTCGGCTACCCGACGATCGTGCTCGGCTTCCGCTTGTCGGTCCCTGGCAACGCGCAGTCGGATCTCGAGAGACGCGGCTTGAACTTCAAGTTCCCGGCATCGGAGCTCAAGCGCGCGGAGTCGGGCCGGGGCGACGAAGATGCGACGGATTCTTGGGGTCATTCCCGATCTCCGAGCCAATTCTGAGCATTCTGAGTAATCTGAGAAGCGGGTCCGGGCTCCAAGACGACCCGAAACCGGGGGCTCGGATGCTGGCCAGGACCATCGCGCAGCGGCGAGAGGATCGGAGCCAGAGTGCCCGCCGAGATGAGCGAAGCGATCACCCGATCGACGTCGGCAACCTGCTTGAATCGCCCGCGGTTGCCTTGGTGGATTTCACGCCGAGAAACCTCGGCGGGCTTGGTTCGTTCAAGCCACTGACGAACAAAGCGAGCCTCCGAAGCCAGGACGTTCCCGCCCATTTCATCGTAAGCAACGAGGGCGTGTGCGATCAGATACTCACGAAGCGTGGCGATCTTCGCGATGTCAGAAGGCACCACCGTGGCGCGATCATTGGCTGCAGCAAGCAACCCCGCGATCCGGACGAGCGTACCTGCGAGCTTAGAGCCCCAGTCAGGAATGGATCCAAGCCGTCCGTTTGATCGCAAGTCACGCTCGATTTCGTGCTCCACCCGCCGGAATGCGACGAGGGCGTCCGGTGCGAAATCGATCGTCGTGGGTTGCGGCTCCCCGTCTTCATCGTAGGTTTCTCGGCGAGAGAGTAGGCGTCGCACGTTCTCGTCGTAGCGAGTCGACGTCTCAATTGGGACTGGGGGCGCACCGATGTTGCGGTACCCAACGAGGCTTTCGGGAACCGAGTACAGGAAGCGACCGAGAAGCCCGCGGCCCCTGAAGCTCGGCTTACTCACGAGCCCCCTGAGCACGTCGGGCTGAACCGCGACGGCCACCGTGATGTTCGGACGACGAATGATCTCGGTCGGTCGGCTTTGCCTGTCGACACGCAAGAAGTCCCCGGAGTGCCCTTTCAGCACGATCTCAAGACAAGGCGTGCCCTTCTCTTGATACCTGCCAGCCACGATCTCGAAGAGTGTCCCCTCGGCCGATAGGACCGAGATCCTCCCTCGATTCTCGGCCAATAATCCCGCGAGACGTTCGGGCGTAACGTCGTCGGCGACGAGACGAGGAGAGGAGAGGACGAGCCTCTGATTCTTGATTGCGAGTTCCGTCATTTCTCGGAGGCACGCTTCCCTTTCGTCGTCGCCCTTCGCTGATTGCGTCTTGAGTTTGGTAATCCGGGCCTCGTTCACGGCGTGTTCGGCTCGTGCGCGCTCGATCTCTGGACCCATGCGTCGAGCTAGGTCACGCTCGTACGCGATGATCGGTTCCATCGCGCTCTCGAAGGCGGCTGACTTTCGGTTTCCGGGATCAAGAGCGACGAGAAGGTACAAGTTGACTGGTTCGAGCCACTGCCCGACCCGCACGTTGAAGCGCTTCGCGCACGCGCCCGCGAGAACGCCAAGCACGAGCATCCCAGGGAGGTCGCTGGGCACCTGAAGGGCTCGGGCGCTGGCTTCGACGAAGCGTGCCGCCCACTCAGGGAGTACCTCTACCGGGAACTCGGGGAGCCGCGTGCATTGGGTCCGGACCCCCATCTCAGAATACTCAGAATACTCAGAATCGGTGTCGTTACCCTTGGGTGAGGCAACTGGGACCGGAATCTTGGGCGCAGGGCGAGGAAGGACTGTGATCGTACCGAGACCGCGAAAACCGCCGCTCATGGTGACACCCCGCGCAGGACGTCGTTCCAGTCCTTGCCCTTCGGGCAGTCGCGGATCACTTCGGCGGCGGCCTTGAACACGTCATCGGAGATCCGGGCGACTGCATCCTCACCCGCGCGATCCGCATCGAGCGCGATGATTGCGGTCCGTCCACGGGCGAGTTCTGCCCATTCAGGTCGCCAGCCTCCAACGCCAGGCAGCCCGACCACAGCGACGAGATCGGCGGAGTCATCGAGCGCGCTCGCAGAGTCGGAGTAGGTCGGCCCGATCTCCGGCCTGGGCCTGGCGTAGCCGCGCCGAGTGAGTCCGCGTGAGGCGAGGATCCGGTAACTCAGGGTGTCGATCGCACCCTCCACAAACGCGATCGCAACACCCTCGCCGAGCTCCTCGATCGCGTCCTCGATCCCAAAGGGCTCCAAGAATTTCCGGCCGTTCGCGGCCACGTATTTCGGCCTCTCGTCTCCGAGCGATCGCCGTTGAAGCGAGAGGACCTCGCCGTCGACGCCTCGCACTCGCCACGGAATCACGAGTCGGTGATTCGGCCATGACCACTCGCCATCGGACTTTGCGAGACCGGAGCCGAGCCAGACGGCCTCGCCCACGGCCGCGGCGAGCCGATCGCGCAGTCTTGAGCGGTCGGCGGCGGACGCCGGCAGAGCGCCCCAGGACGTGGCGAGGGGCTCGATCCCGCGGGACCGGACATACTCCGTCACATCGGGCTGGCCGGTGATCGGTGCTAGGCGCAGCAATTCCCGAGCGAGGTCCGCGAAGTCGCCGTCTGAGATCTCGGGCGTCGATAGCTGGTGACTCCGAGGCGTCGTCTGCGCCATCCCGACGAGGGCCTCAGCTTCCTCAAGCACGCGCACGAAATCCGTCCTCGGGTCGAGGCCTCGGACTTTTGCGACGAGAGAGAGAGAGTCACCGACCGCGCCGCAGGAGTAGCATCGGACCGACGTCTCACCGTGCGTGAGCCTGATGGAGCATGAGGGGTCCGAGTCATCGTGCCACATGCAACGGATCAGGTACTCTCGCCCTGACTGCCGGGCGGTGATCCCCAGTCCCGAGATCAGTCGGGCAGGGTCCAGCGAGCGCTTGATCGCCGCGACGCGGTCGCTGTCGGCGCCGGTCATGGCTCGCCCCCGTGTGCGTCGATCGGTGGTGCCATGATCAGTCTGGTGAGCTCGGTGACGAGTCGCCGGAGATGATCGAGGTGCGGGCGCAGAGCGCGGATCCGCGATCGCTGGATCGGTCGGTACGGTCGAGATGGGTCGGGCGT
This sequence comes from uncultured Myxococcales bacterium, assembly GCA_964463485.1. Taxonomy (GTDB): domain Bacteria; phylum Myxococcota; class Kuafuiibacteriia; order Kuafuiibacteriales; family Kuafuiibacteriaceae; genus CAYXDO01. The sequence goes on along the minus strand of CAYXDO010000048.1, from coordinate 63,417 downwards.
CACCCGGGCGGGCATACTCATCGAGCCCCGCCCCGGACAAGCCCGTCGACCCACGCGGCGAGATCCGCGGGCCGGATCCGGACCGCGCGCCCGACCCGAAAATGGGCGAGCTGACCATCCCAGATCGCGCGACGTATCGTGAAATCGTGGACCCCCACGCGTGACGCACACTCCCGCGTCGAGAGCCCGAGCTGCGTCTGGGGGTCGGGGTCGGGGTGTCGTTTGCTTGCGGGCGTCGCCATGCGTCTGGTATCGCTCGGCTTGACTGATATGTCTCTGTCATTCATATGTCAGTCGACAATGGCCTACAGCTTCAAATGGTTTAGCGCGTCTTCGTACGAAATCCATGATCTGAGCATCCGGCCGGCGGTCGGAGCGGTCGCATGCGAGAAGCAGGTTGACCCGGTCGCCGCAGGTCTCGAGCTCGCGGAACTGGGAGCGGCGCTTCAGTCGGTTGAACGAGACTGGAATCCGCCGACCGAGATCGCGGATCGAATCACCAAGTGGTTCGCTCGCTTCGGACCGTTGGGGCTGTTACATCAGCGAACGTTCCAGTTCACCGAATGGCCACAGGTCGAAGCATTCGATCACGGGCCGTTTGTCGTCAAACAAAGAACAAGCTTTCGCTCCCCTTTCGGCTGGGGCTACTCGGAAGCTCGATCGTCTGTGACGGACGTGCGCTTGGCGGCGAGGCTAGAAGCGGGCCCGGCAGAGATCCATCCGGCGGACTTCAATAGGTTCGAGACGATTGAGCGTTGGCGACCGACGGCGCTCGCTCGGTCACCGCGAGGCCTAGACTGGGGTCCGATCGAAAGCGTGCCCCTCGAGCGGTGGGTCAACGAATGGAATCACGAGCCTCTCGCACACACGCGGCCCGTTGCCGCGCTGGATTCGGCCGAATTCTTCTCGAGGTACTCTGAGCCGACGGCGTTCTTCGCGAATGCGGCCGAGCATTTCGCGCAAGCCTTGCGTCTGCTTGACTCCCCACGGAAAGCGGACGGCGAAAGGTATCTCGCCGACCTTGCGCGCGATGTCGAGATTCGGGTTGAGGACTCGGCACTTCGTCCAAACCATGGCTTTTCGCTGATTTCGGTGATCGCTTGGGAACGACTCGCGGCGCTCGTTCGAGGAAAGACCCAGAGGTGCGAGAATGAGCGATGCACGCGTTGGTTTGACGCGACGAATAAGAACCAGAGATTTTGCAAACCACCTCCCGGCGAGGGCTCGTGCGCGCACAGAGTCGCTCAAAGGGCTTTCAAGGAACGTGAGATGGACCCCAAGCAGCGGATGATCCGCACGAAAAAACAGGTTGCGCGAGCGCGGAAGAAGCGGGCCCGGTGACTCACTTCCCAGCGCGAACCTTCTCCATTCGTTCCGACGCGTTTCGGATGTCTTGGGCCTGCATGACCAAATAGCGGCGTCGAGTCTCCACGAGTGAGTGACCCACGATCGCGCCTGCGGTCATGTCGCCGATTCCAGCGCGTTCAAGCGCGGATACGACTGCGTTGCGGGCCGAGTGCAGAACGATGTTGGTGAAGCCGAGCTTGAGCCTCAGTCGCCGAAAGCCGTTGCTGAGTAGGTTGGGGTTGAGTCCAATCACGGGATCACTCATTGGGATCGGCGAGCCGTTTTCGCGTTGCCGCGTCCGCCAGGCCTTGAGGGCCCCGATCGCGTCGGAGTTGAGCGGAGCCATCCGTGTGCGCTTGGTCTTGGTTGTCGAGGCCTCGAAAGTCACGATGCCGGCCTCGAGGTCAACGCGGCTCCAGGGGAGCTTCGCGAGCTCGCCACATCGGGCGCCCGTCGAGTAGGCCAAGATGATTGCAACCCGGAGCCTTTCGTCGGCCGCGTCGCGGAGCGCTTCGTATTGGGCCTGCGTCCACTCCTCGCCCCGCGGGTTGGGTTCCGTCTCCATTGCAACGCCCGCCATCGGATCGTTGTGCGGATGAGTCTTTCGGACGAGTCGCAAGGCGCTCCGAAGCACGGTCAAATGGCGGTTGACCGAGGCGGGTCCCAGCGGCCGAAACTCGCGCGCTGCGCCGTTCCTTTTCTGCCCGTCGACCCCGATCACCTCAGCGGTCGGCATGCGTCGGCGGCTCGGACGACCCCGAAGCTTCCGCTTTAAGGCCTCGATGTCCTCGGACGTCAGATCGGACACCCTGCGGTTTGTGCCGAGGATCTCGACGATCGTGCCGAGCCTCTGACGGTCGTTCGAGACGGTGGCTTTGCCCTTCTCGGTTGCGTGCGCGAGCCAGAGATCGCGGAGCTGGCCCACGGTGAGGTCACGCTTGAGCTTTTCGGGGAAGTTTTTGCCCTCGAACGTCTCGACCTTGCGCTTCGCCAGAAGGGCCTTGGCGGTCTCCTTCGTCGGCCCTGCGCGCTCCCGGATGCGTCGGCCGTTGATGCTGAAGTCGATCCACCACGCCGAGCCGCGCTTGTAGACTCGACCCTCGGATGTGCTTGCCATGTGTGCCCCCGTTTGCTCCTATTCGCTGGAGCTTGGCACAAGTTCGGCACAAGTTGGAAGCTCGGCACAACGAAGGAAGTGCGGCGGCCCGCTAAGTAACCGAAAAGTAAGCCGAAAAAGCTCGGACCCCGTAGCTCAGTTGGATAGAGCGACGGTTTCCTAAACCGTAGGCCACAGGTTCAATTCCTGTCGGGGTCGTAGAAAGATTCAAAAGAATCGAATAGATACAGGAGCCCGACCCGTCCCGATTGCGTGGCGAGGCGCAAACGTCGCGGCGTTGGAGACTCGTGCAAGGCCGCTCGATCGACTCACCGGGGGCATGCGACGGTCCCAATTCTGGGTCGCGGCCGGCAGGATGGCACGTGAAGCGTCGGCTTGCACAGGTTCGATCGTATCCGAAGGTCGAACTCTCGCGACGCTCGAGCCTCCGATCCACATCACGGACATGCGCGACTTTGGCGCCGACCCTCGACCGCGTTATGTCCAGGAGGCTGACCCGAACGACGAGGGCGCGGTGTCGCGCGCGAAGATCTGTGAGCTCGTAGAGGCCGGGCGCGGGGCCGAGGCCCGCAAGTTCATCGAGACCGCGAAGGGGGATCTTGGAGAATGGCCGCACGTGCTCGCGCCGCCGAGGGCCATGCCTGGACCGCCGAAGCCGGCCTCGGGACGCGGCGACCCGCACCTCAACATGAACTGGCTGAAAGAGCACTGCGAAGCGTATCGTGGGGTCTGGGTCGCGCTCAGAGACGGCAAGCTGATCGACGTCGATGAGAGCTGGGACGCGCTGGATGCGAGGCTTGGGGCGGCCGGTGCTCGCTCAAACACTCTGATGGCGAACGTGGACCAACTTTGGCCTCTCGGTCGCTGATCGTCGGCTCGTCCGGGTGGGCGACGGGCTCAGCGCGGTTCTGGATCGACCGCGAACACGCGGGCGTTCGCCTGTCCGCGTGCGCTTTCTGTTTGGTAGGGTCCGATGCCCGTCAGAACTTGGCGCTCATCGACACCGGAGCGGCTTGGTTGCTGTTCGAGCGAAAGCCGTACCCAGTCGGCGCCTCCGGAGCTACACTCCGCGTTCTTCTATGGGGCGCGCGTGAACAACAAGGGCAAGATTCAATCCAGGTACAAGCAAGGCTACGCGATGACCGGGGCTCTTGTCTCCCTTGGCGAAAGCATCCGCAGGGGAGGCATGACGCTGGCCGTGTGTTCGGTTGTGATTGGCGGCTTGGTAGTGCTTGGCGACCGGCTGGGTACAGCCGTCGTGGTCGCAACTGTCGGGATGCTCCTGAGCGCGCTCATGTGGGCGGCCGGATGGTTCTTGGCTGCTTCAGGCCAAATCCTCCTGGCATTGATTGATACCGCGGTTCACACGGCCCCAGGTTTGTCAGACGAGGACCGAGCCGAGATTCTCAATCTTGGACCGGCTGACTCAGCTCCATTGTCACCGGGCCACAGCTAACGTCTCAATATCTCGGTACCGACGGATCCACGTCGCGTGACCACGCGTCGATGCCTCCGTCCAGGTTGTAGACTTTCACGAAGCCCTTTCCTAGGAAGTGCTGCGCCGCCGCCATGCTGCGCCGACCGCTGTGGCAGTGGAACACCAACACCGCCTCCTTCTTGTCGAGACCCTCGAGCTCCTTCTCCGCGTTGGCATCCAGCATCTTCGCGGCCTCGATCTTCGCGATCTTTCGCTCGTCGTCGCCTCGCACGTCGAAGAAGTGCATCGGCTCCTTCGCGTCCAACTTGGCCTTGAGCTCGCTCGGCGACATACTCCGCACCTTCGGCGGCTCCTTCGGATTGCTGATCTTGAACCCAGAACCTTGACCCCGATCGGCAAAATCAAAGACCGTCCCGTCGGCGCGCCGCGCGCTCCCTCGGTCCATCGCGAACTTGATGCCGCCCGCCTCGACCACCAAGTCCGTCGGGGTCGGTTGATCGAGACTCAGACCGAAGTTGTAATTGCGGTCGACCTCGAACCGCACGATCTCTCCCGGCGCGGCTCCGGAGAGCGCTCCCATGAGCTCCTTGGCCGCGCGGTCGGTCACCGTCAGCTTGGGCGGTTCCACCGCCTTCTCGGTGACTCCAAGCAGCTTCTGAAGCTCCCCCTTCTGAAACAAGTCACGCACGATGTCCGCGCCTCCGACGAACTCGCCGCGAACGTAGAGCTGCGGGATGGTCGGCCACTCGGAGAAGGCTTTGACTCCCTCCCGAATGTCCGCGCGCGCGAGCACGTTCACCGTCTGATATTCATCGATCAGCTCGTCCAGGATCGAGGTCACCGCCGCCGAGAATCCGCACTGCGGCGTTTGCCTCGTGCCTTTCATGAAAAGGACCACCGAGTTCTGGGTCACCAGGTCGGTGAGCTCTTGCCGAAGCTCTGAAGATAGGCTCATGGCCGCAATGTAGTTCGTTGCGCCGACGTGACAAGTGGATTGTCGGATCGCTGGCGCTCGGGCATCCAAGGACGATGGCGATCGAGCTGACCTTCGAGCACGGAACGCTCGTCACCGCTCAGCTCCCACAGGACGAATCCGTCCGACAACTCTTCGTCGCCGACCCGCGCACGGGCGTATTCCGCGCTCCTGCACAGTGCTATCGCGAGATCATCGTGGCACTGAAAAGGAGCGCCGAAGACTTCGTCGATCGTGCGCGCGCGTTCGATCGATTGGCGCTCAAGCTCGCCATCGACGTGGCGCCACGTCCCTACCAACGAGAGGCGCTGACTCGATGGGCCGAGGCCCAGGGTCGCGGGATCGCCGTGCTGCCCACCGGGGCCGGAAAGACGCTGCTCGCGATCATGGCGATGGAGCATGCCAAGCGGCCCGCATTGGTCGTCGTGCCCACCATCGATCTCCTGCACCAGTGGCGCGCGACCCTCGAGCGACACTTCGGGATCGAGATCGGCGTGATCGGCGGGGGTGACAATACGCTGCGACCGGTGACGGTGACGACTTATGACTCGGCAGCGCTTCGCGCGGAGTTTCTCGGCAATCGCTTCGGCCTGCTGGTCTGCGACGAGTGTCATCACTTGCCTGCGCCGGCCTATCGTTTCATCGCCGCAGGATCTATCGCGCCGTATCGCCTCGGGCTGACTGCGACATTGGAACGTCAGGACGGCGGCGAAGCCATCGCCGTCGAGCTCCTCGGCCCGGTGTGCCACACCGCGCCCATCGACGCGCTCGAGGGTGAGTATCTGGCGCCTTACGAAGTCCGCACGCTCCGGGTGAGTTTGTCTCCTGAAGAGCAGGCGAAACACGACGCCGCCCGCGCCAAGTACCAGGCCTTCAAGAGCAAGCTCGGAATCTCACCCTCGGATCCGAACGGCTGGACGACCTTCATCATGAAGGCCCACCAGAGCGCCGAAGGTCGCGAGGCCTTTGCAGCGTGGCGAGAGCAGCGACGCATCGCGCTCGGCAATGACGCGAAGATTACCGCGCTCTTCGGCGTGCTCAAGGAGCACAACCAAGATCGGATCATCGTCTTCACTCATGAAAACGAGTTGGTGTACCGACTCTCCCGTAGCTTCATGCTCCCGGCGATCACGCATCACACCAAGCCCTCGGAGCGAAAGCGCCTGCTCGAAGACTTCGCCACGGGGGCGCTACCTGTGCTCCTCACCGCCAAGGTGCTGAACGAAGGTGTCGACGTGCCGGAAGCGAACGTCGGCATCGTCCTCGCGGGCAGCGGCAGCGTGCGCGAGCATGTCCAGCGGCTCGGCCGAATTCTGAGAAAGCGGCCCGACAAGCGAGCCTATCTCTACGAAATCGTCAGCGAGGATTCGGCCGAGTCGATGATCAGCGATCGCCGCCGCCAGCACCGCGCGTACTCGAGGGCAGACTGATGCTGACGAGGGAGCTCGTCGTCGCTCGGCGGCGAAACGGAAAGATCAGGCCGGGGTACGTGTCGCCGCAAAGCGCGGACCTTCTGACTTTGGCGGCGACGATGATCGGCGCGGGCGCGGAATCGGTCGGCGGCTCGGTGGGCGGTCTGGAAGAGAAGCTGGACGAGGCGGCGAAGGGAGCTCGCAACGTGAAGGTCGCGCGCGGTCTCGAGAAGCTGATCTTGGACCGGTTGGAGCTCGAAGAGGTTGGGGGCGCTGCCGAGGAGCTCAGGAGGGTGACTTTCGAGAAATCGGCGGCGGTGTTTCGATCGCTGGACCGCGAAGCCTCGGTGGGTGAGTACCGTCGACGCCTCGCCGAATCGCTCGGAGCGCTCGACGAGCTAGAGCCCCGGCTCTACGCAGATTTGCCCTCCGAGCGACGAATATTGTCCTTCGACACGCTGGCTCCCGACGAGCTCCTCGAGCGGTACAACCTCGCGCTCGTGCAGGGGCTGCTCGTGTATGCGCGGCGCGTCGACCTCGAGATTCAGACTCCCGACGTTCGGAGAATCCGGAAGGTCCTGCGATGGCTGCGCTTCAATCGGTTGGTGGCGGAGGTCAAGAAGACCGAAAAAGGCTTTGCGCTCGGAATCGAAGGTCCCGCCGCGATCTTCGACATGTCGAAGAAGTATGGGTTGGCGCTCGCGACGTTCGCGCTTGCCGTGCCCCTCTGTGTGAAGTTCCAGCTCGATGCGGAGATCGACGATCGTCGCGGGCGAGCTCATCTGACCGTCACCGAGCAGGACGGGCTCGTCTCACCGTTGGCTGGGGCACCCGGGCACATCCCAGAGGAGATTCTGACCTTCGCTCGAGCGCTCGAAGAGGCGGGTCTCTTCGTCGATCAGGAGCCCTCGCCTCGACACGTAGGCGTTTCCGGAATGAGTATGCCCGACCTGGCGGTCTCGCGCTCCGAAGGGGGCGTGAGTGTCGCGATCGAGCTGTTTCACCGCTGGCACCGCGGGCTACTCGTTCGGCGGCTCGAGCAGCTCGAGGAGCGGCCCGACCCTACGTTCGTGGTGGGTGTCGATCGGTCTTTGCTCAAGGACCCTTCGGTCGAGGCCCGGGTGTCGAGTCTGGCCTACGTGTTTGCATTCAGCGCGTTCCCGAACCCCAAGAAGTTGTTGGCGACCCTGGACAACCTTGGTCTGTGAATTGTGAAGTCGCTCGCCCGACGAACGGGTGAGTAGGACCGAGACGCCGCGGAGCCTCGAATTGAGCGGTGCGTGGAAATAGACTGACGCGTCCGCTGGCTTGGAGTGTATGGTCTCCTTGGATGTCGTTTTGGCTGTTTTTGACGTCGGCAACGGTCGCGATCGCGGTGGAGTCGACGTCGACGGTACGGCGGGAAGAGACGAAGGAGATCCTGGCAAAGCTGTCGGGCGCTTTGGCGTCCAGGGACCTCGACGTGCTTCCCATCGACGCCGCGGGGCCTGGCGGGCAGTGTTCGGAGAGTCAGGCGTCCGAGTGCGCGCGCTCGGCTTTGTTGGGGACGCGGGCAGACGCTGCCGTCGTGGTTCGTATTGCAGGCGGGCTGCGTTCGATCGCGATCGTGGCGGAGAGGTTCCCGCGCCTCAGTCAGACCCCCAACGTCTCTGAGCGGGAGCTCCCGCGGGACGGGTCAGAGACTTGGTCGCAACGACTCTCGGAGCTCGCGTTTGCTCTGTTTCCCGAAGTCACCCCGAAGCTCGTCGTGTTCGACGAAGATCAGCGGGAGCAGGGAGCACCGCGTTCGATCGTTCCCGTCTTAGGGGCAGTAGGCGCTGGCACGCTTGCGATCGTTTTTGGGATCGCATTCGGTGTAGCAAGCAGTGCAGAACGTGAGGACCTCGAGGCGGGCCCTCGACACGGCGCCGAGTTCCTCGACATGGCGAGCCGCATGGAGACTTACGGTCTGGCGGCGAACGTCTTGGGCGCCGTGGGGGTGTTGGCGGTGGTCACTGGGGTTGGGTTGTTGTTGATCGAATGAGGACGAAGCAGGCACAACCTAAGAACCGTGGCGAATTGATGTTGGGAGCGCGCGCGTATAACATCCGGCACTTCTCGAGAGACCATGGCAGACGAGAAGGCTCGCCAACGAACGGGTGCTCATGCCCTTGAAGCAGGACTGGAGATCTACGAATATCCCGTTCCGGGCTCGGATCTCACGTTTATCGTATGTCCGGCCGATCAAGGATCGCTGTTCGACTCGTTGACTTCAGCTGAGCTGGACGTGCTCGATAGACTGATCGAAGGGCTGTCGAACGCCGAGATTGCGCGTAAGAGGGGCGTGTCGAACCGAACGATCGCAAATCAGCTCGCGTCGATCTACAAGAAGCTGGGCGTTGGCTCGCGGAGTGAGGTTGCGGCGCTGATCTCGTTCGCACCCGCTCACGGCGCGGCGGTGCCCGCGCTGGATTCGAACAGGTCGTCCTTGGAGCCTGCCGGGAAGCTGCGCCGCACGAATGGCCGCTCCACGACGAAGTAGAAGACGTAAATCGCCGAGTGACAAACCGCCGCGGCCGCCAGCCCGACGATGGAACCCGTCAGCAACCCATATCCGTAGGCGTGGAGCTGACCCACTCCATACATGGGATTGGCGAGGAACCGGTAGGGTCCCGAGCTCACGAAGCCCCCCGTCGGGCGTCCAAGGAACATGTCGTGATAGTAATAAATGTCTACACCGACCAGCATCGTCGCCCAAATCTTGGTCACCAGGCCGATGGCAAAGAATACGATTCCGATCGCCGTCGTCGAGGAGCTGAAGAGGCTCGCGTCACCGCTCCAGGCGAGCGAGCCCATGCACGAGACGCCGAGCCCTTGGTTGAGGAACATGAGGCCGAGCGCAGTATCGTAAATTCGAAGCGCCGAGTCCTCACCGAACCGCGCGATGAGGGCTCCAGGGATCCTGCGCGAGGCCAGAATGAACGAATTCCCCACGTAATACATCGACAGAGTGAGCACCCAATAACCCGCGATCAGATTCGGATTCGAGAGCTTCATCAGCGCGTGAGCGCCGATCAGTGACAGCGCACCGCTCACGACCCACACGACGTTGAGCCTCTCGAGGCGAAAGCCACTCATCGCGCAGAACGTCGAGGCCAGTCGCACGAGAAAACGGAGCCAAGGTCGGTGAGTATTCGAGCTCGTCTGATTCATCGTTCCTCCCGGGAAGATTGGTGGGTACGACCGAGAGAATATCTGTCGCCGGGAGGAGCGCTCCATGGTCAGATCGGTGATGGCGGAGGTGGAGGATCGACAAAATGACTATGAAGTCTCAATTCGTCGGCGCTGCTTGGTGTTGCGGTTCGGTGAGTCGTCGACACCGTCCGGTCGCCATGACTCTTCTTGACTACGATCGGGCTCGGTGGCACTCAGGAGCTCCGGTACGGTCGAAGGGTTCAAACGGAAGGGGATGAGAGTTGAGCTCGTTGGATTTGATCGAGGTCGTAGATGCAAGTTATCGACTCGACGTGGACGACCGTAGCTGGCTCCGTGGCATTGCCGGCGCGGTCAAGCCATTTCTCGACCGGGGTTTTGGTCTCATGGCCTATGCCTACGACCGTCGCGACCCGGTCGCGCGACGTCGCCCCACGCTCGAGCTTCTCGACTGCCCGAGTGGAGCGGAGCAAATCATGTCCGCGCAGTTCCCGCGGACCGACATCGACGCCGTGTTTGGGGATCCAAGACCGGTCTCGACGTTGAGCGAGGCGCTTGGGTCGACGGCGCTTGCGCGAAGGTCTGACTTCGTCGAGCTCATGCGTACGTTCGGTATCGCGGACGTTCTGGGCATTCACGCCTCGAGCCCGGACGGGAGGGGAGTGATCATCGGATGTCCGCTTCCGAAGATCACGGGCGCTTTCGAGGTCGAGCGTTGGAGCCGCGTGTCAGCGCACATTGCGGCGGGCCACAGACTCAGGGACGAGTATCGTGCCGGAGGGTCCGAGTGCGAGTTCGTCATCGACGAGGCGGGTCGGATCGAGCATGCGCCGGAGGGCGCGTCCGAACCCATTCGAGCGGCCATCTCGAGCGCTGCGGTGGCGCTTCGAAGGGCCCGCGGCCCGCTCCGGCGGGTGAGCCCCGACGAGGCGCTCGGGGTGTGGCGCGCTCTGGTTCTCGGGCGCTGGTCCATTTTGTCGGAGGTCGAGTTCGGCGGGCGGCGATTCATGGTGGCGCGGAGGAACGAGCCGACCACTTCCGGCTCGGCTTTGGACGCGCTCACCTTGAGGGAGCGGCAGGTGCTCGGCTTTGCGTGTCTCGGGCATGGCAACAAGCTCGTCGCCTATGAGCTCGGCTTGTCAGTCAGCACGGTCGCAACTCATTTGAGAAAGGCCGGTCAGAAGCTAGGTTTTCCGACCCGCAGCGCACTGATTCGCGGTGTCCTGGATGGCCGCAGCACCGTTCGAGGTTTGGAGCCGTCGACGTTGGGTGGGAAGAGAGAGTGAGCCGCGAGCGTGGGGTCGAGGCGACCCCCACGTCGCGACGACCGAATCAGGCGAGGCGCTTCATGCCGACGTTCTTGAGGAGGTCGGCGCCGCGTTTGGCTTCGAGGCGGTTGTCCTTTTTCTCGAGCACACGCGCCTGGATGTTGAACCAGATGTCGCAGTAGGGACGCTCGGTGTTCTTCACCATGAAGGTCGCGCCGTCCTGCATCATCAGCTTGTTGCCCCAGCGATCTTCCTTGGCCTGCTCGATCGACTGAATCTTCTTCGAGTCGCCGAGGTTGATGCGCGTGACGCCGCACTCGATGAAGCGCTTGTCTTCGCCTTCGCCGATGCCGCCGACGCGCATGCGCAGCCCGACCTTGTCCTCGAGCTCCTCGAGGTCACGGCCGGACAGGTGCTGTTTGGTGCCCTTGACGTAGCCGAGCTTCTCGGCGAGCGCACGCAGCGCGTCGAACCCGTTCTCGAAGCTCCCGTCCTTCGGCCCCTTGATGCCGTAGGCCGAGAGGTCCGTTCCGTTTCCGAACATGTCGCGACCAGAAGGCGTTCCGCGAAGGGCTTCGGGCTCGAGCTGGCTGTCGAAGACGAGCAACCCGAGGTGCGCGTCGAGGTCCGTGATCATCTCGCGTCGGCCGTCGCCGTCGAGATCGACCTCGATCATGCCGCCGTTCTTCATCACCAGGCCGGTGCCATCGAGATCGAAGATGAGCGGCGAGTAGAGCTCGGCGATCTTGTCGGCCGCGGAGCGATACGACGAGATGTCGAGCGCCACCGCGGTGGACGGGTTGTTGAGCTCGTTGCGGTCGGTCCCGCCGATGACGCCGTAGGGGCCGCTCCACGCGACGGTGTCTTTTCTGATCGTCGATCCGAAGTCGGCGCCGCGGACGGTGCGGCAGGTGGAGTCGATGATGGAGTCGAGCGCGAGCGCGGAGCCGGAGTTCTTCTCGATACCGGAGCGAACGTGGCTGCCGGTGAGCGAGTTGAGCGCTTGGCGGTAGCGGTCGTTTCGGATGTCGTTGCGATTGCCCATGTTCGGGCCGTCGCCGATGTTGACGCCGGTCTGCCTCGAGATCGCTTGGGCCACCAACTTTCGGGCTTCGGCCTCGTTCGGAGCGGCGCGGATGGCCGCGACCTCCGCATCGGACAGGACGAGCTTTCCGGCCGCGCCGGTCTCACCGGGTTTTGCGGGGCGCGCGACCGCGCCGGCCTCGCGCAGGCGAGACGCCGCGGTGTTGATGGTGCGAACGTCCTGGTACCCGCTGACATTCAGCTGCGAAGCGACCTGGTTCGGGTTGCTCGGGAGCCTGTTCAAGAACGAGCTTCCCTTGGCGGGCGGGAACGTCGCCGGGCGTCCGGGCTCGGTGGTGGTGTGGTCCCACACCCGACCGGCCGGGTTGAACGCCGCCGAGGTCATGCCTTGCGAGGCGAGGGCCAGCAGGCCGGCGTGTCCGAGCATCGTGTCCCCGAGCCCTCCGACCGCGCCGCACGCTTGTCCGCAGCCCGAGAACGCGCCGCAGAGCCCACCGAGCCCCTGCTGGCCGAACATGTTGCCGCCGAGCTGACTCCAGAGATGGTCCGCGTTGAGGAGCTCGCCGACGGACTTCGCATACTGCGGATTGCCGGTCAGGCCCGCCGTGTCAGCGAGCTCGCCGCGCATTTGGTTGCCCCACGCCGCGCTGCCGAGCGGCGCGCGCAGGTTCGGATCGACCCAGTATTTGTTGTCGCCGCTGACGACCTGGTCGTAGCGGTTGTTCTTGGAGTCCCAAACGGTGCCGTCGATGCGCCCTTCGACCTGTCCGTTGCGCTCGCGGAACCAGTGGATGTTGTTGCCGTCGCCGCCCAAGCGGAACGTGTCGCGGCCCGGGTTGCTCGCCAGGTGCTGCGCCCGCCACTCGTAGCCGTCGTTCGTGACAGCGCCGGTCGTCGGTGAGCCGTGGATGTTGGAGACGTTCACACGGTCCGCGCCGTTGGTGATCGTCAGGCCCGTCGTCACCGACTGGCCCTGCTCCGACGAGGTCTGCGCAGCGATGCGCGTGCCATCGGGCAGCACGAAGTCGCTCGACTTCGTGAAATCCCAGCGCGTGCCGTCTTTCTCCGTGACGTGCGGGTCACCCCAGACGCGCGTATTCGGCGTCTCGCCGGGCTTCTGCCCAGGCGCGTAGATGCTCCAGTTCGTGCCGCCTTCCGGAACGATCGTGTAGCCGCCGGCCGTCTTCACGGCGTTGCCCGGCCAACCTTCCGGAGCCTTCTGCAGACCTTGTCCGGCGGGAGCGCCCGAAAATCCGATGTTGGGCTGCGGGATCGCTCCGCACATCGAAGCGCCCATGCCGCGGCCGAGCAGCTGCTGAAGCGACGGGCCGATGCACTGATCGAAACCGCCCGCGTTGAGCATCGACAAGGCCTGCATCGCGACCTGAGGGTTCTGTTGGAGATGCGAAACGAGCGCGAACTGAAGCTGAGTCGCCGCAAAGGGATTCAGCGACTGTACGTTGTACCACATAGGTTCATGACCTCCGACTCGGCTGGTGCGCGCGCGGCGCGCCAGGCAAGGTTCCTCGGCAAAGTGATCCTTTGCCTCGGTGTGTGACAATGTGTCCTGGCCGACCCAAGACGTGCGCAGTATCCGATCAATCCTAGGCCTAGGTCAAACGCCTCCTTTGATCGGCGTCCGCGGTTTGGTCGCGACCAAGAGATGCCCGAGCGGATCCGAGGGATCGGGATCGAGGTCGTGGAACATTCGTCCGACCGCCACGATACCGCCTGCCAACGGAATCACGGCGGGCGCCAACCACCACCGCGGAGTCGAGTGTGTCGGCGCCTCATGGCCATACCCACCGAGGCGCTGCGCCAGCGCGCGGGTCCGCAACACATCGACGAGGAGGTGGCTGGCCGCCTTGTGCGCCAATACGATCCACAGCCCACCTCGTTCCTGCAAGATCTCGATTTCGAGGGACTCCTCCGTCGCGAACCGTTGGAGCGCATACCGAGTGAATCGAAAGTAATCCTCGGGCGCCGAATGAACGCGGTACGAGAAGGGCGTGGTCACGATGAGTCGCCCGCCTGGACGCAACACCCGCACGAGCTCACCGAACCAGTGCCTCGGGTCCGGGACGTGCTCGAGCACCTGAGTACACAACACGGTGTCATACGACTCGTCCTCGAGCGGCAGACGGTCTCCGTCGAACTCGAGGTCCGCCTTCGATCGAGCTGAAGAGGCGGTCCTGCGGTAAGTCTGCGCGCGCTCGGCTCCGACATACGACGTGACGTACGGTCGAAACAGCGCTTCGTGGGGCTTGTCGCCGCAGCCCACGTCGAGCAACGCACCGTGCGCGTACGGAGCCGCGCGAGTCATCGCTTCGCGCAGGGTCCGGTGCTCGAGATCGAGCTGCGAGCGTAGCGACTCGAGCCAGGTCAACGCACGCACCTTGGTCCGCGACCTCGAACCATGTCATCGTCCCGGGCGCGCATGCCCTTCGACCTCGGTCCCAACGAGCTCACCGTCGCGATGATCACGATGAACGAGGAGCGCGCCATCGCCAAGGTCCTCGGCGATATTCGCCGGGTCGCACCCAACGCCGAGGTGCTCGTCGTCGATTCGAGCCGCGATCGCACCGCGGAGCTCGCCGAGGCGCTCGGGGCGCGAGTGATTCGGCAGGTGCCACCGCGAGGGTACGGACCTGCGATGCTCGCCGCGTTGAAGAGCGCCAACGGCCGCTGTGTCGTGACGCTCGATTGCGACGATACGTACCCGACCGAAATGATCCCCCGCTTTGCCAGGTGGGTGCTCGAAGATGGGTACGAGCTCGTCGACGGGGCACGCTTGGCAGCCAAGCCGGAAGCCATGCCTTGGCTGAATTACTTCGCGAACGTTGGATTTGCTTCTGTCGCTTCGATGCTGTTTGGGACACGCATTCACGACTTGCACAGCGGGATGCGAGCCTATGCCAAGACACTCATCGACTCGCTGGTCGTCGACCCGAACGGAGCGGCGCTTCCGGTCGAGCTCCTGCTCGTGCCGCTCTCTCGCGGCGCCCGCGTGAAGGTCGTCTTCATCGAATACCGAGATCGGCTGGGTGAGTCTACGCTGCGGCCGCTCTCGAGCGCATGGTGGACCGCGAGGAGGCTGCTTCGCGCTCGGCGCGCTCGTGAGCGCCACGGTCCTTGGATCTCTCCTTCGCCGAACGCGAGGACGTCGGCGTGATTGGAATTCTCGGTGCAGGAGTCAGCGGCCTGTCTCTTTCTTGCTTTCTCCGCTCCGAGCACGAGGTGATAGAGGCCTCAAAACACCCCGGTGGCCTCTGCAGAACTTACTGGGAGAAGGGCTTTGGCTTCGACGTGGGCGGGCACATCCTCTTCTCGAAACACTCGCACGTGAACCAGTTCGTCGAGGAGGCTCTCGCCGGAAATCTCCGTACCGTCCGCCGCGAGAATCGCGTCCTCTTCCGGGATCGACTGGTCAAATACCCGTTCGAGAACGACCTCGCGGCGCTCCCTGTGGAGGACCGCTACGAGTGCTTGATGGGTTACCTCCGGGCTCCGGGCGGGGCCGCTTCGAACCTCGAAGAGTGGTGTCGAGTCACCTTCGGCGACGGAATCTCCGATCGGTATCTCGTGCCCTACAACGAGAAGATCTGGAAGCGGCCCGCTCGCGAGATCGGCACGGCCTGGGTCGAACGCATCCCGAAGCCGCCCCTCGAAGACGTCGTGAGGTCGGCGCTCGGAATCGCGACCGAAGGTCATACTCATCAGCTCTACTTTCGCTATCCAGAGGGCGGGGGCTTCGAGGCGTTGACCCAAGCGATCCGAGCAAGAGCCCGCGGGCCCGTGCTCACGGGCCTCCCGGTGACTTCGATCCGGCGCGACGGAGCTGGATTCGCGGTGACTTGCGGGGAGGAGCGTCGATCGTACGAAGAGCTCGTCGTCACCTTCTCCATGCACGAGGCCGCGAGAGCCATCGGCTCGGTCCCTTCCGAGGTCGAGGCTGCGCTCGCATCTCTCGGCCACAATGTGCTGCGCGTGGTTTGTGTGGGGCTGAGCCATGACCGAGTCCCACGACTGAGTGCGATCTACGTCCCCGACCCGTCGGTGCTCGCGCATCGGATCTGCTTCCCCGCTTTCTTCAGCCCATCGATGGCGCCCGAAGGTCGCTCGTCTTTGCTCGCCGAAATCACGTGTCGGCCAGGAAGTGAGCTCGACCAAGTGCCGGACGGTGAGCTCGTGGACCGCGTCATCCGCGATCTCGAGCGACTCGGGCTGGCGTCGAGCCGTGACGTCGTGATGTCGAAGACTCTTCGCTTCGAACGAGCTTATCCGGTCTACGACCTCGACTACGTTCGCAACGTCACGCTGGCTCGCGATTGGTTTGGGAGTCTTGGGATTCATCTTTTGGGGCGCTTTGCGGAGTTCGACTACATCAATTCGGACGAGTGCATTCACCGAGCGATGGCGCTCGCGCGTCTTCTCGGGTGAGTGTGGGCCCCCGCAAATTCAAACGGGGACGAGCTCGATATCCAAACCTGCGGCCACGGCGAGCGGGCGGAGATCCTGAGTGTCTGACGTGAGTATCTCGTCGCCATCGTGAGCTAGCACGATGAGTGCCGCGTCAACTCGAGCCCAGCTGCGGAGCGCCTCCGCGCACCACGATGGCCCTCGAACGCGCTCTCTTGCTTGCCGCTTCCATATCTTCGGCAGTGATCTCGCCGTGGTCGGCTTCATACGTGGCGAGGCTTTCATCGAGGGCTCGCATCCGTTGGTCGTGCTCGACTTGCCGCCGCATGGCGGCGTTGATCCACCCGCTGATGTTTTCGGCCAAACCTTCTTCGACCGCGCGTTCCGCGGCTCGAAAGAGCTCGACATCAACCGAGGCGGAGAGTCGATGTTTGCTCACACCTTCGTCATACAGATGTTCCACGAACGTGGCGAGCTCCTTCGGCCCACTTTCGGCCGAGCGCGACGAGTCGAAACGCGAGCAGGCCGGGTCGGATTGCGGCGAGCGCGTGCTCGAGAGGATACCCATACCGAAGGTACGCGGAGTATGCGCGCGAATTCATGAGCGAGTCGGACCGAGTAGGGTCCGCCACGGCCCGTTTTACGAGGGGTAGGAGCGCCCGAGAAATCATCGGGTCTACGTCGAGTCGTTCGACCTCGAGCCCCGCGCCCCTGACTAGCGCCATGGCCGATTTTTGGGTGAAGAATCGCAGGTGAGTGCGATCGAGGACTCCGCTGTCGCCGTAGTCGAAGCGGCCCGACAGGAGCGCCAGGCGCGACGTCCACACCGCTACGTTGGGTACCGACACGACGAAGGCCGCTCCGGTCCGGGCGAGATTGACGTACTGCCGCAAGGCCGTGAGGGGATCGGCGACGTGCTCGAGCACGTCCGACATCATCACGACGTCGATCGACCGGCCGGCGAGGGCAGCCCGCACTGCTCCGAGGTCCGTGAGGTCCGATTCGATGACTTCGAGACCTCGGGCCTTGGCGGTCGTCGAGGCGCTCGAAGGCTCGATCCCCACGACCTCGAACCCAGCCTCGCGGAGCGCGCGGCCGAGCGCGCCGCGCCCGCAGCCTACGTCCAACAGCCGGCCGCGAAACGCGAGGGACTTCGCGAGTCGAAGAGCGGGCCGATTGATCTCGTCGAAGTAGCCGCCCTCGCGGGGGACCGAGGAGCTCGGGGAGGAAATCATGACTTAGGCGAGGACCTTCGTACCCTCGAGGTCGAAGTCCCAGCGGAGCTCCTCGAGGCCCAGCTCGGACATGGTGTTGCGGAGGGCGTCGGGTCTGGTCGTGTAGAACATCAAAAAACCCCCGCCCCCCGCGCCGATCAGCTTGCCGCCGAGCGCGCCCGAGTCCAGCGCGGCCCCGTAGGCGCGATCGACCAAGGCGGAGCTCATCGTGCCGGACCGCAGACGCTTCAAGCGCCAGTGCCGATCCAGCAGTCGACCAAACTCATCGAAGTCTCTCCGCTCGAGCGCAGCGCGACTCGAGAGGCCGATCTCCTTGACCTCGTCGAGGTTCGCGATCATCTCCGCGTCGCGGCCGAGCGTGCGGCCGTCTTGCTCGGAGAGGATAGAAGAGGCGTCGTGGGTCATGCTCGTCGAGAAGAGTAACACGCGGCCCCGAAACTCGGCGCGATCGGAGGCGTCCCAAGCGAGCTCGGTGACGTCGACGTACCCGTCCGATCGAACCGAGTACGCCCGCACGCCGCCGAACACGGCTACGTAGGGGTCTTGTTTTCCGACGGACCTCCCGAGGCGCGAGATCTCGATCAGAGACGCGAGCTCGGCGAGCTGCTCCTTCGTGGGCTGCTCCCCTCGCCGCACGAACAGAGCCAAGAGGAGCGCCGAGGTGAAGGAGCCGGAGGAGCCCAAACCCATCCCGGCAGGTACGTCCGCCATCGTCGTGAGCTCGAGCCTCGGATCATTCACACCCATGTGTACGAGCACCTCGCGAACGATCGGGTGTTGAATCTGGGTCGGGTCACGAGCTCGTTCGGTCGAGGAGTATCGGATCAGCATCTCTTGGCCGAAGGTCCTGCCGAGTGCGACATAAACGTATTTGTCGATCGCCGCGGAGACGAAGTGACCGCCTCGAAGGCGGTAATAGGACGCCAAGTCGGTGCCGCCACCGCCGAGGCTGATTCGGAGCGGGCTTCTCGTGATCAACATCGGCTCACTCCAAGCGGTCCACCCCGCGTCTGACTTCCTCGGCCAGCGCGGCGAGCGCACGCGACATCGCGGCTCTCGAGCTCGATTCGAGCTCGAAGCCGGCGGCCGCTAGCTTGGCGCTCGAGAGCCGAACGATCGGGATGTCACCGCGCCACCCTCGATCCGATCCGGAGTACTCGTACGATACATTTTCGGTACCAACGGTCGACCGCGCGAGCTCGGCGATCTCGGTGACGGTGAGGGCATCCTGGGTTGCGACATTGAAGACTTCGAACCGGCCGAGCTCGAGCGAATGCACGAAGAACATGGCGTCTACGACCTCCGACACGTCCACGTAGGGCTTTGATTGGCGGCCGTCTCCGAGGATTCGCAGGCGAGTCGGATCTACCAGCAGTCGTCGGATGAAGTCGAAGCCGACGCCGTGGCTTTGGCGGGGGCCGACGACGTTGCCGAGCCTGAAAACACGACCTTCGATCCCGAACATGAACCCATAGCTCGAAATTAACGCTTCACCCGCGAGCTTGCTCGCGCCGTAAGTGGAGATGGGTACGAGCGGTCCGTGGTCTTCGGTCGCCGGTCGTTCTCCGAGGTCGCCGTACACGCCGCTCCCCGACGTGTAGAAGATTCGCTTCGCCCCGCACTGGCGCATGGCCTCGAGCACGTTTCGGGTGAGCTCGGTGCCTTCCCGAAAGTCGATGTCGGGGTCGAGCTCGGCGCGCGAGATGTCCGGGTTCGAAGCGAGATGGAACACGAGCGTGGAGTCTCTCATTGCTCGAGCGAGCGCGCTGAGGTCGTGAACGTCGCCCGCGATGACCTCGAGGCGAGGGTCGTTCACGTGCGCCAATCGCCATCGCCTTCCGCTCGAGAAGTTGTCGAAGACGGTCACGCGGGAGGCTCCGCGCATGAGTAGCCCATCGACGACGTGGCTTCCGATGAACCCAGCGCCGCCCACGACGAGCGCACCGACGCCGTCGACTCTCGTCGATCGCGAGGTTGCAGGCGTGGGCAGCGAGGGTAGGGGGCTCGTGGACTCCCATTTCGCGGCTTGTGTTTTTAGGAGGGGATGAGAGACGAGGAGGTGGAGCAGCACAGAGACTGTGCCTTCGGTGTGGGGCGTGACTCGATCGGGATACAGCGGAGGGACGACTACGCAGCAGTCGGCGTGGGCCTTGGTGAATCCTCCGTCCCGGCCGACGATCCCGAGGACTTTGGCGCGGTGTTCTCTGGCGAGCTCGATGGCGCGGACGAGGTTCACCGAGACTTGTCGCTCGGCGTCTCCGCCTCCTACGGAGAGCACGAGGATCGCGTCGGTCTCGCTCAATCTGGATCCGAGCAGCCACTCCCGAAAGGTGGAGTCCCAACCTTCGTCGTTCGTTCGAGCGGTGAGCTCGGCGACATTGTCGGTGGGTGTGTAGGCCTCGATCGCGCAGAGCTTTCGGAGGTCGTTGACGGTGTGGCTCGCGTGCGCTGCGGAGCCGCCGACGCCGAGCACGAACACGCGTCCCTTGGCCTCGCGCGTCGTCCGAAGCGCGAGAGTCAAGGCCTCGAGCTGATGGGGCTGGAGTCGACGCAGCACCTGGGTTGCTTCGTCGAGGTAGGACGACGAATAGCTCAAGCCGCCATCATACTGCGTCCTCGAGCGCTCGGTATCCGCCATCGGTGCTTCTCGCGCCTTGGCATGACCACGCAGCCCGTTCTTCCTCGAGGGCGGTCCGCGAACTCAGTCGGCGCTGAAGCAGGGTCAGGTTTGCGGAACGGTGGCGGCGATCCGCGCTCGAGCTCGCTCGGCGTCCGCCACGCACTGAATCATGGCCACGCCTCGGAGTGCGTTGCCGCCCAACACGAGGCCCGGAATCCGCTCTTCGACGGCGTTGGCGGCCTTTACCCGGTCGAGGTGTCCGAGGTTGTATTGCGGAATCGCGCGGTCCCAGCGGAACACCCGGGTGAGTCTAGGCGCGGGCCTCGTCATTCTCAGGAGCGCGGCGAGCTCGTCGAGCGCTCGGTTCGAGAGCTCCTCGTCGGTTCCCGAGGCATAGGCAGGGTGTCTCGCGCCGCCCAGCAGAGTCCTCGTCATCACCATCCCGCCCGGAGCATGCCCGGCGAAGACGGTGGAAGCGAAGATCGACCCGAGAATTTTTCGATGCTCGCGATCGGGCGCCAAAAAACCAAACCCATCCAGGGCCGGGCCAAACATCGTCGCGTCGAACCCATGCACCACGACGGCGACCGCCGCGTAAGGAATTCCGGCGAGCTGGGCGACTTCCGTGGGCGCGAGCGCGGTGAGCAGTCGCGCGGTCTCGTCGGCCGGCGTGGTGATCACGACCCCGTCCGCGTCGAGGGCTTCGGCGTCGGTCACCACGCGAAATCCGGACTCTCTGCGTTCGAGGGAGCTCACTCGCGTCGAGCGGCGCACACTCACCTTGGCGGCCAGCGCGTCTATGAGTACACCGAGGCCTCGATCGAAGCTATGCAAGACTCCACCAGGCGCTCCGGTCGACGACTTCTTCACGGGAACGCCCGAATTCAGGGCCTTCCTCTCCTTGGCCAGCGCGAGCTGCGCGCGGATCAGGCCGCCGTACTTCGACTCGAGCTCCCGCATGCGCGGGAAGGCCGCAGGCAGCGATAGCAATTTGGGGTCTCCTCCGTAGATGCCAGTCACCATCGCGTCGACGAGGACCTCCGCGGCGCCCCGACCGATCCGTCTCGCGGCAAAGTCGAAGACACTCTCGTCGGACTCATCACGCTTCTGGGGCACGAGGGGCTCGAAGAGCACGCGGAGCTTGGCGAAGAGCGGGAGCACATCGGAGGTGATGAACGCGGGCGGGCTCGAAGGCAGCGCGCGCAGCGCACCCTCGCGAACGATCCACCGCGTCTCCGATTTTTCGTTGGCCCTCACGAGGTGTGAATCGAGTCCGAGTCGAGCGACGAGCGCGGTCATCTTGGGTTCCTTGTCGAGAAACCCATGAGGACCCGTCTCCACGACGAATCCATCTACGATCTGAGTACGGATCTTGCCGCCCACTTCGGCGTCTGCTTCGAGAACCACGGTCTCGTAGCCAT
Organism: uncultured Myxococcales bacterium; assembly: GCA_964463485.1. Classification (GTDB taxonomy): domain Bacteria; phylum Myxococcota; class Kuafuiibacteriia; order Kuafuiibacteriales; family Kuafuiibacteriaceae; genus CAYXDO01. The sequence goes on along the minus strand of CAYXDO010000048.1, from coordinate 41,931 downwards.
CGCTCTGAATCGCTTCAGCCGCAGCGAGCCCAGCGATCCCGCCGCCGATCACGACGATCCTTCGCATGCTCTGGATGTGCGGGGTCGGGGACTCTTACGCAACCGAAACTCGAAGAGCACCTTGACCCCGAGCGCTCCGTTCGGTTGGGTGTGCGAATGCGGCGAACCCTCCTCAGCGCGATCATTCCTTTCGTGCTCCTGACCGGCAACGCGAACGCGGAGCCTTGCGGCGCGGTGACGGAGGCCGGCGAGTGCCGCGGCAACGTCGTGGCCTACTGCGACCAGGCCACCATGGAGCTGGCGACGGTGGACTGCGTCGCAGACGTCGATCCGGGGGCCATTTGTATGACGATCGATTCGACGTACGGCGTCGACTGCGCGCTGCCGGCGGCGGCCGAGTGTCTTGGCCAGGACAAAAACGGCGACTACGTGAGCATGTTCTGCCAGGGTACGAATCCCGGCTGTCTCGACACTTTGGATGCGCAGACTTGCTTCGAGAACCTCGGCCCGTGCACGGCCGACGACGAAGGGACGTGCAACGGGGACCAACTGCTGGTGGTCTGCAACGTCAATCAGCCGTGGGTGATCGACTGCCTGACTTATGACGCGCGCTGCGAAAACGGCGCGTGCGTGGGCGCTCCGGAGAACGGCTATTGCGATGACACGGTGCTCTGCGACGTAGGGCTCGAGTGCGACACGTCGGGATCGTGCGTTTCCGCGGTGACGACCGATGCGGGCGCGACTGTCGACTCAGGCACGTCCGTCGACTCCGGAACGCCCGGTGTCGATACCGGAATCCCGGCGAATCGAGACGCCTCGACGAACGTCGACGCGGGTGTGCCTGGGTTGCTCGACACGGGAGCGAAATCAGCCAAGACGACCAAGCCAACGACCGAGTCTGGTTGCAGCTGCGCAGAGACGTCGCGGCCCCGCTCCTACGGAGCGTTGGCGCTCTCGCTCTTGGTCTGTTGCGCTCGCCGATTCAGCTCGCGCCGAGCTCGTCGAACCTGACTCGCACGCCGATGTTGATGGCGAAGGTCTCGATCAGCACGCCATCCGAGTTCAGGAACGCCGGCCAGATGAACGCGGGAACGATCGTGGCGCGACCCGCGTCGAACTCTGCCACGACACCGAGCGGGACCGCGACGATCTCCGTCCGAAAGTCATAGAGGACGAGCCCAGTGCGGAGGCCGACCCTGGCGGTCTCGGACATTCTCGCCAAGAACGTGGCGGGCACGTCCAAGTTCACGAGGGAGCTCCCCGGAGTAAAAATCACCTCGAGCTCGACGCCGCTCAGGAGCTTCAGGTCTGGGCCGAGCATCGCAGCGATGGGGAGCCCGAACCCGAGCCCAAAGTAGGACCACGTCGGAATCTGCATGGCGAGCTGAACGGCGGCCGAGAACTCACCCGTCAGAAATTGGTACCGACCGTTGAGTTGGATGTCTCCAAAATTGCCGTCGGGAGCGATTTGGAGCGGGATCAGGAGAGTCTCGATCTCGAAGTTCTCGGCCACTCCGTAGGCGCCGCCGATTCCGATGCCCGCGAAGAGATCGCCATACCCCTTGACCTTCAAAAGAGTGAGGCCCCGCGTGCCTCCGAGCGAGGGGTACGGCGTGACCGAGTCATTGATCGAGTGATCGCCCAGGCCGAGTTGGACCTCGAGAGTTCCTCGCGGCACGACGAGCTGAGCTTGGACCGGGTGGGCAGAGCACAGGGCTCCGAGCCCGACGAAAACAGCGAGGTGCTTCGACATGTCGGGATGCTCGGGGGCCTACGACTGACCGTCAAGGGTATCGAGGGCGCCAGTTGACACGTCGCGACGGACCCCGGAAATCCCGTTGCGAACGTCGTTGAGACCAGACGTGTGATGCGCTCGTTCCCCAACGGGCGCTAGGAGTAGGTATGCCAACACCGATCTCGACCAACAACCTCCGCCTCGACGACAAAGTCGCCATCATCACCGGAGCCAGTCGCGGGATCGGCGCCGCGATCGCGCGTTCTTTCGCCGACGCAGGCGCCAAGCTCGTCCTCGCGGCTCGCAAAGCCGAAGGCTTGGAAGCCGTCGCGCTCGAGATCCACGCGGCGGGAGGGCAGGCCGTCGCACGCCCTTGTCACACCGGCAAAGCGGAAGACGTCGAAGCGCTGTTCCGCTCCGCGATCGAGTCGTTCGGAAAAGTCGACATCCTGGTGAACAACGCGGCGACCAACCCCTATTTTGGGGCGCTCCTCGATACCGACTGGGGCGCCTGGGACAAGACGTTCGAGGTCAACGTCAAGGGCTACTTCGCGACAACCAAGGCGCTCGTCGCCCACTTGGATTCACGCGGAGCTCCCGGCTCGATCGTCAACGTTGCGAGTATCATGGGCCTCGTGGGCGCGCCGCTCCAAGGCGTCTACGGGATGACGAAGGCCGCGGTGATCTCGATGACCAAGACGCTCGCGATCGAGCTCGGATCGAAGAACATCCGCGTCAACGCGCTGGCGCCGGGGCTCGTGGAGACTCGGTTCGCGCGCGCGTTGCTCGAGTCCGACATGATCCGCGAGCCCTTGGTGTCGAAGACGCCGCTCGGCCGCGTGGGTCAGCCCGAAGACATCAGTCAGGCCGCCTTGTACCTTGCGAGTGATGCGTCGTCGTTCGTGACGGGGCAGGTGTTCGTGTTGGACGGCGGGTTGACCGTTGGCGCTTGAGGAAGGAACCATCGTCGGCGACCGCTACCGCGTCGTCTCGCAGCTCGGCGAAGGCGCGATGGGGAGCGTCTATCTCGTCGAGCACGTTCACATGGGCGTGAAGCTCGCGATGAAGCTCCTCAAGCCCGACGCGACGCTCACGCCGACTCTCCCCGAGCGGTTTTTGCGCGAGGCAAAGTCGATCGCGCGGCTCGATCACCCTGGGATCGTTCGCGTGACCGACTTCGGCGACGGGCCGCACGGGTTGTTCATGGTCATGGAGCTCGTCGCGGGGACGCCGCTCTCTCGACGCGAAGCGCCGCGCCTGCCGACCAGCGAAGCCGTCGACGTCGTTGGACAGATCCTCGAGGCCCTCGAGCATGCTCACGGTCAAGGCGTCGTTCACCGCGATCTCAAGCCGGACAATGTGATGATCGTCGAGAGGTCCGGTCGAAAGGTCGTGAAGGTGCTCGACTTCGGTCTGGCCAAGCTCGCCGACGCGGAAGGGGAGTCGCTCACTCGTGAAGGCACCGTCTTCGGCACGCCGCGTTACATGGCGCCCGAACAAGCGAGCGGAGAGCAAGTCGACGCGCGCGCGGATCTCTACGCGGCCGGTACGATCCTCTACGAGCTGTTGTCGGGCGGTCCACCGTTCGATGGCAAGTCAGCCGGAGAGATCTTGCGAAAGGTCGTCGGCGAGCCAGCGCCTGCGCTCGTGTACACCGAGGAGCCCGGGGTCGACGTGGGGCGGCTCGCTTCGATCGTCGCTCGAGCGCTCGAGAAGATGCCCGAGGATCGCTTCGACAGCGCGCGCGCGTTTCGCGACGAGCTCCTCGGTGCGTTGGTCGAACGCCGAGCCGTTCCGATCGACCAGACGTTCATTCGCGATCCAGCTCCTGAGCCCGTCGACGCGACGCTCGTGCGAGCGCGATCCGGTGAGCATCCTGTCACGCGTCGCGCCGACTCTTCCGCGTCGCGACCTTCACAGACGAGGCCCGAAGAACGAACGCGAGATCCGATTTCGGTCGAGCCCCCGCGCGCCTTTCGATGGAGAGCGCTGGCGGTGACCGCCGTGTTGATCACGCTCGGAGGTTCCGCGCTTTTGCTCATGCGGCGCACCGTTCTTCCGTCGTCGCTCGAGCGCGCGGAGCAGGCCCTCGCCAGAGGTGACGTGAAGTCGGCCAAGGTCCTCGCCGCTCGCGCCGCGACGGAGGCTCCGAACGATCCGCGTGTGCATCTCGTGTTGGGCAAGGTCGCGTTCGCGGAAAACGACGTGCCCGCGGGCCTGGTCGAATACAACCAAGCGATCGTCGGAGACGGGAACCTCGCAGCGGACAAAGACGTCGAGTCTCAGACTCGTGTCCTCCTCGAACGTGATCGCCCAAAGGGCATCGACCTGTTGAAAGCCATCGCCGAGCACGGCGACATCGAGAGCGCACCTTTCCTCGCGGAGCTCTCGCGGAGCGCTCCGACCGGTTCGCTTCGTCGCAGCGCCTACGAGGGCGTGGAGCGGCTCACGCGCACGGGGCTGCTCGGGCCCACGAGCTACCTCTTGACCGAGCTGGAGCGCGAATCGAGGAGCGATTGTGAGATCCGCAAGTGGTACGTGACGCGACTCGTCGCGCTCGAAGACCCCGCGGTCGTTCCGGCGCTCAAGAAGGAAGCCGGGCGGCGCGGTGGATTTTTGGGGCTTTTCTCCGCCAGCGACTGCATGCGTTCGGAGCTCGAAAGAGGGCTCGCGCGGTTCAAGACCGCGAACTGATCGGGCTGGGAGCGTTGTCGACGATGGCGTTGGCTACGCCCCGAACGACCTCCGCCATGCGCTCGTAGTCGAGCGTGTCGAAGGTGTCTGTTTCGGTGTGGTAGTGCGGGTTCCGAAAGAACGAGGTGTCCGTGACCATCACGGCCGGGTAGCCGCGGTTCCAGTAGTTGCGGTGATCGGAGTAATCGATCCCCGTGATCGAGCGGCTCGCGGTGATCGATCGAACCGGCACGGACGAAGCGGCCGCCATCTTCTCGCGGATTTCGCTCGTGATTCGCTTCTGCCCGAAGGTTCCGACGACGGTGATGAAGTCGCCGACGCCTGGGTGGAGCCACTCGAGGAACCTGGAAGGATATCGTTGGGAATTCGGTGCATCGCTGAAGAAGCCGAGCATCTCGAGCGAGACCATGAACCGAACTGCTTTTCCGGTGGAGTGGAGCTCGTCTGCGTGGATGGCGCTCCCCATGGCTTCGGTGCCGAAGAACGGGGGCTCCTCGAGGTTGTAGGCGACGAGCTCGACGGCGAGCGGCAGCTCTTGCTGAGCGAGCACCCGAGCGAGCTCGAGGAGCGCGGCGACTCCGCTCGCGTTGTCGTCGGCGCCGGGCAACGGCCCGCACGTATCGAAGTGCGCGCCGACCACGATTCGCTCTTTGGTTTGAGGTCCAACGATGCCCACCACGTTCTTGAACGGGAGGCCCTCGACTTCGAAAGCCTGCTCGGACACCTGAACCCCAGCGCTTCGAAGCTCCGTCACGATGAATCGGACGACCTCGTCGAGCTCTCGGGGGTGAGCGTAGTCCCGAGGGCCGAGCTCACCTGACAGAATCCTCACGTCGCGTTCGAGGCGCGCCGGGCTGACCTCGGCGACGAATTTCGGCCGGCGCCGAAGGAGCCGTGGCTCGACCGTGAACCACCAGAAGGCGCCGATCGCCGCGAGGAGCCCCCAGGCGATCGCCAAAAAAGCGCTGGTCACTCAGCGGGCGGCGGATCGGGGACGAGCACGACCGGGTCGGGGATCGTCACGGGCGGGCTGGGCAGGATCGGCGCCGGCCGCCAGTGAGGTGGATACGTTCGCTCGTACCCGGGCAACGATTCGACGCTGCGCATCCAACGTGCGACTGCCGGGAAACGCTCCTCGAAGGGCAGCAGGCCGAGATCGAGGGCGCGCGCGTCGTCTTTTCTTGCCGCGCGCAAGAGGTACTGCGTGGTTGGGTAGACCAAGCACTCGGCGGCCGTAGGCGTGTCTCCGACGATCCACTCGTCGAGCGTGAGTCGGCTCTCGAGCACGCCGTATTCGACCATCAAGAAGTCCACGATCTCTCGCAAGCGCGGCGCTTGCTCTGCCGCGCGCCCGTAGAAGATGGGCCGTGCAAACTCGAGGATTGCGGGCTCCACGTAGGACGTCCACTCGGAGACTTGCTGCCAGACTTTGCCGAGCGCTTCGGGTCCGTCGCCGAACAACTTCGTACCTTGGTCGTACTTGCGATCGAGGTACGCCAAGATCGCGACCGATTCGTAGACGATGTAGTCGTCGTCCTTGAGCACCGGGACCTTGCCGCGCGGGTTCATCGCGAGGAAGGAAGGCGTGCGTTGCTCCGCTCTCCCGAGCTCGATCAGCCTCGATTCGTAAGGGAGCCCTTTGAGCTCCAACCCTAGGAGAACACGCCAGGAGTTCGGGCTGCCACTTGCCCAGAAGACCTCGATCATGCTGGCAGATTGGACCGGCTCACGGCTCGGAGCAAGTGGGCTTGGTGCTGGATTCGAGGCCTTGAAGCGGCACCGGAACTACTTGGCCCTCGGGCGCTTGGCCTCGACAGGAACTCGAACGGGCTCACCACCAGAGAGCCCCAACACGATAGCTCCGACCAAAACCGCGACTAGAGCCCACGCCACGACTCAAGGATAGGTCGGCCACCGCCGCGATTCAAGACCCCGAGCCCAGAGATCTCGGGCGGATCTCGTGCCGCAGTGCGGCAACCGGTCGTGCGGGTTTGCGAAAGACCCGGCCATTCGCGACCGGCTGTGCGACTCGATTGCTTGACTGCACGGGCCTCGGCTCCGAAACAGCGGCGATGAATCGCAACGACTTGAAGGTCGCCCTCGCCGCCGTCGCGGCCGCCTCGCGCGCTGCAATCCAGGTGCGCCAAGGGCTCGTCACGTCCGAGTCCATCCAGAAAAAGGACAAGAGCCCGGTGACGGTGGCGGACTTCGCAGCGCAGGCCATCGTCGCCGCGACCCTCGCCGACGCGCTGCCCGGGGACGTCTTGGTGGGCGAGGAGTCGAGCAACGAGCTCGAGGGGGCGGCTCCGGCGCTCGCAGAAGCCGTTTGTCGACATGTGTCGCAGATCCTCGGGCGCACCGTCGACCGCGCGGCTACGTCCGCGCTGATCGACCGCGGAAGCGGCAATCCCAACACGGATCGCTTCTGGACGCTCGACCCGGTGGACGGCACCAAAGGTTTCTTGCGGGGCGAGCAATTCGCGGTGGCCCTCGCGCTGATCGAAGGCGGGCGAGTCACCCTCGGGGTGCTTGGGTGTCCCAACTTGGACGGAGGGCTCCTGTTCGCGGGTTCCCGTGGCGAAGGCTCCCGCGTGTACCCTTTGAGCGGTTCGGGCGACGGAGCGATCATCGAGGTGGCCCGATCATCGGAGCTCGTTCGTTTCACAGAGTCGGTCGAAGCCGGCCACAGCGATCAAGCTCAATCGGCAGAGATCGGTCGACGCCTCGGCATCACGGCGCCGCCTTTGCGCATGGATAGTCAGGTCAAGTACGCGACCGTGGCCCGCGGGGACGCGAGCATCTACCTTCGCCTTCCGACGCGCGCGGACTACCAAGAGTGGATCTGGGACCACGCCGCGGGATCGATCGTGATCGAAGAAGCGGGCGGAAAGCTCACAGACGTCCGAGGTCGCCCGCTCGATTTTTCGGTCGGGCGAAAGCTCACGAACAACTCCGGCGTGGTCGCCACCAACGGCGCGCTCCACGAGCGCGTGCTCGAGGCGGTCGCTTCCGTGCTCGGTTGAAGATCCGAAGAGGGAAGCCTCGTTGGCTCCCGGGCGGATGGGCGCGGTGCCCGATGGGTCTACTTTGAACGCGTGTCATCACGAGCTTGGACGAGCGCGTTGCTCCTCTTCCTCGCGGCCTGCGAGGAAGAGCGGCTGACCGACGATCCACCCGAAGACGCATCGGTCCCGATCGAAGACGCGGCCGTCGAGGATGCCGCGGAGCCGCCAGATGTGGGCGCCCTCGACGCCTCCGAGCCGGACGGGGGCTTCGTCCCCTCGACCCGCATCGAGCTCGGGTCGGTCACGCTCTCGAACGGCGTGAGCGACGAGCTCGCCTTCGAGCTCCCTGCCGACGTCACGACCTTCACCGTGGTCATTCAAGGTCCTGTCGAGGTCATGTTTGGCGTCGCTCGGCTGGACGGCCCGACGGGCCTGTTGGTGAGCGACGACGCGTCCAACATCTCGCTACTGGAGAGCTACTTGCTCGGCCCGTTCGCTGCCCAGTTCAAGAGCCCCAATCGCGTGACGGGAAAGGAAGGGGTCGCATCTGCTTTGTTCCCCAACAATCCCTCGGTGAACGTCAGCGGCGGCACCTATCACATGAAGGTGCGCGGGCTACAGGTCGCCAACGGCAACGGATTCTCCGGCAACGCCGCCGTCGCCATCGACTATAAGTCTTCGGTCACCGCGCACGCGTCGATCGACGTGCACGTCTATCTGACCGGTGCAGGGGGACTCACGACGGACACGGCGACGGCCGCCCTCCTCACCGGCGCGCTCGCTCGACTCGCGGAGATCTACGCGCAGGCCAACATCGAGCTCGGCTCCGTCTCGTTCCACGACATCGATCCGTCGTTTGCCACGCGCGACGTCACGGCGGCCAGCCTCGGGCCGATGTTCCAGCTTAGCCTCGGCAACGGGCCTGGCCTTCACTACTTCTTGGTCGATCGCTTCGTCGGCAGCATCCCGGGAGGAATGGTCGGCGGGATCGCAGGTGGGCTCCCAGGGCCTCCGCTTCGCCCTGGAACGGTGTCCTCCGGCGTGGCCGTCGCAGTCACCGCCGCCAACGGCGACGCCCGCGTGCTCGCCCACGTCATGGCGCACGAAGGCGGACACTGGCTCGGCCTCTTTCATACGTCCGAAATCACCGGGACCGCCGACCAGCTGGACGACACGCCGGCAGGACAAGCGGGACAGACGTTCTTGATGTATCCAGCCGTCGGCGGCGGACAATCGATCAGCACGAGCCAGGCCGACGTCATGCTTCGTCACTTGGAGGTCGTTGCCAAATGAGCGCTCGACTGATCATGTTCGCATCCTTGTCGCTCTTGGCGGTCAGCGCCGAAGCGCATCCGGATCGCCTGCTCGAGGCCTTGTCGGCGATCGACGTGATCCCGACGCGCGCGGTCCTCGCCTCGGTGGGAGCCAGCGAAGCGGAGCTGCTCGCGGTGTCGACCGATCCACAGCTTCCCCGGTACACCCGAGCTCGTGCTGCCGCGATGCTTGGCCTGTTTCCGACCCGCGCAGCCGACAAAGGCCTTCGCGAGCTCTGTACGAACACCAAGCTCGACCGGGAGGTTCGGATCCAAGCGATGTTTTCGCTCGGTTTCGTGGCCTCTGCGCTCGGCGCCTTCGATGCCAAGGACGTGCTCGCCAAGCTCGCCCGCTCCGACCCGGACCCTGAGGTCCGAAAGCTCGCCAAAGACGTACGAGTTCTTGCCCCACCGCCTACGGAACGCTAGGGTTCGCACCCATGGCCGAGCAGCCAAGCCGAGACAAGGCCGACAGGCTTAAGCTCCCGAATCCCGACAAGCCCCGCGACGACACGTCCACAGACGCAGCGGCTGAGGGTGGCGACAAGAAGAAGGTCGCACCGGTCGTTCGCCTCCCCGGCATGGTCGGGCCGATGGAGCCCAAGATGATGGGCCCGTCTCCGGCTGGTCTTCTCCTTGTCGTCTTACTGCTCGTGGGACTCGCGGGTGGCTGGGTGATCGGGAAGTTGAAGCTTCACGATCGACGAAGCGCGGTGGCGCTCGCGACCGGGAAGCTCCCTGAACAACTGCGGCTGATCGAGTCACGCAACGGCGGTCTGACGAAGCAGGACATCGAAACTGCGCTCTCGACGCTCGCGCAGGAGGCTGGCGCCCAGCTCGATGGGCCCGTCGAGATCGTGGCTGAGCGCATCACCTTCGTGGCCGAGCGACAGGGGATCGGCGACGACGCCGCCAAGTTCTGCAAGGTGAAAGACATGCCGCAGTCGTTTCGGGAGGTCCCGATCCCCGAACAGACACGATTCCAAGTCTTGATGTCGCGTTGTGCGATGGCGCGGTGGGTGGTGACGTACAAGGCCAAGGTGCCGATTCAGTTCTTCGCGTTCAAAGACGTCTACGAGCCCGCCCGAGCCATTCTCGTGAGCCGGTATGCGGACGACGGTGAGTTCGAAGAGGAAGAGGAAGAAGACGAGGCTCCCGAGCCTCATCGTGGCGAGGAGCCGACGGGGACCGAATGAGAATCACCGGAGCTCAGCGACCGGCGAGGGCCGACGTCGCAAGCGGACCCTCGCGCGCGGTGTCGCAGGCGCCTTTGGTCGCGGCGCTGGGGCCGGTCGCGGTGCCGAAGCTGGCCAAGGTCGCGCTTCCGAAGGGTCTCGCGTCGGCGGTGGCAGAGGCATCATCGATCCCGCGGGGTGTTGGCGCCGTAGGCTCTCGGCCGATGATCGGACGCCACGCGCGCCAGCGGTTGGTGTCTTGTTTTTCGGCGATCGAGGCCGACGTGATCTCGAAGTTGACGAAGGCTACGGCGTCCCTTCCGGGGCCGAACGCTCGCGCCGTGTTGCTCCGCGCCGTGCTCGCCCATGAGGCGGCGGTCCGCAAAGGTGAGCTCGACGAAGTGCTCGGGTTCGCGACGAAGCTGGCGAAGGGCTCGGACGAAGACGCGCGAACGAAGAGCACCGTGCTCGACCTCGACCACACCAAGAACTCGAGCTCGCTCGACCCCCTCGCGCTCTCGATGCGGCGCGGACGGATCTTCGCCTTGCATCCCGATCTTCAGACCGACAACGACGGCCTATACCAACGCTTCACCGCGACGTGCGGCCCGACCGTCGTCCAGATGCTGGCCGCGGAGTGCGATCCGATCTTGGCGCGCTCGATCCACGACGAGGGCCTGAACGACGACGCTACGACGGACGCGCCGGCGAAGTTTCAGAAGGACGTGCTCGAGGAAGGTGGCGGGATCGCCCTCGGAAAGCGCGAAGCGGAGATCCGCGCGCGACTCAGAAACGCGGTCGGCCGCCTTCGTGACGAGCTCGACGACAAGTCGCTCTCGGAGCTCCGTGACTTTGGCAGCGCCGACGGGCCTCGCACGAAGAGGGTCGACGCGGCGATCGCCAAGGTGCGGGAGCGGTTCGATGGGTTCCCCACGGAGAAAGACCTCGAGCGACTCGGCGCCTCCGGTCCTCTTCCGAAGACCGACGCAGGCACCAGCACCAAAGCGTTTTTGGCCGCGATTCACGAGCACGTGACCCCGCGAACCGGCGTTTCTTATCGAGGTACGAATCCGGAAGGTGGCTTTGCGCGAGGTCAAGCGTGGCGTCACCTCGACGCGATCACGGACGCGCTCCGCGACGGCATCGACATTCCGTTCGGGATCTCCGAGCCCGGGCACTGGATGCTGCTGACGCATGTCTCGGGCAACAAGCCACACCGAAAATTTCTGGTCGCCGACCCCGAAGGCGGACGAACAGCCTGGGTTTCGGAGAAATCGTTCGTTCGAGGGACCTTCGTCACCGAGCCGTTCAAGCTGACCTGGCCGGGCCAGCGTGGGTACGTCGATACTTTTTTGCTGCCGATCCGGGAGCCGGGGAAGTGACTTCGGACAGAATGACTGCGACATTTTCGAACGCGGTCAGGACGGGGGCTCGCGGCGTCGTCCTCGCGTTGGCTGCTTGGTCGAGCCCAGCCTTCGCTCAGGAGGTCGAATTCACCCAGATCGGGCTGCGCGACTTGATTCGGGAGTCGCCCGCGATCCTCGTGGTGAAGCGAGCCGACCCCTTCGTCATCACCGACGGCCGCTCCGTGGAGTCACCGGACGGGAAGGCCGAGGTTTGGTCGGAAGCGAAGTATCGCTTCGAGATCACCGACGTGTTGGTGGCTCGGCCCGACCTCGCGGGGAAGCTCCGCGGGCGCACCATCACGGTCCTACCCGCCGACATGGACGCCCAATTCCAAGCGTTCTCCAACCGGGTCCGGAAGCTCGAGCTCCCGAAGGTGAAGCTGCGCCGCTACGCCCCCATGGGCGAGCGAGCGTTCGAGTCGGACCCGAGCCTCATCCTCTTCGTCAAGCCAGCGACCGAAGGGCAATACTCACTGAGCGTGACTCAGGCGTATGAGTCCTTGGAACAGCGCAAATTAGTGGAAGAAGCCATCACCACCGTACACGCCGAGCGGCAGAAAAAGGGCTGAGCCTTGCGAACCCGCTCCAGGCAAGAGGCCTGCGGCGCGCTCGCGCTTTATGTTCGTCCTACGTTCGCCTCGAGGAACTCGAGGTGGTGTCGCCAACATTCTTTGGCCTTTTCCGTCATGAACATCGCGTGAAACGCGTGGCCTCCGCCCTCGTAGAACCTTACGGCGTGTGACCCGCCGAGCTCCCTCAGAACCTTCTCCAACCTCTTCGTGTCGTCCACCACTGGATCGGCCGTTCCGCACGCCGCAAAGATCGGCGGGAGCGGGTGGGCCAGTTTCGGCCGTTGCTCGAGCACTCTCAACGGGTCGGCCATCGCGTGCGCGTCTGGGTCATTGCCAGGGTCCGGCAGATAGCTGCGACAAACCGCGGCTATCCTGGCCCGAACGAAAGGCGAGAGCTCCTTTCGGTCGAGATACCGGTCCGCGTTTCCGACTTCCAAGAGCCCGCACGCCGGCAACACGGCGCGCGGACGGATCCCGCTCTCGAAGACCCTGCGAGCAAAGGACTCTGGTCGCTCGAGGCAGCTCGCCAGAGTCAGGGACATCGATAAATTTGCTCCCGCAGACTCTCCTCCGACCACCAATCGAGTCGGATCCGCTCCGTACTCAGCGGCGTGCTCGCGGACCCAAAGCAACGCCTCCGTTGCGTCTTCGAGCGCCGCAGGAAATCGGTGCCTCGGGGCCAACCGATAATTGGCGTTGAATACCACGTAGCCCGCCCGCGCGAACCCATAGCCGAACATCCAATGAGTGTCCTTCGAGAGGATGCTGAACCCACCCCCGTGCAGGTACAAGAACGCCGGCAGCGTTCCCGACGAGCCTTTGGGCCGGTAGACGTCGAGCGTGCGCGCCTCGCCCTCGCCATACACGAGGTCGCGATCTACGCGCACGCCCCGCTTCCACCTCGCGGCCGCCGGGTGAAGGTGACTTCCCGCCGACAACCCCCGGATGGCGCCTTCGATCCCGAGGGAGACAGCCCGTCCTGCGATCCGCGAAACCACGTTCAACGCCGAACGAGGCAGAGGCCGAGCTGGCGCGTGTGGAGCTGCATCGCTGCGCTGATCCACAACACCGTCATGCCCTCGATGAGTCTGGCGTTCTTGAGGGGGCCGGCGTCCACCGGCTCGAACCCGGCGTCCTCGACGAGGCCGCGCACGACCTTCTTCGCCTCCGCGTCGTCTCCGCAGAGAAAATTCACCGCCCGGTCGTGGCCGAACTTGGGGTTCGCGACCACTTCGGCGCCCTGAGTATTGAACGACTTCACTACCTTGGCTCCCGGCAGCCGCTTTGCGAGCTCCTCGGCCGCAGAGGACGTGCCCCCGTGAGCGAGCTGCATGCCCGGAGCGAGCGCGTTCGTCGTGTCGATGACGATCTTGCCGCTCAATGAGCCCACCTTCTCGAGGACCGAGCCCAAGACCGGCGAGTGAACTGACAACACGACTACGTCGCCGTGCTTGGGAGCTTCCGAGATACTCTCGACTCTCGCCGAGATCTCCTTGGCCAGCGCTTTGACCTCGTCTCCGTCCGGGTCCCGCGTCCCAATGCAAACCGAGTGGCCCTTAGCGGTCCAGGCCCGCGCCAGCGCGCCGCCGATGTGTCCGGCTCCGATGATTGCGATTTTCTGTTTCATGAGTTTCCTTCGACCTCCTCGAATCCCCAAGTCTTCAGCACCGCGACGCTCGTCCCGAGCTCGGCCGTCAGCTTTGCCCAAGCGCCCGAACCCAGCACGTCCTCCGCGTGCGCTCGACTCTCAGATCGGAGGCGAATGCACAAGTCCCATGATGACTTCGACTTGTCGTCGAAGGGTCGTCCCACCCATGCGTCGGGAAAGGCGGTGCGCGCTGCTTGGATCGCTCGTGACGCAGCACCCTCATCCTGAACGAGCTTCAGACAAACGATTCTCTCGAACATCTCAGACTCCGCCAGCTCTCGCCTTGGCTTTGCGCACACTCAGCCACGCCCGAAGCTCCTCGAGCGTGCGCGTATTCAACACGTCCTCGGCACTCAGTCCAGCTCGCCGTGCCACCACGACGCCGAGCTCCAAATGGTCCAGCGCCTCCGGAGCGTGCGCGTCCGCGCCGATCGACACCAACACACCCCGCGATTTGGCTTTGGCCAACGCCTCCGCGTCGAGGTCGAGCCGCTGAGGGCTCGCGTTCAGCTCCACCGCGACACCGCTCCGCGCGCACGCGTCGAGGAACTCATCCAGGTCGAAATCGGCGGGCCGGCGAGCGCCTAGGAGCAATCGACCGGTCGGGTGACCCATGACGTCGCTGAACGGATGGCTCGCCGCGGCCACGAGCCGCTTCGTCATCACCTCGCGCCCGTGCCCGATTCGGTCGTGAACCGACGCCACGACCACGTCGAGCGACGCGAGCGTGTTCGAGTCATAGTCGAGCGAACCGTCGGCGAGAATGTCGCTCTCGACCCCGGTGAGCAGCACGCAGCTCTTTCCGCCTTCGTCCGAGTTGAGCGCGGAGATGCGCGCCCGCTGCATGTCGAGCTTCTCGGGAGTGAGGCCGCCCGCGTACGCCGCGGTCTGGCTGTGATCGGTGATCGCGAGGTACCGAAGGGATCGCGAGACGGCGGCGTCGCGCATTTGTTCGAGCGTTCCGATCCCGTCCGAGGCGATCGTGTGATTGTGAATCGCGCCCAGAAGGTCGCGACGCTCGATCAGGCGACGGCGGCGCGTTCCCTTGAGCACCAAGGGGACGCCGGCCTCTCTTCGCTCTGGATCGATGAGCACGAGCCCGAGGGCATCGTAGACCTCGCCTTCTTCGGGACAGGAAATTTTCGCCTTCTCACGGAAGAGCCCATCGGGTCGAAGGTCCATGCCAAGCTGAGTCGCTCGCTCGGAGAGCTCATCCCAGTGAGACTGAGATCCGGTGGCGTGGAGAAAAGCGACGCCGAAGACGTGGGGATCACTCACGACCCGAAGCTCGAACGAGGTGCGATCGAGGCGACCGGACACCGTGTCGCTCGCGGGTTCCGACGGCGTAGCCGAAGCGGCGACCAGAGGCTCATGTCCGGCGCTGCCCAGCATCGCAGAGACTCGCGAGAGCGAGCCCTCGAGCAGCGCGACCGCGCGCAGGCGGTCTACTTCGGTTACGCCGCGGCGCGCGTCCCCGGCCAGCTCGACCCTCACCCCATCGAGTGACCTCTTCAAAACGCCAAAGGCCTCGTGGATCTGATCGAGTCGGAACATGCCGGCGAACTTCCGGCGCTCTGCGATCGCGTGAAGCAACTTCGCCTGAGTCTTCTCACCAAAGCCTTTGAGGCCAAGCAGGCGATTCTCGCGCGCAGCGTATTCGAGCTCGCCCACCGTCGTGATGCCAAGGTCCCGCCAGAGTGTCCGAACTTTCTTCGGACCCAAACCCGGCAACTCATGCACCTCGAAGAGGCCTTCGGGGATCTGAGCTTGGAGCGCGCTCAGCTCGGTGATCGGCGCGCCTGCGAAAATGGCCTCCACTACGGCGCGCGGAGCCCCTCGGAAGGCGAGGCCTCGCAGGAGCTCTCCAGACTCGAACGCACGATCGAAGTCACCGTCATAACTCCGCGCAGCCCAGCTCGCGGCGGCGTAGGCGCCGGCGGGAAACTCGGGCGGACCGATCAGCTCCCCTACGAAGGCCAGACGCGATAGCGTGTCTACGACCTCACGACGACGACTCACGGCTCGATGGTACCTCCGAACATCGCGCTCAGCGGTCCGGTTTCATCGACAGCGAAGCGGGCCACGGCCGGAAGAACATGGTCTGCGTCGCATACGCAAGTAAGCGAGCCCGATCGTCCCAAATCTCGACGTCCGCGGTGGCGTAGCCCTGTCGCGCGCGTCGGGCCCAGGCCGACGTCAACAACCACTCTCGATCGGTCGGGTCGAGGAAGTGAACGGTAAGATCGTAACTCGGCGCGAGCCGTCTCGGGCTGTCGCGGTCGAGCTTCTGCCACAAGGCCGTGGGCATCATGTCGGCTACGACCGCGAGGCACAGCGGATCGAGCTCCCCGCTCGCGAGGCGCGGAGGCTCCTCATACCGAACCCACCGATCACACCGCGCTTCGTCGGCTTTGGGCGCGCCGTCTTCAGGCAGCGAGCCTCTGGCCATGCGAACGTCGAGGTTCTTGAAGAACGGCATCGAACGAACGAGGCGCGGAAGCTCTTGGGGCGCAGGCACTCGAGGCGGGACGGTGTCGATGAGCTCGGGGCCTTCACCAGGTTCGGCGAACGTGGCCAGGGTGTGAACGCCGGCCTCGCTCGAGGCTCCCGAAGTGAGCTCGGCGCGCATCTGCGCCGCGCTCCTCCCGATTCGGAGCACGTCCACGCGAATCGAGACGGGCCCCGAAGGAATGGGCGAAGCAAACACGGACGTCGCGGAGACCACCCGCATCGAAGGCCGATCGAGCTCTGCCGCCATCGCTCGAAGCGACAGCGCCATCAACACGCCGCCGGACGGAACCACGAAGCTGAACGCGTCGGAGAGCTGAGCCGTATAGCGCCCGCTCGCCGAACCGTCGGAAGCCTGGCGAGTGATCGCCGTGTCGAGCTGGAAAGCCACGCTAGGACGCCAGTCTACCTCAGCTTCGCCGCGCGCTCGTGTCGCATCTGCGACCGTTGACGCCCGCACGCTCGGAGTCGACGATGCGCGCCATGACCATCACCGCGGCGGAGCTGCACGCGAACGCGTTCAAGCTCCTCGATCACGTCTCGGAGACGGGTGAGCCCCTGAAGATTTCGAGGAATGGCCATATCCTCGAAATCATCCCGCTCCACCCCAAAGTCTCCCGCCTGCATCGACTCACGCCCCACCCCGACTTCGTCCGAGCCGAGCTCGATGAGTTCGTACATTTCGAGTGGATCAGCAAGAGCTCCGGGAGACCCAAGCGATGAATACGGCTCCACACGGCGCACACCGCCTTCACCTCGATACTCATGTCCTGGTCTGGCTTTATGCCGGTGCGTTCGACCGCCTGTCCCAGAAGGCCATGACGCTCCTCGAGTCGGAGCTCCTGTGCTGCTCACCCATGGCCGTGCTCGAGCTTCAATACCTCTTCGAAGCCGGCATGGTCACTCAGCCTCCCAACGAGGTGATCAGCGCGCTCGAGCGGCGCATCGGTCTGGTGGTCACCGAGGCGAAGACGTCCTCCGCGGTCTCCGAGGCCATTCGTGTGCAACTCGAAGACCCGTTCGACCGACTGATCGTCGCCGATGCTGCGCTCGAACAAGCGCCCCTACTCACCCGCGACGAGACGATCCGCAAGAGCTACTCACTCGCGGTCTGGGACTGAGCCTCGACGCGAGTCGAGGAGCTAGCTGACCATTGGCTCTAGGAGCGGGCGCGATGGTACAGGGCCGCGATCCCGTAGGCGCCGGCGCTGCCAAGCCTGCCCGCGCCCTGCATCAAGTCCCCGGCCGCACCGACGATGCTGGCGAGCGCCGCGCCGGGAAGGTCGACGGCGTTCGCGGTGACGTGGTCACGAAGGAACAGGGCCAGAATATCCGGCGCGCCTGCGCGCCACAGGTCGGTACGCGCGTTCATCGTGGCTCGCTGGAACGCGTCGGCGTGCGATTCTCCCGGAATGCGGGCCAGTCGTCGCCCCTCGCGCACAGCCACAGGGTTGCCGTCATCGTCGGTCCATCGCCCATGCACGACCGGTGTCTGAGCCTCGAGCGCGTTGCTCTTCTCCAGCGTGCGGTCGATCCACTGGTCTACGGCGCCTGCGAGCTTCATCGGACGGCGTTATCGGCAGCGGGGCCCGAATGGTGTGTGTACTTGTAGGTGCATCGGCTAACCTGCGTCGGCGACAGACGCCGTGGTGGAGCCGTCGAGCGGGGGCACGACTCCGCCATCTCCGGCGCTCGCTACGCCGCCGTCGCGTCCCTCGCGCTCTCCCCCGTCCCTGGGTTCGGCGATCGGCTGAGTGAGTCGACACACTTCGGCGACGCACTCATACGCGCCCTTGGACTCTGAGCGATCGTTGCAGTCGAAGTCATCGGCACATGCCACTTCTTCCGCGGGCGTGCAGGTTCCTTCGAAACACAGCTCGCCCCGTGGGCAGTTTCCAAGGAGGCACTCATCGCTGCAGGCTACGAACAGGCAAATTCCCAACAGAGGGCCGACGCGCATGTGCGCACCGTAGCGGACCAGCCCGGCTAGGTCCAGGTGCTTCAGCGTTCGGACTTTAGCCGCTCGAGCTCTGCGCGGAGGCCGGCCAGCTCGGATTCGCCCGCGCTCGCGCGCGGACCAACTCACCTTCGCGTGCCCGCGCTAGAGACGTCGCCAGAAGTCAGGAGCCTCCCGGTCCTCCGTGCGGAGGTGCGCTCGGGCGAGGAACTCGGCGCTTTGGGCCAAGCCGGCGGCATCGGCGAGGGCGCGATGGGCGAGCTCGCGAGGCAGGTGCTGGTGATAGGGACCCATGGCGAGGACTCGAGCGAGCTTCTTTTCCTTGGACGCGATGAACAGCGCTTGGGCCTCGGCGTCGGGCGTGGGCAGTCTGTCGATCGGCTCTCGGAGCAAGAGGATCGCGGCCGACACCCGGATCACGCCGGGCCCGCGCTTTCCGCGGAGCGGCTCTGCCAGCAGCAGGCCGCCGACCGTACCCAGCCCGTGAAGCAGCAACACACCCTCACCCGAGCGCAGCTGAGGAATCTCGAGCTCGGTCACGCCCAGCGACTCGGCGAGCTTTCGGGCCAATCGGAAACTCACGGCGCCCCTTGGGCGCGAAGCGAATCTCGCTGGTCCCGCGCTCGAGACGACGTCCGTCAGCACTCGGTCGTCGATCCGGGCGATCTCGCGCCGACCCCTCGCGCCGAGCTGCAGAGAGTCCGCGGACTGGTCGGGGAGCATCCGCCCTACTGTCTCGCCCGTGATCCGATCGACGACCTCGAACCCAGCCTCGGCGTCGATGTTTCCGTGCAGCAACCCGCGGTTGTAACGGCGCTCCTCACGCTCCGACAATACGAAGCGCCCCGAGGCCGGAGGCTCGAGGAGCGTCGCGCCCACCGCCGCGTCCAGTATCTCTTCGGCGGGATAGGACTCGCGAACCGACGGCGGCGTGGCCTCCCGGAGCCTCGCCAGAGTGACGTGACCGACGCCTGCCGAGACCAGCGCCTGCTGAATCAGCACTCCGGGCCGGAACGCATACGGATTCGGACACAAGTCACCCGCCGCCGCACATCCGAGCAACACTCGGAACCACGCCGCGTCGGCCGAATCGTCGATCACACACCCAACTCTCGACTTGCCCGTTCGGCGATTGCCGCGCCCGATTCGCTGGAGCAGGCTCGACACACTCGGCGGCGGACCGAGCAAGAGTACGTAGTCGACCGTCCCAATGTCGATCCCGAGCTCCAAAGTCATCGTCGCGACGGCGACCGCGGACGGAGCGTCGAGGAACTGCTGTTCGGTGCGCTCTCGGATCGGCTGGGAGAGCGAGCCGTGGTGAGGAAACACGGAGTCCCCGAAGCGGGTCCGGCCACGCAGGTGCGCCGAAATCTCCTCCACGTCGACTCTCCGGTTCGCGAAGATCAGGATCTTTCGCAGCCCGACCGCGGCGAGTGTGTCGACGTGCTCCACTAGCTGCTCTGGGGCGCCGCCCTCGAATTCCTTGGCATGAATCGGGCGCTTGCCTTCGACGGAGACCAACACGGCGTCCCGCAGGTACCGAGCGGCGAGCTCCTCGGGGCTCGAGACCGTCGCGCTGGCGGCGACGCGCTGCGGGCGGTGACTTGCCGCGAGCTCGAGCCGGTGCAGGAGCACCCTGAGTTGGTCGCCTCGCGCCGTTCCATCGAGGACGTGAATCTCGTCGATCACCACCGCGGCGACCGTCTTCAACGCCTCCGGGCGGCGCGCGAGCAAGGAGTCGAGCGCCTCGGGCGTAGTGATGACGAGCTCCGGAAGCCGCCTACTCAGGAGCTCCTTGTGCTCACCCGTGTACCGTCCGAAGCTGACCCCCAGATCTTCGAGCCTCGTGTCCAGTCTCCGCCTCAGGTCGTTGGCGAGCGCGCGAGTCGGACTGACGATGATCGCGTGCACGCGCCCGCGATCGCTTCCCAGAAGTCTCTCGACGATCGGCGCTACGTAGGCTTCCGTCTTCCCTCCCGCCGTCGGCGCGGTGAGGAGCACGTCTCGGCCTTCGAGGATCGGCGAGACACCCGAGGCTTGAATGGGTGTCAGCGCCGAAAATCGCCCGAAAAAAACACCCGCGGTGCGAGGGAGGCGCCGCCGAATGGGCTCGGCTTGGTCGAAGCCTCCGGCCTGATTCACACCTTGATCCCGATGCTCCTGTGGAGCCGCCGGAAGTCGAGGATGGCGACCATCGAGCGAATGAGGACTCGAGGGTCGTCCTGACCCGCGGCCAGCGACGCTCGGAGGACGCGTTCGATCTCGTGTCGTTCGCCGAACCCGAACTCACTCTCTGGGTAGGCGCGCCGATAAATCTCTCCGACTCTACTCGTGAGATCTCCGTGCGCTCCGGCGGCGATCCTGGACAGCCGAACTGCTGCCTCGGGCGAAGAGACCATGCGGTCGAGCGCCTGCTCGACCTCCGGCAGCGGCGTCAGCGCCATGGCGACCGACAAGGGTTGGTCTTCCTCGAAGCGCAGGCCGAGACTTCGGTGGACCGCGTGGCCTCCGCGATGCAAGTCGATTTCCGGGTCGAAGCCGAGTGAGTTTCGCGGAACCGTCGCGGCGGCGAAATGGAACAACACCTCTTTGGCGAGCCGCGTGTGCTCGGCATTCAGTCGGTCGAGCTCCTCCACTTCGTCCAACAATACGACGACACCCCGATAACCGGCGTCACGTGCCCAGCTCGCGATCGTCCCGAGCAAGTGAACATAGAGCCGACCGTAGGTGCGATAATCCGAGAGCGCGAGGAGTGAGGGGCCTCGCCATCGTAGCCGACCGAGGTATCGGTCGAGTGTGTACAGATCCGAGGCGCTGAACGGATAACCTTGGGCATACTCGGTGAAGATCGCGCCCAACCCTGGGTCCCCATGGTGACGCGCGAACAAGACTGGGCTCAAGAATCGGCTCGAGCGCCGCTCGCTCCACAGCGCGTGCGGCTCGCTGCCTTCGAGCTTCTGGAGCAGCGGATCCAAGCCCGTATCGGGAACGTCTGGGTAGCGGATCCGCGAGACGAGCGCGCGGTAGAGACGTCGGGGGTGGCTCGGCGGAACCTCACCGATATCGAGGACAGTACGGGCTGTGAGGAATCCGCGCGCGAGCGCGCGCTCTTCGAACACCTCGAGGATGTGCGTCTTGCCCGCGCCATACTCACCCCAAATCAGACGCAGACCCTGGGTGGACTCGAGGAGTCCGTCGAGGCTCTGGAGCTCCGCCGCGCGCGCGACGGTATACTCATGCGCATGGGCCTTGGGCACGACACCCATGCGAAGCGCTTCGATGGTCTGTCGGTCCTCGTAGACCTCTCGAGAGACCGGAGCGACGCGACGAAGGCTGTATTGGCTCCCGGAGGTCCAAGTGGGAGCGACCTCTCGTGGCATGATCTCCTCGAGCGTCACGGTCCTCGGCAGCAAGGGCCGCGCCTCGAAGCGGACGAGGGCTCGATTCCCGCTGCGCAGCGAGACGATCTCCCCCGAACCCAGCTCCGGATGAATGACGAGCGAGCCCGGTTTCGGAGCACTCGGGCTCGGCCTCAGCCCCGTCAATGTACGATCTCCTCACCCTCGAGCGCGGGGTCGGCCTCGGCGGACGCCGCCTTCGTCGAGGCCCGAATCTGCGCTTGGTCGAGGCTTCGCTCGCCTCCACGATGCTGCTCACTGAGCATCTGCACGGCCGCCTTGACGAAGGTCCGCCGAGTCCCCGCCTCGAGCTGCCGCTCTCCGAGCTCACGCGCCAACCCTTGCAAATTCCTCCGCTGGAGCTCGAGATCGAGAAACGGCCCGTGGACCTCCGTGTGAAGCTCGAGCAGCCGCCCACCGATCTGCTCGAGGATCGCCGCTGGCGCCAGCGCGAGCCGATCCAGGTCGATGATGGGTGCGAGCGGATTCACGAAGGACAACACCGAGGCCCCCTTGAGCCGCTGTTCGAGGGCAGGGTACTGCGGCACCACGTTGGTCATGAACTCAGGAGGCACCGCATAGACCCACAACAAGGCCGGCAGAGTGGCCTGCCCACAGTGGTCGATCATCTGGCGCAGGTTATCGCCGATTGCCCGGACTCTGCCGCGCGGCAAGCTCATGACGCGATCCATCTCGTCGAACATGAGTACGACGCCAGGGACATCGAGGGCCCGAACGAGCTGCACGAGGCTGCGGAGGAATCGGAAGCCCGACGAAACGTCGAGGGTCTCGCGAATCCCGAGGGCCCGCACTTCCTCGGCCCGCACGTCCTCGCCGCGCAAGAAGCTCCCGAGGAGCTCCCGAACCTCGTGCTTCTTGTCCAGGATCGAGATCATGTACTGAACGGCGGCGCGGCGGAGCGCGTGGCAATCGACGCGAGCTTCCGCGAGCTCGGTCTGTAGCCACTCGCGAACGTCGTCGTCCGAGTTGGACTTCCGGCGTCGGGAGAGTTGCTCGCGGAGCAACGCGTCGAGGCCGCGATCGGACTCCACGTCGAAGGTGCTCGGCGGAGATTCTAGGCTCGTCGCGACGGCGTGGTAGATCTTGGCCGGCTCATCGAAGGGGCACTCCTTGGGAGAGACACTCACCAGCGCCGTCACGAATCCTTCGTTCCACGCGATTTCGCGGAGGCAGTGAAGAAACTGCGTCTTCCCGCCGCCGTAAGGCGCCTGCACCAACTTGAACGCCGAGTAGGTGCCCGACTCGCGAATACTCTCGAGGTACTCGACTCTCAGGACTTCGAGCAGCCCCTCGGTTCCCACATTGACTCTCAGGGCACCGCGCTCGGGCGGTTGGCCCGTCTCACCCATGCGGCGGAGGATTTGCGCGGCCAGCCGCCGGGACGTGGACCCATGATCGGCGCTCGCCTTCATCGCTCGAGCTCGGCTGTGAAGAACACGCTGATCTTATACTCGCCGTTGCCCTCTGCGTCTTCGATGTAAAGCGAGCGCGAACGGTCGGTCGCAGAGGTCCCCGTGGCCACGCCGAGATTCAGTCGAAATCCGTTGCGCGAAAGACCGCCAGCCTCACGGAGCCGCATCACGTCGAAGGCGAACTGGGCTCGCGAGTAGCCCTTGAAGGCCGAGGATTCCGGGCTCACGCAGAACGCCTTCGACTGCCGCTGGATCGCGAGGTACGGAAGGAACTCAGCGAGCTCGAGACGATCCCCGTCGCGCCGCCCCTCCGCGATCGCCGCCGAGAGGTACGCACGCCGACACTGATCGAAGAACTTGCCGGCCTCGAACGGCGGCCCGAACGATTTCGCAAGCTCGCCGTGGGTCTCCAGGATTTCGTCCCGGCTCGCCGCGCATTGGCCGATCTCCAAACGAGCGAAGCGGAAGACGGCCCGACCCTTGCTGAAGTCGAGGGTCACGGAGAACGGAGGAATCCTAACCTCGATCGGGTCCTCACGACTCACGATGCGAAAGGACAGCCCGTGCGCGGCGCACGCATCCTTCAAGCCCCGCCCGAGCTCATCCCGAATTCGCTGGGGCTCTTCCCGAAGGAAGGTCTCGATTTGGGCAAACGGTTCGGCGACGTACGTGATCGCGGCCGAGCCATCCGGAACGGAGGCTCGAGCTTTGTCGAGGGCGGCCTGGACCCGCTTCAGGTCGCCCGATCGAAGGGCCTTCGCGAGGGACGTGAGCGTAGTAGCTGCCGCGTCGAGCTCCTGACTTTCAGACTTCCGCCGCGCCGCCTCATCCTTGAGCGACGCCGCCCGCGCCTCGACCACATCCGGCACTCTGGTGTCCATGGATTGCGGACACTACTCGCGCCGAGGTCAAACGGGAATCCAAAATCTGGAGGTCCGAGCTTCGACCCGGTGAGGCCGCGGTCAGTCGCGGCTCGGCTGGATTCTCTGGATCGCGGCGTCGATCATCTTGGCTTCCCTCGACCCTTCAGGGACGAGCTTTCGCGCCTCTCCTAATTCGCCAAGTGCAACGTCGGACCTCCCCAACCTCACGTAGACATTGGCGAGCGCGAGCCGCGCAGGCAACACGGTCGGCGCCCGTTGTCGCACCCACTCCAACTCGGCCCGCGCCTTCTCCAAATCTCCCGATCGCAGCGCCAACAGCCCCAGGTTGGTCCGCGGACCCGGATGGATGGGGTCGATGCGCGCGGCCTCCTCGAGCTCCCGCCTCGCGCCCGCGAAGTCTCCTCGCATCCCGAGCGCGTTGCCCAGATTCATGCGTGCGTCCACGTTGGACGGGTCGAGGGTCGTGGCGACTTGGAGCTCCCTCACCGCTTCCTCGAGGCGGCCCGTCGCGGCGAAAAACGAGCCCAAGTCATACGCCACACCTGCATCGTCCGGCGCCAGGGATCGCGCGGTCCTCAACGCCTTCTCAGCCTCCTCGGTCCGACCCATCATCGCGAGCACGTTGCCTAGGCCCGCGTGGCTTTGTGCGTACTTCGGCTCGACCATGACCGCCCGCGAATAGGCCGCCTTGGCCTCCTCGAGCCGCCCCGCAGAGAGGTGGGCCTGTCCGAGCGCCGCCAGGAGCGGCCCGGATCGGGGACTCTTCACGGCCGCGTCCGCGAGCACGCTGAGCTCACTCTCGAAGAGAGTAGCCCGCGCCCTCGCGCCGACCGCAAACACCAGCACCACGATCGCGGCGAACACTCTCGAAGTGGAACCCTCGAACCGAGCCACCGCAACTCCGAACCCGAGCGCGACGACCCCGAGCGCTCCGTACTGCCAGTGGTCCGCGACGTAGGAGAACTGCATGTAAGGCACGTCGACCAAACCGAGCACCGGGAAGATCAAGGCGCCGTAGGCCAAGAGGCCCGCAAACAGCGCCCGCGGAGCCCACCGAAACATCGCGACATGGCCCAGAATGACCAGCCCTAGCGGCACGAAATCGGCGAGCGCGACCGGCTCGAGCTGAACCTTTGGAACCACGAACGACAGTCCGAGCGGCAGCACCGACTTCGAGGCGTAAAACAGATAACTGTGACCCATCAGGGCCAGTCGACCGAGCGGCGCCAACCCCAGAAAATCGCCTCCGGCGGCGTAGTGAGTACGGTGCGCATACAGCCCGACCAGACCCAGGACGAGCGAAGCGAAGAAGAATGGCCCAAGCGCCAACAGGTCCCGACGACTGGGCCTTCGCTCTGCCCCGACCAAAACCAACAGCGCTACTGGAGTCGTGACCGCCGAGCTCTTGGCGAGCAAAGACAGGACGTGCGCCCATAGCGCGAGAGTGTAGTCGAGCCGCGAAGGAGCGAGCTCACGACGCACGTACCAACGGATCGCCGCAAAGGAGAGCGCCGTCGCGAGCACGGTCTTCAGCTGAATGATCCAGGCCACGGCCTCCACAGCGACCGGATGCACCGCGAACAGAATCGACGCGAGCAGGCCCGCGTCGGCGAATCGGTTGGCGTTCGAACGAGTCAGCGCTCGCACGATGGAACCCAGCAGCAGCGCGGACGCCACGTGGAGCATGACGCTGAGGCCATGAAAAAACGCGGGGTGCCCGTCGAAGAATCGCCGACCTACCCAGAACAGCGAATAACTCAGCGGCCAGTAGTCTTCTCCCTCGAAGCTCAGCCAGATCGACCGGAGCCCTTCCGGTGAGCCTAGTCGGGCGCTCCGGTAGATGAAGGTGTGATCGTCGGTGATCGGCCCACCGAGGAGGGCCGGGAGATAGATGACGACGGCCAACGCCGCTACGAGGCTGGCCCGAAGAGCTCCCTTCGACCTCACCTCGGTCGCTCCCGCGTCGGCCATCCCCATAGGAACAACGCCAGGAGCCAACTCAGGACCGCGATGGGAAAGAGCTTCCGAGTCAGGCTCTCGTAGGCGAAAGTGATTTGGTGCGCTCCCGCCGGAACTTCTACTCCTAGGTAGCCGACGTCGGTGGTGAGTACCTTCGCGCGCTGGCCATCGATTTTTACGACCCAACCCGGCGAGACGACCTCCGCTACACTCACGATGGCTCTGCAGCGCGAGCTCGTTCGTAGGGAAACTCGAGGATCACCCTCGCTTCGATCGGGTACGAGCCGCATACCGGCTGCCGAGACACCCACGAGATCGAGGCTGACCGAGCTCGAGCGTGCGACCATTCGCCCACACCCGTCGATGACCACAGCCTCGGAGCTCTCGGCGCCAGCATGGGGTTCGATGAGGCTGGGCTCAATGAGGATGGCGACGTCGGGCTCGACGGTCGTGGCCGCGCGGACAATTCGGGGACCTTCGTCTCGGACCCGCACCCATCGAGTCGAGATTTGTGCATAGGCTCGAGGCTTCGGTATCTCGTACACGAACAGTGACCGTCCGTCTGGGTAGGCGCGCGACTCGACCTTGTCGAGCGGCAGCTCGAAGTGGGTGAGCACGTACCTGACCGCCCCACGCTGAAGGACGCGAAGGCGCTGCTCCCAGCTCAGGTCGGCGATGGCCTCGTAGGCTCTTTGATAAGTCGTCTCACCTTGCCCGTCGACGTCGAGCGCGAAAAACCGCCGTGTTCGATCGAAAGCTCGAAATCCGCTGCGCGCCTGCTCGATTTCGTAACTCTCGTAAGCGGAGACGTCGGTGGACCAAGCGGTCGCCGGGATCGGCGGGATCGCGGTGAGGAACACGCGGTGATCGCGCCCCTCGATGCGTGAGGCGAGCTCGGGGTCGAGGGCGTGGGCTTTCAAGTTGGTCCCGCGGATCGAGAATTGCGCGCCGATCGCCAAGTCGAGCAACACCCAGGTCGCGATCAACAGCCGGGCGCCTGGCTTAGTCCTCACGACGAGCGCCAGCACGGCCAAGCCGGAGCCGAAGATCATGGAGTGTACGAGTCGCCCCCGCATGACCTCGCCGGTGAGCTCGGCGGCGAGCTTGGAGGTCATGCCTGAGTAGGCAGGGAGGCTCGCGACGGGGACGAGCTCCCGACGCAGCCACGCTCCGGCCTCGGGACTGTCGAGCAGGACCCAACCCACGAACGAGGCGGTGACCCAGGCCGCGGAGAATCCAAACAGCCGCAAGTAACGAGCGCCGCCCGGTAGGTCCGAGTGCGCGAGGATCGCGAGAATCGCCAGCGCGCTCGTGGCTGGGACCAAGTATTTGATGGCGTAGCGGGAGCTCGAGAGGATCGGCAGAGAAGACACGAGCTGGTGCAGGGGCGTGTGCTTTCCAAGAGCGATGAGTACAAACAAACCGCAAGCGAGCGCACTCACCCAGGCCGTCTTGGCTCGCTCCAGTCGCCTGAGCTGCAAGCCCGCGAGCGCGAGCGGGAGCAACCCTCCGAGGTAGATCGAAGGCAGGTAGGGGGGGTCCGCCGCCGAGCCCGTCACCGCCGGTACGTTCGCAAACGGGAGCTCCGGAGGTGCGAAGAAGGCTGGCGTGAGCAGCTCCACGAAGCCCAACATGGGAGTGAGCGCCCAGCCGCTTACCTCGTCATACGAGAAGCCCGCTGCCCGCGGAGAACCGCGGAGCGCCATGAGTTGAGGGAGGACGTCGATCAAACTGACCCCGACCGCGATTCCGAGCGCGCCGATGAGTGTACCGAGGATTCGGAGCTTGGACGGTGCATTTTGCCGGCGTTCACGCAAGAAGAGCCACGCGGCGCCGATGACGTCGACCAGCAAGACCTCGGGTATCAAGGCTTGTGCCTGGAACCCGCCGACCACACCCAAGACCGCGGCCGACTTCCTTGCAGGTGACCGCAAGGCGTGGAGGAAGGCGAGCAGGACCCAGGGCGCCCAAGCGAGCCCGATCAAACCCACCACGAGGCTCTGGAACGAGATCCAGGGTCCTGAGAGCGCGAGGCCTCCGGCGAGGCTGGCGGACTCGAGCGACGCCCCCAAGGTCCGTGCCAACAGAAAGGCGCCCCACGCGCCCAGCACGACGTGTCCGAGCACGAAGAGGTCGTAACTCACGTCGAAGGGCAGAATGAGTAACACTAAAGTCAACGGCGTGAACGCGGCCGAATTGTTCGAACGCTCGAGCGGGAGATCGATCGAGCTCCCCAAGTTGAGAATGGGGAGTTGACCAGCGAGGAGTTGCTCCCGAACCGACCACCACAGGGGTCTGAAAATCAGCGTGTGGTCCCGATACACGAGGCCGCGCTGAATGGGGACTACGTCCCAGAACGCGATGAGTGTGAGCATCCCCAGCGCGGCGAGCGCCCACAGGTTCTGGGTCCGCGTGCGGCTCGTGTCGCCGGCGGCCTTTGAGAGACCAGAGAGAGCGCGGGCCTCTTGGCCCGCGTTACTCGTCGACACCTTTGTGCTTTGCCACCAGCTTCTTCATACGCTCCTCGCTCGCGAGCGCATCCCAGCGGGTTTGGCGGAGAGCTCCCTCGGCGAGGCCGCCGGCGCCGAGCGGCACCGACTCGAGCAGCGTCAGCGCTTCGGCGAGCTTACCGGCCTTGACCCTCAGCGCCGCGAGCTCCACGACCGCGTCGAAGTCTTTGGGGTCCAGCGAGATCACCTTCTCGAACTGAGCGCCGGCCTCGTCCGTCTTGCCCAGCTGCGCCAGGGCCACCGCCAGGTTGAAACGGGCGTCGGTGTGGTCCGGGCGCTCGGCGACGAGCGCTTCGAGATGTTCGCGTGCAGCCTCCAGGTTTCCTTGGCGTCCGAGCTTGATCGCCGATCGGACGCCGGCCGCGTACGCCTCGTCCGCGGCCTGCTTGGCCGCGGTTCTCGAGTTGCGAACGGCCATCTCGCCGGCGAGGCCGGCCATCGAGAACACCGCGATCAAAAATGTCGCAGCCATCACCGGGTGTGTTCGTGTCTTCTTCAACGGTCTCCCCCGCGCCCCATTCCATACTTGAGGAGCTTGTATCGAAACTGTCGGAAGGTGAGTCCGAGCAAGTCAGCCGCCCGGGTCTTCACGCCTCCGGCGCGAGCGAGCGCGCCCTCGATGAGTCGTCGCTCGAAGTCCTCGACGAGGCGCTCGAGGTCGACGCCTTGATCCGGAAAGGAGCCCGGAGTCACAACCGTCTGCGCGCGTAGGGACTCCGTGGGTCGAGGACCGTCGACGACCTCTCGCGGGAGTTGCTGAGGGGTGATTTCGGGTCCGCTCGCCAGCGCGACGGCGCGCTCGATGATGTTCTCGAGCTGACGGACGTTGCCGCGATAGGGAAAGTCGAGGAGCAACGCCATAGCTTCGGGCGCAACGCCCCGAACGTCTCGCGCATACTCACGAGCGTACTTCGAGAGGAACGTCTGGACCAGGAGCGGAATGTCTTCGCGCCGTTCGCGGAGCGGCGGGAGGTCGATTTGGAGGACGTTCAGCCGAAAATAGAGATCTTCCCGAAATCTCCCCGCGCGAACTTCGGTCTCCATGTCGCGGTTGGTCGCCGCGATGACTCGTGCGTTGACCTCGAGCTCATGCGTTGCACCTACCGGCTTGATGCGTCGCTCTTGAAGCACGCGGAGGAGCTTCGGCTGAAGCGACAGCGGAAGCTCTCCGATCTCGTCGAGGAAGATCGTGCCGTTTTGAGCTGCTTCGAACAGGCCACGGCGCGTCGTATCGGCTCCGGTGAAAGCGCCTTTGACGTGCCCAAAGAGCTCGGACTCGATGAGGTTCTCGGGGATCGCGCCGCAATTCAGCGGAACGAATCGGTCTGGCGCCAACCCGGAGTGAAAGTGAATGGCGCGAGCGATGCGCTCTTTGCCCGTGCCGCTCTCGCCCGAGAGGAGGACGTTTGCGCGGGTGGGTGCGATCTTGTGAACGACGGCAAAGACCTCGCGCATCGCGTCGCTGCGACCGACGATCCCTTCGAGGGAGTAGCGGCCGACGAGCTGCTCACGCAGTCGCGCGTTCTCGACGCGAAGTCGCCGCGCCGAGATCGCGTGCTCGACGAGCACAGCCAGCTCTTGGGCGAGGTGCGGCCCCTTCTCGACGTGTGTGAACGCGCCGGATTCGAGCGCTTCGAGCGCCGTCTCGCGGGTTCCGAACGCCGTCATCACGACGACCTCTGGCGCGTCGGTCTTCGCTTTGGCCGCTCGAAGCACGTCCATGCCGCTCGTGCCCCGCTCGAGCCGCAAGTCCGTGACCACCAAGTCGAGGTCCTCGCCCGCGATCGCCGCCCGCGCATCCACGACGTTCTTCGCCGTGGTCACGCGGTGACCTTTCACGCCGATGAGCGCCGCGAGCGCGTCGCGGAGACCTTGCTCATCATCGACGACGAGCACCGAACCCACGGAAGGACGATGGTCCGTCCGCGCGCCGATGACAAGCGCACCGCGAAGTCATCGATGGCTGAAGCTCAGTGTACGGCCTCTGCCTCGAGCCATCGTTCGGCGTCGATCGCTGCCATACACCCCGTGCCTGCCGCGGTGATCGCCTGGCGATACGTCGGGTCCTGCACGTCGCCGCACGCGAACACGCCAGCCACGCTCGTGCGTGTCGTGCCCTTCTCGACGACGATGTAGCCGTTCTCGTCGAGCTCGAGCTGGCCGCCGAAGACCCGAGTGTTGGGGCGATGCCCAATGGCGACGAAGAATCCGTTGCTCGGCACGTCCTGTTCGACACCCGTCTTTAGGTTCTTCACGCGAACCGCGGTGACACCGCCGGCGCCTCCGATGCGCGACGGCTTCTCGCCCAAGACCTGGGTGACGACGCTGTCGAAGATGAATCGAATCTTCGAATTCTTTTCCACGCGCTTTTGCATCACCTTCGACGCACGAAACGCGTCCCGGCGATGGACCAACGTCACCCGCGACGCGAACTTCGTGAGAAAGAGCGCCTCTTCCATCGCGGTGTCGCCGCCGCCGACCACGACGACTTCCTGGTCGCGGAAGAACGCGCCGTCGCACGTGGCGCAGGCCGACACGCCGTACCCCATGAGCTCGCGCTCTCCTGGAATCTCGAGGAGCTTGGCGACCGCACCGGTCGCGATGATCAGGGCGTCGGCCGAATAGGCCGCCTCTCCTTGCACCTCGACGGCGAAGGGGCGTCGCGACAGATCGAGCTTGGTGGCGAACCCAGACACGATCTTCGTCCCGAAGCGTTCGGCCTGTTCACGAAGTTGCGCCATCAGCTCCGGGCCCATGACTCCCTTCGGGAAGCCGGGGTAATTTTCGACTTCCGTGGTGATCATGAGCTGCCCGCCCGGCAAGACCGACCGATCGTTGGCGTCGAAATCACCTTCGACCAGCACGGGCGCCAGGTTCGCGCGCGCCGCGTAGATGGCCGCGGTGTAGCCGGCGGGACCGCTTCCAACGATGAGGACCTTCACTTGCTCCACGCCTGGCTGGGTACCACTCGCGAGCTCTCGAAACAACGCGCGCAACGTCGCGGACGCGGACCTCGGGGAAAAGCGGGGCGACTCTCCCGAGAGGGCGCGCACGCGCTTGAGATTCCTCCGGACAGGGGCGAGCATGCCCGCATGACTGCTCCTCGACAGCTCGGAGTTGCGCTCGGCGGGCTCCTGACCCTCGCCATCATTCCCTCAGAAGCTCGAGCCGCGGACTCCGTCGGTCTCGGAGTCGGCATCGGCCTCGCGCTGCCGGACTCCGACACCGACGTCGAGCTCTCTCCCGCGTTGGGCTGGGGCTTCTACACTGACATTCCGCTGCTCTCGACCTTTCACATCACGCCGTCGACGATCGTGTATCGCCTCGACCCCAAGGCTGGCAGCGGCGTCTCCGCCACCGACGTCTCGTTGAATTTCAAGTTCATCGTGCCGCTCGGTCCGCTCGACATCTTCGCTGGCGTGACCACCGGCGTGACTTCGGCGAACAACCTCACGCCTCATCTCGGCGCGCTGGCGGGCGCGTCCTTCAACTTGATCAAGAACCTCGATGTGTTCGTGAACGCGAACTATCGGATCACGATCAAAGACGAAGGCAACGTTCGGAACTTTCAGATCTACGTCGGTCCGCTGTTCCGCTTCCTCGTCTGAGGCTCGAGGCTCCTACGCACTCTCCGCGAAGGTGTCTTTGACGCCGGCGAGGATGCGCGGCGCGAGCGGCAAGTAGTCGTTCTCGAGAGTGTACGGGAATGGCGTGTCATATCCGGTCACGCGCCGCGGCCGCGCTTGCAGGTGAAAGAAACAAGCCTCGGTCACTAGGGCCACTAGCTCCGCGCCGTACCCGCAGGTCTTCGGCGCCTCATGCACGACGACGAAGCGACCGGTCTTCTTCACGCTCTCGGTGATCGAATCGAGGTCGAGCGGGAGGAGCGTTCGCAGGTCGAGGAGCTCCACGTCGATGCCCGCGGCCTTCGCTTCTTCCGCGGCTTTCTGCGCTTCGTGCACCATCGCTCCCCACGCCACGACGGTGACGTCCTTGCCCTCCTTCAGCTTCCTCGCGCTCCCGAGCGGCACGACGTAGTCGCCTTCGGGAACCTCTCCTCGCGCCGCTCGATAAACCCGCTTGGGCTCGAAGAACATCACGGGGTCCTGCTCGCGAATCGAAGCGAGCAGCAAACCCTTGGCGTCGTAGGGGTTGGAAGGGCATACGACCTTGAGGCCCGGCGTGTGGATAAACAACGCCTCGGGCGACTGGGAGTGGTAGTGGCCGCCGCGGATTCCGCCGCCGACGGGCGTGCGAATCACCATCGGCGCTGCGTACATCCCGCCCGATCGATAACGCATCTTGGCGAGCTCGTTCACGATCTGATCGAACGCCGGGAAGATGAAGTCCGAAAACTGGATCTCCGCCACTGGCTTGAGCCCGTAGAGCGCCATGCCGATCGCGGTTCCGATGATGCCGCCTTCAGAGAGCGGAGTGTCGATCACTCGATCCGGACCGAAGGTCTCATGGAGGCCCTTGGTAGCTCGGAACACACCTCCGAACTTTCCGACGTCTTCTCCGAGCACCACGACACGCGGGTCTTGGCTCATGGCGATGCGCAACGCCTCGTTGACCGCCTCGATGATGTTCATCTCGGGCATGGCCGGGTGCTTAGGGTTCGTGCGCTCCAAAGGCAAGACTGGGCTAGTCAGCGCTGGCCTCATTCGCTAACGAGAAGGAGATGCGAGTGCGGATCGAATACTGCGTGGTGTGAAGCTACAAACCCCGGGCGTCCAGGTTGGCCGCCAAGATTCAAAGGGCCGTCCCGACCGTCGAGGTCGAGCTCGTGTCGGGTGGCAAAGGTGACTTCATCGTGACCTGCGATGGTGTCGAGCTTTGGAACAAACGAGCGATGGACGATGAGTTCCCTGAAGAAGATGCCCTCGTCGCACGACTCACCCGGTCCGCCTGATCGACCTCCCCGGTCGCGGCGCCAATCCTTGCGCGCCTAAGATCCGAAGGTTAGTGTGGGCGCCAGATGGCGTCCAAACGCGGCAGCTCGAGCCGGTCGGGTGAGCTGTTCGACGGCCGTGTGTACGGCACACCGGCCGTTCCCTCGCGACGAGGGCGACCGGCACGTCGCGGCCAGCGGGCCACCGATCCGAGCGAAATCGCCGGAACGGCCATCGTCGATCGCGAGGAAATTTCGCGACCTGCCATCGTCAGCGATCTGGATCTCCCGTTCGAACGGACCGCGCCCGTCCCCGTGCCGACCCCGCCAGAGGATCCGCGTCGGACCTTCGAGCTCGTCGGCGGCGTTCATCTCACGGGGACCGTGTTGTGGTTCGACTGCGAGCACCGCGCAGACCTGACCTTTCTCTCGCACGCGCACGCTGACTTCGCTGGCAAGAACCGCCGCATCCTCGCGACCGACAAGACGTTGCGCATCTTGACCAGGAAGAGCGGACGAATCGAAGCGCTTACGTCGCCCTATAAACATCCGTTCACGCTCGGACCGCTCACCATCGAGATGCATCCGGCCGGCCACGTGCTCGGATCGGCGCAACTCTTGGTGGAGAAGGACGGGCGCCGCATCGTTTATACGAGCGACGTCTCGACCCGACCCTCCGCGACCGTCGAGCGCGGCAAGCCGGTCGAGTGTGACGTGCTCGTGATTCCCGCGACGTACGGCTCACCCATTTATCGGTTCCCGCCGCGGTCCGAGGTCGTCGAGTCGATCAGAGCGTTCGTGACGAGATGCTTTGAGGAGCAAGCAACGCCGGTGCTCCTGGCCGAGCAGATCGGGATCTCTCAAGAGCTGATTCGGGTGCTCGGAGACGCGGGCATCAAGCTGCGCGTCCATGGTTCGATCTACGAGATCGCCAAGATCTATCGGGAATTCGGTGTCGTGCTCCCGAACTCCAGGCGATTTCAAGGCACGCCCGCGCGCGACGAGGTCGTGATCTTTCCGCCGATCCTGAAGAAGCACGCAGCGATTCGGAAGTTGAAGAAATCGAAGACGGCGTTCGTCACGGGCCGCGCCGTCGAGCCAGGCTTCGCGGCAAAGAATCGAATCGATGCGGCCTTCGCCCTCGACAACGCGCCCGACCATGCGGAGCTCCTCGAGATCATCGACGCGACCGGCGCCAATGAGATTTATCTATCCGGAGGCTTTGTCGAAGAGCTCGGGTCTCAGTTGCGGCAGAAGGGCAAGAAGGTCTACTCGCTCGTTCAAGCGGAGCAGTTGAAGCTGTTCTGAATCGCGAATCCTCAGCCCTCGAAGTCGTCGCGCAGAATTCGGTAAGTCACCACCGATCTCGTCTCGGACGAGCGCGCCATACCGAGCTGCTCGAGCACCCGCGCGGCGGCGCGATTCTCCTTGGGAACGCTGGCCATCAAGGCGTCGAGGCCAATCGTTCGAAACGCGACCTCGACCCACGCGCGTGCGACCTCTGCCGCGTAACCGCGACCCCACGTGTCGCGGCGGAATCGGTAGCTGAGCTCGATCTCGTGCGTGCCCTCGACCTCGACGAGGCCGGCATCACCCACCAGCTCGTCGCTTCCGCTCTCGAACACCGCCCACGCAGAGAATCCGTGACGCTCCTGGTGGCCGATCCGCCGCTCCAAATGAACTCGGAGCTCGTCGACGGTGTGCGCGACTGCTGAACCCACCGAACGCATGACCTCCGGGTCACCGTAAATTCGGTGAATGCGCACGATGTCGTCGGGGATATAGGGCCGTAGCGTCAGCCGAGCCGTCGTGAGCGGCACCACCAACGGAATGAACGGAACCGCGGCTCGCACCGGATCGGCGGGCCTTGGCGGGCTCGTCTCGACGGTGATCTCGAAGAAGTCGTCGTCCGCGAGCTCGAGCAAGCTCTCCTTGCGGGCGGCGGGGGCTTTGGGAGCGAGTTCCATGTTCCTGAGTCCTCTGCGCGCGTGCGCCGGCGCATCCTACGTGGTTCTGATCGCGGTTGCTCTGATTTCCGATTCGATCATCTCGGGAGCTTGTGAGCGAAGGACTTCTTCGAGCCTCGCTCGGGGCGAGCTCCTCAGGTCGAGCTCAGAGGCTGCTTCGCCTCGTTGACTGCGTACAACGCAATCGCCAGCGCGGTGGATGCGTTCAAGGAGTCGAGCTCTGGGTCGATCGGAATCCGGGCCCAAAAATCCGCGGCCGCGAGCGTTTCGGCGGTGAGCCCGGGACCTTCGGCTCCAACCAAGATCGCGACGCGCTCGGCCGCGACGCGACGCGAGACGATCGGCAAGGGCACAGCCTCCCCCCTAGGTGTCAGCGCGATCCGCGCGAAGCTTCGCGCCGAGAGCTCGGCCATCAGCCCTTGGATCGGCGCGCGCCACCATGGGACACGAAGAGCCGCGCCCATGGAGACGCGCAGGGCCTTGCGGTACAATGGATCGGCCGTCCGATCGTCGATCCACACCGCGCCCGCACGAAAGGCCGCGGCGCTCCTGAAGATCCCTCCCACGTTGTCGTGGTTCGACAGGCCTTCGAGCACCACGATGGGCCCGCGCGCGGTCTTGGCTTCGACGCTGCGATCTCGCTCCCGTCCAATGGCCAAGAAGCCGCGATGGACGGGAAAACCGGCCACCCGCTCCATGACCTCGGGCTCGATCGCGAAGACCGGAGTTTGCTCCGGCACGAGCTCGAGAAGGTCCTTGCGAGCCGTCTTCGAGGCCGTCATGAGTATGGACTCCACATCATGCCGACCACACTCGAGCAGCGTGCGGACCACGAGCTCCCCTTCCGCGACGAAGCGACCTGAGCGGACGAGGGGTGCGTCCTTCAGGTTGCGATAGGCGGCGATGCGCTCGTCTTCGAAGCTCGTGATCTCGATGAGCATGGAAATCGCTCCTTGATACGTTGCTCGTCATCGATTGGCCAAACGATCGGTCGAACGATCGCCTCGAGTCTCATGTCCCTCGCGATCTTCGGGTGCTCTTCCGAACCGCCGCCGCCTCCACCTCCACCCCCCTTCGTTCCCATGACCTACGGCGCTCCCGCGGGCCCGAAGCTCACGCCCGCGCTGATCGAAACGGGGCGAATCAAGCACGGTGACAGCCTCTCCACGGCGCTCGATCGGCTCGAGCTCGGTCCGTCCGATGTCGACGAAATTGCTCGAGCGTTCGGCGGCGTCTTCGACGTGAGACTCCTGCGGCCCGGTCAAACCTTCGAGATCATCAAAGGTCCCGACGGGAGGCTCGCGTGGCTGCGTTACGTCGCCGGTCCCGGCGAAGTGTTTCACGTCCATCGCGGATCCGACGGTCTTCTTTCGAGCTCAAAAGAAAACGCCGAGCGATCCATCACGCTGGCCATGGTCACGGGCGTCATCGACTACTCGCTCTATGCCGCGATGGATGCTGCGGGAGAGACTCCCGCGCTCACGG
The DNA here is from genome assembly GCA_964463485.1 of uncultured Myxococcales bacterium. Taxonomy (GTDB): domain Bacteria; phylum Myxococcota; class Kuafuiibacteriia; order Kuafuiibacteriales; family Kuafuiibacteriaceae; genus CAYXDO01. The sequence continues at coordinate 5,391 of CAYXDO010000048.1, read as the reverse complement.
TCGCCTTTGCGGAGCTGTTCGCGTGGGACATCGACTTTTTCACGGAGACTCAAGAAGGTGACCGGTTCTCCGTGATCGTCGAGAAGAAGCGCGCGGATGGCGTGCCCCTTGGCTACGGCAATGTGCTCGCCGCCGAGTATAGGATGGCGCTCTCGGGCAGGGCCTTTCGTTCCTTTTGGTACGTCGGCCTCTCCGGGACCGGCGGCTATTACACGGCTGACGGGACCTCCGTGAAGAAGGCCTTCCTCAAATCACCTCTGAAATTTTCGAGCATCACCAGCCGCTTCGGTCTTCGGCGCCATCCGGTGCTCGAGTACGTACGAGCTCACCAGGGCGTCGACTATGGGGCGCCCATGAACACCGCGATCTGGGCGATGGGGGACGGCAGGGTCGAGTTCGTCGGCAAACGCGGCGGCTACGGGAACGTCGTGATCGTCCAACACAGCAACGGTTTCGAGTCCCGTTATGCACATCTCAACGGCTTCGCCCGAGGGCTTCGTCGCGGGGCCCACGTCTCGCAGAAGCAAGTCGTCGGTTATCTCGGGATGACCGGTTTGGCGACGGGCCCCCATCTGCATTTCGAGGTGCTCAAGAACGGGCGTCACATCAACCCGCTCCAAGTCTCGGTACCGCCCGCTCCTCCGATCGAGCCCTCGGAGCTCCCTGCGTTTTTGCGCGCCATCGCGCCGTTTGTCCGATCGCTCGATGGCTCGGCGATCGACGCGAGCTTGGTGGCGACGACGACGACCTCGACGCGCTCGCAGCCTCCTTGAGAGCGTTGCGTCTGGGACGCGCCTGCGGTGTGGTCCTCGCGCGTGGCTGTCGAGTTCTCTCATTCGGCTGACCTGCCTCGAGCGCGACGAGCGATCGTGGAGGTCTGCACGAGGATGCACGCTCGCGGCTATATCGTCGCGTCCGACGGCAACGTCTCGGTTCGGGTGGGTGAGAATCGAATCCTCGTCACGCCGAGCGGTGCGCGCAAAGGGTTCTTGGACCCGCAGGAGCTCGTAGTCTGCGATTTGTCCGGGCGGCCCGTGCGTGGCGAGAGCGCCCGAGCTTCCGCCGAGATCGCGATGCACGTCGTCGTATACGCGGAGCGACCCGACGTCACTGCCGTGGTTCACGCGCACCCTCCGTGCGCCGTGGCGCACACGATCGCGGGCCTTTCGCTGGCGGCCCCGCTCATGCCCGAGACCTTGTGCGCCTTGGGCGAGATCGTGACGCTGCGCTACACGACTCCGACGACCCAAGAGGTGCCCGAGGCGCTCCGCGAGCCGATTCGAACGGCGGTCGCGCTCCTCATGGAGCGGCACGGTTCGATCACCGTAGGGAAGACGCTGGCCGAAGCTTACGACCGCTTGGAGATCCTGGAGAACTCCGCGCGCGTCTCCATGATGGCTCGCGTCTTGTCGCTCGGCGGGCAGGCCTCGCCCTTGAACGAGAATCAACTCTCGAGCCTGGCCTTGTTCCTCGGGTGTGGTCTCGGCGCCTGAGCCGACCCTCGGAAAAAGAGAGTCGCCGCGCGCCCTCGGGTTGCTCGCCCACCGATAGCCGGAGTACCGTGTCGAGCGTCATGGTCGACGACGCCGAATTCTCTGACGAAGAGATGGCCAAGCTCGGGCTCTCGCTCGACGAGGACCCCAACAAGAAACGGGCTCCGCCACCTCCGTCGGCATTCGAGCCGACCGAAGACGCGTTCAACGAGCCCCGCGGACCGGTGGGCAAGCCTGCGCCCGATGCGGACCAATTCAAGCAGCTCGCCAAGAAGGCTCAGAAGGACAAAGTCACCGGCGGGATCGGCAGCAAGATCTTCTCGCTCCTCGTGATCGGTGCGCTCGGATACGGCGGCCTCTTCGGCTGGGTGAAGCTGCAGGTTTCCAAGATCGAGGCCGAGGTCAAACAAGTCAGAAAGGACTTCGCGGAGGAGCTCACCGCCAAGGGCGCGACCGGAACGAACGCGGGCGCCGTCAAGAACGCGGTCATGAGCCTCGTGCGCGCCAAGTCGTTCAAGATCCAGCGCGAAGAGATCGTCCCGTACCACGAAGCCATCAACCTCAAATTCCGGCAAACCAACGCCGCCGAAGCGTGCGACGCCGAGCAAGATCCCGAGGTCTGGGCCGAAATGACGCCCGAGGAGCAGAAGCTCTTCGACACCAAGGTCTCCTCTTGCGAGGTTCGCGAGGTCGTCGGCTTCCGCTTCGAACGCGAGGTCAAGGTCGCCTTCGTCAAAATGACGGCCAAGGGAGCCGCATTCACGGTGACCCGCGACTACTCCGAAGAGGACAAAGGACCCGAGTAAGCGCAGGCATCCCCCTGGGAGCCCTGGGAGCGCGGACCCCTGGGAGCGCGGACCCCTGGGAGCGCAGGCATCTTGCCTGCGCCTAAGTTTCGCGGACTGGCCTCCGAGAGTAAGCGTCGCGGACCCCTGGGAGCGCAGGCCTAAGCTTCGCGGACTGGCCTCCGAGAGTAAGCGTCGCGGACCCCTGGGAGCGCAGGCCGAAGTTTCACGGACTGGCCTCCGAGAGTAAGCGTCGCGGACCGCTGGGAGCGCAGGCATCTTGCCTGCGCCTAAACCTCGCGGACCCCCTGGGATCGATCGCAGCGCATCAGTTTCGGAATCCCTCTTCGGCGAGCTGCTGACTGTTCGGTGTTCTAGCGCTGTTCGGTGTTCGAGTGACCCACGTTTGGGGACCGTATTCAGTCTCCCGTACTCAGCTTCCTGGGCAGTTGACCCGCTCCACCAACTCTGGTTTCTCCATGACCGATGCGCGCCAGAACTTGGGCTCTCGCTCTCACCCTGTACCCCTCCGTCGCTTTGGCTGACGAGGGCATGTGGACCTTCGATCAATTCCCAGCCGACCGAGTAGGGGCCTACGGATTCACGCCCGGAAAGGAGTGGCTGGATCATGTACGCCTCTCGGCGATCCGCCTTGCCGGAGGGTGTTCTGCGAGCTTGATCTCGGCCGACGGCCTGGTGCTCACCAATCACCACTGCGCTCACGACTGCATCGAGAAACTCTCGACGCCCGCGAAGAACTTCGTCGAGGGAGGGTTCCTCGCGAAATCCACGACCGAAGAGAAAGTCTGCCCGGCCATGGAAGCCAACCAACTCGTCGACATCTCCGACGTGACCGCCAGAATCCAGAGCGCCACCAAGGGACTCGAGGGCGAAAAATTCGCCGACGCCCGCAAAGCCGAGATCGCCGCCATCGAAAAGGCCTGTGCCAAGGACGACGCCACTCGGTGCGACGTCGTGACGCTGTACCAAGGCGGTAAGTACGCGTTGTATACCTACCGCAGATTTCAAGACGTACGCCTGGTCTTCGCTCCCGAGCTCGCCATCGCTTTCTTCGGCGGCGATCCGGACAACTTCGAGTTCCCGCGTTATGACCTCGACATGGCGATGGTGCGTATTTATCAGGACGGAAAACCGGCGCACTTCGATCACCACCTCGCTTGGTCCAAGAGTGGCCTCAAAGACCTCGATCCGACTTTTGTCGTCGGAAACCCAGGCTCTACTCGGAGGCTCGAGACGGTGGCTGAGATCACCTATCAACGTGACGTGAATCTCCCTGCGCGGCTCATTTGGCTCGCCGAGCTGCGCGGCGTGCTCTCGGAGTTTTCTGCGCGCGGAAAAGAGCAGGCGCGTATCGCGCGTACTTGGCTGTTCTACGTCGAGAACTCCTTCAAGGCCTATCGCGGTGAGCACGCGGCGTTGCTCGACCCGGCGCTCTTCGAGAGCAAAGTCGCTCGTCAGAAGAGCCTGCGCGACGAGATCGCCAAGCGACCGGAGCTCCAAAAGGACGTGGGTTCGGCCTTCGAAGAGATCGAACGAGCCGTGGGGACCCTCCGTCAGATCCGCACCGACTATTTCTTCAAGGAGTCGCGTGGGTTCTTGTCCGATTTGTTCGGGCACGCACGGACGCTCGTTCGGCTCGCCGAAGAGACCGCCAAGCCCAATGGGGAGCGACTGGAAGACTTCACGGACTCTCGCCTTCCGGCGGTCCGCGCGGAGCTCACCGCCAACGCGCCGATCTACCCGGAGCTCGAAATCACCTCGCTTACCTACTCACTGACCAAGCTCCGCGAAGAGCTCGGCGCAGACGATCCCTTCGTGAAGATGGTGCTCGGCAAGGACTCTCCGCGAGCGCTCGCCATCCGCCTGGTCCGCGGCACCAAGCTTGCCAAGCTCGACGTCCGCAAACACCTCATGAACGGAGGCGCGAAGGCCATCGAGACTTCGAACGACCCGATGATCGCCCTCGCCAAGCTCGTCGACAAAGACGCTCGCGCGGTGAGGAAGCGGATGGAGGACGAGGTCGAAGCACCGATTCTGCGCGCCCAGGAGCGGATCTCGCGGGCGCGCTTTGCGGTGCTGGGTACGTCGACCTATCCCGACGCGACCTTCACGCTTCGGCTCTCCTACGGCCGTGTGCGCGGCTATCAGGACAACGGCAAGCCGATCGCGCCCTTCACAACCTTGGGCGGAGCCTTCACGCGGGCCACGGGGAGCGACCCCTTCGCGCTCCCGCTGTCCTGGCTCCGGGCCGAAAAGAAGCTCGCCCTCGACACTCCTTTCAACTTCGTGACGGACAACGACATCATCGGCGGCAACTCAGGCTCCCCGGTCATCGACAAGAATGGGGAGCTCGTCGGGCTCGTCTTCGACGGCAACATCTTCTCGTTGGGCGGTGACTATGGGTTCGAGGCCGCGACCAACCGCACCGTCGCGGTCGACGTTCGTGCCATCACCGAATCACTCGACCGGATCTACGGCGCAAACAGAATCTTGAAGGAGGCTGGCGTTCGCTGAGCCAGAGATCCCGTGGGCGCAGAAGACTCCTTCCTCACGATCGCTGCTGGGATCGTCATTCCCATCTCGGAGATTCAGGTCGAGACGAGCCGGTCGTCGGGGCCTGGCGGACAGCACGTGAACAAGACCGAGACACGGGTCACCTTGCGGCTGGCGTTGAGTGCGACATCGTCGATCGACGCGGCCTCGAAGGCGCGCGTGCTCGAGAAGCTCGCGCGGCGACTCACCCGTTCGGGGGAGATCTTGGTTTCGTGCGGGCGTCATCGCGAGCGCGAGCAGAACCTCCGCGAGGCCCTCGACCGGCTCGAGCGGCTGTTGCAGGACGCCTGGCACCGAGATCCACCCCGGAAAAAGACGCGACCCTCGGCAGGGTCCAAGGAGCGGCGGCTGGCCGAGAAACGACACACGACTCAGCGTAAGCGTTCTCGGCAGAGTCCTCCCGACGAGTGATATGACAATTGCGGTGCGGCGGATGAGTGACGTTGCCTCGCTCTCCGAAGCAACCATCGAGGCTGCGGGATCTAATCAGATGGGTGCAGCCGGGCCTGGCTCTGAGTGCGCTGCGGGGGGAGTTGGTC
>CAYXDO010000047.1:0-68968 GCA_964463485.1 uncultured Myxococcales bacterium | reverse complement strand
CGGAGGTCTGAATCGGAGGTCTGAATCGGAGGTCTGAATCGGAGGTCTGAATCGGTCCGAATCAGAAGGAAGCTCAAAAGAGCGGCCTGAGTAGCCCGAAAAACCACTCCAAAAAGCGGACCCACCTGGGTCGCCGGCGGTGGGCGGCGAGGGTGACTTCCTCACATCTCGCTCGATCGGCTTCGAAGCGGGCGTCCATTTCGGGTCCGATCGAACCGGTGCGGGCGAACGCGTTCACTTCGAGGTCGAAGCGAAGGGATCGACGGTTGAGGTTGGCGGAGCCAATGGCGACCCAGCTTCCGTCGACGACCGCGGTTTTGGCGTGCAGCACTCGTTCGTGCCACTCGTGGATGCGGATGCCCGACGAGAGGAGCGATCCGTAGAGGCCCCTTGCCACGTGCCAGCTCGCGCGCACGTCGGTGGCTCTCGCGGTGATGAGCTCGACGGACACGCCTCGTCTGGCCGCGCGCTTCAGGGCTCTGACGATGGCGGCGTCGGGCGTGAAGTAGGCGTGGGTGAGTCGAATCGTGGACTGCGCGCCGATGATCGCGGCGAGGTAAGCTCGCCGAACGTGGGCCCGGTCTCTTCGGCCCTCGTTGGTGTCGAAGCGGACCTCCACGCCGCCTTCACGCGGCGAGCAGCCGAGCGGGAGCGATCGAAGGGGTCTGGCGCCGCGCGCCCTCCAGTTGTGTCGAAAGAAGGCCTCGAGCTGGGCGACGGCGGGGCCTTCGACGCGTACAGCGGTGTCGCGCCAACCTTTGCCGCCGTCTTCGACGGAGGCGTAGTCGTCGGAGATGTTGAGGCCGCCGACGATGCCGATTTGGCCGTCGACGATGAGGGACTTTCGGTGATTTCTCCGTTGGATGGAGGCTACGACGTTGAACGGGGATACGGGCAGGAACTCGAACACGAGGACACCCCGAGCTTGGAGTGACTCGATGAACCAGTCTTCGAGCACGCCCAGCGATCCGAAGGAGTCGTAGGAGAGTGCGACTTCCACCCCTTCCGCCGCTTTCCTGGTGAGTGCGTTGGCGACGCGTTGGCCGGTCTCGTCCGACGCGAGGATGTAGCTCTCGATGAGTACGTAACTCTTCGCGTTCTCGATGGCCTCGAGGAGCGCTGGGAAGAAGGCGCTGCCGTCGACGAGCACGGAGACTCGATTGCCGCCGACGAACGGCGTCTCGAGCTGTCGTCGTCGTCGTCGCCGGAAGAACCTCCGAGGACGAAGCGAGGGGGCGCGTGGGTTGGGTGTCAAAGGGTTGGGTGTCTCGAGACCCGTCATGCAACGAGTCGTCCGCAGTCACACGAAGGTGACGCCGCCCTCGGCGTACGCTGCGCCAGCGAGGATTTGATCGGACTCGGACCGTCGCTTTTCGATCACTTCACGCACGAACGCGAGCGCTTCGGGGCGGCCGCGGACGATCTTGATGAAGGCGGCGCTCGGGAGCTCGATGGCGAAGCACTTGGTCTTGGCGCGCACCGTGGCGATGGCGGGTTGATCGGTGAGGAGAGACATTTCTCCGACGAGGTCGCCGGGGCCCAATCGACCGATGACCACGACCGAGTCACCTGATTGACGCACCGCTTCGGCTTGTCCGGAGAGGAGCACGATCAAGCCGGGGGGCTCTTGCCCCTGAGTCATGAGCTCGGCGCCGGGTTCGGTCTCGAGGAAGCGAAAGAGTTTTTTCAAGCGTCCGCGGTCGTTGCTGGAGAGGTCGCTGAACAACGGATTTACGAGGAGGAGTCGCTCGGCGAGACGGTTTTTCAGGAACTCGAGCAGCACGCCGAGCACGTCGCGGTCGTTGCTGATCAGCGCGTTCACGACGGAGCGATCGATGGCGATGATCGTGGCGTCGGTGAGTGCGGTGACGGTGGCGGTGCGCGCTTGATCGGTGACGAGGGCGATTTCGCCGAAGAAGTCGCCTTCGTCGAGCTTGGCGATTCCGCGGCGAGGGGGGCCCTCGTCGATGACGCCGAGGATCCCTTCGGCGACGACGTAGAGTGCGTCTCCTTGGTCTCCTTGCCGGAAAATATCCTGACCCTTTTGGACATCGACGAGCCTTGCGTGAGTAATGAGGGCGCCGAAGGAGTCGTGGCGTCGGATCGACGAGAAGAGGGGGGTAGCTGGGAGGACTTTCTTGAGCGTTTCAGCGGCTCGGACCTCTTGTTCGACGGCGAAGACTGCGACATCTTCGGCGCTGGCGTCGGCGGCGAGGGCGCTTGGGCGTGGAACGGGTCTGGGCGGGAGGTCTGCGGTGGGTTCGTCGTCGTCGCCGAGTGGAATCAGATAAATCCCAGGATGCTCTTGGCTGGCGCCTGGCATGACTTCGGAGAGTCGGAGGCGTTCGATGGGGGCGCTCGGGGAGGCAGGTTGAGTGGGACGTGGCGGAGGCATGGTCGAGTTGGCGGGTCTTCTGCGACCGAGCGCGGCCTGATGGAGGCGCTCGAGCCAGCGTTCGGCCTCGGCGTGGTTCGGCTCGATGGCGAGGATTTGTTTGAGGACGGTCGTGGCTTTCAGCACTTCACCGGCCTCGATGAAGATGCGAGCTGCGCGCGCGAGCGCTTCGACCTCCTGTTTTTTCTGGCCGAATTTGCGGAACACGAGAGCGGAGCCCCGCGGCCAGGCGGGGTTTTTGGGTTCGACTTGTTCGAGTCGCAGGTAGGCTTGGAGGGCCGTTTTCAACTCGCCGCGTTGGAGCGCGTCCCCGGCTTCGTCACCGAGCTTTGCGACCTCGAGGGTGCTCATGAAGGGCTAGGATTGTACACGAGAAGCGCGCAATGTTGGCGGCGCGAGTCGTGATCCTCGAGCTGTCGTTCATAGGGATGCTCACGGCCGCAGCGCTGCGTGCTCACCTTCGGCGTCTGAAGGTGGCTCCTCTTTCGTCCAGGCAAGGTTTCCGGTGGGCTCGCAGGAGCCTGTTGCGCGGGGATTTGATCGAAGGGTTCGACGACGGCTTTTTGATCGACGTGCGTTTGCCGCCGCTCACCCTCGGTGATCACGTCCGAATTCGCGTGGCCCTCGAAGGGTTGGTGCCTCCGAACATGCTCCTGTTGCCCACCGAGCTCGTCGAAGCGAGCGAAGCGGACCAGAGTCGACCGGTCGTGACCGGACACTCGGACTTCGACAGGCTCTACTTTGCCAGCGGGCCAGAGATCGAGGTGCTGGCTCGAATGACCGCGGACGCCAGGTCGTTGCTCCTCGTCTTGACTTCGGCACGGCTCGAGAAATCGACACTCGAGGTCGAGGTGTCTCTTCGCCAGGATCCGGCCGCGGCGATCCCGAAGGTGCTCCAGCTCGCCCGCGAGCTGGCAGGGCCAGTGGGATCGCCGCTCGACCGGTTGATGGAGCGAGCGAGCTCCGATCGCTTCGCCGGCGCGCGCTTGCGGGCGCTCGAGGTCTTGGTGGCGCGATTTCCGAACACCCACGAAACGCGAACGAGCGCGAAAGCCGCGCTCGCTGACGAGGACCTCGGCGTTCGGCTGGTCGCGGCGATGTTCTTGTCCGGGGAGGCCGATGAGATCGTCCGAGAGATTTCGATGACCGCGACACCTCCCTTGCGCGCCAAAGCGATCCGGCATGTCGGCAAGACGTTTGGGTGGGAACGAGCAAGACCGATCATCGAGGCGGGCCTGGCCGACAAGGGGATCGTGCTGTCGGCCGCGGTGTTCGCGTTCGCGGTGCATGGCGCCGCCCGGCCTCCGCAGGAGCGCACGGTGATCCGCCTGCGGCTCGAGTCACTCTATTCGAGCGCGCTCGAGGTGAGTGTGGAGGTGATCGAGTCGCTGGCGATTTTGGGAGACGAGGGTGCGGAGGCGTTTCTGCTCTCGCGTTTGGAGGGGGAGGTTCCGTCGATTCGGGCGGCAGCGGCTCAATCGTTGGCCAAGGTCGGGACGCCGGCGGCGATCCCGGGCCTCGCGCGTGCGGCCGGTTCGCCCCATCCGGTGGTAGCCAAGGCCGCGCGGGCGGCGCTCCAAGTCGTTCGGCGAAGGCTCGGGCATGTCGACGAAGGACGTCTCTCTCTGACGGATGAGCGCGGAGACGGCGCGCTTGCGGTCTCCGAAGAGGGTCAGCTCGAGCTCGCGACTCGGCCCAGCGAAGACTCATGACGCGAAGTCCCCGCGCTCGACAGCGCGCCGCTGGTCGTGGTGAGATCGGCGTGTGGACACGTTCGGCACTCGGCGTGAGCCTCTCGTGTTGCGGGTGAGCTCGATTCGAGCGTTGCGGATGCTGGCGGCTCGGGCCAACAGGTCTGAAGACCAGCAGCTCCTCGAGCTCCTCTCTGGCCGACTCTCTGCCAAACGCGGTGTGACTCTGCCGGAAGAACCGCTCGCGCCGTTGACGATTCCAGCGCGCGTCGTCGACGCGGTCACTCAGCGCGCGATGGAAGACAAAATTACGCCACCCGAGTTGGTGGCGAGACTCATTCTGAGGGCGATCGAGGAGACTCGCGAGGTCACCGACGCGGCCCGGTGGCTCCCGAAAGTCACCGAGAGTTTCCTCATCGCGGCCGCGGTCGCGTTGTGTGCCGGATCGATGGGTCGAGACCTTGCCGCCGCCTACTTTCGCCAAACGGAGAAGCCATCGGAGCTCGCTCGACCGGATCCCGCGACGATCCGAATTCCCGGGGGTCAGTATCACACGGGGTGCAAAGAGGATCCCACCTGCGACGAGCTCGAGCGCAAGGCATCCAAAGTCAGAATCTCTTCGTATGAGATCGACCGGACCGAAGTCACCGTCGCGGACTATCGCCTCTGTGTTCTGGCGGGCGTTTGTGTCCCGCCCTCCAGCTCCGCCAAGGGATCCTGCAACTACGACACGGACGGGACGTTGCCGATGAATTGCGTGACTCACGGTTCGGCGGAGACCTTCTGCCGGTGGATCGGTCGCCGGCTGCCGAGCGACGCGGAGTGGGAGATCGCGGCGGCGGGTGAGAAAGGAAACGCATATCCCTGGGGCAACCAGGATCCAGGTTGTGCGTTCGACAAGTTGGTCGAAGGACCCTCGGAGCGACCGCAGGTCAGCGACGGGCGTCGTGCGTGTATTGCGCCCGAGCGGGGCCGTGGATCCATCGACACGCCGCCCGACGTGAGTGAGTTTGGGCTCGTGGGTATGGGCGGCAGCTTGCTCGAGTGGACGCGGGGCTCGTTCGAGACGGAGCTCTCGGAGGGCACAGAGTCAACGATGCGGTCTCTTCGCGGCGGAAAGACGTACCGTCGTCATGGGGCGGCCTCCTTCGTCGAGCACGAGCTCGTTGGCTTTCGATGCGCCCGGCGGTCCGCCGGCCCTTCCAGTGGCCAGACTCTGCCAGCGCTCTAGCCGCGCGGCTGTACTCTCGATCAGAAGGTCTCTGCGAGAAGGTCTCTAGGGGGGTGCACGCCCAAGTTGCGCGATATGTCGAGGATCATCGCTCCGCGCTGGGCAAACCACAGAGGACACAGAGCAGGAACGCCGAGAGCACAGAGGATCTTTGAGAAAAGTCCTTCGCGCCCTCCGTGTTCCTTATCTGTGCTCTCCGTGGTTCATGCGGAGGTTGAACTGAATCGCCGCAGGTCGGTCGTGCACGCGTCTCCAGGAGAAGGTCTCTAGGAGAAGGTCTCTAGGAGAAGCTCCCAGGAGAAGATCTCTAGGAGAAGGCCCTTGTTGCCGGTCCGGGTTTGGGTCCTACAAGGAGGACGTCTCGGTTTTCGACCGGGCAGGAGGTGGCTGTGAGCTTCAAGTTCCTTGGTTTCCCCATTCGAGTGCAGCCAATCTTTTTCGTGGTCGCGGTCCTGCTCAACATCTCGTCGATCTCCGAGCCGCATTTGCTGCTGGCGTGGGTGGCGATCGTGTTTGTCTCCGTGCTGCTTCACGAGGTCGGCCACGCGCTGGCCTTTCGACGTTTTGGCCAGTGGGCCACCATCGAGCTTCACGCGATGGGCGGCCACACGGTGGGTACCGGTCGATATCTGAGTAACCGGCAGGACGCGATCGTCAGCTTCTCGGGGCCCCTCGTGGGTTTGTCGATCGGCGGTCTCACTTATTTGGCCAGTCAGTTTGTGCCGGCGCTGACGGCTACGCCGGTTTTGGCCGCCCTTGCGTGGGACATCGTCTGGGTGAATCTCGGCTGGGGCCTCCTCAATTTGCTGCCGATCGTTCCGATGGACGGTGGGCGAATTCTGGTCGCGGGGCTCCGTCACATCGTTCCGGCGCGGGCGACCGAGTTGTCTCTCTTGATTTCGGCGATCGTCGCGGTGCTCGCGGCGATCGCTGCGTACGTCTATCATCTGCCCATCGCTGCGCTGTTCGCGGCTCTGTTCGCGTACGACAACTTCACCAAGTACAAGGACCTGCGCTAGGCATTCGGTGTCGTTGGCTCCCCAGAGTCGTATAGACTCGGTGAGGCTTGGGCAACTGGTACACCAACGTCACGTTGCGGGCTGAAGCCCCGAGGGTCCGAGAGGTCGTGGCGAGGCTCGAGCGCGACGCGTTCATCGCGCCTGTCGGGGACGGCTTCTGCGTCGTGCTCGATCGCGAGTGCGATCAGATGAACGACGAGATCATTCAGAGCCTCGGGCTCACGCTGTCGGTTCGACTGGCTACGCCCACGTTGGCCGCGCTGAATGCCGACGATGATCTCCTCGTGCTTTGGTTGTTCGATGGAAAGGGCAACGAGGTGTCTTGCAAGTGGAATGGGGCGCTGCGCGGTTGGACCCATCCTCGAGCGGCGCTGGTCGAGTTGGCTCGAGAGACCTTCGGCACCCGGCCGCGACCCGCGAGCTTCGAGTGGGCGTCGGAGCCGCTCTTGCGGAGGCTGCTGTTTCGACTCGTCGGCCAGTCGTGCGCGGTGACTCAGCACGGGCGATTTCTCGAGGAAGCGGGCCTGCCTGATCTCGGTGCGGGCATGGGCTTCAACTACGCGGACGGCGGCGAGCTGGACGGGCGTGGAATCGACGTTCATCGAGTTCGCGGTCGAATCATCCGGCCGTTCCGCCAGGGTTGAGCGCTTGCTTCGGTGCCCGGCCAGTCGAGGCTTTGGTAGTCTGTTCCGATGAGCGAGGAGCGAGCGGAGCCTGGTCGCGGGCCCGAGAAGCGGTCGATTGGCGTGTTGGGCGCGGGGAGCTGGGGCACCGCGCTGGCCAAGCATTTTGCCGACGTGGGCCACGACGTTCGCTTGTGGGCGCGACGTCGTGAGCTAGCCGACGCCATCGAGTCCACGCGCGAGAACGCCCAGTATCTTCCGGGCGCGCGCCTTCCCGCGAATCTCCACGCGAGCAGCGATGTGGCCTTCGTGCTCCGGTCCGCGGAGATCGTGTTGTCCGTGGTTCCTTCTCACACGACTCGGGAGACGTGGGTGGCCGCGAGTGCGTTCTTGCCTGAAGGCGTTCCCGTGCTGGGCGCATCCAAAGGGATCGAGAACGACACGCTCGAGTTGATGAGTGAGGTGCTCGCCGAGATCTTGCCGAGGCATCGCCTGGCGTTTCTGGCAGGGCCGTCGTTTGCGAAGGAGGTCGCGGTGCACGCGCCTACCGCGGTCGTCGTCGCGTCGAGGGACCTCGACACGGCCAAGGAGATCCAAACCGCGATGTCGAGCGACTGGCTGCGGGCGTATGTCACGCACGACGTGATCGGCGCGGAGCTCGGTGGGTCGCTCAAGAACGTCATCGCGATCGCGTGCGGCTGCGCAGATGGCCTCGGGTTCGGTCACAACACCCGCGCGGCGATCATCACGCGCGGGCTCGCCGAGATTTCGCGCATGGCGGTGAAGCTCGGCGCCGATCCGCTCACCCTGGCGGGCCTCTCGGGGATCGGGGACCTCGTCTTGACGTGCACCGGAGACCTGTCGCGAAACCGCCGGGTCGGTCTCGGTCTCGGCGCCGGCAAGAAGCTCGACGTCATTCTGCGCGAGATGGGCCAGGTCGCCGAAGGCGTGAAGACCGCCCGTTCCGCGCGGGATCTGGCTGGGCGAGAAGGTGTCCCGATGCCGATCACCGATGAGGTCTACAAGATCCTCTACGAAGACAAGCCGGTGAAGCAGTCGGTGATCGACTTGATGCGACGCGATCTCAAACACGAAAAAGAATGAGGCGCGCCCAGGAGCCGCGCTGACTTCGCGCTCTCGATGTTTTTCCGATAGAACGAGCTGTGTCTTTTCTTCGCTACCTCGCAATCGCGGGCATGTTGGCGTGCTCGTCGAGCTCCGACGAGATCGAGGTTTCGGCGGGCCGAGACGCTTCGGCGCGGGATGGGGCTCGACTGGACTCGGGGCACGACGCGGGCGTTGGGTCGGACGTTCTCGACGCTGGCGTTGACGACGCGGAAGCCGTGGAGGTGGGCATGGACGGCGGCGATGACGCCTCGCCGGCCGACGTCGCGGTCGACGCCGACGCGTCGCCGATCGACGCTGGCGTCTCTTGCGAAGACGGGAGCCCCTCGTGTCCCTTCGTGATCGCGCTATTTCCTTACTCTCACAGCGGTGACACGCGCTCGTCGGTCAATGACTCGATCGACACCTACGACTGCTCGGTAGGTCTCGACGAGTCCGGTCCGGAGCACTTCTTTTCGCTCGAGCTCGGTACGCCTGGGTTCTTGCGGGTCGTGGTCGACGATGTGAGTGGAGATCGAGTCGATGTCGACGTTCACCTGGTGCAAGGCGGACAGGTTGATGGCTCGGGTTGTTTGGCGCGCGACAACGTCGAGGTCTCGACGTTCGTGGAAGCGGGGGCCTATTTCATCGTCGTGGACACTTGGGTGGATGGCTCGGGCGTGGAGCTCGCCGGGCCATATCGACTCGACGTGTTTTTCTCGCCGCTCCCGGCCGGCCTCTGCGCCATGGAGCCGAGGGAGTTGGCGACGGCTTGGACCGAGTGCGCGACGGACGTGACTTTCAACTGTTACGACGGGGTCGATCCCGCGGACGGTCGAACGCGTCGATTCGTTTCGACGCCTGCGTTCGGAGCCGTGGTGAAGGAAGCTCACCTGGTGACGGTCGACGACGGTTTTGGAAGCTCATGGCCGAGCAGCTTCTACGACGGGATTCCGGAGCACTACGCACTGTCAGAGGCCGCGACTGGGTACACGATGAGTCGCACCGAGCCGTGGGCGCCGGCGGGCGAGGGCGGGTCAGAGTTCGGTCAAGGCTCCTTTGGATCGCCGCTGCCGGTGGTCGCGGAGAGTTGGTACGTGAACATGTATTGGCGCCATCGACCCAGCGCGGGAGCTCGCATGATCGCGTTCAACCCGGAGAATGGCCGCGCGGTGGTGTTGGCGGCCGGCTACGAGACGGGGCCTGGCTCGAACACCGCGATCGGCGGGTTCACGGAAGAGGCGCACGACCACCTCGGCACCGGGCACCGGGACTCGCTGGTGCTGGGGTTCGCGGTGGATCAGTCTTTACCGTACGGTCCCATCGATTGCCCGTGAGCGGTCTTCGGTCAGTTCGGTCGCGGATCTCCGAAGGTGTCGGGCACGTCTGTCTGAACCAGGGGCCGCGCAGGGAAATAGGAGCGTTCGCCGTCGTTGGCCCGCCACATGCTTGCGAGGTCTGCGATGTCGAACGATCATCCGAGCTGGATGCGAAGCGGAATTCTTGGGGCCTTGGTCAGCGCGAGCCTACTAGGGTGGTTTTCGACGCCTGCGGAAGCCTGCGGCGGGCTGTTTTGCAACGGCCAGAATCCGGTGGTTCAAACAGGAGAGCAGATCGTGTTTTCGGTCGATCCTGCCGAGGGCAAGGTGGAGGCGATCATCAACATTCGCTACCAGGGCTCGCCGCGGGAGTTTGCGTGGATTCTGCCGCTGCAATCGGCGCCGACGAAGGTCGAGGTCGCGCCGAGCACGGTGTTTTCTGCGACCAACAACCTGACGGCGCCGCGGTTCGTGGTGACGACCGAGGAGGAGGGTCTTTGTGAGAGCGGGGGCCTCCGGTTCGCTTCGGCGTCGGAGGCGAACTTTGCGCCAGAGGCTCCCAAGAACGCCGGCGTGACGGTGCTCGAGCAGCGGGCGATAGGACCCTATGAGTCGTCGGTGATTCGGAGCGACGACCCCGAGGCGACGCGGACGTGGCTCGTCGACAACGGCTACGCGGTCACCGACGACATGATGAAGTCTGTCGTTCCTTACGTACACAAGGGCGACGTGCTCCTCGCGCTGCGCCTTCAGAACGACCAGGACGTCGGAGACATTCAGCCGGTGTGGGTCGCGATGGACGCGGCGGACGCGTGCGTCCCGATTCGGCTCACGGCGATCGCGGCGGTGAGCGACATGGACGTCACCGCGCTCGTGTTGTCGGATGCAGGTCGAGCGATTCCCAAGAATTACTTTCACGTGGAGCTCAATCTGGCGCGGATCGACTGGACGGGAGGTGGCGGCAACTACCGCGACGTCGTCTCCAAGGCCGCGGACGAAGGGCAAGGGAACGCCTTCGTGACGGAGTTCGCCGGTTCCGCGCGGATCTTCGATCGACAGATTTACACGCCGGGATCGTATGACCAACAACGACTCCTCTCGGTGACGGACGCTCGGAGCTTCGTCGAGGAGGTCGCGCGGCAGGGGTTGATCGTGAAGCAGGAGGCCGCTGCGATCGTGGCGCGCCAACTCCCCGACGAGGCGTTCGAGCAGGGTGGGTTGTCGCGCGCTCAGTTCCTCAATTGCGCTCAGTGTTGGACGTTCAGCATCGCGCCGGTGCCCTTCGATCCGAGCGTGGCCGTGACGGAGCTCTGGACGAGGCTCGTGGAGCCCGAGATGCGGGCGCAATCGCTCTTCGACCGGCACCGGTATGCGACGCGTTTGTTCACGATGCTGTCGCCCGAGGAGATGACCATCGACCCGGAGTTCTCGTTTCGATCGGATCTTCCGGACATCTCGAACGTCCACAACGCGACCGCGTACCTCGAGTGCGGGCTCGGCCGGAGTCGCTCGGAGGCGCCTGTGCGCCTAGAGATCGAAGAGACGGGCCAGGTGATCTATTTCGAATCCAACTCCGGCAACGGCGTCGATCGAACGCAGCTGGACGCGATGCCCGCGGCCGCGAAGATCGAGCAGCTCGAGGAGCGGTCGTTGATTTCGGATCGATCCGCGGACATCGAGCGGCTGTTGGACGCGCACAACGGCCTGAACGGCAAGGGCTGCGGATGCAGCGCGACGCAGAGCGACGGGTCCGGATGGTGGGCTCTGGCGCTGATGGCGTTTGTCTTCCGGCGACGTCGCGTTTGACTCGTTGGCTAGGTTGGCTCGCTGCGGCAGATCGGGATGAGCTAGATCGGGATGAGCTTGATCGGTCGCTTGGCTCGATCCTCGTTGTTTCGTTCGACTGACTTGATGCTGCTGGCGATGCGACCTTCTCTCTTGCGTCCGTATTTCGGGATCTGGCGGGCGGAGTGGCTGGACTCTCCGTTCGTGCGGGCTCGATCGGAGTCCACGGTGCGGCGGACGGCGGCGCTCGATCCGGACGATCTGACTTACGGGGAGACGCCCTTGGCGTCCGCGATTTGGATTTTGTGGAAGCTCGGGTTGCGGCGGGGTCGGACGCTGATCGACTTGGGCGCGGGCCGTGGGCGGGTCCTCATCGCGGCCCGATGGCTTGGCGCGCAAGGGGTCGGGGTGGAGGTCGCGGTGGAGCACGTTTCGATGGTGAAGAAGGCGATGGAAGGGGCCGGAGCTCGAATCGTGGTTGGAGATGCGACGAGCTTCGCTTGGGAGTCGAAGGAGCCGGTGAGTATCTACGTCAACTGGACGGCGTTTGCGTCGGCGACCCGTCGGCGCATGGAGGAACGGCTCTTGGCGTTGCCGAAGGGTTCGACGGTCGCGTGCCCGACTTGGCCCATCGAGAGTGACCGGTTCGAGCTGATGTTCACGACGCGAGCGCCGCTCACGTGGGGCGTGGAGCTCGTTCGTGGGTACGAGTTGAAAGGCGACTTTCCTCGCGAAGGAATCGATGGCACAAGGGCGGACTCATGAGTCGGTCTCGCGCGCTCTCGTTGCTTCGTCGTGGTTTGGCCACGAGTTTGTTCGCAGCTAAGAAGGGGATGACGCCATCGGATGCGGCCGCGGAGCTGAACGCGATCCGCGTGTCTCGTCGCGAGGCGCTGGCCCTGGCCGCGGCTGCCGCAGTCCCCTTCGCTTGCGGTGACGATCCTGTCGAGCCCCCTGCGAACACACGCTATGGAGCTGATGTTCGCGTGGCCGTCGTGGGCGCTGGCGCCGCCGGTCTGATGTGCGGGTACCGGCTCACGAACTACGGGTTCAAGCCGAAGGTCTTCGACGCGGCGACTCGAGTGGGCGGTCGCATGTTCACGACGAACTCGGGCCTGTCGGACGGGCAGGTCGCTGAGCTCGGTGGAGAGCTCGTCGATACGAACCACATCTTGCTCAGAGCGCTGGTCGATGAGCTCGGCCTGACGCTCGACGATCTCTTCGCGAACGAGCCTGCGGGCTACCGACGCGACACCTTCTGGTTCGGGGGACGCCTCGTGCCCGAGTCGGAGATCGTCGAGAAGTTCTCACCGCTCGCGGCCAAGATGCAGGCGGAGCTCTCGGCCGCGGAGACCGACGAGGCCAAGTTCGCGACGCTCGACGATATGGGCATGAAGGCGTGGCTGGACGCGCAGACCGACGTCGACCCGCTCATCAAAGACATCATCGCCGTCGCGTATCTCGACGAGTATGGGCTCGAGATCGATCAACAGTCGGTCTTCAACCTCCTTTATCTCATCGACTTCGAGACGGCCGATCCGTTCAGAGTCTACGGCGACAGCGACGAGCGCTTTCACATCCACGGGGGCAACGAGCAAGTGCCCAAGGCGCTGGCCGCCGCGCTCTCCTCGGGCGTGGAGCTCGAGCAGCGGCTCGTGCGTGTGAAGTCGCTCGCGAGCGGCACGGTCGAGCTCACCTTTGACAAGGGAGGCACGGCCAAGTCGGAAGAATTCGATCGAGCGATCTTGGCGCTGCCCTTCACGCTGTTGAGGGACGTGGAGTTCCAGTTCGAGCTGCCGGCGGATCAGCGACAAGCCATCGATGAGCTCGGATACGGCACCAACGCGAAGCTCATGGCGCAGTTCACGTCTCGCGTGTGGCATGACACTCACAACGCGAGCGGCTCCACGATCACCGACAACGGGCTCCAGGAGCTGTGGGACACCGCGCGTGGTCAGCCGGGGACCTCCGGGCTGCTCACCAACTTCGTGGGTGGGCAGGAGGGCGTGGCGATGGGGGAGAAGACGCCGGAGGAGCAAGTATCCGATCGGCTCGCGCGTATCGACGCCATCTTCCCGGGAGCCGCTGCCGCCTACCGACCCAACACGGCGCTCCGCATGCACTGGCCGAGCGCGCCCTTCGCGAAGGGCAGCTACGCCTGTTACAAGCCCGGCCAGTGGGCGTTTGCGGGCGTCGAAGGGAAACAAGTCGGCGCCCTGCACTTCGCGGGAGAGCACACATCGATCGACTTCCAAGGTTACATGGAAGGCGCGATCGAGACGGGGCAGCGAGCGGCCGACGAGATCCAGCGCGACCTCGCGGACCCCGGATCTGCGCTTCGAGCCGCGCCGCGATCCAGAGGATCGCTGAGGAAGCTGCGGCGCAAGGCTCGCCGGGCCCACTAGCCCCCATCGGGCCTAGCTAGCTAGTCGCTCTCCTTCTCGGCCTGCGTGCCTAGCGCCCGTTGG
The DNA here is from genome assembly GCA_964463485.1 of uncultured Myxococcales bacterium. GTDB lineage: Bacteria > Myxococcota > Kuafuiibacteriia > Kuafuiibacteriales > Kuafuiibacteriaceae > CAYXDO01. The sequence continues at coordinate 55,333 of CAYXDO010000047.1, read as the reverse complement.
CTCTCTTCGCTCGTCGCCATGGTTCCTCGCACGAGGTCCCACAGCGGCACGGTCACGTTCATGTTCTTCGTTCGCATGATGCGCGGGTCGTGGTGGATCGAGTGGTGTCGGGCGAGCCACCGGATCGCGCCCAGGCGGCCGATCGGGTGGTTGGCCGGCAGGTGGTAAGAGAGGTGCAGCCACTCGTAGCCGAGCGCGTACGCCACGAGGCTCATGAAGAAGAGGCGCGCGGTGACCGGGTCGAGCGTCAACGCGATGAGGACGCCGATGAGGGCGTTGAAGCCGAGCATGGCGTAGACCGCGCTCGCCGGTACCAAGATGAACTGCAGCTCCCTCCAGTCTCGCAAGGCCATGCGGCGGCTCCAGTAGATGCGGTGATGAAGTGCGGTGTGGTCTTCGTACAGGCGCCGCGCTCGCCCCTTGCCCAGCGTGTGCAGGAAGCCGCGGTGAGCGTGCCATTCGAAGGCGTTCGCCGCGACGAGTAATACGGGGACGAGGATCCACTTCCACGAAGGGCCTCCAAGCGTTGCGGCACAAGCGATCCACGCGATCGAACCGACCGTGGCGGGGCCGAGGAGGTGAAAGACAGGGCGGTAGGTTTTGGGGAGGAAGGCCAGCCGCAGCATCCGAAAGGAGTCGGCGCCGTTCTCGGACCAACCGTCCGGAATCTCTTGGTCGGCCATATTTAGCTTGGAGGCGTCGTAGCCTAGAGCTCCTTGACCTTGAGCACCGGCGAAAAGCTGAGGGAGACCTTTCCGGCGATCGTATGTTTCTCGAGGACGGTGGCGAGGCCGCCGTCGGCGGCCGCGGACGGGAACGTCATCGAGCCATCTTCTCCCGCGTGATATCGCACGTACACGCGAGCCTTGCCGTTGTAGAGCGCGCCGAAGATGGGTGTCTCTCCGGCTTTGAGTGTGGTGTTGAGGTCGGCGCTCTGACCGTCGATGCGTCCGGTCTTCGTCGTGAGCTTCACCTTGCGTTCGCTGCCCGCTACGACGAGCGATCCGCCTTCCTCGCGCGTGATCTTTCCTTTGCCGATGAGCTTTCCAAGCTTGGCTGTTGCGGCCTTGCGCTTGTCGGCGACCGACTTTGGATTGCCGCACCCGGAGGCCTTCGTCGCGGAAGGTCGAACCTCGATTCGCTCGAGCACTTTGTCCTTCTCGAGGCTGTAGGTGCCCCAGACTTCGCCGGCCTTGGGGAGCTCGGCGTAGCCGCATTCGACCGCTCCCTCGACTTCGTAGAAGGCTCGGAAGGCGACCTTTTCCTTGGCGAGGTCGGCACCCAAGATCTCGGCCTCGACGATGGATCCATTCTCGGAGTAAGAGCTCGTGAGCAGCGGCCCTGCTTGGGCCTGCATGGTCCCGAGCAACTCTTCGCAGTCCTCGACCTTCAGCGCGATGACCTCGGAGACCTGTCCGGCGGGCACGTGGGTGATCTCTTTTCCGAAGTCGCCTCCGCGAGTGTCGTGACCCCACGTGACGAAGCCGCCGCTCTTCTTTCGCAGCTGGATTCGATAGCCGTCGGTCTTCTCCTTCGCATCGGGATCTTCGAAGACGACCAAGAGGTCTCCGGCGCGCTCCGCGAGGTACACGACGCGCATCGTCGCGGTGTCCTGCCCGAACCCGAACACGAGCTGCGGGAAGCCTCGGTTCTTGCTTTTGGCGAGCGCGACGCTCGGGACCTCTGCGGAGCAGTATTCGTTGATCACGGTCTGTCCGTTCTCGGATACGGCTCGGAGCCACTTCGATTCGCCGAGCTTGGGGATCAGCTCGTCGATCTCGGAAGCGGTCGGCGCGATCTTCCAAGGCGGCATGGACTCTCGCGGGGTCTCCGAACGAACCGACACACGCACGGTGTTGCGTTCCACGTAGGCGAGGCCTTCTCGACCGTCTTTTCGGAAGAAGAACGGATGTTCGGCTTCGTGCTCGGGCACGACTTTGGTGAGGGATTTGGTGGGGAGATGGAGCTCCCAGATGCACGCGTTCTTGCCCGCGTTGTCGAAGAAGAGCGTCTTCGAGTCGTCGGAGAAGGCGGCCTGACCGATCGACCAGGCGCCCGTGAAGTCCTGCTTCACGAGGACCTCGCGGCTTCCGGATTCCGCGTAGAGGGTGATTTGTGCGCCGGAAAGGGACAGCTTGGATTTTTGATCGGGGCTCGTGATTTCGGCGATGCCGAAGGCGAGGTACTGGCGGCGAGCGGCTCCACCGAGGGCGTCCGAGTTGCTCGCGACAGGGCGCGTCCGTTTCCCGAGGGCGTATTTCCAGACTTCCTTGCCGAGTTGGAAGTGGAGGGACGACTCCTCGATCGCGAACGCGCGTGGGTCTTCGACTTCCCCCTCGGGATGGGACGCGATCACGTGGGGTTCTTTGGCGTCCTCGTCGAGCTCGTAGAAGCGCTCGCATTTGTCTTCGTCGCTGGTGGAGGCGAAGAGGTAACGACGCTTGCCGTCGACGACGGCGGTTCGGACCTGCCGCATGCGCTCGTTGGGGTTGATGGAGGTGAAGACGAGGGTCTGCTCCCAGCCCTGATCTCCGGGCATTTCGGAGACGAAGACGTGAGCGCTCTCGCCGCGTTCATTCTCGGACAAGGGCTTGCGCTTGGTCGGCTCGATCAGCGGGCATCCCGGCGCGAGCATGGTGGGGGGCTCCGGCTTTTTTTCGATGCGCGCGGGGCCGGCGTCCGGTGTCTCGACTTTGTTGGAGCATGCCACGACGAGGCATACGAAGAATGCGCGGGTTCGCACGGCGGAGGAGCCTACTCCAAGTTCGGAACTTTCGCCGCGAGCCGCGCCGAGATTCGGGCTCGTAGCCCACTGGATGCGCCGCGGACATCCCTCCGCTTGACCTCGGCATGGAAGCTCTCGACAACGGAACGGTGCGACGTGGGATCGTCGCGGTGGGCCTGTTGTGGGCCGCCGCCTGCGCCAAGGGGCAGCCGTCGTTGCTCGTAGAGGTGACGTCGACGCTCGAGATTCCGCGCGAGACCGACTCACTCGTCGCGCGTGTGTTCACCATCGACGGGCAGACTTTGCTCGAGGAACAGAGCTACGCTCTTGGAGCTTCGCCGAACGACGTGTGGCCGCAGACCCTTCCGATCGTGTCGGGAGAGAAGTCTCCGCAGGATTTTGCGTTCGTGGTGGAGCTTCGAAAGACGCGGATGGGCGCCCCTTCGGACGTCATGGGCTTCGCGAGCGCGCAGGCGAGATTTCCAGAGATCGGTACGCGCAAGGTGCCGCTCCCGGTAGCCCGCGTGTGCAGCGACGAAGACTACGACGAGTACGGCCTCGGGCTCGGGTGTCGCGGCGCGGACTGCGACGACACGCGCAGCGAGGTTCCGGCGTCGGTTTCGTGTGACGTCGATGCTGGTGTGCGTCCTGACGCGGGTGTGCGCGACGTGGGCGTGCGCGACGGAGGTCCGGTCCCCTGCAACCGTGACGATCCGAGCTCGTGCGGAGAGGGGCAGGTCTGTACGCCGCTCGGACGCTGCGCGTTGGCGTGTACACAAGACCGTGAGTGCGCAGACCGACTGCTCATGTGCCTGCAGCCGATCGGTGCGTGTTTGTGTCGGATTCCGTGCCGCCAAGGAGGGAACTGCGGCCCCTATGCGTGTATCGATGGGTGCTGCCAGATCAACTGAGCCAGTAGGGACCGAGCGGCTGCTTCTCACCGACGGAGCGGAGCTCGTGGCTCGTCGCTGGCGCATCGAGGTCGAGTCGGGTCCAGATCGCGGCAAGGCGGTGGTCGGAGAAGCCGGGACGCTGGTCGCAGGCACCCACGCCGACGCCGATCTGGTGCTCACGGACGGCACGGTGTCCCGCTATCACGCGGAGCTTCGCTTACTCCCAGAAGGTGTTCTCGTCGTCGACCTCGGGAGCACGAACGGCACGCGGGTCGGTGGCGCGCGGATCGATCGCTGCTTGATTCCGCCCGACGGCTGCTTTCGCTTGGGCCAGAGCCAACTCCGCGCGCGCGCGATCGACGCGAAGGTCGAGGCGCTCCACCAGGAGCCCACCGAGAAGGTCACGCAGCTCGGTGCGTTTCTCACGAGCCACGCCGCGCTCGCTCGCACGCTCGGCCAGCTCGAACGCGTCGCGAAGACCGAGGCGTCCGTGCTCATTCAAGGAGAGACCGGCACCGGCAAAGAGGTCCTCGCCCGAGCCGTCCACGACCTGTCTCACCGCGCGAGCGGGCCGTTCGTCGTGGTCGACTGCGGCGCCGTGCACGCGCAGCTCCTAGAGAGTCAGCTCTTTGGCCACAAGAAGGGCGCGTTCACCGGAGCCTCGTCCGATCACGCTGGCGCGTTCGAGGCAGCCAAGGGAGGGACCGTGTTCCTCGACGAGCTCGGGGAGCTCCCGATCGACCTGCAGCCCAAGCTCCTGCGCGTGCTCGAGGCTCGGACCATCAGACGGCTCGGGGAAGTACAAGACCGCCCGGTCGACGTGCGCTTCGTCGCCGCGACGCACCGAGATCTCGACGCCATGCGCAAGGCGCGCGCGTTTCGCGACGATCTGTACTTTCGCGTGGCGGTCGTTCGCGCAACGGTTCCGCCGCTCAGAGAGCGACTCTGCGATGTGCCGCTGATCGCTCGAAAGTACGTGGAGGACTTGAGCCACGGCAAAGTGAGCCTGTCCAGGCAGGCGTGTGATGCCCTCTCGCAATACGACTGGCCCGGCAACGCGAGAGAGCTCCGCAACGTCATCCAGCGCGCGCTCGCGCTCTCCGACGAGACAACGATCGGACCCGATCAGCTCTTCCCGGAGACGAAAGAGAGCGACGAGCCCTTTCACACCGCCAAGGAGCGAGTGATCGCGGAGTTCGAGATCCGCTATGTTCGATCGCTCTTGGACAAACACGAAGGGAACGTGAGCCGCGCGGCCAAAGAGGCCGGGCTATCGAGAAACGCGTTGTATGCGTTGATGAAGCGCGCGGGCCTCGTGGCCTAGGCGGCCTGTTTGATCTCGACGAGATCTTGCGCGTCGGGATGGGTGACTTCGCCGGGCTCGCGGTTCTCGAGCACCCACTTCGGCGGCTTACGCAGATCCCACACGATACCGAAGACGCTCAGCGTCTTGAGCACGTAGTAGGAGACGTCGATCTCCCACCAGAAGAAGCCTTGGTTCGCCGTGCTTTGATAGTAGTGGTGGTTGTTGTGCCAGCCTTCGCCCAGCGTGATGATCGCGAAGAGCCAGTGGTTGCGGCTCTCGTCGGTGGTGTCGTAGCGCCGGTTTCCGAAGAGGTGAGTGAGTGAGTTGATCGTGAACGTGCCGTGCCACAACAGCACGGTCGCGACGAAGAAGCCCCAAACCAGCCCCGGCATGCCGGCGAGGGCGTACCAACCGATCGCCCAGATCGTGTTCACGACGAGGAAGTATTTGTTGAGCCACACGATCTCCGGAAACTTCGCGAAGTCTCGGATTTTCTCCCACAAGGTCTCGTCGTGTTTGCGGCTGATGATCCAACCGACGTGGGCCCACCAGAAGCTTCGTCGAACGGGTGAGTGAATGTCTTGGTCGGTGTCGGAGAAGCGGTGGTGGACGCGGTGATGGGAGGCCCACCAGAGCACGCCTTTTTGGCAAGTCAGGGTGCCGAGCAGCGCGAGCGCGAACTGAAACGCCCGGCTGGTCTTGTACGCGCGATGGGAGAAGTACCGGTGATAACCGGCGGTGATGCCGAACATCCCTACGAGGTACATGCCCAGCGTGTAGAGCAGCCACTCGGGCCGGAGCTCACCGAGCAAAAAGGGCGCGACGAGCGCGGCGACGTGCATGAGCGCGAAGGGAATGACGGAGACGTCGAGCTGCTCGCGTGGCTCGATCGTGCTTCTACTTGCGGGTGAGTCGTGACTGGGTTGTGTGTTCGCGTCGGTCATGGGTTCGGGCCCTCGAGATCCGAACGTAAGGGCGGCGTGTCACGGCTTCGTCACGGTGAGCGGGGGCGCGTTGCTCGTCGAAAACCCAGCCCGGGTGATCAAGTCACTCGGCGCTCAGGCCTCGAACCGGTACCCCACGCCTCGCACGGTCTGGATGTGCTTGGGCGCCGTGGGATCGAGCTCGAGCTTGTCGCGCAGGCGCGCCACGAAGTTGTCGACGGTTCGCTCGGTGCCTTCGTAGGCGTGGCCCCACACGGCGGTGAGGATCTGATCTCGCGAGAGCACCCTCCCATTGGAGCGGGCCAGGCAAACGAGGAGATCGTACTCCTTGGCGGTGAGCGGAACTTCGATGCCGTTGCGTCTGACCTTCTGGGCGTGCGTATCTACGGCGACTTCACCGAAGCGGATGGTCTCGGTCGCGCTGACGCGGAGTCTGGGTCGGCGGAGGGCCGCGTTGATGCGCGCGAGGAGCTCCTTGAGCGCGAAGGGTTTGGTGACGTAGTCGTCTGCGCCTAGGCCGAGCCCTTCGACCTTGTCGGGCTCCGAGTCTTTCGCCGAGAGCATCAACACGGGCACGGTCTGGTCCTTTGCGCGGATGCGCTCGAGGATCTCGAAGCCGTTGAGACCCGGCAGCATGATGTCGAGGAGCACGAGATCGGGTCGTTCGTTCTCGAACGTGGCGATGCCGTGGCGACCGTCTCGTGCGACGAGCACGCGGTAGCCTTCGACCACGAGGTTCATCTCCAAGCCGGCCAGGATGGATTCGTCGTCTTCTACGATGAGGATGCGTTCGTTCATGCGTTCTTGAGTGTGGCGTCGATGGTGGGCAGGACGATGGTGAACGTGCTCCCTTCGCCGCGCTTCGACTTGACCTCGATCTGTCCCTGATGAGCGAGGACGACGTGTCGAGCGATGGCGAGTCCGAGGCCCGTTCCGCTGGCGTTCTGCGAGTAGCGCTCGTCGGCGCGATAAAACCGTTCGAAGATCCGCTTGTGGTGTTTGGCTTCGATGCCGATGCCGAAGTCTCGAACCGAGATCGCGACGGTGCCTTCTGGCCGTTCTTCCGCGAACAGCTCGATGCGATTCGAGTCTCCGCCGTACTTCTTGGCGTTGTTCAGGAGGTTCAACAGAGCGTCGACGAGCGCCGGGACGTCTGCGAGGATCGGCGGGAGACCTTCGGGCACAGTCACTTCCAGCGATAGCTCACCGCTCAGGTTCTGCGGCGCGAACGCGGAGACGGCGCGATCCACGAGCGCCGCGACGGTGGTCGCCTCTGGACTGACCCGAAACGCACCGGCTTCCATTGCGCCCCAAGACAACAAGCGACCGATCAACGTCGACAGGCGCTCTGTCTCTTTTTCGATCACGTCCAAGCAGCGCTCGACCTGCTCGGGCTCCTTGACCCGTCCGAGCCTCAGCGTCTCGACGAACATACGAATGGAGGTGAGCGGCGTCTTGAGCTCGTGGGAGACCTTCGACACGAAGTCGACCTGGAGCGCGGCGAGCTTTCGGTCCGAGCGAATGCCGGCGAGGGTGAGCGCTGCGCCCGCTCCGATGGCCGCGCAGAAGCTCACCAGCAACAGGCCCATCGTCACGTCGAAGACCGTGCGTCGGTAGACGAGGATGACGATACCGATGGTGAGAATCAGGGCCGCGGGCACGGCGACGAGCGCATACACGCCGGTCATGGACGTCCGCGTCTTGGGCTGCGCGCGAACACGCCCGCCTTTTGGAGCGTCGATGTCCTGCGCCTTGCTCTCGCGGCCGAACCAAGCCACCGGAGACACGAGAGCGCCGGGAGCGACAGGACGTCAATGGGCTTGCCTGTCGCGCGACGCTCAGGTGGCGAAAAATCGCTCGCCGCTCCGAGCCGCTCGTCCTTCTCGCTCTAGCTTCAGCAAGTGTGCAAGGCACGAACGTTCGGCGATCGGATACACACTCGCGGGCGTGTCGTCGTACGCGTCCGCTAGGAGGTCTCCCGCGGTGGACTCGCCCCGACGTTTCAAGGCGTCCAACACCTTGGCCTCTCGCATGAGGCGATGGGCGACGTAGGCGAGCAGCTTCGGAGTGCCTGGATCGATCGCCGGCCCATGCGACGGTAAGAGGATCCGCGGGTTCAGCGCCGCGAGGCGCCGCAGCTCGTCGATGTAACGCGCCATGTCTCCCTCGTCCGGGTCGATCAAGATCGTGCCCACGCCCGCGACCATGTCGCCGACGATCATGATGTCGCGATCGCGCAACGTGATGTGGCCGGGCGCGTGGCCGGGTGTGAACAGCACCTCGAACGCTCGCCCGTCCACCTCGAGCGTGCTGCCCTCTCCGACGAGCTCGTCTACGCTCACGAAACCTTCGAGCAGCGCCCTCGTATTTTCGTGAGCGATCACCGGAATTTCGTACCGATCGCGTACGGCTTGAGCCGAGCCGACGTGATCTCCGTGGTGATGGGTGAGCACGACGGCGGTGGGCGATCGGCCGTTGGAGATCCAACGATCGATCGCCGAGAACAGCTTGGTCCGCTCGTCGGCGTCGTACGTGGCCGGCTCGACGATGAAGAAGCGCGAAGTGCCGACGAAGTAGCAGTTGGTGTGCGTCGCCGGAGGGAGCGTCGGCGTTTGGAGCGGGAGGACCGAGATCCCGGGGCTCACCTCGTGTTCCATCAAAGCTCCGTGCCGCCGTCTCCGGCCGCGATCTTCGTGTCGATCCAGAGCGCGGACTGATCTCCTTCGTAGATCTTCCCTCCCTCCTGATAGAACTCGAATTTGTAACGGGCGAGGATCTTTCCGCCGAGCCGTTTGCTCTTCACCATCTGGCACACGAGCTCCACGGGCGGCCCCACCGGCGCGAGCTTCAGAAACTTCGCCTCGTGGATCTTCACGCCGTAGCCGGTCCAGCCGTCTGCGTGTCGGAGCTCGAGCACGTAGAAGAAGTGAGCGAACGCGGCCACGCCCGTCATGTGCACCATGAGCCCGCCGGACACATGGCGCGGGTGCTTCTTCTCGTCGGCTCGCTGACTCACCGTGATGGGGAGCTGCGCGTGCGTCGGCATGCGCACGCGGACGAGGCTCTTGACTCGGTCGACCTCGAGCAGCTCGTCGATCAGCAACCCCGACGGGTCGTAGAGCGCATCGTCTAGGAACGCCGGTTCGAGGGGCATGCCGTCGCGTCCCACGCGGGCACTCCCTGGTCAACGCGGCGGCTTCGTGTTGTATGGTGCGCCGATGGAGACTCCGGTGGCGATCTCGTCCGACGCGGAAGCACGGATCCCATCTCCCGAGCCGCTCTCGAACCTCTTCCTCCAGCGGTGTCGCGTCTCGGCCGATCGCATCGCGGGCTACTCCAAGATTGATGGGCGCTGGGTCGGATTCACGTGGGCGGAGGCGCGCCTGGCGGTCGAAGAGATCGCGTTGGGGCTCGTGGAGCTCGGCGCGCGACGTGGGGATCGCATCGGAATCCTGAGCAGCACACGCCGCGAGTGGGGTCTCGCGGACCAGGCCATCACGTGCATCGGCGGCGTCACCATCGGCATTTATCCGACGCTGACGCAGTCGCAGACCCGTTACTTGATCGAACACGCCGACGTACACGTGATCTTCGTCGAGGACCGAGCGCAGCGTGTGAAAGTTCTCGAGGCGTTGGGCGACAGGGACGTGCGCGTGATTCTGTTCGACCTCGAGGAGCACGAGCCGAGCGCGGAGACGGGTCGTCGTCCGAGCGTAGCTCCGGCGCCGGAGCGCACGATTGCGTTGTCAGCCTTGCGGCGCATGGGCGCCAAGCATCGCCTGGAGCACCCCGAAGAGTTCGAGCGCCGCGTCGCAGAGAACAAGAGCACCGACGTCGTCACCTACGTGTACACCTCGGGCACCACCGGTGAGCCCAAGGGCGCGATGATCACACACGCCAACTTCCACTACGTGGTGCACGCCACCTCGATGCTCGTGCCCTATAGCGGTGAGCGATCGCTCGTGTTCTTGCCGCTCGCCCACTCCCTGCAGCGATACGTGAGCTACTTGGCGCTGATCGCCGATGTCGAGGCGTACTACGCGGAGTCGATCGAGAAGGTCCCCGACAACATTCGGGAGGTGCACCCCACGTGTTTTGCGGTGGTGCCGCGTGTGCTCGAGAAGATCCACGCGCGTGTGATGACGCAAGGGAGGGCGGGCCCGAATTGGAGGGTGTCCGTCTTCGACAAGTCGCTGGCGGCCATGAGCGTCGCGGGTCAGGCCTTGCGAGAAGGCAAGGAGCCTGGGCTCCGCGCACGCCTCGGTCGAGGGATCGCCAATCGCCTCGTCGGTGACCGTATTCGTGACGGGATGGGCGGTCGCGTGAAGTTTCTCGGATCGGGATCTGCTCCGCTTCCGCGCGACGTTCACGAGTTCTTCGAGGATCTCGGCATCCCCATCCTCGAAGGCTACGGCCTCACGGAGACGAGCGCTCCGGCCACGCTGAGCACACTTTCGAGCCGACGGATCGGCATGGTCGGCCGGCCCATTCCCGGCACGTACGTGAAGATCGCAAACGACGGCGAGATCCTCATCAAAGGGCCGGGCGTCTTCTCGGGCTACTATCGCAATGAGGAGGCCACGAAGGACGCGTTCACCGAAGACGGCTGGTTCAAGACCGGAGACATAGGTCGGATCTCACGTGAAGGCTTTCTTCAGATCACCGATCGCAAGAAGGACTTGATCATCACGGCCGGTGGAAAGAACTGCGCGCCGCAGCCGATCGAGGGCGCGCTGAAGCGCGACATGTTGGTCGCTCAGGCGGTCGTGATTGGAGATCGACGCCCCTATTTGACCGCGTTGCTCGTGCTCGACGCCGAGGCCTCCAAGGGTGTCGCGCGGGACGCGGGGCTTCCGGAAGGGACCGGGCCCGAAGAGCTCGCGGCGTCTCCGCGAGTCCGTGCGCGCCTCGACGCGCACGTGGCGAAGGTGAACGAGGCGCTCCCGCGGTACGAGCAAATCAAGAAGTGGGACGTGCTGCCCGCGGAGATGACGATCGAATCCGGGGAGCTGACGCCGACGATGAAGGTGAAGCGTCGCGTCGTCTATGAACGCTACGGCGATCGGATCGAGCGCCTCTACCAGACCTGATGAAGCGGCTCGCGCTCTACGCGCTGTTGGTCTCGCCGGGGATCGTTCCGCTCGTTGCTCCTTACTTGCCGTTTCAGGACTGGGGCCTGCACCTCGGGATCATCGGGGCGTATGTCCATCTGCGTCCGGGCTCACCGCTGGCGCAGTGGATCGAGCCGGCGCACAGCCTGAACGCGTTGTTCGGGCAGGTCGCGGCCCTGCTCGCGGTGGTGTTGCCGCCGTTGTGGGCGGCGAACGGGACGCTGGCGGTCGCGCTCGGGGGCCTGGGGCCCGCGACCGCGCGGCTCTGTCGTGTCGCGGGGGTCGACGAGCGGGCGGCGCTGTTGTGCCTTCCGCTCGCGCTCGGACGCCACGTCTACTGCGGCTTCGCGCCGAACGCGGCCGCGCTGGTTCCGTTCGTCCTGACCTTGGCGGAGCTCGTGGAGCTCTCGAAGACGACCGAGACGAGGATCGCTGCGCGTCACGCGATCGCGATGGCCGGGTTGCTCGTGTTGACGGGGTTGCTTCACGGGTTCGTCTTCCTCGCGACGTGCGGGCTCGCGTCTTTGTGGCTCCTCACGGAGCTCTTCCGACGGAGGGTCGCGGCCTGCTTCGTCGGTTTGGTTGCCATTGTCGTGTCCGCGATCGTCGTCCTGCCGACGATGCGAGTGCCTGGCGTATCGACCGACATGAACGCCGCGCTCGCCGCGCTCGTCGCTGCTGCGGAGACAGAGGATCGCTCGCGTCGAGCGATCGATTTGTTCGAGTGGCTGTTCGCGTCCTATCGCTATTCGAGAGTCGACGACGTGCTCCAGGCCTTGTGGCTGTGGGCCGTCGTCGGGCTGTTGGCGTTGGGCGCAAGTCGCTCACGGCGGCTGACGATGGTCGGAGCGGTCTCGCTCGCGACCTTCGTACTCTTGCCCACGAACATTGGTCCGCCGGTGAACTGGTGGGGCGCCGGCTTGCGGCTGCCCGTGATGGCGTTCCTCGCGTTCGTGCCCGTGGCCGGCGCGGCCTTCTCGGAGCGACGATCGCTCGCGATCGCGATTCGCTCGCTGATGGGGCTCGGTGTCGTCGTCGCCGTCGTTGCCATCTCGCTCGCGACGGTCGACCTCGTGCGATTCGTTCACACCGAGATGTTGGGATTTCGGGAGGTGTTGGACGCGATTCCGCCGAAGCAAAGGCTAGCGGCGCTCCACTTCACGCCGCGCGAGGTCAATGAGTATCCCGGCGAGCCTCATGGGTACGTTTCGAGTTATTATTTGCTGATTTCGGGTGGGTATCCTTCGGAGAATGCGTTTGGAGAAGGGTCGCACGCGCCGTTTCGAAAGAAGGTCGATCCGGCGACTTCGCCGTGGGGCTATGGGTCCGGATTCAGGTTCGGGGTTCACGGCCGATTTTTCGATGGGTTCTTGGTGAGGACCTCGCCGAACCGACCGGAAGCTCCGTTCGAAGGGTTGGTGGGTAAGAAGGTGCGGCTTTTGAAGGCGGCGGGGAACTGGCGTTACTATGAGAAGCTCGAGGAGCCCTAGGCGCGCGGTGGCAGGGATCCGATCAGCAGGGGTCCGTGGCGTCCGTAAGGGCCACAAGCTTGCGTCGCTCGAGACGTGCGATGATGATTGCCGTCGCGTATGACGATCGTCGGCCTCGTCGCGCAGTCGTTCGATCTGTACGAGCTCGCCATGCTCCTGCGCGTGCTGCTCTCGTGGCTCCGGGCGTTTGGCGCCGTGAATCCTTACAGCTCCTTCGTGCGCGCCGTGTACCAACTCACGGACCCCGTATTTCTGCCCGCGCGCGCCTTCTATGAGCGCATTCTGAGTATGTTCAGGGTCGACGCGCGCGACCTGCGGCTCGATTTCAGCCCCATCTTCGCATTTGGATTCGTGAAGCTCGCGAGGGAGATCTCGATTCGACTTCTGATGCTGATTTTCGGCTGAATGACTGAACCAGCTCTGCGAGCGTATTCACCACTTCTTGTGAATGGCTTGCCACCACGGGAGGCGTCGACCGGGTCGAGTCTCGGTTTTGTGACCTTGTGCGATGCTCGCGATGCGAACCAGCTCGTCGCCCGCATCTTGGCGCTCCTCGTCCGACAGCCCCAGGGACCGCAGGATGACGTCGAGGCCTTCGCGAACCGCGTGGAGAGCCTGCCAGAGCTGAGCTCGCTCGATTCCGGCGAGCGCCGGAACGAGCCTCTCGACCGCCGCGCACGCCGTCTGGAGGGCGGCCTGGGCAGCATTGCGGTTGCCGGAAGTGTCAGGCTCAGACTCGCCCGAAAGTTGCTCCTCCGACAGCGTTACGCGGAGAGTCCGGGCGGCGCCCGGAACGCGCACGAGGCGCTTGGACGGAGTGGTGCCGTCAGCCATGTCTAGTCTGATATCATACGAGGACCGCGCAGCCGAGCTGTCCTGCTCAGCGAGCGCAGCCTACGCGTCGCGTCGCCACGACTAGCTGATCGAAATCGAGCGTCCACTGGCTCGCTTCTGTCACGTAGTTTTGGGGCCAGAAGGCATTCAATCTCAGCTCTGGGGCGGACCGAAGCCGTAGGTCGAGTATCGTGTCGGCGGTGTCCGCATAGTCGAGGCACTCGCGACCGTCGGCGGCCTCGGGGCAGAATTTGTCACGGATCCAATAGCCCATCGGTCCGTGCTCATCGAACCGCTCGACCAGCTCATCGCGCTTCCACACCTCGAGGATGGCCCCTCCGGCGCCGCTCGGCGCCGAGTTCAGCCGAACGTGCGCCTCCATGCAGACCCAGTTCCCCTCGTCCACGGTGAAACCGTTGCGGTGCACGAGCGCATTGCCCCAGTAGGCCGTACCGTCGTCGTTGATCGGCTCCTGCATCCAGGAGTGCATACCCATCCAGTAGTTGTAGAAATCGAATCGCTTTCCGATGGGGCCGTCGAAGACCGGTTCTACCGCGATCGAGAAGCGGTCAGTGCCGCCGGGACGGCGTCCGGCGTTGGGACTCGGCCATCGCGAAGCTGGGTTGTAACCGCCAAACCACATGCCTGAGTGGTGCCACTGTCCGCCAGGCTCGTAACGCGCGTACCAGCGCACGAACCACTCGTCCGAGTCGGCGAGTTGTTTGTAGAGGTCCACGGCCTGCTCGGACCCGCCAGCGCGCATCGAGATCGCATGACCGCTTCCGCTTGGAGTGTCCGAGATGAGCGTCATGCGTCCGTTGTCTCGAACCTGGTCGTAACGTGCGCCGATGGCGGCGAGCGTTCCACCTTCGAAGTCTTCGAACCAAACGACCGCCGGGTCGCTCCCGAGGCCTTCGTCGCCGGGATATTGGGCTGCAAGCGTTTCCTGACCGGCGTCAGGGGAGGCTGCGTCGGAGTCGTCGCCGGTCGCGTCGTCGAGCTCCGCGTCGAAGGTCCCGAGGTCCGTGTCGATGCCCGCGTCTGTGCGGGCGTCGACGTGTTGGGCCGCATCCGGACTGAGGTCTGCGTCTCGCGGGCCTTCGACTTCGCTTCTACAGCCAGAGGCGATCGCGACGAGGGCGAGGAATTGCTTCATCACTCGATCGTACTCCACGCGCCGCCCATTTCGAGTCCGGCTTCTCCGATGAGCCAGGAACGAAGTCGACGGCGTGACCCATTCTTGGGTCACTCGTCTCGGCATGCGGGGTCTGCTCCGTCGTCGTCTCCGTTGCAGTCGTCGTCCACGCCGTTGGTGCAGTTCTCGGCCGGTGCGCAGCCGCACCGTTCGTCGATGACACCGTCGCAGTCGTCATCGACTCCGTTGCAGCGCTCTTCGGACGGCGTGCAGCAGCCTTCGTCGACCTCGCCGTCGCAATCGTCGTCGAACCCATCGCAGAGCTCCTTCGCGCGTGCGCAACCGGTGCCGACGAAGACGGCGCGATGATTTCCGGACGTCGTCGCCTGGAACGGGAGCCAGAACGCTGCGGCGCTCGGATCCTCGCCGGTCGTGACCCGGCTGAGTTGGATCGCGCTCGCGAAGAGTTGGTCGAGCTCGTAACGTTTCGAGCCTACGATCCGAGTCGTCGAGAACACGAGCCAGTCGATCCCGGCTTGCTCTGACGGAGCCCAGGTAGGTTGGGAGTTTCCGGGCTCGGTAACCACGCCGGCCTTGCCTCGCCGGTCGAGCCTGGGGAGCGCGATGGGGCTGCCGCCGTCGATCGAGACGAGCTGGATTCGAGATGCCGCGCGATCTCTCGACGATCCCTCGGATCGAACGAAGGCGACGAAGCGTCCGTCGGGAGACACGGCGGGATACGACAGGGTCTCGTTCGCTTCCGGAGCGGCCAGGATCTGGATCGAGCCGAAACGATCTCCGTCGAGCACGGCCATTCGAGCGATGCTCGTACCCGACGCGCTCTTCGGCGCGAGCTCACCGCGCTCCTCGGGTGCGTAGGCGAACACGACGAAACGCCCGTCGGGCGACCAGTCGGGCTGCCCAAGGTGGCCTTCGAATTCGATCTCACGAATGGTCTCTTTGCGATCGACGTCGAACAAGCGCAGCGCCTCCCCGCTGCCGTAGAGGAGCCGCGTTCCGTCCGGCGAGAACGCTCCGAAGGCGAAGGACTCCCCCGCTTCGCCCGACTCTGGATAGACGACCTCGAGCGTCGCGAGGCTCACGATCTGCGGCCGGACGTCACCGCTGGCCAAAGCGAGGCGTCGACCGTCGCGTGAAACGACGTGGCAACCGCCGCAACCCGTCTGGGGCAGCAGACGTGTCGAACCCTTGGAGCCCAACGATGTGAGCTGGATTCCGCTCGTCTCGGTCGAAAAGAAGTAGATCGATCCTTCGATCGGGCGCTCTTCGACGGACAGCGTCACGTTCGGCGCACGCGCCGAGGTCGTAGGTGCCGACGCTCGAAGAGCGCGCGCGCCGAGCGTGAACGAGAGGCCCTCGTGCGTCTCCAAGATCGCCGTCCATAGCTTGCGGTCGAGCTCGAATCGGGCGGCTCTCGATCGTACGCGTACGTCCGCGACGCCGCTCACGATCGAGATCTCGAAGCGATCGAAACCTACGGACTCTAGGTCGATGGGCAACGGTGCGACGTTCGGAGGCAGCGCGGTCTCGTGGCTCGGATGGACGATGGCGAGCTGGTCAGCGCCGTCGAGCGCTGCGTCGAAGAGGGACTGCGGATCGGATCCGTTGCCGAGCCACCGAGTCGCAACGAGCGTGAGACGCAGATCAGCGCGAGCGACGGCGTCTCCAGAGCTGGCTTCGACGTGGACCAGTCCGCCGATGCCGGAGGAGGTGAACACGCCGCGCTCGACCGAGCCGAATCGCGGCTCGATCACTCGCCAGGTGACCGAGGTCGTCACGTCCCGCTCTCCGGTCGCGAACGTGCCGATCGCGGCGAACGTGAGCATGGCCGGATCGCTCGGATCGGTTTCTTCGGCGGAGGAAGCGGGCGTGATGCGCAGGCCCAGCAGATCGGGGATCGGCGGGATCGAAGCGTCCACCGGGCTCGCGTCACCCTCGGTGCCTGCGTCCACCGATGGCGCGAGCAAGAGGACGTCTACGGGTCGACATGCGCTGAAGGTCAAGAGCGCCAGGGCAATGGCGTTCGTGTTGATTCGCGTCATGGAGACGCGGGGTGCTCACGCAACCAGACGCGGGCGGAGTCTGCGTAGGGCGTGGAGGGCCAGCGTGCGACGAGCTCTTCGGCGAGCTGCTTGGCGTCACGCATCGCGCCGTCTTTGGTCGCGGCGCGCACGGCGATCCAAGTGGCTTCGACGGCGAGCCTTCCAGAAGGGAATCGTCGCCGAAGCTCCAGCGCGAGCGCCTTGGCTCTTACGGGCTCGTCCTTCTCGAGCTCGAGTCCGGCGAGCCGCAGCAGCGCGGCCTCCGCGGTCTCACCGGAGCCTGAAGCGACCTCGCGGTAGATCCGTCGAGCCGCGTCGAGCTCTCCGTCTTTGCGCAGCGTCTCGGCCTCGCGCAAGAGCTCGAGGGGCGTACGCGGAACGACGGCGCGCTTGGGTTCGCGGGGCTCGTTGAGAGGGGCGACAGACGGGCCACCGGGCTCGACCGCGGGGTCGGGCTTGGGCTTCGCGCGCGCCGCGGCCTCCGGCGCTGTTCGTGTTTCTTTCTCGGGCTCCAGATGCGCGACGCGCGCCTCTGCGGCGGCGTGATGGACGAGCTCCGCGAGCCGCTTGGCCGACAACGTCGATCTCTGCGAACCCTTTGGGGTGAGCTCGAAGCGTTGTCCGGCGGCCACAGTGGTCGGCTCGGTGCTGATCGGTTCGACCTCGACCTTGCCTTCGGCGACTTCGATCACCCAGCGCCCGCGACCGCTCTCGACCGAGAACACGGTGCCGAGCACGCGGACTTGGCCTTCTTTGCTCGCGACCACCAAGGCGCCGCTGCCGAGGTCGTCGGCGCGGACGAAGACCGAGCCGAAGCGCACGGAGACGAGGGTCTCGCAGCTCGAGCGCACCTCGAGCTCGACGAGGGAGCCCTTCGTCGCCACCACGCGACCGCGACGACCGAGATCGAGGACCTGGACGCCGCCCTCGCGAACGAATCCTTGCGACGCCGGCGACCAAGCCTCACAGGCTCGCGGAGCGACGGCGAGCTGCGGGCCGGGCGCGCTCGGCGTCGCGTTCGGAGTCGATCGAGGAGTGTTCGGAGCCGCGGCGATCGGATCTTCACGTTGCGGCGCTAGGTCGCTGGGCCGCTGGGCCATCCAAACTGCGAGCGTCAACGCGGCGGCAACGGCACCGACGCGCGTGACGACGCGCTGGATCCGGGCTCTGCGAACGATCTTCGGGCCCTCGGCTCTTACGGCGGCAAGCACTCGAGCCTGTGCCTTTTCGTCGAGCCCATCGACTCGATCAGCGAGGGGGCCGAGCCGACCGCGATCATTCGGCGCCGACATTCGACCTCCCGAGCAGCTCCTTGAGGGCCGGGTCTCTCTCCGCCTTCGCGCGAAGCTCCTTCTGCGCGTAGTAAATTCTCGAGCGCGTGGCGGCGACACCAGCGCCCGTGGCTTCGGCGATCTCTTCCACCGTCATGCCCTCGACGGCCCACAACAAGAAGGCCACGCGTTTCTTCGGCGCGATCTTCTCGAGCGCCCGCTGCACTCGAGCGAGCTCCTGAGCCGCCGACACGAGCGCCTCCGGCCCGGCGGCCGAAGATTCCACGTCCTCGGGAAGCTCGGTGCGGCGACGGCCCCACGCGGTCGGACGCATCGCGCGTCGTGCTACGCGGATCGTGATCCCGCCGATGAACGTGCTCAGCTTGCTCTCGCCGCGAAAGCCCGGGAGCGCCCGGCAGAGCTCGAGGAACACGATCTGGACGAGATCCTCGTGGTCGGATCGCGGCCCCAGCAGGCGGATCAGGAGCCGCTGCACGCGCGGAAGCTCACGGCGCGCAATGGCTTCGAGCGCATCGGGATCGCCGCGCCGGGCCAGGTCGATCAGTTCCCGGTCGCGGGCCGCCGCGAGCTCGTCGAGATCCATCGTGACGGACGCGGGTCGGCTCACGGAGTCATTCCGTACAGGCAGGATGTCGCTGAATCGGAGCGGCCACAAGCCACTCAGAGCGCCACCGAGCGCGTCCATGAAGGTACGTCACAACGGGGTCGAAATCCGCTGAAGGAAACTTC
Organism: uncultured Myxococcales bacterium; assembly: GCA_964463485.1. Taxonomy (GTDB): domain Bacteria; phylum Myxococcota; class Kuafuiibacteriia; order Kuafuiibacteriales; family Kuafuiibacteriaceae; genus CAYXDO01. The sequence goes on along the minus strand of CAYXDO010000047.1, from coordinate 36,811 downwards.
CGGTCCGAGAAGGAACGCGTAGGGCACGAAGCGCTCTCCTCCACGAATCCTCTGCGCTCTCTGCGTTCCTGCCCTGCGTCCTCTGTGGTTTTCCTAACGACGAGCGATGATCTTGGACATCTCGCGCAACTTGGTCGCGCACCCAATCACGGGCCTGCGCGGACGCGCATTCAGTCCGGATTCAATCCGGCACTTCGAAGTCCAAGCCAACTCGGGCGGTGAGTCGGGCGGGGTCCTCTTCGAAGACCGCGCGCTCGCCCACGATGAACCTCGCGGGGCGCGTCACGAAGGTTGCGCCGAAGCCGGCGGTCAGCTGCAGCCGCCCCCAGACTGCCACCGAGAGCTCGGCCTCAAACGTGAGGGCCGGCGAAATTCGCGCGTCGGACACGTCGCTCTCTCCGCTCACTGTCGCGTTCGCTTCGCTGAAGCTGCCGCCTACACCCAGGCTCAAGGCGCCACGTGCTGCGTCCGACTCGAGTCCGGCCGCCAGCGAAAACGCGCCGTCGAACCGACGATAGGACACGTCTACCCCCTTGCCTTCGAATACCACCGATCGCGTGACCGCGAACGGGAGTCGAAAGCTCGGACCGACCCGAACGAAGACCTTGCTCACCGGTCGCACCAAGATCGACACGGCCAGCTCGACCTGCGACGTGTTGGGTCCGCCGCCAGGATCGAACGAAGACGCGTACGCCGCGCCGATCCCGAACGTCGTGCCCCGATCCCCTTTTCGCTCCGGGCGAGCCTGCACCAGCTCGATCAGCTCACGCGCGGAAACTGCGACGGTGTAGGGCGAGCGCACGATCGCGTCGGCGCCGAGCGAACGCGTCACCGTCGTGCCGTCGGAGCGCAATACCGAGAGCGACGCCTTCTGCTCATCGATGATGACGACGAGCGGCTCGTCGAGGTCGGAGCGTCGGCGCGCTCCCTCCAGGCTCGGGCCGCGCGTCGAGGTGTCCACCACCGATCGAGCGTCCACGAAGAGCTCCAAGAACTCGGTCACCTCCCGAGCATTCGGGGACGCCCAGACCGCGACGTCGGACGCCAACAAGATCGCCAGCCAAGAAACAATCACGTCGCACCCGGCGCCCGAGCAGAGTCCACCAGGCCCCAGTGATCTTCAACTGGTCCGCAGCCTCCCGGAGTTGTCGCGCCGCGTGGTGTACGTCTTTACAATGGGACCGTGACGCTCTTGAACGTGCGATTGGACTCGGAAGACATGAAACGCGTCCGCGAGCTCCGCGCGGCCGGGATCCCGATCTCTGGGCTCGTGCGCAGGGCGATACGAGCAGAGCACGAGCGTCGCATCAAACCGAACGCTTCGACCGAGAAGCCGTCCGAGCTCGTCGGGCGAGTCCTCGCAGAGCTCCCCGACGACGGATCCATTCCTCCGCCCGGGCTCGACACGACGGATCGTGAAGCAGTCCGTGACATGATCGCTCGAAGGCTCCGGAGGGGCGCTTGATCCTCGTGGACACGACTCCTCTCGTTGCGCTCTGCGAGCTGGTGATCGCCACGAGTGTCGATCGCGACTTGAAGGTGTGGACGTATGATCGAGAGTTTCGAACGACGTGGCGGCGAGAAGACGGAAGCCGGGTGCCTCTAGCCGTAAGGTGAGCGTGCGGATCAACAGAAGACCTTCGCAGAATTTCTGCTCAGCGTGTTCGTCGCCGCAGGCCGCCCGCCGGAAAACAAAAAACGCAGATTGTCCGGGGAGGACCTGGTGCATCATGCGTCCTCGTGGCCCTGTCCGAAACCGCCTCGGTCTTTCGCGCTGCGCTCTCGGGCGCGGCCGAGGGTCTCGTCGAGCGTGAGATCCTCGTGGAGCTTGTCGGCCTTGCGGCCGTAGCTCGCGAGCACCTGCTGGTGATCGGGCCGCCCGGCACGGCCAAGAGCCATGCGGTTCGTCGCGTCGCTGCGGCGTTGGGCGGCGTCTACTTCGAGTACCTGCTCGGCCGCTTCACCGAGCCGAGTGAAATCTTCGGACCGGTCGATCTGCGCAAGCTCAAAGAGGGGATCATCGAGACAGAGACGAGCGGCATGCTGCCCGAGGCCGAGGTCGCCTTTCTCGACGAGGTCTTTCTCGGATCCACGGCCATCCTCAACTCGCTGTTGGAGATCCTGAACGAGCGTACGTTTCGTCGAGGGCGCGCTCGGATCTCGTGCCCGCTTCGAGTCTGCGTGGGCGCTTCGAACGCGCTCCCGAGCGACGAGTCGCTCGCCGCGTTCGCCGATCGATTTCTCGTTCGGGTCTTTCTCGAGCCGGTCCCTGATCCGAACATGGAAGATCTCTTGCTCGGCGGGTGGAAGCTCTTCGCGGAGGCCGATCGCCCGAAGATCTCTCTGTCCGAGCTCGACGGTTTGGCGCGGGAGGTCCCCGCAGTCGATCTCGGCCAAGTGCGTTCGGAGCTCGCGCACGCTCTACGGCGACTAAGGAAGGAAGGCGTCGTTCTCTCCGACCGACGCGCCGTGAAGACGCAGCGACTGGTGGCTGCCGCAGCGGTGCTCGCGGGTCGCACGGTCGCGAGCCCCGCCGATCTGTGGCCGCTCGTGTATGCGGTCCCGACGTCGGAGCACCAAGAGATCGCGAAGGAGGTCCTTCGACCGCTGTTGACCTCCTCCGAGAACGCCGCTTTGTCTGCCGCGGCGGCCGAGGCCAGCCGAGGTCTGTTGGCTCGAGCGGCTCGCCTCGAGGAGGCTGGGGCCGCGCTCTACGCGAAGGCTCCGGCCGAGCGAGACGAGTCCTTTCTGTTGAGGCTCGAGGGGCTGGCTCGCGAGATCGACGCAGGCTTTCCGGCTCACTCACTCCCTGCGGCTCTCGCGAGCTTGCGGCTACGGATCGTGTCCGACTTGGAAGAGGAGACCGGGCCTCGGAGCGTCGGGTGATCTCGTTTCGTTGGGTTGATCGCCTGGAGCCCCTCGAGCCGCGCGCGCTGTTGGCCTTCGATGAGGTGGCGCGCCGCCTCCGCAGGAAGCTCCTTCGCTCCGATTCGTTCGATCGCCTTCTCGGCGTGGGAGACGAGCGTGTGCTCATTCTCCTCGGGAGCGAGCTCCCCTGGGTCGACGGGGTTCTCTACTTCGGTCGCGATGCGCGAGCGCCGTCGCTCTTGCTTCCCACCGCGTTGGCTCCAGAGCTTCCCGTGGAGGTGCTCGAGGCCGCAGTGCTCGCTCGTTCGCTGAGCGCTCCGATCTTGGTCTGTCCCAGTCCCGCGTTGACCGTCTCGGTCGCTGCCGCTCGACCGCTGTCTCGCTCGAAGCTCGAGGCTCCGTCGTGACGCTGCCCCGCGCGTTGGCTCGGTTTCATCGGGTCCTCTCGATGTTTCCGCCGGAGCTCGCGCTCTCCTTGGGGCCCTTGGCTCTGCGGATCTCTCGTTTCATCGGCCCGCTCTCGCGCCCGGGTGGCAGCGGTCGCGGAGAGCCCGATGGCTTCGAAGGGATCTCGCGCCGCGGTCGTCCCGAGCGTCTGCTGGTCTCCGAGTGGGCGCTCGCCATGGAGGTCGAGGAGGAGTTCTTGCGGCGCGCGGCCGTCGGCGAGCTCAACTACCTCGCGCCGGCCGAGCGCCGCCCTGCCGGCGTCGTTCGCTCGCTGGTCATGTTGGACGCCGGACCCGAGGTGCTCGGCGCGCCCCGTGTCGTGGGCCTCGCCGCGCTCTTCGCCCTCGAGCTTCGGTGTCTCGAGGCCAAGGTCCCATTTGCGTTCGCCGTGTTTCAAGACTCCCGCTTCGGGATCATCACCGAGATCTCGCCCGCCTCGATTCGCCGGGTGCTCGAGTCGCGCACCTCCGAGCCCCCTTCGACGGATCAGCTGCGGCGGTGGAGCCAGTTGCTCGAACCGAAAGCTCCGGACGACATCTGGATCATTGGAGGTCACACGATCGTCGAGCTCGCGCGCGGCGGAGACTTCGAGGTCGCGTCCTCGCTCGAGCTCGGCGACGGTTGGGATCCCGCGAAGCCTTCGGTGCGCGCGCGTGTGCTACGGCCGCAGAAGGCTGCCTCCGATTGGATAGACCTCGCCCTGCCCTCGTCCGAGGACACGGTTCGGTTGCTTCGTGATCCCTTTGGTGTGCCCGCGCACGTCACGCCGAGCGTCCAGGTCGACGTCGATCCTTCGATCGCGCCGATCTTCGGTTTCGAACGACGGCTCCTCGTCGGCCTCGCAGACGGGCGAGTCGCGGCGATCGTGATCCCAGGCTCGATCCGCGCCACGGTGCCGCCGCCGCTCGTCTTTCGACCGGCCAAAGGTCAGGAGGCGTACGCGGCTTCGTGGAGCCGCGGGCACGTCGTGTTGCTGACGCGACGCGGTCCCGATCTGGTGCTCGTCGAACACGGCAAGCGCGGCGGACGGGTCGCGCCTCCCGTCGAGTGGTTGGGATTCTTCCAGGCCCCGCCGGGGCCCGCGGAGCTGCGGCCGTTGTGGGTCGTCGACAACGAGCGGCGCACGGCGCAGAGCGTGGCCTTCGTCGATGAACAGCGGAGGCTCGTGCTCGTCGCGCGCGCCTTTCCCGATCCGGCGGTGGTCGCGCGTGACGTGCGAGGGGCTTCGTTCGTGCGCGGACGCCTCCTGTTTGCGGGTCGCGTCGAAGGGAGCGGCGACGGCTTGTTCTTGTACGATCCCACGCTGGGTCCGGTCTCGTTTCGAGGGAGCGCGCCGGCGCTGGTCGATCCGGCTCTCGATGTCGGCGTCGCTTCGATTCCGGAGGTTCTGCCGCGGTCGGCTGGATGCGTGTTCTTCGGCCGCTCGGGGGAAGGTATGGACCTCATCGCAGCTCAACTGAACGCGTCGACCTTTCGAGTCAGCTCTGCGCATCGGGAACAAGTTCTGGTGGCGCCGAGCGGGACCGTCGTCGTCGGGATCGCGCGCACGCCAAAGGAACGCGCGCCGGGATTGATCCTCCTCGATGACGACCGAACGGCGATTTCGATCGCCGGGATGGAGGAGTCCGCCGTGCTTCATAGGTCGCGCTCGAAGGTCGCGCAGGTCTCGGTCAGCGGGATGTATGGCGAGCTCGCGTTCACGACGGCCGACGCGGAGGTCTGTGTGTTCGACCTCGGAAAAGGCCAGCTCACGCTCCGTCTTCGCGGGCGCCTAGGGGACACGCGCCTCAAAGTCTGAAAAATGAAGGGGAACCCGGGCATGGACCGCACGCGTTTCGGTTTGTGATATTCCCTCGCAGTGGCTGAGCAGCTCGGCTCGTATCTCCTCGAACAGGAGATCGGAGTGGGCGGGATGGGACGGGTCTTTCGGGCCCGGCACGCCCTCCTCGGCCGGCCCGCCGCGATCAAGCTCCTGAACGACGAGCTCGCCACCGATCACAGCTACGTCTCTCGGTTTTTTCACGAGGCCAAGATCGTCAACGAGATCCGCAACCCGAACATCATCGACATCTTCGACTTCATCGTGCTCGAGGCGCCGCGTCGCGTCGCGTACGTGATGGAGCTCCTCGAAGGCCGCTCGCTGAGCCAGATGGTGTTCGAACGCCAGGTGAGCGGCACGCAGGCTCTGAACGGCGGCGTGCAGCTGAGTCGGGCGCTCGAGGCGGTGCACAAGGTCGGCGTAGTCCATCGCGATTTGAAGCCGGAGAACATCTTCGTGATCGCTCCGCCCGGATCGGACTGGTCGGCCGTGCCAAGCCTCAAGATCCTCGACTTCGGGATCGCGAAGTTCGAGCGAACGCACGTCGAGCACCGCACGCAGGCCGGCGCCGTGGTGGGCACGCCTGCGTATATGTCTCCCGAGCAAGTCTTCGGCGCGCCCGTGTCGCCGGCCTCCGACGTGTACGCGGTGGGCGAGATCCTCTTCGAGATGCTGACGGGGCGGCGGCTGTTCGAAGGCCCGAACCAAGAGGTGTTCAAGCAGAAGGTCTCGGGGCTCGACTTACCGTCCGTAGACATTCCCGGCGAAGAGGGTGCGTCGCTCGCGTTCTTGATTCGGCGCTGCATCTCCCTCGAGCCTGAAGACCGACCGGGCCTCGCCGAGATCCGAGAGACCCTCGAGGGGCTCCTTCAGCGCGGAGCGGGAGCGCGGCTCGGCATGTCCGGCACGAGCTCCGCCGTCAAAGCCAACACGCCGTTCGTGCCCACGGACCTCCCGTCGGACGTCTCGGGAGAGACGAACTTGCCCAAGCCGATCGTGGCCTCGCGCGCGCCGAGCGCGGCAAAGTTATACGGCTCACCGACTCCCGCGGCGCCGCAGGTGGCGGTCCCTGAGCCGCGCAGCACTTCGGCGCGCGAGCTCGTCAGGCCCGTGATCGTCGGCGATCGAATGACTCCGCTCAATCGAATCACGCCGGTGGATCGGCCGATGTCCACACCTGCCTTGCCTCGCCCCGCGGCTCGGATCGCGGCGCGAGCACCCAAGAGCCGAGCGCTGCCCGTTGCGATTGGCGTCGCGGTCACCGTCGTGGTGGCGGCGATCGCTCTTCCCGTCGTGCGAGGCGACTCCAAGGCAGTCGAACCGATGCAACCTGTAGACGCAGGGCTCGTGCAGACCGCGAGGCTCGACACGTCGAAGCCTCCGCCCGCGGCGCTCGCCTGGGTCATGCTGTCCACCGACCCGCAAGGCGCCGACGTTTACGAGGACGCCACGAAGCTCGGAGAGACGCCGATCAACGTCCCGGTCGAGCCGGGCGCACGACGGACGCTCGTGTTGCGCAAGGAAGGGTATCGAAACGAGTCGGTGATCGTAGATTCGCAGGCGCCGCAAGCCTTTCGGAAGCTGGCGCCGGGCGTCGCGGACCCTCCACCCAAGCCGGTCGCTCCGAATCCGTTGGACGTCAAAACACCGGAGACGAAGCCGACGGAGATCAAACCGACGGAGATCAAACCGACGGACTCCAAGCCTCAAATCACGAAACGACCCCCGAGCAAGCTCGGCGGTTCGGAGGCCGACAATCCCGTCGTCGAAACGGCGCCCGCTCTGCCGGAGCCAAAGCCGTCGGTCGACGCGGGGGCGGCCAAGCCGCTGCGAAAGGACGAAGTGACGGAGTGGTGAGTCGAGCGCTGAAATGGATCTTCTGCCTCTTGTCGATCTTGCCCGTGACCTCGTGGGCGCAGGGCAGCGACGGGGCCGGCCGCGATGAGTTCGTCAAGGCCAACCGATTCTTCGAGGCTGGTGAGTACGAGGCGGCGTTGCCGATGTACCGAAAGGCCTATCAACTCTCGAATCGCAGGAGCTCCACGATTCGGGCGTTGGCGCAGTGCGAACGAGCGCTGAAGATGTACGACGAAGCGATCACCCACTTCGAGGAGTACCTCGCGACCGAGCCGGAGGACGCCGTGCAGATCCGCGAGACCGTGGAGCTGTTGAAGGATCTGCGGGCCTCCCAAGCGAAACCAGACGCGCCGCGAGATCCTGGCGATCCCAAGGCCGCGCCCAAGACCGACCCGCCCGTCGCCAAACCAGCCGACCCGCCGGTCGAGGCGATCGTGGCGCCCGCGCCGCGGCCCGCCGAGCCCTCGTTGCTCGAATCCCCGGTCTTCTGGGGCGTCACCGGAGCGGCCGTCGTCGGCGTGGTGCTCGTCGTGGTGCTGGCGGCTTCTGCAGGTGAGTCTGACCCGACAGGTGGCACGACCGGCGTGGTGTTGTATCGATGAGTAGGGTTGATGAGTAGGGTTGATGAGTAGGGTTGATGAGTAGGGTTCGAATGAGTAAGAACAAGATGCCGCAGGCCGCGAAGGCCCGGTCCGTTTCGTTCGCGGTCTTTCTCTCTGGGATGGCTGCGCTCTCGGGGTGCAAGGGCGACCCGACGCAGTTCTTGATCCTCGTCGACTCGGACCTCGCGCCGGGAAGGCTGACTTCCGTCCACGCGGCGATTCTGCCGGACGTCAACGCGTTTCCCGCCGACGCCACCGAACAGACGACTTTCCAACTCGCGAACGTCCGGCTGCCGCTCACCTTTGGTGTCGCGCCGAAGGACGGCGATCTCGACAGCCCCATGGTGTTGTTGGTCGAGGGTCTCGGTCCGTCGGGGGGCGCCGCGGTGGTGAGCGCGCGTCTGTCCGCGAAGTTTCAGGAAGGCAAGACCTTGCTCCTTCCGATCGTTCTGCAAAACGCCTGCATCGGCGTCCCGTGTCCGAACGCGGTGACGAACACCTGCGAGGAGGGCATATGTGTTTCGGCCTCGCTCCCTCCTTCGCGTTTGCAGGAAGTCAGCCCAGATTATTCGCTCTCCGAGTGGCGCCCTCCGAGGCCCACAGTCGAGCCGGATGCTGGCTTTCCGCCTGATTTGGGTGACTTGCCTGACATGGGCTTTCCGGACCTGGGCCCCAAGGATATTGGGTTTCTCGATGCCGGGCGAGATGGCGGACCGCGCGACATGGGTCCGCCTCCTCCGGACGGTGGCCCTCCGTCGGAAGCTGGCCCGCCGCCAGATTCGGGACCCGAGATTCCGGTCACCGCGTGCTCGGGACCCGGCGATCCGACCTGCAACTCGTCGAGCACCTGCCGTCCCACAGGGGACAACGGCGGCTGCGCCTGTGAGTTGATGGGCCCGCGAATGAACACCTGCGCGCCGAGCTGTACCGCGAATTCGGAGTGCCCGACCACCTCCTGCGGGGCCTTCATTGGGTCGGGCGGCTGCGCCTGCAACCTCGGCTCCCCCGTCCCCCACTTCTGCGTTCCAGGCTGCCCAGGCGGCGACGTGGGTGAGTGTCCCGCCGGCAATTTCATGTGCCAGGCCGGAGTGTGCTTGCCAATGTGACCCGCCGAGTTGCCTTGCGGCGAGTGCTAGTCATGCTCGAGGCAACGGCAGCGAGTTACGAATTCAAGAGTCGATCTGATCTGGGTCGACGCCCATCGCACGCAAACGAGCGGCGAGCGCGTCAGCGCGTTGCTGTTGCTTCTCCGCGCGAGTCTTCTCCTGCTCCGCGCGAGTCTTCTCTTGCTCCGCGCGAGTCTTCTCTTGCTCGGCGGATTTCGCCGCGAGCGCGGCCCGAGCGCGCTCGGTCGCCAGGTCCGTGAAGGGACTTCCGTCCGGACCGAGGACGCGAAGGGCGCCCGCGGGTCGCTCGAATCGAATCCCAAGTCTCGGGCTCGCGAAACCTTCCCACTCCGGGACGAGCTGCAGGTGCCCGTCACGACGTACGTGCACCGCGAGTGAGTTGTCGTAAGGGTCGATGACGAAATACTCTTCGACGCCAAAGCGATCGTAGAAGCTCAACTTGTTGGCCATCTCTCCGTAACGATTGCCGGGGGAGAGTACCTCCATGACGATTTGCGGCGCGATCTTGTCCTCTTCCCATTGCTTGTAGGAGCCTCGGTATCCCTTTGGACGACCGAACGCGACGAGGCAATCCGGAGCCGCGCGGGTCTTCGGATCGCCCTCCACCGGGTACCACAGCAGATCTGCGGCGACGAAATCGGGGACGATCAAGTCCAGGTTCGTCTTGAGTAAGATGATCCAGTCGGCCTGAAGCGTATTGTCCGCCATGGGTTGCCCGTCGCTGTCGGGATACTCGACGACAGGCGCGGGCCGGTGACCCCAGGTGACGAGCTTCTCGACGTGCACGCCGTCATTATGAAGCCATCCGAACAGCGATCGCAATGGCCTCTGGTGCGTCAGCCTGCCCAGCCTGCGGCGGGGAAGCCGAGCTGCTACTCTGTTTCCGTTGCCTCGAGCGCTGCACGTCCCCGCCGGCCACCACGACGCCCAGGGTCTGCTCTTCGACGTCGAGTTGCTCGGGCTCGATCGAGCTAGGGCTCGCGCGCTCTCTGTGATGGGGCCGGGCTCCGAGGTCTTCTCGGTGGGTCCGTTCATCCTCGTGCTCCTGAGATCTCCGCGCCTGCTCGACTCCCGCAGCTCACGAGGGGGCGTCGTCACGGCGCGCGCGGGGCTTTTGCTCGTCCCGCCGATCTCGCTCCAAGACCCGAGCGTTCCGGAGAGCTCGCTCGTCTTTCGGCGCGGTGGAGAAACTCAGGTGGCGCCACCGATCAGTTGGGTTCGCGAAGATCCGTCTCGCTGGATCGACCTGTCGGCGTACTCATCTCCAACCCTCTCGCCCCTCGGTGAGCCTCCCGGGCCGCTCCCGGCGGCGCTCGAGGTCAAGTTCGTGCCCAAGCAGAAGCTCCTTCACGCCGACATCGACGCCGCCGCGATCGATGCGTTGCGAGAGGCGCTCGATCGCGTTCGTGAGGAGCTTCCGCCGCCTCGGCTTCGTCTCGTCGACCTCTTGCGTTCGTGGTGGGCGAGGGCGAAGGCCTCTTTGTCCGCGCCGAAGTCTGGCTCTGGGACGAGGCTCGGCGCGGGGCAGGTGGCGATGGAGCCCGCGCGTCTGGAGCTCCCGAGGCTCCGACCTGGGCTCTTCGCACGTCTGCGCGAGCGACTCGGCGCGTGGGTGATGCGAGGCCGGCTGCTCGAAGGGCTACAGCGCGCGCTCGGGATGCGGCAGGCTGAGTACATCGGGCAGATGCTCGACATGTTCGAGCGCGGAGACCTGAGCCAGGCGTTGCGGCACGCGATCCCCATCGCGCCGAGCCGCGGCGAGCTCGAGCCCACGAGCTTGGGCCTCGCGAAGCCCCGGCCTCGAGACGAGCTGCGGATCTCTCGCGGTGAGACGACGATGCGCGGGCTCGCGGTGTCCGACGCGCTCTTCGATCATCTGCGTCAGACCTATCGGCGAGCGTACGAGCGTCTGCTGCGCGAGGGTCGCGTCGAAGAGGCCGCGTACGTGCTCGCGGAGCTCATCGGAGAGACGTACGAAGCGATCGACCTGCTCGAGAAGCACGACAAGCTGGAGCTCGCCGCGGAGCTCGCGGAGGGTCGCAAAGTGCAGCCTGCGGTGGTGGTGCGGCAGTGGTTGGTCGCTGGTGAGGTCTCTCGAGCGATCGCCTACGCGAGGCACACGCGCGCGTTCGAGGCGGCGCTCCTGTTGCTCGAGCGGCGCGGAGAAACGGATCTCACGCGCAGCCTGCGCGTCGCATATGCGGATCACCTGGCAGAGACCGGCGAGCTCGAACGAGCCGTGGAGACGATCTGGCCGCTCGCCGACGCCAGGGCGTTGGCCGACCGATGGATCGAGCTCGGGATCGCGCAGGGGGGTCCTGAGGCCGCGCGGTTGTTGGCGCAGAAGCTGATGCGAGGGTCTGCGAGCTTCGCCGACGTGCGGGAGCAGCTTCGGACCATGCTGAGCGCGGCGACTCCGGACGGAGCGCGCACGCGGTGGGTGCTCGCGAGGAAGCTCACGAACGAGCTGGGCGTCGCTCCAAAGGGCCCCGGAGCTTTGGGGGCCAAGGCGTTGCTGAGCGCGGTGGTGCGAGCCTCGATCGCGGATCGGGGGCTTGGACGCTCGATCCTGTCGCGAGCGGACCTCACGCGTGCGGCCCGAGCGACCGGGGACGGAGCTCTCGCGGCGGACCTCCCTGCGCTCGCCGACCTATCGTCGCGCCTCGAAGGCGGTGGGATCGCGGTCGACACCTTTCTCTTCGAGAAATCGGACACCGGATCGTTCGGAGTGGACGCCGCGGTGCTCTTGCCCAACGGGCGAATCCTCGTGGCGCTCGGGGAGGCGGGCGTGAAGATGTTGTCTCCCCGAGGCAAGACGATCGCGACCTTCGACGTGCCCGCGCACGCGCTGGTGGTGTCGGCCAAAGGGGAGTCCGCGATCGCGATCGCCGAGCGAGGTCGGCTGAAGCGACTCTCGAAGATCGATCTATTGTGGCGCAAGGCCTCGCGCTGGGACGAGCTCGAGCTCACGGCGTACGCGCCGACGTATCGGGAGGGTCGGTGGTTCGTGGCGACGCCGACCGAGGTGGTGGCGCTCGACGTGTTGGCCTCGCGGGCGGCGACGTCGTGGCGGGTCGATCGCTTGGGAGGCAGAGTCGTGTCGATCCGCGCGTCCGAGCTCACGATGGCCTTCGTGATGGTTCAATCCGAGCACACGTGGCCGTCCGAGCGAGAGACTTGGCCACCCGGTGAGTCCATGCCCGCGCCGATCGTGGAGCTGTGGCGTTATGACTTGCCGTCGCCAACGCTGAGATCGAGGCGGGACGCGGCGATGACGAAGAGCTGGGACGGGCGCGCGATGCAACTCGGATTGACTCCAGAAGGAGGCTTGGTTCGAGTTGGGGAGCTCGAGAGTACGATCCTGGTCTTCGTCGAGCGGGCGCACCGATCGAGTGAGTCGAGTGAGTCCGAGTCGATGGGGATCTTCGTCGAATGGCCGAAGGGGGAGGGGACCAGGCTGTGCGCGGTGGCGACGTCCACGGGCCGCGTAGCCTTGGCGCTCTTGGGTGAGCGAGGGGTCGAGGTCGTGGCGTTCAGGAGGAGCGACGGCAAGCCGTTCGTGCATGCGCTGTTCGAGGGGACCGAGTCCGTGTCGCTGAGCTTGGACGAGGCGCAGCTCGTCGTCGGAGATAGGCTCGGCAGAGTGTGGGTGTACGACGTGGAGCTCGGGGTCGTTGCCCAAGACCTGAGAGTGAGTTGATCGAATGATTCCGGTTCGGGCCGGTCGGTCCGGCCTATTCCTTTCGTCGCGGCGAGCGCGCGGCGCGCTTTGGGCCGCGCGAGCGCGGAGTGAGCTCCCGTATCTGCGTCTCCAGCTTGGTGATTCGCTCCTCGTGATTCTCCGAGAGTCTGTCGGCGTCCCGAAAGAGGCTCTGAAAGGCTTTGTTCTGGACCTTCAGGAACTCGAGCGTCTCTTCCGCTCGCCGGTTGGACGCGTCGATCCGCTCGTTGATCTCGGCGATCTGGCCTGCGACCCGATCGAAGCCCGCCTGGACGATTTCAGCGAGCAGGCCGAGGTGGCGGTTGGTGTCGTCGAGCCGTCGGTTGGTGTCGGCGAGCTGCCTGTTCGTGTCGGCGAGCTGCCTGTTCGTGTCGGCGAGCTGCCTGTTCGTCTCGTCGATTCGATGGTGGGCGTGTCGGATGTCCTTCGACATCTCGCCAAGGATCTCGATGATGGTCGCGAAGCCTTTGCTGGCTCCGTTTCCGCCGTCCTGTTCGCTCACGCCTCGAGCATCCCGCGCTGGTGATTCTCGGTCAACGCGGAATCCTGATTTGATGATGTACGACGAGGAGCTCGGAGTGGCGGCCCGAGGGCGGGCTGGCGGCCGCATCGTTCGTGACCGAGGCCGCTGACTTCTGCTATGACAGTTCGAGTGGCCCGCCCAAGAATCACCTTAGAGACCCGCTTTGCCCGCGCGCCATCGGCTCACAGCGCTGACGTGGGCGACGATACCGTCGTGATGAGTGAGCGAATGGGCGAATATTTCGGCCTGAACTCATCGAGCGCTCGACTCTGGAGTTACCTGGCCAATCCTTCTACGGCCGCTGAGTTGCGGGACCGAATGCTCGCTGAGTACGATGTCACCGCGGACCGCTGTGAGCGATCCGTGCTCCGAATCCTGGGCGAGATGATCGAGAAGAAGCTCGTGCGCATCGTGGGCTGACTGACGTCGGCCTGACTTCGTGCTGCGCCGCCCGAGTCGCGAAGTCCGCGAAGCCCGCAGGCCTTGCCAGATCGAGTCGCGCGTGCCATCGAGTCGCGCGTGCCGCCGGGCGCTCCCATCGTTGCCGCGAGTGATGCGCCCGGAGGCATGGCTCGCGGGAGATTCTCGGTTTTCGGCATGGGCATCGAGCTTCGGTGTCCGGCGGGCACGTTTGAAGCGCTCGCAGCCCTTTGGCGAGGTTTGCTCGCGATCGAGCCAGGCGGGGCGGAGCTCTCCCGCATTCACTGTGTCATCGACCTCGAAGCCGGCCGGTCGGCGCCAGAGCTCCCTGCGGCCGGTGCCACCTTCGAAACCAGCTATCTCTCGGTTCGAAAGGATGGGGGTTCGGTCGTCTTCGGCTGCGGTCCGTCGTGGCTTCGCGCCGAGGGCGGAGAGGCCGTCACCGGGAGCCTGGAGGACACTTTTTGGAGTCGGCCGCCGGCCGCACAACGCGATTTTTTCGTCGCCTGCTTCGTGACGGTTGGACGCCAACATGGGTTCTGGGGCTTGCACGCCAACGGCGTTTCGCGCGGGCCAGGTGGGACTCTCGTCGTCGGACCGTCCGGCTCTGGAAAGACCACGTTGAGCCTGGCCATGCTCGGGGTTGGTTGGCGGACGCTGGGTGACGACTCGATCGTCTTACAGCGAGAGGGGGACGCCGTCATGGCGGTCGCGGTTCGACGCTTGTTCGCCTTCACGCCCACCACGATCCAACGGTTTCCGGAGGTCGAGCGAGGCGTCGTCGCGGGGCTGGGCCCCGACGAGAAGATCCTCACGGACCTCGCTCCAATCTACCCGGACTCATTTCAGCGGAGCTGCAGACCGAGTGTGCTCCTCTTCCCGCGAATCGTGGACGAGCAACTATCTCAGTCGTCCGCGCTCAGTCGCGGGCAAGCGATGGGCGCGCTCATGCAGCAGAGCGGGAGTCCGATTTTTCTTGATGCGGCGCTCGTGCGGCCGCAAATGGAGGTCCTGGCTTCCCTGGTCCGCCAAACTCGCGCCTTCGAGGTCCGGCTCGGCCGAGACCTCTTGGAGCGACCTGGGGACGTCGTGCGAAGGCTCGAAGACCTGCGAGGAGAATGAGGAAGTGAGAACGGCTACCCCCAACCCCCGCGTGATGTTCACGGCGATCGACGAGCGCGAGGGGATGTTGCTTCACCTCGACACGCAGCGGTACTACAGCCTCAACGAGGTCGGCTGTTTCATCTGGACAGGCATCGAATCCGGCCAGAGCCTCGAAGCCATCGTAGAGAAGCTGGAGCGCCACTTCGACGTGACGGTGGACCGCGCGCGCGAGACCGTGCTCCGTTTCGGCGAGGAGCTCGCCAACGAGAGCCTCATTCGTTTCGAACCGTCCTGAGTCCGACGTGGCGACAATCATGGTCACAGGGGGTGCCGGCTACATCGGCTCCCACGCGGTCTTGGACTTGCTCGAGCGCGATCGGGTGATCGTCGTGGATAATCTGTGCACCGGCCATCGCCGGCTGGTGCCGGACCACCCGAATGTGCGCTTCGTGCGCGCTGATATCTCCGATAGGGCGGCGCTCCGTCCGGTGTTCGAGGAAGAGCGAGTCGACGCGGTCATGCATTTCTCCGCGCACGCCTACGTCGGAGAGTCTGTCACCGATCCTGCGAAGTATTACCGAAATAATGTCGGCGCCACGCTCGCTCTGCTCGAGACGATGCTCGAAGCGAACGTGAAGCAGTTCGTTTTTTCTTCGACTTGCTCCACGTTCGGCCATGGCTCGGGCAAGCCGATCGACGAGGACACGCCCCAGCTGCCGATCAATCCGTATGGGTTCAGCAAACTCATGGTCGAGCAGATCCTTCGAGACTTCGACCAGGCTTACGGGCTGAAGTCCGTCGTCTTGCGCTATTTCAACGCCGCAGGCGCGGACCCTCGCGGCCGAGCGGGTGAGCTTCACGACCCCGAGACTCATGTCATCCCGCTGGTGCTCCAGGCGGCGCTCGGCTTGCGACCTTCGTTTTCGATCTATGGAACCGACTATCCGACGTCCGACGGGACTTGCGTTCGAGACTACATTCACGTCGTCGACATTTCTCAGGCCCACTTGCTGGCGCTCGAATTCCTCGCCCGAGAGGGCAAGAGTCAGAGCTTCAACCTGGGCAACGGAGCCGGCTTTTCGGTGCGAGAAGTGATCGCGTGCGCCGAGGATGTCGCTGGCGCGAAAATAGCGATCCGCGAAGCGCCAAGGCGCCCAGGAGACCCCGCCGTGCTCGTCGCCGATGCGCGAAGGGCCAAGGAGGTCTTGGGTTGGCGGCCGGCCTATTCCGCGCTCGAGCTCATGATTCGGCACGCCTGCGACTGGCTAGCGCGCGAGCCCGGGGGCCGCTGAGTCGGGCTGGTCCTGAGGTCGCTCGCCGCCCGCGAGCGCGGTGTAGAGCCTCACGACCCGATCCTGGCGCTGAGTCGCATCCAGCCATCGGCGCGCGGCTCCGGAGCACCGCTCTTGGAGCTCGGTGCGGTTCTCGGTCACGCGCGCCACGAAGTCTCCGACTCTCCGCTCGAGCTCCGTTCCCGAATCATCGATGTCTATTACGAGCCCAAGGTCTTCGCGGGACACCATCTCCGAGTAGTCACCGATCCCTTCGGTGAGTATCACCGGCATTCCGGCCGCGAGGTACTCCGCGAACTTGACCGGGGACGCGACCTCGTTGAAGAACCTCGACTCGCGCAGGAGCAACCCGACGTCGCCGGCCGCGAGGTAGTTGCCCACCTCTTCGTGCGGAACCGAAACCACCGTCATGCTCTGGTCTGACAACCCCGCTTGGTGAAGGCGTCGACGCATGGTGTCCGGCTGAGTCGTTACCGCCAGGAAATGGGCCGTCCGGTCCACTTGACGAATGATCTTGAATACCCGGGCGGAGTGCTCCGGAAGCTGCCAGGGCGTGAGGCTGCCGCAATAGACGACTACGAATCGACGAGTGAGTCCGAGCTCTTCTCGAATCCGGTCGCGGTGACGCATCTGTGCCGCGAAGTGCGCAGTGTCCACAACGCAGGGCGAGACGACGACCGCCTTTCCCGCGGCCACGGGCTCGAGGACCCGCTTCATCGTGTCGGAGACGCATAACACGACGTCTGCGCGGCGAACCGCCTCGCGATCCAACTTCGCCAGACCCGTTGATTCAGAGTTGCCCCGACCCGATCCCTCGACATGCCCAAGTCCGCGGCAGTCGAAGATCAGGCGCCCGTGCGGAAGCTGCGTGAGAGCCTGCGCTGCGATCAGAGTCATCGACCGCCCACGGCAATGCAGGATGAAGGGCTGGTCTACCCACGGCTGCTCATGAATCCATGTCTTGAAGAGTAGAGCGTCCGCCCGCAGGCTGTGGATGCGAGCGGGTCCCGAAGGGAGGCGATGGAAGCGGCCACCAACGACCTCCCGAATGGCTGCCGACTGAGACTCCCAAGCCTCTCGGGCGGGCCTGCGAAGGTACTCTCCAATGGGTGTGAATACGACGAGGCGGACGTCCCAGCCGTCGCTCTGGTATTGGCGGACCGGGGTGAGAATCTGCGAACGGAAGATCGCCGAGAGTCCTTCTCGGTAGACGCAGTGAATGACTGGGGGTCGAAGTTGCCCAGCCGCCGGGGGTTTGGGGGACGCCACGCGATCGCTCTCGCTCGCACATACGTGTCTCGCGCGAGGTTGAGTATTCAGGGCCTCCGAGTCGCCGAGCCGAGTGCTGAGGCGGCTCCCTAGGCCGTTGAATTCATTGACCGACACGACTGTGCTCAGGCCGGCGCTTTGCGTCCGGACAAATTGGTGACGAGCTGCTCGGCCAGGCAAAGGAGGGTGAGGGTTGGGTTTGCAGAGCCGGCCGTCGGCAGCACGCCCGTGCTCAGGACGTGGAGGTTGCCGAGCCCGCGCGCGCGAAGCTCGAAGTCCACGACGCTCTCGGGTCCCCGCCCCATCCGGCAGGTTCCCACTGGATGGTAAGAGTCATGCAATTTCGAGCTGATGGTCCCGACGGGGACGGGTACCAGGGCCGGAAGCCCTCCGAGGCTCGCCCACTTGCCGAGGATTCGAGTCTGAAGGGACCGCAGGTAATCGAGGTCGGACTCTGCGATCGACCACCGAACTGCGGCTCGGGGGCGGCCATAGGCATCGACCTCGCTGGACAGCGAGACGAAGTTGTCTCGGCTCGGCGTTTGCTCGATATCGAGCTGCAGGCCCGACGCCGTGTCGGCCGGAACATGCAGGCGCTGCCGGGCGTACCGTCCGAACGCCAGGGCCGTGAGCCCAGCGAAGCCGCTCGCGGCCTCTTCGATACTCACTCGTGGCAGTGAGCGCTTTTGAAGGCTGCCGAGTACGTTTTTGGCGAGCTGAAATCCAGCGTTCTCGATCGGAAAGACCACGTGCATGAAGTGTCGTGGGAGCGACATCCCGACCGTCGTGTCACGAAGCCGCACCGCTCGAAGCACCGAGCCATCGAAATGCGGCGCGAACAGCTCGCTCGCGAGCTTGAGGGAGCTCTTGTGAACGTCGGCGCCGCGAACGGAGAGATGGTCCGAGAGTCCGACGCCGATCGACTCCCGACCCTTCAACACTTGTCCGTTGGTCGCGCCGTCGAGCTCGAGAAGCACCCGAGCGGACTCGATCGCTCCTGCCGCGATCACGAACGTCTCGGCCCGGACGCCAAGAGCTCGGCCGCTCCGACTCACCGCAGTCGCCTCGACGATCCGGGGCGACCCCTGTGGGCTGGCGACGGTGAGGGAACGGACCGTCGAGTTGAGAAACACTCGAACCCGACCCTCGCCAGGCAGCAACCGCGATAGGTTGCGCAGCCGGAATGGAATCATCTCCGAAACGATGGGAGAGAGTCCGGCGGACTCGAACCTGCTCTTGAGGGGACCCAGAATCTCGGACGCGCGCGTACCAAAGTCGGTGGGCGTGTCGAGACCCAGGGTCTTGCGGACCAAGGAGACGTTCTGATTGACAGCGCCGACGATGACTTGCCAAGCCTCGAAGGTCGGATCCTCCGGTCGAATGTCGGTGTGATCGTGAGGGATCAGCGCGCCGCCCCACAGCGCGGAAGTGCCACCTAACCCAAAGCCGCGTCCTTCGTAGACGCCGCCATACCGAGCTCCACTCGAGATCGGCTCGAACCCAGCTTCGGTGCACCCGATGACGTCGGTGCCACCCGCTTCCAAGAGCGCCACGTTGTGCCCCATCCGCGCCAGCCGGGCGGCGACGTAGCTCCCCGCGGCCCCCGAACCAATGACACACACACCAGCGGTCACGGCGCTCGGGCAGTCAGCTTTCTCCAAATCGAGCATCAGCGATCCTCCGCCTGGGCGGCTTCCTGCTTGAGCACTTTGAGATACGCGTGCCCAAATCGAGCGTCCGGCTCGAGGTGATTTCCTTCGGCCCACTCGTTCCAGGACTTGATGAATACGATGCGACGAGATTTCGGGACCTCTCGAGCCTTTTCCAACGCCTTTCGAAGATGCAGCCGGAAGAGCTCGGGCGTGGAGCCGTGCAGGACGACTCCGTTCACGCCCGACCGCGGCGTGTTGTCCCAATTGGGGATCACACACGGATAGTATTCGCGACTCATGGACTTGGAGCTCACCAGCAGGGGGTAGGCGTCGCGGTAGGAGTAGACGTGCTCGAGCCACTTGGGTACCGCTAGGGCCAGCGTCCGAGTCCCGGAGAAGGATCGTGCTTGCCGAAGAATTCGAGCTCTCATGCGGTGCGGACGGGCCGAGCGAACGCGACCCGTCGAGCTCAGAGTCACTCCGTCGAACCCGGGCCCGACGCCTTCGAGCGACTCATCGAAGGCGAGCGCGACGAAGTGAAGGCCAGCGAGCCCACTCTTGACCGCCAAGGTTCGCCAAAGGTCTAGTACCCTCTCGGAGTCAGGCAACCCGGCCGGGCGAAGCACGAGGAACACCGGCTTGCCCTCGACCCTCAAGTACCTCGGATCGCTGAAGGCCTTCAGCAAAAGATCGAAGTGTCGCCGATGGTCGTCCTCACCAGGATAGGTTTGCTCGATCAAGACTCGTTTAGGAGCTCCGTGCCAAATCCCGGTCCAAGTCTCGTTGGCCCAGGCCAGGCAAAACGGAAAATTCGGTCGTCCCGACTCGAGCACCTCCGCGAAAGGCCGCTCGAGAATTCTACGCCCGCCGCCGAACCAATAGTGCCAGTAGCAGAAGGCGGTGACCCCGTAGCGCCTGGCCAGGTCCGCCTGAGCTTCCCGCGTCTCCGGTACTCGGAGGTCATAGAACCCCAGATCGGCCGGCAGATGCGGCTGATAGTGACCCGGAAACAGCGGCTTCGCCTTCGCGACGTTGGTCCACTCGGTGAATCCAGTCCCCCACCATTCATCGTTTTCCGGAATGGGGTGGAACTGGGGCAGGTAGAAGGCGATGAGTTTCGTGCTCGGCTCGCGATCCTCGCTGGGCGACGGCATTGGGTGCGGTTTGCCTCCACCTTCGGACCTCTGCGGTCAATCGGAATCAGAGCGGATCGCGAGCCCTTCGCGCGATCCGCGGTGAGTTCCTCATTGTAGAAATCGCTTTGTGCGCGCTGCTCCAGGTACTCCGCCCTGCGCTCTCGCGCCGGAACCACGCAGTCAACATGGGTCGCGCTGCGGTTGCGCTCTGGCGAGGCGCGATCCAACATGCACTGGGCGGCTTCATTGGAATGTCCAGTCTGACCATCATCATCCCCACGTACAATCGAGGCGACGAGCTTGCGCGAACGCTCGACTCGATGAACCGGATCGAAGTTCCGCCTGGAGTTCGACTGGAGCTCTTCGTCGTCAACAACAATTGCACCGACGAGACGCCGGAGGTGGTGGCGCGGGCAGCGAAGAGCGCGGCGATCTCGATTCGCCACCTCACCGAGCACAAAAAGGGCGCGAGCGCCGCTCGCAATCGAGGAATCCACGAATCGTCTTCGGAACACCTCGCGTTTTTCGACGATGACGTCCGCATCGAGCCAAAGTGGATCCAGCGCTATTTCGAGGCAATTCAGGAACTAAGTGTCGACTGCGTCGTGGGCCCCGTGGACCCGCTTCTCAACGTGCAACTCCCTCCGTTCATCAACGACTCGGTGCTGCGTTCGCTCTCAGCGCCTTACAGCCACAAAGGAGATCGGCCGTTCGTCCTCGACACACGAGTGGCCCACGAGCTTCCCGGCTGCAACTTCGGCATCACGAAACGAGCTGTCATGCACGCGGGTTGCTTCGACGAGCATCGTGGTCCGATGGGCCGCGATTGGCGCGCCAATGAGGACTTCGAGCTCGGTCGCCGCGTGGTCGCGGCGGGGTACCGCACCGGATTCCATCCGGGGTGCCGCGTGCGTCACCTGATTGGGGATGAGAAGCTCAACCGGGCACACCTGCGGCGTCGCTGGTCAGAGGCAGGGCGTGTGCTTCGCGAGCTTGATCCAAGGGGAGATCGCGCGACCAAGCGTGTTCGCTCGCTGATGAGTGCCGCGCGACTCGCCGGTCGCGCGGGATTCTCGTATGCGCGCGGTGATCGGGCCGCAGGGTTCGAAGCCGAGCTCGGAGCGCTCAAGGCGCTGCGGCGCGCCCTCCCGTAGCACCTGCACACACCGTGCTCTCCCGTGGTTTTCTTTGGTTGTGGCCACGGCCACGCTAGGCGACAATGGAGGCTCTGTTTCGGACTCTTCAGAACCGTGTGCGCACACGCTGGAAGCGAGTGCTCAGAGTTGGCCACAAGTCGCGGATTCGTGCTCTTGCGGGCGCTCAGCTCGTCAGGCTTCGCCGTGCGCGGGAGAGTCGTCGCCCCTACGTCGCCGTCAGCCTCATCGAACACATGGGCGATATCCTCGCGAGCGAACCGGTGATACGTCATCTCCGCGAGGCTCATCCTCGCGCTCATCTCACCTGGCTCGTACGCGCTCCATACCGAGAGCTTTTGGAACATCACCCGGATTTGGACGAGGTCCTGACCGTGGAGTGCCTGACCCAGACCACCTACCTTCGAGATGGCTTTCCGTGGGACCTCTACGTCGATCTGCACATTCACCGGCGATCATGCAAGGTTTGCAGAGTTCCGCTGAAAAAGTCCGTCGGCGACCCTCGGATCGACGTCGATCGCTACTACGAGTTCGGGTCGCTCCTCGAGGCCTTCTGCCTGGGTGCCGGCCTTCCCCAACTCACCGGCGCGCCGCGAGTATACATCCCACCTGCGTCCGAGCTGTCCGTGAATCGGCTCTCGCTGCCAGCGAGGTTTGCGGTCGTGCACTGTTCGTCGAACGAGCCCGAGAGAGACTGGCAGACTGACAAGTGGGTCGAGCTGTGCTCCGCTCTCTCCCGCGAAGGTCTTGGCATCGTAGAGGTGGGTGTGCGATCGACGCTGCCACCGCGACCCGATTGGCTCGACTCCTGCGGTCGGCTGTCAATCCTCGAAACTGCCGAAGTCATCAAAAGAAGCGCGCTATTCGTCGGTGTCGACAGCGGGCCGGCCCATCTGGCGAACGCGACCCGCTGCCCGAGCGTGATTCTGCTCGGTCGATATCGCCGATTCAAAAAATACGCGCCCTACACCGGCTTTTTTCGCGAGCCGGGACGAAACGTCATCATCCACCACGACGGTCCCCCTGCTGGCATTCCCGTGCAGCAGGTGTTGGAAGCGTGCAAGTCGATCCTGGGAGCTCCACTGCCATCAGGGACGCGGCTCGTCACCTGAGTTTCGGGCTGCCGGTCGTCGAGGTCTGCGCAGAACCCAGGCTCGATCGCGTCACCGCGATCGAGCTCGTGAGCCCCAACGCCGACAGCATCGCGGCCGCACCCTCGACGCTGAGGTGACCGAAGTCCTGGTACATGATCATGCCATCCTGGTCGGCCGAGCAGTGATCCGGTCCGCAGAGCTTGGAGAAGGGATCGAACAGCCTCACTCCTTCGAATTCGGCAGCTACTTTCTTGACCACGACATTGGAGCGCTCGATCGATTGGACGCTCGGGCTGCTTCGCTGGATACTCAGACACGTCTCCGGCTCCCGACCGAACGATCGAGCGCGGGCTACACAGTCGGGCGGGCTGAATTCGAACTCCGGCGGTTGAGTGAAAATCAACACAGACTTCTTCGCCGCGACCAGCGCCGAGACCGAGTTTCTCAGGGAGGTCTCGAGCGCCGAGAGACCTGCCTCATCCCTTGCGGCCGAAGCCCACCGAGCGATGAGGACCACCGTTCGAACCGACGACGTCTCCTCGATCAGCCGGAACGCGTCCGCCCCAAAAGACTCGCATTCCTTCCACGGCTTCGAGCCGAGCGCGTGAGCATAATATCCGATGAGAGGGTGGCATGCGCCCTTGGTCGCTTGTCGCACCGTCGACCCCTCCTCTGCGGCCAACTTTCCCAGGCCCGGGACGTACTGGCTGGCGTGTGAGTCTCCCCAAACAATCACCGCGGGCGCCGACCTCGACCCCGGTGCGCCAACGAGACACTTGTCGCTCCTAGGCACGAAATCACCCCGAGCGAGGCAGGTGCTGGCATGTTTATTTCGGCTCGAGCCGACATCGTGGGGGGTCAAGACCGAAGGTGAGAATCTCGACCGCAGCCCGCCATCGATCTTCAAGACGAACGATAGCGCCACCGCCGAAGCGATCAAACCGAAGCCACCGACCCACAGCTCGCGTCTTCGCTGGACCGTCGCATATCGACGCCGCGTGGGTTGCTCGATCCACTTCCACGAGGAGTACGCGGCAAGAATCGAGACGAGGACGAGCCCGAGACCTTCGTGGAGTCTGGGGCCCCGCATCGCCGCGTACCGGAAAAATACGATGAACGGCCAGTGCCAAAGATACAGCGAGTAACTGAGCAGGCCGATGAAGACCATCCCGCGGGTGCTCAAGAATCGCCCGGAAGGAGAGTCTTGGCCGCTCCAGATCACGAGTCCCGCGCCCAAGCACGGGACGGCGGCCAGAGGTCCCGGAAACAAAGTCTCTCTGTCGAAAGCGAGAAGCGAAGTGAGTATGAGGGTGAGGCCCGCCACGCCGGCCAGTCGCGCCGTCACGGGTGAGGCGGCGGGCATCGTCGGATGGGCCAAGATCGCACCTATCAGGAACTCCCACGCCCTCGTCGGAGATAGGTAGAATGTGGCGCTGGGCGCGCGGAGCACGCCGGCGAACGCGAGCGAAAACGAAACGAGGAGAGTCACGAGGAGGATCCGGGCGAACGATCGCTGAAGGACCCGGCGGCGCAGTCCGAGAAGGACGGCCGGCCAGAGTACGTAGAACTGCTCCTCCACCGCCAAAGACCACATGTGGAGCAGGAACCGGTCTTCAGCGGCCGGCTCGAAATAGCCCTGGTCACGCCAAAAATAGACGTTGGAGTAAAACAGCGAGGCGGGAGCGAGTGCACGCGCCAAGCCCGTGAGGTCTCTCGGAAGAAGGACGAGCACGCCGGCGAGCGAAACCACCCCCAACACCACGAAGGAGGCCGGAAAAATGCGACAAATCCGCCGCGAATAAAAGCCTATCGCGGAGAAATGTGGCTCCTTCGATCCGGGCGCTCGCGCCTCGTCCTTCGCGAGCAGCCCGTAACTTTGGCGAGCGATGACGAAGCCCGAAATGACGAAGAAGACGTCCACCCCAACGAAGCCGCCGGAGACCCCAAAGGACCCCGCGTGGTAGAACAGCACTGCCAACACCGCGACCGCACGCAGTCCGTCGACGTCTGGTCGGTACCCGCTCGGGCGGTGCGGCTGCTCGGTAGGTGTGTTCATGGCGGAATCACGCCCGGTACGTGTCTTGGAACGTAGGGATTCGCACCCATATCCGCTCGTCGCGCGGAACTCAAGCGCCGACTCCAGCCCGAATCATACAGAGCCCTTCAATCACCGCTTTCTCAGGACCGCAATTCATGGTTGGTACCGGAGCCATGTTGAGGCTTCGCAGCCATGTGACGCCGGTAGTGATCACCTTCAACGAGGAGCTGAACCTCCGCCGTTGCCTTGATTCTCTGCGCTGGGCCAAGCGCGTGCTCGTCGTCGACTCGGCTTCCACGGACGGCACACGCGCGATCGCAGAGACTTACCAAAATGCCGATTTCCGGGTGAACCGCTTCGAAAGCTTCGGCAAGCAGTGGAAATTCGCCCTCGAGCACGGTCAGCTCGACACGGACTTCGTGCTTGCGCTCGACGCCGACATGATCGTCCCCCCAGAGCTGTCGGCGGAGCTCGACGACAGCCCGGTGCTAGGCGGCGGCTTCGACGCTGCGCTCGTGCCCTTCGAAATGCGCCTGTGGGGCGTGCCGCTCCACGGCACGCTCTATCCGCCCGACATACGACTCTTTCGGGCGTCGGCGGTGAGAATCGGGGATCGAGCGCAACACCACAGCTTCGCCGTGGATGGCCCGGTGTACCGCTGCAAGCATCGACTCATTCACGACGATCGCAAGACCTTGGACCGCTGGATCCAGAATCAGCAGAAATACTCTCAAATCGAAGCGACTCGAATCATGGGTTCCGGCCCTGCGAACCTGAAAGACCGATTGCGTGCCGCAGCCGTCATGCCGCCTCTGATGGCAGCGTTCGCCTACCTGCGCGCCGGCGGACCCCTCGCAGGCAAGGCGGCGGTTCGATACGCCTATGAAAGGCTCGTTGCCGAGAGCCTCAAGTCGATGCGACTCATCGAGAATGATCTCGCGATCGCCGCGCGCGATGGCCACTCGACTCCTTCTGGAGTCAGTCGTGACTGAGCCCGTGCTCCCGACTTTTCTCATCATCGGGGCTCGTAAATCGGCCACCTCCTCGTTGCACAAGGCGCTTTCGCGACACCCTGACTTCTGCATGTCGCAACCGAAGGAGCCCTGCTTCTTCTCTCACGAGGGACCCTACCGGCGCGGGATCGGTTGGTACTCGGGATTGTTCAAAGATCCCGAGCGACCCTTCAGAGGAGAGTCTTCGGTCGATTACGGCGTTCCCACTCGCTACCCGCGAGTGATTCCCGGAATCAAGGCGTGGCTCCCGCCAGACACGAGGTTCGTCTTCGTCGCAAGGCACCCCATCCGAAGACTGGAGTCGGAGTGGCGGATGCACAATCCAATCGGGAGGTACGGCGACGCACCCTTCGACGTGGCCATCGACCGCTACGGACTGCTCGAGACGAGCCTCTACTTCAAACAGTTGAGCCAGTACGTGGACGCTTTCGGACGAGACCGGATCCACGTCTGCACTTACGAGGACCTGATCTCGGATCCCAGCCGCGTGGTAAGTGAGTGTCTCGTCTTCTTGGGCGCAGACCCATCGAAAGCTCCGGATCGCGAACTGCCCCACGAGCTCGACTCGAATCGAAGGACTGCCCATCGACTGAGCTTCATGCGAAAGCTGGCCCGCAAAAAGTGGTTCAAGCAGGTTCGAGGGCAGGTTCCCGAGTCCATTCAGGACCTCATGCGCTCGGTGCTCAAGAAGCCCGCGAATTCGGCCATTCCCTGGAATCGGTCGCTCCACGATAGGGTCACCGAAACCGTGAGCGCCGATGCTGCTCGGTTTCTGAGTAGCTTTGGGTTGCCCGAGAGCACGTGGTCGTTCGAACGATGGGACGATCGCCGCATCAGAGCGTGAGTCGACGACTCACAGGAATTCGCGGGCATCGCTCACAGATACTTCCGCCGAAGACTCCGAGGACGTCGAGGAAGCCTGGGTGGCGGAGGGCTTCTCTAAAGAAGCGACCAAGCTCCGGAACTCTTCACTCGACGCAATGAGCTCGGCATAGGTTCCCGAAGCTGCGACCCTCCCCTTACTCATGAGGTAGATCCGGCTGCAGCCGACGATCGTCGAGAGCCGATGGGCGACGATGATGAAGGTCCGATTCTTCTCTGCCATGAGCGAATCCATGACCATGCGCTCCGTCTCCGAGTCGAGGGCCGAGGTCGCCTCATCCATGAGCATGATTTGAGGGTCACGATAGAGGGCTCGCGCCAGACCGACGCGCTGTCGTTGGCCACCCGAAATTCGCACGCCTCGTTCCCCGACTCGCGTAGCGAGCCCTTCCGGGAGGCTTGTCACGAACTGGGTGAGTTGCGCCGCGCCGATCGCTCGCTCCAGCGCATGCTCGTCCACCTGATCGTCGGGAACGCCAAGCGCGATGTTGCGCCGAAGAGTGTCGTCCACGAGCGTGATCAACTGGGGCACATAGCCCAGCGATCGTCGCCACTCGAAGGTCGCGATGTCTCGATCGTCCGCGAGGACTCGGCCGGTCCGCGGGCGAATGAACCCCGCGAGCAGGTGGAGGAGTGTGGTCTTTCCGGATCCCGTGGATCCGACGAAGGCGACGGATTCCTTGGCCCTGATCACCGCGTCCACCTCGTTCAGGGAGGGAGCTTCGGCTAGAGGATATTGGTACGTCACGCGATCGACTTTGATTTCGTGGTCCAGGCGAGGGATCTCGGCTTGGGACACGGGCTCGAACACCGTGCGTTTCCGATCTTTCTCGAGCAACACCAGGTCGTCCACCAGCGAGGGGACCGCAACGGCGTGGAATTGGATGTTGCTGTAGGCGTTCACGATCGAGGTCATGCAGTTCTTGAGTCGAATCACCGCCACGGCAAAGAGCGCGAGCTCGGCGAGGATGCTTTCGCTGTCTCGTGCCTGTTGAATGCTCGCGAAGACTAGGCCCACGACGGCTGCCACCGCGATGACTTCGAGCGTAGGGGCCGAGGCCATCGTGATGATTCGCCTCAATCGGCCGAGGTAGGCCACGCGAGCGAACGTCGTCGCGAAGTGAGTCGAGAACGCCTGTTCGCGTCCGAGGATTCGAATTTCCGGCAGAAGATTGAAAGTCTCGTTGATCGATTTGATGCCCTCGCGACTTCGCTGTTGGATTTCACGTCCGAGCTGGCTGATGCGGTTGCGGAGGCGGCGAAGGATGAGAAAGCTCGTGATGCCGAGGAATCCGATCGCAGGGAGCGCGAAGCGATTGCTGCCCCACAACAGGAGGGCCACGATCGCTAGGAGCGTGAGTGTGTCCATGACGGCTCGGAGCAGCGGGTTGACGACCATGGACACGATTTCGGTCGCGTCGCTGGTGAGCTTTCGGAGAGTCTCGGCGGAATTTCGGTGGAGGTGGAACTCATAGGGAGCTCCCAAATAGGCGTCGAAGAGGCGAGTGGCGATTCGAACCCGATGTCGCTCGGTGAGCTCTTGCAGAAGGTGCCCGATCGCGAACGCGTAGGCATTTTTGAGGACCGTGAGAAGGAACAGACCCAAGCAGGCCCAGGCGATGAAAGTTGGCGCCGGCGGGGCGGAGAGGCCGAGGGTGACGAGGGCACGTTGAACCTCCTCGCGCCCCATGATTCGCGCGGGGTTCGAGAGCGTGGCAACGAACGCGGGGAAGGCGCCAACAGTGACGACCTCGAGGACCGTGCCTCCGCACATCAAGCCCAGGAGGCCGACGTAGTGGAGTTTCTCTCGGCGCTCGAACAACTGCCTCAAAAGGTTGAGCTCTCGTAGCACTCCTAGGGCTCCTTCTTGTAACCGATCGCGGTCACCAACTCAGCGACACTCGCGCGCGCGCGCCCCCGAAGGGTGTGCAAGCGCTCGGAAGCCACACCACGAGCCCGTTCGAGGGCGGCTCTCAGTCTTGACGCCGTCAGCGGACTCTTCACATATGGGAAATCGAGCTCATTGGCCAAGGCCGAAACCTTCGAGGAGGCTCGCTCGAGCGCGCAAACCCGAGCACCTGCCCAAGAAGCGGTCAAGAGTGCATGGTAACGGGAAGACAGGACGCACTCGTAGTCCAAGAAATGGCGAAGCATCGACGACGTCGATTGCGCACGGTACTCGGGCCCGAAAAACGACGGCCGCGTCATGAACGGTACCCGTCCCCACGGCCCGATGACTTGGCGATACACTCGGGCCTCGTATTCGGGCCGAAGCTCGTTGGCAAAGAACCTCACCGGACGCGCTCGGCTCGCTTCGAACGAAAAGGTCCGCAACCCCGAGATGTCTGCCCTGCTGATCTTCTCGGAGTAGAAATTGACCCCTAGCGTCTCTCCGATTCGCTGTGTGCCAACGAAAGCCTCTCCGAGGCTGATGTTCGCAAGGTCCGCGCCTAGCCGGACCTGATCGGCAGAGAGACCGACGCGCTCCTCGAGATAGGCCCGCGTCGCTTCGTCGCGAGTCCAGACCCGTCGTATACACCTCCGAATGAGCTCCCGATGCGCTGGCAGAAGAGTCAGCTCTCGTTCGCTGCCCACCCCGATCATGAACGCGGACTTCCCATGTCGCTCCACCCACTCGAGGTCACGAAGGATTCGGTTCATCAACCAGGGACCCGAGCTGGCCTGAAAGGGAGTACCGCCGACTCCGAGCCAAACGTCCGAGTCCCGGATGAGTCGCTCCTTCAAGCCGGCAGAAGCTTCGAGCCAGAGGATTCGAGGGAACCTGACTCGTAGCGCGTCGAGCTGGTGAGTCGCCATTGCACAACAAGAAAGCTCGAGCTCAGTCTCCTGAAGCTCGGAGAGGAAGCCGTCGAGCATCAGGTCATCACCAATGTTCCCGGACCCATAGAATTCGAAACCCAGGACGACGCGGATCGGCATGTTTTCTTCTAACCGAGGCGCACGCTCGTTCGCTCGCGACAGTTCTGGCCAACGTGCATGAACCCATGCGGCCTCGATGCACGCCGTGCGCCGAGCCCGGATTCCACGGCGGAGAGCGCGGGGGACACCGCCGCGAGGTCTGCGCTTCGGTCCAAATCACGCATTACGCTCCCATACGCGCAAACAGGAGAAACATCTACCAAAGAAACGGCGCGCGGATTGGCTTGGTCCCTGCTTTCCACCATGTTAGATGTACTCAGTCATTGAAACCCCTGGTCAGCATCATCATTCCGACTCACAACCGAGAGACTCTCATCGTGGAGACTCTAACGAGTGTCTTTCGCCAAGCCTATCGGCCGATCGAGATCGTTATCGTCGATGATGGCTCCACCGACGCCACAGGACAGGTCGTTGCGGCATGGAGCTCCGAGCGCCGCGATTCCGAGCTCGCCACTCACTACGTGCTGCAGAGGAACCAAGGTGCAAGCGCAGCTCGAAATCGCGGCCTGGCAAAGGCGTCCGGGCAGCTGGTCCAATTCCTCGATTCCGACGACGTGCTGGCTCCGGGCAAGATCTCCTCTCAAGCGAGTGTGCTTGCGCTTCGATCCGAGGCCGACTTTGCGTACGGTCCGGTCTGTTCGCTCGAGGAGCCCGAACGAATCATCTACAATCAGACCGAGCTGTCGCGAGATCGGGCGGTGTTGAAGCAAGTCTCCATGCCGACGTTTCACACGATGGGGCCATTGTGCCGCAGGCAGATGCTCGATCGACTCGGACCGTGGGACGAGCGGATGCGTCACTTCGAGGATTGGGAGTATTTCTCGCGAGCGTCGGTGATGGGTTTCGTCTCCGCCTACGCGCGTGACGGAGTTTCGTACTATCGGGCAGGGCCGTTCCGTCCCCGACTCAGCGCTCCATCTTCGCTGGGCCGCAGCGGACACGTAGAGGACCGATTTCGACAGCTCGACAGTATGTGGGACAATGCGATTCCGAGGATTAGAAACGACGAAGTGTTTCGGGCCGCCATCGCCTGGGAGGTGGCTTGCGTGACCGCACGGGCGGTGAGGGCGGGTTGGTCAGGGGACGACGTGGCGCGCTACACGTTCGCGAGGGACATCGCCGGTCGATCGAACGACGCCATCGATTGGCTGGTGTCCGCACGCAAGGTCGGCGCCCGCAGGGGCGCCGCGGAAGCCGTGACGGCGCTTCGTTATTTGTCGGATCGCGGAGCCGGTTTGAGCACGCGCATCAAGCGACTTCGATCGAGTTGGTGAGCGCACCGAACAGGTCGTCCCAACGATCGCTCCAACCATTCCAGTGGGCTGACCGATCTCGCTCCGTCGTACTCGTGCTCGTGCTCGTTCGTGCTCGTTCGTGCTCGTGCTCGAAATCGCGATCGAGCACGAGCAGGAACATCACCGCTTGAGTGCGGACTTGAGCGAGCGTGCGACAGGGCGAAGCGCTCTGCGAAGCGCGCCGGTTGTTCGCGTCGCAAGGGAGGTCGGGTAGCCGAGCGCTTCGAGATCTTCGCCGAGCACGAGCTCCGCGATCGCTCGTTGCGTGAGCGGAAGCCTCTGGTAGCGACCGACCGCATGGCGATCGATGGGCCGGCGCAGATCATTTGCGGTGTGGTGGATCTCGTCGATGAAGATCGCGGTGGTCCCGCCATCGTCCACCCGCAGCGCGGAGCGCTCGAACGGAACCTCGAGGAAGTCGAAGACGGCGCGCATCGTCGACTCCGGGCTCGACACCAAGCTCTCGTATCTGAGCGAATGAAATCGTGGGTGCGCTCGAAGGTCGCGGTCTACCGCCACCGCGGATCGGTACGCACGCAGCAGCTCCCGAGCCGAAACACGGTCGGCCACGACTTTCGCGACGGGCTCGTGCGAATGGCTTCCGCTCACCGCTCGCTGGCGCACGGCGAGTGATGAAGCGAGCACATCGCGCCCGTCTCGGAGGATGTGGACGAAGCGAGCGTCGGGGAACAGCTCGAGCAACTCTTTGGCGACCGTGACGTTGGCCGGTGTCTTTTCCGAGACCCAGACGGCGTCGGGCCGGCGGGACCGGAGCTCTTCGAAGAAGCTGTTGAAGAACGTGCGAAAGCGAACGTCGAGCTCTTCGCGTGTGTAGAACTCACTTCGGCGCAGTTGAAGACGCGCGGCCATGGCGCGGTGGAAATCGATGAATTTGCGGCTCGCTTGAAACTCCTCACCGCCGACGATTCGACTGTGCCGCGTGAGGATGCGCTGGAGCAGCGTCGTCCCCGATCGCGGGACCCCACCGACGAACACGAATCGGATCGGCGATTCGGTAGATCCAGGGCCCGCGAGCATGACTAGCTTCGGCGCAGGACTGGCTTGAGTTTTTCGACCAGCCCGCGAGCGCCATTTCGCACGCGGGCCGTGTTCGTCGATCCGATGGCTCGAACGATGGGACGCCACGGGCGCGTCCAGCTCAGGGCGGCGGCATCGGCGTCGAGCGCCAAAGCGTCCGACCAGTGAAGGCCCGCTTCCTCGCGGTTCCCGTGGAGCTCCAGGTGAGTTGCGGAACGAGCGAGGGTGACGGCGATCGCCGTGCGTCGCTCCGCGGTGAGAGCATTCGAGGCTTCTAGGAGACCCCGCACTCCGCCCAAGATCTTTCGTCGCTGCGCCATCACGCGGGTTCCGTTCGCAGAGATTCCGTTGGTCTGGCGTCTCGAGATGAAGAGGCTCTCCCTCAACTGACTCAGGCCCATGCCATCACACGCGAGGCGCAGGTGGAGGTCATACTCCTGGGAGCAAGGCAGAGTCTCGTCAAAGCCTCCGACGCGAACGAGTGATTCCTTCAGGTGAAGCGGCGCAGGCGTGAGGAGAATTCCGTTCAAGAGAAAGAGGATTGGGTCCATGCCGGACGGATAGGGGCGGGAGTACTGCCAGCTCAGGAAGGCATCGGGCTGGTCGGGACGCCCGAGCGAGATCGAGAGTGTCCGTGGGTTCGTGACGCTCTCTGCGTGCCTGACTTGGAGCTCGAGCTTTTCTCGAACCAGGAGGTCGTCGGCGTCGAGGAACTGGATCCACCGACCTTTGGCAATTGAGGTTCCGCGATTGCGGGCCGCGCAAGCGCCGCGGTTTGGTCCGGAATCGACGACGACGCGGGTTCCGTAGCGGGAGATGACTGCGAGGCTGTCGTCCGTCGAGCCGTCATCGACGACGACGACCTCGACCTCGGGGTAGGTCTGTCCCAGCGCGCTCTCGACGGCCTCGCCGATCGTGGCCTCAGCGTTCCAGCAGGGGATGACGACGGAAACCAGCGGATTCAAACGGGCACTATGAGTCACCTCGATCTCCACTTGTCAAGGGCCGAGGCGGAGCGGCGGAGCGGGGTGCACGACCGACCTGCGCGATTGAGTTCAACCTCCGCATGAACCACGGAGAGCACAGAGAAGGAACGCGGAGGGCACGAAGGACTTTTCTCCAAAAATCCTCTGTGTTCTCTGCGTTCCTGCCCTGTGTCCTCTGAGGTTTGCCCAGCGCCGAGCGATGATCGTCGACATATCGCGCAACTCGGTCGTGCACGCGGCGGGGCGGGTGACTTCGAGAGCCCAGGAATCGGTGGCTGTTGGCTTGCTGGGTGGCTGATTATCGTCGTGCGAGTGATCGGGCCTGTTCGTACAGCTCGAGATCGGGGGCACAAAGGTCCCGAATTCGCGCGCGAATTTCGGGCGAGACTTCTGATTCTCGATCTCGCCGAGAGACCGGAGAGACGTTTTTCCGTCCAATCTCGAGCGAGCGGCCGAACTTCCGGCCAAACTCAGCGGCAAAGTCGTCGAGGCGCTCGGCAATGCCCACGAGCGCGAAGCTGGAGAGCACTCGCTTGGCTGCCTCGACTTGCTGATCCGTGAGGTTTGCACCTTCGATTCCCAGGAGATGTCGAGCATAGAGGCAGCCAAGCGATCGAGCGTCGCCTGAGTCCAGATACGAGCCGAGGTCAGCGCTGATGTGAAAGGGGCTGTCACGAAGGGAACGATTGTAGAAGTAGTGGGAGATCCAACGTTCCACCGGATCTCTGAGGACCGTGACGAAGCGCCAGCGGGACCCGAACTCGCTGACGGCTTCGGCGTCCACGGGATAGTGTCCTGCGACGAGTCGTCCTTCGCCTGCTCTGCGGAGCTCGTATGCTAGGAGCGACCGCCGGAACCGCAGCAGTCCGATGCCCAATTCGTCGGCGCCCCTCTTGGAAGCTCGGGAGTCGAGCAAAGTCCGCCGGCCTGGACCGTAGAGGGCGCAGAGGGCCTCGGTCAAGGATGTCCCGCCGCACTTGGGCATGTGGATGAACGCGACATTGTGCCGCATGCGACGGCGCAGCAAGGTCGACGCCGTTCTGATCGATCTCCAGCTCAGCTCCATAGATTAGGTCCGCGAAACCAGGCCCGAGGTTACAGGGCCGAAGCAGCGCGTCAATCGGAAACCAATCCGCCGAGCAATGGGGAGCTACGAGTGATTTTCGAGGGAGAGTTCGCGGTCAAATTGTCGCGCGTCGGTTGACGCTGCGCTTCTGGCGTGTGAGGTGCCGCCGCATGGACGGACCCGAGACTCAGGCATCGTCACGTGTCGGCGGCAGGGCCATCGGGTGGAATTTGGCTCGGTGGTTCCTCATCGCCGTCGTGGCCGCGTTTGGAGCAGTGGTCGCAACGCTCGGCTGGGACTTC
Source organism: uncultured Myxococcales bacterium (assembly GCA_964463485.1). GTDB lineage: Bacteria > Myxococcota > Kuafuiibacteriia > Kuafuiibacteriales > Kuafuiibacteriaceae > CAYXDO01. The sequence continues at coordinate 3,166 of CAYXDO010000047.1, read as the reverse complement.
GCGCGCCTTCACCCCAGAGGTTCTGCAGCCTTCGTGGTCTCAGGCGGCGTCGTGCTGCTCCCCTTCGCGCTCTTGGCCGAGTGGGTGCTTCGCTCACGCCAGCGGACGGTCCTCGCGGTCGCGTCGGCTCATCTCCAGGCGGGCGTCGCCGGCCTGATCGTCTTCAAGTACGGATTCTCGAACTCTTTGAACCATCAGTTTTCCTACAACGCCGGGAGAGTCTACGCGGTCTTTCTTCTCATCATCGTGATCGGAGTCGCGGCTGACTCGCTCTTGCGGCTTCGGCGCGGGTCCCTTCCGCCTGGGCGTGGTCTGCTCACGCGCCTAAGGTCAGAAATGCTCAGCGCAGCTTCGATCGTCGCCGGGCTGGCGATCGCGACCGCAGCCATTCATCAGAAGTTTCCATTCATCCCGACGAGGAACCGAATCGACTTCCTCGCGCACCTCTCCGCGGACCCATTCTTCTCGAACGCAGCCTTGGCGTACTACTTGGCGCCGCTCGCCCCGGAGCTCGTGATCCCCGAGGCGATGCAAGCGATCGCAGTCCCCGAGTCCCCGGGCCGGTTCTGCGTCGTAACGCGCGATGGGAAGATTTACGCCGTCGAAAAGCAAGGCGGGCGATACAGCCAGAGAGTGATCCTCGATTTGAGCTCGGAGATCGGTGAGCTCTCCGAGGAGCTAGGTTTGGCGGGCGCCGTGTTCGGACCGAAGGTTTCGGACCAGGGTGGAGTCAAGTCCGGCCAACTGTTCGTCTGGGCTGCGTTTGGTCGAGACGGGAAGTACTCAGACCAGCTCTCGTCGTTCCAAGTGAATCTGACCGAGCTGATCGTGGACGTCTCCTCCAGAGCTATACTCATCGATCAGACCGATCCTCATCCCGTGCACAACGGGGGTGGGCTCGCCTTCGGGTCGGACGGCTACCTTTATTTGTCGGTGGGTGACGGCGGGCCTGTCAATGACGGGTCCAAGAACTCACAAGTGCTCGACCGAGGCCTCTTCTCCGGCATCCTTCGGATCGACGTCTACGGAGACCACCCGGAAGCCGTCAAACCCATCGAGCGGCAGCCGAAGGACGGGACCACGCGGGGCTATTTCATCCCGAAGGACAATCCTTTCGTCGGCACGGGCGTTCTGGATGAGTTCTGGGCGGTCGGGCTCAGAAACCCATTTCGAATTTACTCAGCTCCGACCGGGGGCGGAATTTGGGTGGCCGACGTTGGCCAGGCTTGGTACGAAGAGGTAGACCTGGTCGAACGAGGAGACAATCTCGAGTGGAGCTACCGGGAGGGGCCGCTCCGTTACAAGCTCAGCCACCTTCGAGGACAGAGGCCTGCGAAACATCACGGATCCGACAAACCTCCGGTCATGGCGTACGATCACCAGGGCGGTCGAGGGTGCGTCATCGGGGGAGCTGTGTACCAAGGCTCCGAGCACCCCGAGCTCGACGGACGCTACGTGTTCGGTGACTTTCTGTCAGGTGAGCTCTTTTCGTTGGCATACTCGCCCGGCCAAGAGCCTCGCGTGGAGAGGCTCATCCGAGACGACGACCGGGTTCGCGGTCTGACTTCGGTCTCTCGGGTCGGAGGTGAGTTGCTCATGACCTACCTGGGGGGTGGAAAGGGCGGAACGACGCTCCTTTCACTCAGGAAGGGACCCCGCCAGCGAGCGGGGCAGACCAAGCTCGGCGTCGAAGAGACCTACCAAATCTATTGCGCGCGATGTCATGGCGCGCATGGCGCTCCCACCGAGAAGTGGACGGTGCCCAACACGACGCCCCCCCGTGACTTCACGGACCGCGCCTGGCAGGGCAGCGTGACCGACGAGTCCATCGCCCACACGATCACCAAAGGGGGGTCCACGCCCAACTCGCAAATGCCTGCCTGGGGCGCGATCTTGTCGACGCAGGAAGTGTCGCAGATGGTCGCGCTCGTGCGGACTTTCGGCGTGCGCGCTGGGACAGCCGCCGTCGGCTCCACCTCCACGATCGCGAGATGAACGTCGCACGAAGTCAGACCGCGGGCATGATTGCCGCGGGCATGATTGCCGGCCCAACGATGAGGAATACTTTCGGAAGCAGGTCGTCGTGAGTGTCCTGCGGCCGGCGGGTGCGGTAGCTTGGCGAAGCTTCGCATGGACGACGAGACTCAAAAGAATCGAAGGTCCTGGTCGTTCAGTTCCTGGTTCCGGTCTACGATCGGAAGGGCAAGCCGTACCGGCGTTCCGTGCATAAGCAGATCCGCCGCGACCTCGAGAATCGATTCGACGGCTGGTCGCTGGTTTCGGACATGCCTCTCACCGGCGCGTGGCGCAATCCCGAGTCGGGCGAGGTTGAGTACGACACCTCCTGGCGGTACGAGGTAGGGATCGCGCCCGATCGTCTCGCCGAGCTCGACAATTACCTCAGCGAGTTGTCCCACCGTCTGGGGCAGAAGGCGCTCTGGAGGGTCCTTTACGTAGGTGGCGAGGGCAAGGTGATTCTAGCGAGGGCCCCGGGCGCGCGGTGAGCACTTCCAGCACCCTGGTTGACAGACGCGGAACATATGCTACCTGATTGCGTCAATGGAGTATATACTCCTCAACGGAGAAACGCTTGAGCTGTCGGCTCTACCGAAGGACGACCTCGAGTTCCTGCTCGCGCTGATGCGGCGCGCGATGGAGGACGAGGACTACTTCTCGCTGGAGCGCGCGGTGTGCGGTCGGGATGCGTACCCGCTGAAGGGCAGCGCGCGCGTCACTCGCGACCTCCACGATTCGCCGCTCTTTCGCGCGGCGGAGGACATCGCTGATCGCGCGGGGATTAGACAAGGCGCGCTCGCGCCGGATCCCGGCGATGAACGCGTGCCCACCGAGGACATCGTGAGCGTCGCCGAAGCCGCAGAGCGCCTCGGCGTCACACGATCTGCTGTCATCAAGGCGGCCCAGACAGGCCGCATCAAAGGTAAAAAGATCGGGCACACCTGGGCGCTCCTGCGACGGAGCGTCGAGACCTACCGGGTCGCGCAGCACCGCGTCGAAGCTGGGCGTGCCGCCCACCGGTAGGTCGGAAGCGCATTCGAGCGGCCTTCCCGAGAAGAGTGCTCGCTTCGCACGACACTGCACGTTTTCGACCCCGGAATAGTCTCTTTCTCCCAAAGTTCGCGCACGATCTGGCAAGACTTTGGACGCG
>CAYXDO010000046.1:0-69641 GCA_964463485.1 uncultured Myxococcales bacterium | reverse complement strand
CAGACGCAGACGATCTGACGCAGACGCAGACGATCTGACGCAGACGATCTGACGCTGACGCTGACGCAGACGCAGACGATCTGACGCAGACGCAGACGATCCGACGCAGACGCAGACGATGTGACGCAGACGCAGACGACCCGACGCAGACGCTGACGATCTGACGCTGACGATCTGAGAGTAAGGACTGAGGCTCGGCGGGCCCTCAGCCCATCTCTCGCCGGGCCGACAGCGCCCGCGAGATCGTCGCGGCGTCCGCGTATTCGAGGTCCGCGCCGATCGGTAGGCCTGAAGCGATTCGCGTGAGTTTGATCCCTGTGGGGCTGAGCACCTTGAGCAAGTAAAGCGCCGTCGCCTCGCCGTCGACGCTCGGGTTCGTCGCCACGATGATCTCGGAGACTCCCTTCTCCTCGTGGCGACTCAGCCGCTCGAGAAGTTCGCGAATCCGAATCTGATCGGGGCCGACGCCATCGAGCGGCGAAATACTTCCGTGCAGCACGTGATAGAGCCCTCGAAACTCGTTCGTCCGCTCGATCGCAATGACGTCGCTCGGTTGCTCGACCACACAAATCTGGCACCCGTCTCGGCGCGCGTCCTGGCAAATCACACATCGCTCGTGCGCGGTGAGGTTCATGCATCGCTCGCACATGTGCACCTGCTGGGATGCGGCGACGAGCGCGTCGGCGAGGCTGGAGGCGTAAGACGGATCGGCGCGGACGATATGCAGCGCCAGGCGCGTCGCGGTCTTCTCGCCTATCCCTGGGAGCTTTCCGAGGAGCTGAACGAGCCGAGCGATGGGGTCCTTGGCACGGGCCTCCTCGCGCCGCTCCTCCGACGTCGCGCTCCGGTGCTCTCCGTTCCTCGGGCGCATCTGTTACAAAAGGCCCGCCGGCAACCCGCCGATCCCGGGCGCGACCTTCTGCATCTCGGCGTCCATCGCCTCTTTCGCCCGCAACAACGCCTGATTGGTGGCGGCCACGATCAAGTCCTGGAGCATCTCGACGTCTTCTGGGTTGACGACCTCCTTCTCGATCTTCACCGCGGTGATGTCTCGCCCGAGCGTCGCCGTGACCACGACCATCCCGCCGCCCGAGGACCCTTCGACGGTTTGAGCTGCAAGCTCTTTCTGCTTCTGTTCGATCTTCGCCTTGAGTCGCTGAGCCTGCCTCAGCATTTCTTGGATGTTCATTCGTCCACCTCTTCCCCGTCGAGCGCTCTGACCACAGGTCTCTCGTCGTCGTCGCCTGGGTCCGTCGCCACGTCGTCGATGACTTTCACCGCGACGACCTCCGCGCCAAAGACCTCCTCGATCCTCCGCACCGCAGCATTTCGGCGAGCCTCGCGTGACTTGTCGTCGTCGCGTGCGCGTCGACGAGCGGAGTCGATCTCCTCCACCGTCATGGGGAGCGCCCTCTTGGCCTCACCCGAGCCTTCGACGCGAACGACCTCGAGGATCGTCTTCTGTCCGAAGTGCTCCGACAGCACGTCCTCGAGGTACGCACGCACGTCGTGACCGCCGAGCGTGGTTTGATCGAACTTCGTCTGTGCCCCGAGTCGCACCGCACCAGGCTGGAACACCAGCGGTCTCACCTGTGAGAGCGAGCCGCTCAAGGTCGGTCGCCTCTTCTTCACCGTGTCCACGAAGGCAGCGAACGACGGCGACGCCTTCGACTCTGGCGCTTTTGCGGACTCTGGCGCTTTGGCGGACCGCGGCACCTCGGGTGTCGCGTGAACGACCTCCGCCGCATGAGATGGAAGAGACTCGGGGGGTTCGGGCTCACGAACCGGCGGACGCTCGAGGCGAGCGCGGTCCGTCGCTTCGGCGAGCGCACCATCGACCGAAGGCGCTGGTCTCGATCGGTCCGCCACGGGCTCGACTCGGCGCTCCATCGCAGGCTCCGGACGGGCACGATCCATCGGCGGGTCCGGGTGGGCGCGATCCGAGGGTTGTTGGCGAGGCCGATCCACCGAGGGTAGCGGCGGACGCTCGCTTCGCGATCCGAGCTCCGGTGGACCGTCGCTTCGCGATCGGAGCTCCGAGCGACGTGGCTCGACGGAGAACGATCGGGGCGATCGCGCGACTTCGAGCTCGAGCTTCTCGAGCTTATCCACGAGATCCGGGAGAGCTACGCGCGCAGGCATCTCCGCGAGGCTCGCGAGGCCCACCTCGAGGGAGAACCTCGGAAACGACGACTCACCCACGGTCTCGACGACGCGGCAGAGCTCTTGAAAAATTCGCTCGAGGTCGACCGTGTCCAGCGAACGGGCTCGCTTCACGAGCTCCGCGATCTCGTCCTTGGGCCGGTCGAGCATCTTGGCCGGGTCGCGAGCGATACGAGCGACCAACAGATCGCGCAGGTGCTCCACGAGCCCGTTGCCGAACCGCCGCAGGTCGAGCCCGCGATCGTAAACCTCGCGCACGACGTCGAACACGTCGGCGGGCCGCCGCTCCACGATCGCGTCGCTCGCTCGGCTCAGGACCTCGTGGTCCGCAATCCCTAGAGCTTCACGGACGAGCGCGCCATCGAGCTTCCGACCGCCAGCGTAGGTCAATACTTGCTCCAGCAACGATTGAGAGTCGCGCATGGAACCTTCGGACTCCCGCGCGACCAACGTCAGCGCCGAGGGGTCGTGTTCGATCGACTCTTCTCGAAGGATCGTCGAGAGCCGGTCGGCGATCGCGCTGAGCGCGATCCTGCGAAAGTCGTAACGCTGGCACCGCGACTGAATCGTGACCGGCACCTTGTGCACGTCCGTCGTGGCCAAGATGAACTTCACGTGAGACGGCGGCTCCTCGAGCGTCTTGAGGAGCGCATTGAACGCGCCCGCCGAAAGCATGTGCACTTCGTCGATGATGTAGATCTTGAAGCGCGCGGAGCTCGGCAGGTAGCGGACGTTGTCGATGATCTCGCGAACGTTCGCTACGCCGGTGTTCGACGCCGCATCGATCTCGAACACGTCGGTCGCGCGACCTTCGGCGATCTCGAGACACGGAACGCACTCGCCGCAAGGCTCGGGCGTAGGACGATCCGAACGTGTGCAACACAGCGCCCGCGCCAAGATCCGTGCAGCCGACGTCTTTCCCACGCCCCTTGCGCCCGTGAACAAGAACGCGTGCGCGATGCGGCCCGAGGCGAGCGCGTTGGTGAGGGTCTGAGTGATGTGCGGCTGACCGAGGATGTCGTCGAAGCGCCGGGGTCGCCACTTCCTGGCGATGACGAGGTAGCTCATGCGGCGTACTAAGGGAGGGCTGAGAATGAGCCGTTGGGCACCTTCGAACACATGGGCTAAGCTCCTACCGTTGCTTCCTTCCGGACCTGGCGGGGTTCGGAGCCGCACATTGCCAAAGACCCAACGACCCGGGCGGACACTAGAAGGAATCGTCGACGCTCGCAAGCCTCTTGAGAAAGTCGCGCTCGCTCTTCGCGATCCGTGCGCGACTCTTGCCATTCGTTCACGAGACCGCTAGTCGACCACTGGACGCGCCTCGCGTCGTGGAGAGTTGGCCGAGCGGTCGAAGGTGCGCGACTGGAAATCGCGTGTAGGTGACCCCTACCGAGGGTTCGAATCCCTCACTCTCCGCTACAATTCCAAAATCTCGAGCGGATTGAAGCCACGTGGGCTTTGTTCCCGTGCGCTCCGTTCGTGAGGAGTCCTCAAGCGTGAGAGTTCTCTTCGTCTCCCCCGAATGCGCTCCCTTCGCCAAAGCAGGCGGCCTCGGCGACGTCGTCGGTGCTCTTCCTAAAGCCTTACGCGCTCTAGGAGTCGATGCGCGCGTCGTGATCCCTCGATACGGCTTTTTGTCCAACGTCGAGGCGCGCCTGTTGAACCTCGAGCTCTCCGTCCCGATCGGATCGGGCGACGCGCGATGTAACGTCTACGAAACCACGATCCCCAGCTCGAACGTGCCCGTGTACTTGCTCAGGCACGATCCGCTCTACGACGCAGGCAAGATCTACGAAGGCTATGGCAACAACCTTCACGAGCTCGCGCGCGTCGGTGTGCTCTCGCGCGGAGCGCTCGTCCTCTGCCGCCAACTCGGCTGGGTCCCCGACATCGTTCACATCCACGATTGGCCCTCATCGATCACGCCCGTCTTGCTCAACACCGTCGAAGCCGGTGACTCCTTCTTTCGCCGCACCGCTTCGGTGCTCTCGATCCACAACATCGTCTACCAGCCCAAGTTCCCCGCCGAAGGCATCGAGCTCCTCCACGTCGGACGAGGCGTGTTCCGGCCCGATGGCCTCGAAGATCACGGCGAGATCAATCTCTTGAAGGGCGGCATGTACCACTCGACCATGCTCGTCGCCGTCTCGCCACGCTATGCCGCCGAGATCACCATGCCGAACGGCGGCGGGGGCCTAGAGCACGTAGCGCGCTACCGCGCCGCCGACCTCGTCGGCATCATCAACGGAATCGACGACGAAGTTTGGGATCCCGCCAAGGACCCTTACCTCCCCACGCACTACTCGGCGCAGGCCATGGCCGGAAAGGCCGCCAACAAGTCGGCGCTCCAAGCGGAGCTCGGGTTCGAGATCGACCCCCGCCTGCCGCTCTTCGGCGTCGTCTCCCGACTCACGCACCAAAAAGGGATCGACCTCGTGCTCGACGCCATGGATCGCATCTTGGCGCTCGATGCGCAGGTCGTGTTCCTCGGATCCGGAGACCCCGAGCTCGAGGCGCGCATGAAGGCGCTGAGCCACCCTCGCGTGCGCGCTCACGTCGGCTACAGCGAGAAGCTCGCCCACCTCATCGAAGCAGGCGCCGACTTCTTCCTGATGCCGTCTCGCTACGAGCCGTGCGGCCTCAACCAGCTCTACAGCCAACGCTACGGAACGATCCCGATCGTCCGCGCGACCGGCGGCCTCGACGATACCGTCGACCAAATCGACGAGCGGCTCGGGACCGGCACCGGCTTCAAGATCAAAGATCTCTCGGCCGAAGAGCTCGCAAAAACCGCTGCTCGAGCCGTCAAGCTCTGGCGCGACCACCGCGAGGTCTTCGATGCCGTTCGCGTGCGCGCGATGTCGCGAGACTTCGGATGGAAGACGTCCGCGAAGCGCTACATCGACGTCTACGGCTGGGCGCTCGAACGCGTGATCGGAAAAAACGCCGCCAACGACGTCCTCCACCGCCGCGACTGAGCACACACGCCACGAAGATTTCTAAGCTCCGAACTTGTAGCCCTTCGGCACCACCACGACGCCGCCCTCACTCACCGTGAACCCTCGGCCTCGATCCTCCTCGTGGTCGTAACCGATGCTCATGTGCGACGGAATCACGACGTCCTTGTCGATGATCGCTCGCCTGACTCGCGAGTGCCGCCCGATCTCCACCCCCGAAAACAAGATCGATCGCTCCACGAGCGCATACGAGTGGATGCGATCGCGATTGAACAACACCGACTCCCTCACTTCACTGCCCGAGATGATCACACCCTCCCCTACGAGGCTGTTGTACGCGCGGCCCGTCCGCCCCGCCGATTCGTGCACGAACTTCGCCGGCGGGCTGGCGAACGACGGCGCCCGAAGCGGCCACTCCGGGTTGATCAAGTCGAACTCCGGCACGATCTGAACGAGGTCCATGTTGGCTTCGTAGTACGCGTCGATCGTCCCCACATCCCGCCAGTAGTGGTTCGGCAGCGGCGCTCCCGGAATCGGATTATCGTGAAAATTGTAAACCTGAATCTTGTGACCACGGCTCAACGCGGTGGGCAGCAAGTCCTTGCCAAAGTCATGACTCGAGCTCGGATCCTGCGCGTCCTCCTCGAGCAACGCCCGGAGCACCTCCGACTTGAACAGGTAGTTGCCCATCGATACCAGCGCTTGATTCGGCCGGCCCGGGATTGGCTTCGGATTCTCGGGCTTCTCTTGAAACTCCTTGAGCGCCCAACTGTCGTCGACCTGCATCACGCCAAACCGAGTGGCCTCCGCGAGGTGCACCGGATAGCCGGCGATCGTGATGTCGGCCCCGCTGTCCAGATGCAGCCCCACCATGTGCGCGACGTTCATCTTGAAGATGTGGTCACCGCCAAACACCGCGACCACGTCGGGCTTGTGATTCTCCAGCAGGTGAACGTTCTGATAAATCGCGTCCGCCGTGCCCCGATACCAAACCGGCCCCAACTCCTCGTAGCGATACATCTGAGCCGGAACCAGAATGATGAAGTGGTCGTCGAGGAAGGTGCCGAATCGCCAAAAGCGCTGGATGTGCTCCGTCAGCGACTGCGCTCGGAACTGCGTGAGCACGTAGATCGAATAGATGCCTGAGTTCAGCAGATTGTTCAGAATGAAGTCGATGATTCGGTATTTGGCGCCGAAGGGCACGGCAGGCTTGCTGCGGCGGGCCGTCAGCGGATGGAGCCGCTTGCCTTGACCCCCCGCCAAGACCATTCCGACGACTCGCGTGGTCCGGGGCATGAGTCCCACGTACCTCGGACGCGAAGAATCATCCAGTAAACCGTCGCGCAGCGGAAGCCACGCAGGACTTTCGGTTCGACCTGGACCGGGAACCCCGACATGACCTCAGAAGGACGCGCCTTCTTGTGACGCCAAAGACATGCCTCTACGATGCGCGTCCCAACGCATGAGCGTCCCCGAAATGCCGTCACCCCATCGCGAGGACAGCGCACTCCGCCGCACTGCAAGCGCCTCGCACGACGGGGCCCGCGAGCCGCGGGCTGCCGTAAAACTCTTCCTGCTCGGGTTCGTCATGCTGTTCCTCGAGCTCTGCCTGATCCGCTACCTGAGCGGCACCATCTGGAACCTGGGCTACTTCCCGAACCTCGTCTTGCTCGCGGTGTTCATCGGCATGGGTTCCGGCTTCGTGTTCCACGAAAAAATCTCCCGGCTGGGTTCTGGGACCGCCTACCAACTCAGCGCCGTCGCCCTCGCCGGACTCGTAGTCATGGTCCATTTTGGACGGCCGAGTGTGCCCGGATTCGAAAGAGGCGGCGCGGAGCTCGGCGGGGACCTCTACTTCTCGCGCACGCCAACCGTGGTCGGCGAGAGCCTCATTCTGTTCCTCGCCTGGTTCTTGGCCGTCTCGGTGATTTACGCGCTGATCGCCCACCGCGCCGCGAAGCTCTTCCGCCTGTTTCGGCCCCTCACCGCGTACACCCTCGACATCTCCGGCTCGTGCGCAGGCATCCTGGCCTTCATGCTCATGAGCTGGGCCCAGATCCCCGCCGATCGCTGGTTCGCGCTCCTCATCCCGGCGTTCCTGTTCACGCTCGCCGAGCTCTCCGCGATGCGAGCTCTGCTCACCATCGCTCCGATGGCTGTCGCCGTCGGACTCATCCAGTACCAGGAGACGCGGCTACAGTACGATCCGAAGCTCAGCGAAGGGCTCGAGGTCGTTTGGTCGCCGTACCAGAAAATCGAGTTCATTCCTGCTCGCGGAACCCAGCCTTCCACGATCTTCGTGAACGGAATCTCGCACCAGTCGATGATGGACCTGCCGACGATTCGGTCGACCTACTACCAAGCCATCCATGACGATCGAACTTCCCGCGGCCTCCCGCCGTTCGAGAAGGTCTTCATCATCGGCGCTGGCTCGGGAAACGACATCGCCAGCGCGCTCGCCCACGGGGCCAAGCGCGTCCACGCCGTCGAGATCGACCCGGTGATCGCTGATTTGGGACGTCGCCACCACCCCGCCAAGCCCTACCTCGACCCGCGCGTCGAGCTCACCATCGACGACGCGCGGGCCGCCCTGGGACGCTCGACGGAGTCCTTCGATCTCGTGATCTTCGCGCTCACCGACTCGCTGGTGAAGGCGAGCCCGATGGCGCAGCTACGCCTCGAGAATTACATCTACACCGTCGAAGCCATTCGATCGGCGTACTCTCACCTCTCCGATCAGGGCGACCTTCTCTTCTACAACTTCTACCGACGGGAGTGGTTGGTCGACAAACTGGCCGACATGATTCGGGAAGGCACCGGCAAGGAGCCGCGAATGATCTGGCGCAAAGGAGACTTCGTGGTGCTGACCGTCGGAAGGGGTTCGGAAGCTCGAAAAGCGAGCGCCGGAACCGTCGAAGTCGCCCGCGACGACTGGCCATTCTTCTACTTGCGCGAGCGCGGGATCCCGGGCGTCTACCAGCTCGCCATGGCCGCCATGGCCGCCATGATCTCGACCTTACTCTTCTTCGTATGGCGCGGCACCCGAAGTCACGCCCAAGTGAGTATCCACTACAAGCTGGCCTTCGTACTCATGGGGACCGCGTTCCTCTTGCTCGAAACGAAGAGTGTCATCCAATTCAGCCTCCTGTTCGGTACCACTTGGATCAACACCTCGCTCGTCTTCCTTTCGGTGCTCCTGCTGGTGTTGGCGGCCAACTGGACCGCGGTCGTCGCGCGCGCGAGGATTCCCGTCCCGCTGGTGTTCGGTTTGTTGATCGTAGCCTCCCTCGCGACTCTCTTCTATCCGCTCGCGAGCCTGCTCTCCGTCGAAAATCCCACGAGCCGCTTCGTGCTCGCCGCGCTCCTGACGTTCCTCCCCGTGTACTTCGCGAACCTCCTCTTCAGCCTGTCCTTTCAGGACAAGGCAGAGGCGGAGCACCTCTTCGGCTGGAACCTCATCGGCGCGACGCTCGGAGGCGTCGCCGAGTACAGCAGCATGGCGATCGGTTACGGCGCGCTCGCCGTGCTCGTCGCGGTCACCTACTCCGCAGTCTTCGCGCTGCTCTGGCTCGGCGGGCGATCAACGAGAGCAGACGTGACTTCGGAGTCCGTCCCCTCGTAGGGTCGGCAAACCTCGTCACAAACCCAAAACGAGCCGGAGACGATCGTCGAGCGTACTGAGCGAGGACGGTTCGAGCCTACCGACCCGTCCGGGCGAGAACCTGTCGGTGGCCACGACCCGAACGTGACTAGGAAATGCCAGTTGGTCGTGGGTCGATCCGCACTCCCGCGCCGAGATTGGCACGACCAATGGCAGCCTTGCGAGCCCGTCGGAGTGGGCGTCGAGAGGCACGACCACGATGGTGGGCAGGATCGAGTTGAGCGGCGTGCTCTGCACTACGACCATTCGAAGCGACTCCCCCTCCGCAAATCCAATCTTGCGCTGCAACTGCAAGACGTCTCCCCGCTCAGTCATCGAGCTCCTCGAGGGCGCGCGCCAGCGCAATCATGTGTCTGCGAACCTCGGACGTCATGCCGTCGGCGACGCTCTCGTAAAACTGCTGCCGTCGAGTCTGCTCCAGCGCCATGGACAGAAGCTCCCGCGCGGCCTCCGACTCGGTCTTTCGGGTGCGCTTCGCGATCGCCCGAATCTGGCGTCGCATCTCGGTCGTTACATTGAGGTTGATTCGCTCCAGCGGCATCCCAGATGAGGATGCTAGCGAGGATGCGATCAGGATGTCAATCGACTGGCGCGCAAGCGATGCGCAGATGTTTCTTCATGGCGGATCGTCGGATGAGTTGATTGCCGAGAGCCCGGATTTTAGAATTCATCATGAGGTTTAGCTTCCTGCCCCTCGTCTTGACCTCGTGGTCGTCGATCGCCGGTCCTGAACCCGCAGAATCCAAAGAAACGATTGCGGCGCGCGAGCTCATGGTCCGAACCATCGAGACCCGAGGCATCACCGATGCGCGAGTCCTCGACGCCCTGCGAAAGACGCCTCGTCACCTGTTCGTACCGGCGGAATACAGATCCCTGGCGTACTCGGACCGACCGCTACCCATCGGGTCGGACCAGACCATCTCCCAGCCCTACATTGTCGCAATCATGACCGAGCTCGCTCGACCCACTTCCAAGTCGAAGGCCCTCGAGATCGGAACGGGGTCTGGATACCAAGCCGCGGTGCTCTCGAAGCTCGTCAGGTCGGTCCATTCCATCGAAATCGTCCCGGAGCTCGCGGACAGAGCACGCAAAGATCTCGCCGCGCTCGGCTACTCGAACGTCACGGTGATCACGGGCGACGGTTATCGCGGCCTCCCGAAGGAGGCTCCGTTCGACGTCATCCTGGTGACGGCGGCGCCATCCATGGTCCCGCAGCCACTCGTCGATCAGCTCGCTGTTGGCGGTCGATTGGTGATTCCGGTGGGATCGTCCGATCAGGAGCTCATCTTGATCGAAAGAACGGCCGCCGAGCTCGTCCGAAAATCGATCATCCCGGTGATGTTCGTACCCATGACCGGCGAAGCCGCGAAGGCCAAGGTGCCGGAGGTCGATCCACGGAAGAAATCAGATCCCTGACCCACCCCTGATGAGTTCATCCAGCCGGCCCGGGCCCGGACTCCCACGCCTCGACGTTTCGCGGACATTCCGGTTGCCCGCCGTGGCTCGACGTGGTTCCGATCTCTGGAGTGCGAGCTCGATGCTTCGTCGCCGCGCTGGTTGCGGGTTGCGGAGCTCGCGAGACCCTTCGGCTCGACGGACCCACCGTGCTCGCGCGCGTCAGTTCCCAGGGCCTCGTGAGTCAGGCGCAGCTCTCTTTCGGGGAGGGCTCTTTCGGGGAGGGCTCTTTCGGGGAGGGGCCGCTGGCGCTGGAGCTCGAGGACGGCGACGACCTCTTCACCTTCGAGCTCAGCTCGGAACATTTCCTGGGTTCCGACGGCGCGCCGTTTTCGATGGGGCCGGGCACGGTCTCGGTCGCTCTGGCTTCCGCGCCACTTCCGGAGGGCTCGTGCGCCCGCTGTCCTTCGCTGACCTCGAACCCTCTGTTGGCCCACGCCGGCGCGCGATGTATTCTCCCCGACTTTCTGGTACCCGAGGTGTATTCGATTCGCGACGGCGAATTGTCCGCCGTGGCGCCTGACCCTGCCCGGACTCGAAGCGTGCGAGCGAGCGTGGTCTTCGATTTCGCGGGCGAGTGCGAGGCGCCGCTCGAAGGCTCCACCTCGAGTCGCGGGCAAGAGTACGTGACGTGCGCCCTCGAGCCCGCCGAGGCGCCTGACTTGTTCTCCGCAGTGACCGCGCTCCCTGGCGGAGGGATCGTCGGAGCGGCTCCCAACGAAATCACCGTGCTCGACGGCGACGAGCTGAGGAAGTGGCCCATTCCGAACGGCTTGGTTTCGCGGTTGGCACCCCTCGGCGAGTCACACGTGCTCGTCGCAATTCAACCCTTTGGAGCATCGACGTTCGTCGAAGGTGTCGATCTCGACTCGGGAGCTCGGACTCCGGTCGCCGCAGAGCTCGACGCCGTCGAGGGCACCTGGTCATCGACGGCCGGGTGGACCGCGTTGGCCGGTGGGGCCAATCAGTTTCCCGCGGTGGTCGAGTGCGAGCGCGGGCCCAGCTGTCGGCCCGTCGATCTGCGGGACGCCGAAGGTGACTGCGATTTCATTCGCTTCGGCAGCACCGCTCTGTCGGTTACTCAGCTGAGTGCGACATTCCTGGCGTCCGTCGGTCCAGGGCCGCACTTCGTGCTCCGTGACGGCGCGGGTCGACTCACCTGCGGGCAATGGCAAAGCGTCTCTTCGACGCTCGAAGCCCGCCAGCTGAGCTCCGTTGGACCCCGACTGTTTGCCTGTTTGACGGGCCCAGAAGGGCCAATGGGAGTCGTCGTCACCTCCGAGCTGAGCGGATCGTCACTCAGCGAGCCCACCGAGTTGTTTGCGGTCAGTGACTCGTGCAGAGGTTCCTTCGCGCGCGTAGGGTCGACGACCTACTACCTCTCGGCCGCGGGACAGCTGCACCAACTCGACGCCGACGGTGCGGTCCGCGGCACGTGGCAAAGCGTGGGCGCGGGGCGTGAGCCCTGGCCTGAGCTTTCCGAACCAGCCACGCGCCTCGCCGACCGCTTCGGCACATGGCCGGTCGTGGTGGGCGGAGCGGGCGGACTCTTCGCCCGAGCCGGAGACTCATCGCCTTTCGTGCCGCTGTTGGCCGCCAGCGAGCCGGTTTGGGAGTCGATCCTGGCCTTGACACAATTGCCCGGCGGGGGCTGCGCCGCGCTGTGGTCAGAGGGCGCGTACGTCGTCCGGCCCGCACGCGGCGTTTCGTGCGGCGAGCTCGAAGTAACTCGGCTCGCGGCCGCGTGGACTGGTCGGCCCCTTTTGGCGTTCTCGACCGAGCTGGGTTTGGCAACAGTCACAGCGACCCAAGGCGTGTCTCAGCTCGTGTGGCTCGACGAGCGGCTCAGACCCCTCGAGGCGCCGATCGTCCTTTCGGGTCTGGCCGTGGCGGGTGCGGAGGTCTTTCCGGGGCGCGCGCTGCTGGGCTTCGAAGATGGCCGAGTAGCCGAAGTACGTAGAGGGTCCTCGACGGAATATCCCGCCACCATCGAGGCCGAGGGCGCCGTTTCGATGAGTTTTCAGGGCATCACGACGTCGGGCGGAGTTGCCTGGCTCTTCGGCCGGGAGACTTTCGCGCGCGTAACGCCAACTCATGAAGGATTTCGAGTGGAGCCGAGTTGGCTGTCGGCTCTGGACGCCGAGGACGAGCCAGGCGCGCTCAAAGTGGAGCTCCGCGTCGTTTCCGCGCTCGCGACGGCCCCGGACGAGGTGACGCTCACCGTCAACGAGAGGCGGTTTCGATCGCTCCAAATGGACACTCTCGACTTTCAAAGAGTCCTGACCGTCCGAGCCGAAAACGGGAGGCTCGGGCGAGCATCCAGCCCCGGCTTTGAGCTCGTGACTCGGCTCAACCCGGCGCCGTCTTGGATCGCCGGAGATGGGCCCTTACGCTCGTACGCTGGGGGCATGACTTTCTTACGGCGCCAGGGTGAGCTGACGATTCTTACCCACGAGATCACGGCGTTCGCAGACTGCGGTGAATTTCAACTCATCGGAGGACCGCTGGGGCGCCTTCGAGCGGTGCTGGATCGTTAGTCGAGCAGGTTGGGCGTGCCGAGCTCCCGCCCGATCGATCGGCGACTTTGGAGAAGGAGAAAATCCGGGATCTAACGACAGGCCGACGCCGGAAAGCCGACGTTCAGCGTCGTGACGAGCGAAGGATTGGCGCTGCTGAAGGTCGCCGCGAGACCGCGCTGCGTCGCATTGTTTACGTAACAAAACAGATCGGGGCTCGCCGAGGTCGCTCGACCCGCGTCGAAGCCTGCCGACGAGAGGTACGTCTCGAGCTCCGCTCGCGTGCTCCCGATGCCGACTCCGCCGCCGGTCAGCCCGTAGTAAGGCGTGTGCAGCGTGATGAACGCGGCTTTGTCGTTGCCGAGCACGTCGGCGAAAAAGACCTCTATGCCGACGAAAGCATAGCTCCAGGCGAGCAGCGTGGTTCCGGCGGGCGACACGGTTCCTTGACCGTCCGGTTCGCCAAGGACCGTTCGAACCTCATCGGGTGTGCTGCCTCGGATCGCGCCTCCGTTGATCGAAGGTGGAAAATCGACTCGGCCTCCCGGGATGTCGATGAGCGCGTCGGGAGCGCGCAAGTACGCGCGGGTGACCGTGATCGTTCGAACCTGATCGTTGCTGCCGTAAGCGGCGAGCAGCCCGCGTGTGTACCAGGCGTCGACGGTACCCGGGGGATCGGTCACCGGCGCGGATCGATCCGCCGTTCCAAAAGCGGCGCGGGCCTGTTGTTTGGTCGACCCGATCCCGACGCCGGAACCGCTCTTTCCGCTGAAATTGCCTTCGACGGCGATCCAGAGGACCTTGTCGGTGTCTTCGACCGCACCCTGGGACAGGTCCGTGTCGGCGAACCAGATCACCAAGCGAGCTCCAGAGCTCAGGTCCCACTCGTAGCTTCGCGGCGTGCCGGTGCCTGAGCCTGTGCTCATACGCGTAGGCATGCCGATCGCGGTCTTTGCGTTGGCGAACGTCGCGCCGATGGTCACGCGACCTTCGGGCACCTCGACGAAGGCGCCGGGCTCGAAGCTCGAGGTGTCGACCACGCCGGTATCCGGCGCTCCCAGATCGACAGGCTCTTCGGCGTCGATGAAGCCGGCATCATGGCCCGAGTCGGGCGCGATCTTGACGTCGTCGCTCGTCGTGGCGTCGGGGTGAGTCGTGGAGCCGCTGTCGTCGCATGCGTTGAGCGCGGATGCGAGGGCAAGAGCTGCGAAGAGAGCTCGCATGAAGGAGCCATGCTACTTCGACGGCGACCGAATTTGATCCGCACTTTGTCGATAGTCGTCGCGAAAGCTCAGGCCTCGATGAGGCGAAAGCTGTCTTCGGCGGCGCCCGACTTCACGCGCCAAAGCTTGGTGCAGTAGAGGCACTGCACTTCGTCGCCGACCTTGAATCCATCGCCGTACGGGTTGTTGGCCATGCAGTCTGGACACTCGAATTCGGTGAACTTCTTTCGCTTCTTCGGACCGGCCGGACCCTTCTTCTCTCCGAACTCGTCGTCGTCCTCGTCGAATCCGCCTGCTTTTTTCACGGAAGTCCTTTCGAAGGCGTGCTCGTCTTCGTCTCCATGACGGGCACCGTGAGGGTGTACGTGCGCCGCGCGGTGATCGCGACGGATTGAGCGTGAGCGGGCTGGCCCGGAACCAACACCTCCACGGTGTGCTCACCGAGCGCGATCTTCCGCTTGATCGGCGGCTTGGCCGTGACCACCTCGGCGCCGTCGACGCGCAGCCCGATCTCGGGGACCGCGACCGACGTGTCCACCAACAGCATCGGCTCGCTTAGCGCCAGTACGGCCGCCGCCATTCCGCCGGCCACCAAGATGAGCGCGCCCGCGAGCATCCCGAGCTTCGTGACGAGCGACGCCCGCGCGGCGTCTTGAGCCACCACGATCGCGCCGGCCGACGTGGTCGACGCAACGGGCTCCGCCAAGCTCGCGTCTGCTCTCTCCACGAGCGACGGCGATCGCGAACCATCTCCGCGCTCGACGAGAGACGGAGCGCGCGAACCTTCTACGACCGCCGACGGAGGTCGCGCGCCCTTCGATATCTCCACGGCTACACGCGGCGCACCCCCGCGGGACAATGAGGATCGACGTTCCTGGGATCGCGACGGCTCGGCCACAGGAATAGCGTCTCCTCGTCGCACGGAAGGGACCGCGACCTCGGCGGGTCGCATCGTCTGCGCGTCCGACAACAGGCCGCTCGTGACCCCCTCGATGGTCGCTCCATCCGCGCCGAAAGAATCGGAGTCCGCGTTGATGGTCGGCGAATCCGTGAACTCCTCGAAGTCCGGCGTACGAGGCGCCCGCGCAGGAGACGGGTCTCGCTCCTTCGCGCTCGCACGAAACGAGGTCGATCGAGCCCTCGGCACGGCGGGCGCGACGCTGTCGAGGTTCACGATGACGTTCGAGGCGGGCGCGGAATTCGGCTTGGCGATCGGGACGATCTTCTTTCGCTCGGCCTCGAGAACCACCTTCGAAGCGCGATGAGCTTCCTGACTCTCGACGTCGAGTGTCTCACCCTCGTGATCGAGCGAGGCAAACTTCTCGAGCCGATCCGCTAGAGCTGCAGCACCTTGCTCGCTGTCGAGGTCCTCGAGCTCGCTCGCTTCGAGGACGACTCCGGCCTTCGTCGCTTCGGCGACGGGCTCCGTAGCGTCGAGGTTTCGACTCTCTTCGAACGGCGTCCGTTCGTCGTAAGGATCCTGATCGGGTGTGGCTTCGTCGAATGGAGCGCGAGACGCAAGGTTCCCGGTGTCGCCACCGTCTGGTGCGAGAAGGCTCTCCGCTGCGATCGGCTCGGAGTCCTCGCCCTCCGCCGTGCCCTCCGGCCCAAACTGCGCGACAGTCCCTTCGGCGGCGATCTGCTGGTGCTGATGGTCGTGAACGGACGGTAGGACGGGCTCGGGCTCCGGAAGCTGCGAGGGCTCCTCGGAGACTCCGGGGTGCCGAAGCTCGAGAAAGGCATCGAGCTTGGCGTTCTCGACGTCGATCTCCTTCGCAAAAGTCTCCTGCATGAATTGGCGGAGGTGATGCGAATGAAAGAACGTAGCGTTTCTCGCGAAGTAGGCGTGGAGATCTTCGAGGACCTCGGTCGCCCAGGTGTATCGCTGCTCCGGTTCCTTGGCGAGCAGCCGCATCGCGATCTCCTCGAGCTCGGGCGACAGCGACGCGTTCACCTGAGTCAGCGGAGTGACCTTTGCGTTCCTTACAGCCTGTAGCGTCGCGTAATCGTTGTCGCCGAGGAAGAGCCGCTCCCCCGTGAGCATCTCGTAGAAGATCACGCCGAGCGCGAACAAGTCGCTGCGGCGATCGATCGGTCGTCCCCGCACTTGCTCGGGCGACATATACGCAAACTTGCCCTTGAGAACTCCGACCTGCGTGCGCGTGGATTGGACGATCGCCTTGGCAATTCCGAAGTCGCACAGCTTGATCTCGCCCTCGTACGACACGAGCACGTTCTGGGGAGACACATCACGATGGATGATGCCGAGGTCTTTGCCTCGCGGGTCGCGCTTTCGATGGGCGTAGTCGAGCGCCTCGCACAGCCGCGCGAGAACGAAGCAGGCCATGGGCTCGTCCATGACGCGGCGGTTCTTCTTGAAGAGATCGAGGAGCAGCCGCAGGTCGCGCCCCCCGACGTACTCCATCGCGATGAAGTAGATGCCTTCGTGTTTTCCGAGCTCGTAGATTTGAACGATGTTCTGGTGCGTCAGGTGTGAAGCGATCCGCGCTTCGTCGATGAACATCCGGATGAAATCCGCGTCCTCGGACATGTTCGGGAGGATTCTCTTGATGGCGACGAGGCGCTCGAAGCCTTCGACGCCGAAGGCTTTGGCCTTGTAGACCTCCGCCATTCCGCCGACCGCAACGCGTTCGAGCAGGAGATAGCGACCGAAAGGGACCGGGCTCTCCACGCGAGTCTTCGGCGCATTGGCGCCGGTCCGCAGCGTAGAGGTGGCGCGCTCCGGAGTAAACAGCGCCCATCACATCCTCCAAAGTCGATGCTCTCCGCGCCGCTGCTTGACGAGTCACCCTGGGCTCGGCTAAGGGGCCCTCTCCGAATCTGCGGAGAAGAGGAACGCGCTATGGCATCCCCAACGAATTCAACTGTCAAACGGCGAGTCCACAAGGCTCAGAAGAACGGTCGAGCGCGCAAAAAACAGCTCGAGAAGAAGGGAACGACGCGCACCGAGGCGGAGCTCTTCGGCAACACCGTCAGCCGTTAGTTCCAACAGCCGGCCCTTTCGACCGCCCGACGTCGAGCGCATCAGCACGCGATTCGTGCGCGGCGTAAACCACGCTGAGCTCTTCACCCACGCCAACCGCCCAAAAGCGAGCCGCGAAGACGTGGTTTGCTTTCCCGTGGCTGTGGCGCACAATTCTCGAAGACGGCTACGCCACAGCGAAATTTTCGGGAGAAAGTCCAAACCAACGTGAGGACGGCCCTCGAATTTCGCGAAGGCACGAGCGGATCGAATTTTCCGGGCAGGTCGAAGCGACCCGCGGACGATCATGGTTAGGCGGTAATCGCCAAAGGAGTTTGAAGTGGGCGACAACGATCGTTTTGGACAGGAAGGCCAAGGGATGGACATCCCCATCCTTCCGCTGCGCAACTCGGTTTTCTTCCCAGGAAGCATCATGCCGATCTCCGTGGGACGGCCGAAGACCCTGGCGATGGTGAAGGCGGTCGAAGAGTCCGGCGAACCTATCGGCATCGTGGCTCAGAAGGACGGATCGGTCGACGATCCAGGTCCCGAGGACCTCTATGCGATGGGCACCACCGGCCGCATCGTGAAGGCGCTCAAGGCCGGTGACGAAGGCTTCCACCTCGTCCTGCAGGGGCTCAAACGCTTCCGCGTCCTCTCCTTGACTCAGACCAGCCCATACCTCCGGGCCCGCGTCGTCGAGGTCAAAGACATCAACGCCGATCCGATGAAAATCGAAGCGCTCGTCATGAATGTGAAGAAGACGGCCCGCGAGGTCGTCGGCCTCATGCCCGAGATCCCCGCCGGCGCCGCTCAGTTCGTCGAAGGCATCGACGATCCCGGCCACCTCGCCGACCTCATCGCCGCCAACATGGATGTCTCCGTCGAAGAAAAGATGGAGATCCTCAACCTCACCGAGGTCACCTCCCGCCTCGAAAACGTCCTCGAGCTGCTTCACCGAAAGCTCGAGGTCCTCAAGCTCTCCAACAAGATCGACTCCCAAGTGAAGGGAGAGATGAACAAGACGCAGCGGGAGTACTACCTGCGGCAGCAACTCAAGGCGATCAAAGAGGAGCTCGGAGAAGCGGACGGAAGCGAGAGCGACCTCGACGAGCTCGAGCAAAAGCTCAAAGCCGCCAACCTCCCGCCGGAGGCCGAGAAAGTCTCCCGCAAAGAGCTCCGACGACTGCGACAAATGCCGTCGTCCAGCTCGGAGTACACGGTCGGTCGCACCTACCTCGAGTGGATCGCGGACCTCCCCTGGAAAAAAACCACGATCGACAAGCTGGACATTCAGAACGTCCGCGAGGTCTTGGCCGCCAATCACTACGGACTCGACAAGGTGAAGAAGCGGATCGTCGAGTACCTCGCCGTCCGCAAGCTCAAGAGCGACATGAAAGGTCCCATCCTCTGCATGGTGGGGCCTCCCGGCGTGGGCAAGACGTCGCTCGGGCACTCCATCGCCAGCGCCATGGGGCGTGAGTTCCAGCGCATCTCCCTCGGCGGAGTACGCGACGAGGCCGAGATCCGCGGACACCGACGAACCTACGTCGGCGCCCTCCCCGGCCGCATCATTCAGGGACTCAAAAAAGGCGGCACCTGCAACCCGGTGTTCGTGCTCGATGAGATCGACAAACTCTCCTACGACTTCCGAGGAGACCCCGCCTCCGCCCTCCTCGAGGTCCTCGACCCCGAGCAGAACCACACCTTCTCCGACCACTACCTCGAGATTCCGTTCGACCTCTCGCGCGTGCTCTTCATCGCCACCGCCAACCAGCTCGACCCGATCCCCGCGGCCCTCAAGGACCGCATGGAAATCATCGAGATCCCTGGCTACACCCACGAAGAGAAAATCCACATCGCGATCCGCCACCTGCTGCCGAAGAGCCTCGAGGCGCACGGCCTGACCGAGAAGCTCGTGGTGCTCGAACACGAATCGCTCAACGCGATCATCACGGAGTACACCCGGGAGGCCGGTGTCCGAAACCTCGAGCGAACGATGAACTCGGTCATTCGCGGCGTCGCCGTGAAGGTCGCCGAAGGCAGGACCGAGCTCACCCGAGTTCGCGCCGCCGACCTCGAGGAGTACCTCGGGCCCGAAAAGTTCTACAACGAGATGGCCCAGCGCACCGAAGTCCCCGGAGTCGCCACCGGCCTGGCCTGGACCGCGGCCGGCGGAGACATCCTGTTCATCGAAGCCACCAAGTACCCCGGCAAAGGCAACCTCACCCTCACCGGCCAGCTCGGCGCGGTGATGAAAGAGAGCGCCCAAGCCTCGGTCTCCTACGTCCGCTCGCGCGGCCGTGAGTTCGGCATCGCTGACTCCGTCTGGGAGAAACACGATTTCCACGTGCACGTCCCCCAAGGCGGCATCCCCAAGGACGGCCCCTCCGCCGGAGTCACGATGATTACGGCGATCACGTCGCTCATCACGGGAATCAAAGTCCGATCGGACATCGCCATGACCGGCGAAATCACCCTCCGCGGCCACGTGCTCCCGATCGGCGGCGTGAAAGAAAAAGTCCTCGCCGCGCTGCGGTCCGGAATCAAGGAAGTCATCCTTCCGGACAAGAACGAAAAGGACTTGGTCGAAGTGCCCAAAGAAGTGAGAGAGCAGATGAAGTTCCACTTCGCCAAGCGAGTGGACCAAGTCCTCGATCTCGCCCTGGAGCAGCCCCCGGAGCGGTTTCCCGTGAATTTCACGGGCCTGCGAGAAGAGCCCGCGACCGACGAAGTCAAGCCCTCCTGAAGGACGAGGAAACGCCCCGAATCTTTGGCTTCGTGCGCACGCCCGAAGCCCTAGGCCTCATGCCTCGTGACTCGTAGCAGTCCGAACAAACGTCCGAACAGACGTCCGAACAGACGTCCGAACAGACAGAGCGCAATCAACACGCTCAGCCTGGCGTCGGCCCGTCCGCTGCCCGCGCAGCCACATCCCTGATCCCGACTCGTCTCGGCAATCACATCGACCCGCTCGCCGATCTTCAGCTCGGCCCGAGCTTCGACCCCAAAATCCAACCCATCGTGCGGCCGCACTACGAGCTCCCAGAGATCCGAAGGCGACACCGCGTCCGCGTGGACGATCAACTCTCCTTCGAGCGCGCGCGCTCCGTTTCGAACCCACCCGATCTCGGTCGCGCCCTCCTCGTGACCCTCGGCGTCCACGTACTGGTAACTGCCTCGCAACTCACCCTCCGCCGTCACCTCGATCGCCAGACCCTCTGCAACCGGAGGTGAGTTGTCCGCCACGACCCGGGCCCACCAAGTGCCGAACCGATCCAGCCCCTCGACCGGAGCGGCCGCATAACTCTGAAACGTCCACAGGTCCGTTCCGTTCCGCGGATCCACGACCGTCGAGCTGAAGTCACCAAATCGGTTCCAGCGCCCAACCAGCCTGACGTACGGCGCCTCCCCCGACTTGAGCTCCGTGTCCGGGCCAAACGCGCCGCCAGCGCGCGCGAAGGCATACCCAGCGCTCACGTATTCACTCTCGGAAAATCGAGAGTACCCGAGGAGCATGTCCCCCCGCCGATTCACCGCGAGGCTCGGGTACGCAAATTGTCGCACTCCACTCGGATCGTCGATCCGGCCTCGCTTCACGACCTCTCCGGCCGTGGTCAGCACCCACCACTGCACAGCCGCCCGGGTCGAACCCGAGTCCAGCGAGAAGATCGTATGAGTCGCGTAGAGCTTCCCATCGCGCTGCACGAGCGTCTGAATACGATCGTCTCCCAGTTGGACTCTCTGATCAGACCCGAGCTGCGGGCCAAGGTCGTCTTCGTTTGGAGGAATGAAGCTCCAGACGTCGTCGGAACAGATCTCGGGCCCATGGACTAGACTCTCCTCGCCCCTGCCTCCGATGACGTGGAGCAGCTCCAGACACTTCTGCTCGCCTTCCGGTCGTTCGACTGGTTGCTCGATCGATCGCAACAGGTACAGGGTCGCGTCCCGAGGATCGTCCGTCACGGACGGGGCCTGCGCGCTCTCGAGGGTCGGGTCGGAGATGATCGTCGGTGCGCCATCGCCGCCAGCGAGGAGGTCCGACTTGTCGAACAGGTAGAGATCCGATCGGCCAAACGAGTTGTCAGCGACGCGGTACAAATTGAGCTGTACCGCGAGATAGTCTCGGTTCGTCGCGATGGTCGGATAGTCCGCCCAGAGTCGACCCTCCGGATCGGCTCGAAGGAAGAGCTGATGCCAACCCTCGAGCGGCGTCGATCCGTCCGACACGGCGACCATGAGCGCGGAGCTCGGCGAGCGGTTGTCCGCCAGCGCAACGACGAAGAACCGACTACTCAGACTGTCGTAGATCGCGCGCGGGTCGAAGGCCACGCTGACCGAAAAATCAGGCCAAAACTCGGCGAGAGGCACGCGACTCAGGATCGCTCCTCGCCGATCCTGAACCCCGACTTCGGTATTCAGCGCGACGAGCAAGTGATCGAGGCCCACCGCGCCCTGAGTGTCGGGCGGGGCCCGCGTCCCCGCGTCGTCGAGGCCGGCGAACGAGGGCCAGGCCCGCACGGACGGGTCACCGGCACGCGGCGAGAGTCCCTGCCCGGCAGCGTCGGCGGGCGTCGGCACGAACGGCCACGCGTGAGCGAGCTGCCCGACCCCTCCCCGCCTGAGGTGCTCCGAAGAAGGTCCGCACGAAGCCAGGGTGAGCCACAGCAACGCTCGACCGAGCGGCCTTCGGCTGCGGCCCGTCAGCCGCGCTCGTTCACCTCGGTACAGCAAACCCATCTCGATGAAGGTGGCATTCGGGACAATATCGAGTGTGATGCCTCGCGCCGCCTGCTGACCTGCGATACACCCGCGTCTCCGTGTGGCAGGTCTCACAAAGCCCGCTGCCTTGAACCCCAATCGACGCCGTGCGCACCAGGCCGTGCTCGGACGCGCCCTCCAGCGCCGTGAACTCGATGCCCGCCAGCTCTCCGGTGATGAGTCTGAGCTCCGCTCGGAGCATGTACAGATTCACACTCCCGTGAGGGTCATGACACTCTCGGCAAGCCGAGCCGGCGTGAGCTCCTTCGCTATGACAGCGTGAGCACTCTGGAACGATCGCGTGTCCGCTTCCGCTCTCGGCGACGACTTCGTGGCAAGTGCGACAATCGAAGAGCAACGAGTGCGACGACGCTCGGTTCCAGGCCTCCACCTTCGTCGAATGGCAGCCAAGGCATCGCTGAACGTCCGCGACATCCGCTCCGAGCTCCGCGCGGGGCGGCGCGAGCTCCTCGACCTCCGAGCCGCAAGCCACCAACACGACCAAGAAAAAACGGCGAACCCGGGATGCGGCGCGAGTTTTCCGCTCGAGTCCCGACGCGGCCCGCGAATTCATGGATGCGGATCCCCGGGATCGGCGAGATAGGCAGCAGTCCGATACGCGAGCGCCTGCTGGGTGAGTGTCGGGTTGAACGAGGCCGAAGTCGGCCAAGTACCACCATCGCAGATCCAGACATTCTCGACGTCGTGCAGGCGCCCCCAAGGATCGGTCACACTCTTGGAAGCATCCGTACCCATGCGCGTCGTCCCGAGCAAGTGTCGCGTCGTCGGGTACCCATCGCGCTTCAACCCGTCATCGACGATGACGTCGCTGGCACCCGCTTCGCGCGCTACGGCCTCGAGCTTTGGAAGGTAGCGATCGATCATGGCCTGATCGTGCTCGTGTCGTCGATAGGTGATGCGAGGAGCGGACCTTCCGTAGATGTCCCTGAGCGACGGATCGAGCTCGACGCGATTCTCGAGCTGCGGAACGTCCTCACCCATGATCGCGGCGGTGGCGATCCTGCGAATATAGGGCCCGTTCGTGATGAGCTCTTTGTGCAGCAACCAAGGAAACTGCGATCCAGCTTCGACCGGCCTGATTTGCCCACCAAGCTCCACGTAGCCGCCGCGAATGAACCCTTCGCTCCCATCGCTCACCGTGAAGTCGGAGAAGCCGTGAGTCGCGACGCGACCTCGGTAGCTGCGTATCTCCTCGTCGAAGATCCCGACTGCCCCTACGATCGTATGAAACATCATGTACCTTCCGACGAGGCCGCTCGAGTTCCCGAGCCCGTCCGGATGGGCTGGGCCACGCGTATCGAGGAGCAGCCTAGGGGTCTCGATCGCGTTCAGCGCCAGCACGACGTGGTCCGCACTCATCGTCGCCCTGGCGCCCTTGGGATCGATCAGCTCGACACCGGTCGCACGCGCCCCCGAAGGCTCGGTGAGTACCCTGGTCACGCAACTCTCGGTGAACAAGCTCAGGTTGCCCGTGAGCAAGGCTTCGCGAATGACCGTGACTGCGGTGGAGCTCTTTGCATTCACCGGGCAACCGAACGGACAGTACCCCGCGTTCGTGCAAGCGGGGCGGCCTCGGTAGGGCATGGAGTTGATCGCGATGGGCATCGGATGGGGATGGTACCCAAGGCGCTTGGCGGCCTCCGCGAGCATCGAGCCGGCCTTCGATGGAGCGCCCGGTGGCATCGGATAAGGCCCGCGGGGCTCGGCAAAGGGGTCCGACCCTGCCAGGCCCTGAACGCCGATCACGAGCTCGGTGGCGTCGTAGTAGAGCTCGAGGTCTTGGTACGAGATGGGCCAGTCGACGACGTCAGCCCCCGCGACCGCTCCGAACGTGGAGAGTGACGAAAAGTCAGCCCGCGAGAGGCGCGGACTGTTGCCATCGTATTGAATCGTGCCGCCGCCGACGGCCACACCCAGCCCCTGCACGGGGAGACTCTTGGCCGGGTCGGACGACGACGCCCGAAAGGATCGGGGCTCCGCGAAGAAGTCGTGAAAGGCAAAGGCCCGAGCTCTTTTCAGCTCGTCGTCACCGAAGTGAGATCCGCGAAGCACCTCGTCGGTCAGCGTGGGATACGGATTTCGTCCCTTTTCGATCAACGCCACCCGAAACCCCCTCGTCGCGAGCACCCACGCGGCCATGCCGCCTCCCGCGCCCGCGCCGACGATGATGACGTCGAACTCAGACATCGCCGTCCTCGGGTTGCATGAGTTGCAGCGGGTTGAAGCCGAGCGGATGGCGATCGCCTTCGTAACGGATGGATTTCCAGCCACTCAGCTCGAAGTTTCCGCCGTACACCGGGTCGCCGTAAGTGCCCTCGACCACGTAGCGGTACACGACCTTCAGGAGCTCGGCGTCGAATCCCGTGAGTACGCCGCGCCTATCCTCGAGCGAAAGCCCGCGAAACGAGCGCTCGGTCCGATCGGCGGCGACCGCCTCGAGCTCGTCGAGCCCCTCCTCGAGGGTCTGTATGAGTCCCTTCACCGGACCATTCCACTCCCGCTCAGGAATCCCGCGAGACCCCTCGATGAGTGTGCGAAAGCTGAGCGCCTCGACCCGGGTCAGCGGAAGGAACTCCGCGAAGCCGTTCAACCCGCCATGCCTCCCTGAGTATGGGCCGCCCGCGTAGATGCGGGGAGGGTCGACGTCGAAAGCCCCGAGGAACTGATCGATGTACCAAGCCGCGCGAGCCAAGGTCGCTCCCGGAGACGTGACGTCGCCGGGGATCAACGTGTCCGCGAGCGCGGCCAGAGTTGCGTACCGGGAGGGCGAGAGTTTGGTACCGGCCGGAACGACCCAGCCATCGACCATCGACGACGACGCGACAGGCTCGTCGCAGCCGGCGAGGGGTGGCGCGCACACGAGCGTGACCGCTCCGCCGAGGAACGTGCGGCGGCTGATTTCGAACACTCGCCGCTTGTATCGAAAGGTCCCGGGCGGGGCAAGCGAAGTCGCGCGCGGGGCTACTGACTTGCGGGGGCTCCGAGGAGCGTCAAACTCGTGTCTTGGCCCGTCGAGCTATAAGACGCCCACGACGATCAGCTTGACGCGCTCGATGCGTCCCGTGTCCTGGCGATCGTGATCCACGACCCTCAACTTCCAAGATCCCTTCGAGCTCGCGTTCTTGAAGACATGAGTTTGGAACACGCCGCGTACGTTGTCGTTCGAGCCGTTCGCGCGATCATGCAGCACTTCCTGCTGCCCGTCCTTCTCCACGACGACCGTCAAATCCCCTGCATAGGTGTGGACGATGTCCAGGTCCACTTCCAGGCGATCGATCCGAATCGCGTCGGCCACCTCGAGCGTCGCGACGACCCCAGCTTCGTTTGCGTCAGGAATGGCCGCGGCCGGACGAACCTCGAACTCCTTGGTCACCGAAGACGACCCACCCGCGGGCGCGCCCGACGGCGCCAAGTCGAGGGCCCAGGAGACGAGCTTGCCCACGTCGTCTTTCGCCAGGTCCTTGACTCTCAACGTCCACGTCCCGCGCACGGTCGAAGTGAAGTCAGTGAGATCATACGTCTTCCTCAAATCATCGGCGCTCCCACCCGCTCGATCATGCACGGTCACCGACTTGCCGGAGTGTTCGAGGGTGACGACCAAGTCGCCCACGTACGAGTGAGTGAGCTCGAGGGTGAGCTTCACGCTCGAAGGGACAAAGTCGTCTCCGATCGCCAAGTCGCTCGTGAGGCCCGTAGGCTGATTGTCCGGAATCGCGAGGTTGGGCGTGAGCCCGTAGTGAACCGGCGCGGTCGGTCCCCCTGGGCCGCCCGCCGGGCGGGTGAGATCGAGCCACCAACTCAACAGCTTTCCGGTGTCTTGAGCGGCGTCGTCGATGACGACCAAGGACCAAGCGCCCCTGACGTCGGCGCCCGCAAGGCCGGCCACCTCGGCCTCCAGGTGGAGATCATCGGCGCTGCCGCCCTCGTGATCGGCCAAGGTGACTTCTTTCGAACCGTGGCGAAGGATGACTTTGAGATCACCGCGGTAAGTATGAGCGACGTCGACACGAACCACGACCTTCTCGGCAGGGAAGCTCTCGGCGACTTCGAGGCCACTCGTGACTCCGGTGGAGCTCCCGTCGGGGATGTCGAAGACTTGGTTCTTGGCGACCCTCAGCACACCTTGGGGCGCTGCCGGAGCGCTCTGAGCCAGCGTGAGGATCTGCTTGAAGATGCTGTATCGAAGGGCCGGATTGTCGCGGTCGTTCTTGTCGTCGCTGTTGGTCGTGTCGTTGACGTAAGGGTACCACAAGAAGTCGGGATGTTTGGTCTTGGACTCACCCGTCCACTCGCCGCCCACGATGGTGCCGTTGGCGTCGAGCTCCAAGACGTAATCGTAGCCTTCGACCGTGGTGTACTGATCGAGCATCGGTCCGGTCGGAGTGTTGGTGGGGGGCACGGAGTCCTCCACGATCCAGGCGTCGAGGTGAATGCGCAGGAAGCGCTTTGCATCTGGGTTGTACGTCCATGAGGACGTGCCGGCAGGCGCTCCGATGTCACGCAAGGCCTCGGCCAGCGGGATCTCCTTGTTCTGCGTGACTTCGAATTTGTACATCGGGAAGTTCCAGACTTCGCGATCGGCGGTGAGATCGACCACGAAGGGTCGCTGGAGGGTCCCGATCATGTTCGTGACCACGATGTGGAACGTCCCAGCGTTGCCGTCACGACAGTTGACGTTCGTCGGTCGACCCGACTCGTCGAAGGCGAACTCGGACGCGTTGTCTTCGCAGCGGCGGCCCAACACCCGCGCGCCGTCGGACCAGTAAATCTCCGAGCCGAGCGCGTTGATGTCGCCTACGTCGAAGCGCACGCAGGTCGAGTCCGACGCTGGGCACTCGGTGATTCGGTTGGACGTCGCGTCGTATTTGACGGAGACCGAGCGAGTGGGCTCGTCCTCACTCAGGACATAAGACGACCAGCCGTTACAGTGACCGTACCAATTCTCCGGGTCCCTGGTGCCGTAGCGGCCGTGAGACTTGAGCTCCCACTCGCCGGCCGGGCCGACGTGGAAAGTCTCAGGCTGAGCGTCGGCATTCACGGGCTCGTCTTTGTGGTTTTTCTGCGCGAGCTTCAGCTCGACGTCGCGGATGGCGCTCGGGGACACGAGCAAGTCATATTTTTCGACGGGAGAGCTCGAGCTCGACCCCTGCCATCGCTGCGCGGCGCCCTGCCGAGCCATCGGCCACCAGTTGCTCGGAAACGGCTTTCGCAAAGACTCTCCGTGATTTGGGAGCTCGGCCGCCTTCCTGTTCATGGTGAGACTGAACCGCGTAGGGTCGTTCTCCGCGTCGATCTTCTCCGCGCTCTCGACCTTGCCAAGGGGCTCGTCCACGGCCGGAGCTCCACACGCGGCCAGCGCGACCAAAGAGACTGAGGGAGCCATTCGGCGAAAAGGCACCTTCCAAAGCGAGCGCACGAGGGCGCCTGGTTCGACAACGGGCATTGTTGACTCCTTATTTGTAGCCAGAGGGGCGACACGTAGGCCCATGGCGTTGTCTTCCTTATCGGCAGCTCCCTTGTGGGAGTTGTCCGGAAATCGGATCCAATGTCGGGCTTGTGGCCATGTAGCGGTGTTAATTGATATTCCTCGGAATCACTCGTCCGAGAAGAGACGCTGCCAGAACGACTTCTTGGGAGGCGGCGCGGGCGCCTGGGGCGTGGGCGTCGAAGGCCTCGGCGGGACCATCGGGCCCAACCCCATCTTCTCGCGGATCTCCTTGGCATCCCAACCAGTGAGGCTCGCCAGGTTCCCCGCCTCGTTCTCACGTCGCGGGCCGAGGCTCGCGAGGTACGTCGCACCCTCGGGGCAGTCGACTCGGGTGGCAGGATGCTTCACCGCGTAGCTCACCGCGTAGGGCTCGATGTCGGCCGTCTCTTGAAGCACCAAGTCCTCGGGAAAGTGGTCGCGATCGTATCGAAAGTGGAGTCGCGACAACGTCAGATAGGAGACATCGGACTCGGGTGCTCGACCCCAACTCACCCCCAACTTCTCGGCGGTCGTACCGTCCAACCCGCCTCGCTGGACGAACTCCGTGAAGATCACGCGCATGTCGGCCTTCCTGGTCTCCTGGTCGAAGATCGCCGCGTACACCTTCTCGAGCTGATCCTTCACGTAGAGCGGTAGGTCATGTCCAGTGGGCATTCGGGCCGTTCGATAGTTGGTCGCCTCGATGCGGCCCTTGGCCGACACCGCCCACGCGACCAACTCCTGGGGTCCGTCCGCGTTGATGGTGCCCAACCTCACCGGCAGCATGAACCTGGGCGTCGTGTACCGGACCTGAATGGGTCTGAGAAATGTCGCACCCTTCCCCTTCAGTTTTCGAAAATTGACCTTGGCGACGAAGAACTTCATGTTCTGGCCGATGTAGCTGTTGAGCACGGGGATCGCTTCCTGCGGGACGGCGTAGTGGAACTTGTTGAGCCACTCCACCAACCCAGCTCCGCGACCTTGCTGCGCGCCGAGCACCGCGATGCTATACTCACCTACGTCGTAGTGTGCTTCGACCTTGACCCCGTAGTCCGCGGCGCGAAGGCCGCCTCCCGCCGAGGGCGGAGAAGGCGCCGAGGCAACCTTGGCGGTCGCCTCGGCCTGAGCCATCGCCATCCGGTCTGGGCAGGGCTCGGGATCCCAGGTCTCGACGAGCTTTGGGTTCGTGAGCTGCTCGAGCGCAGCAAACAGCGCGGGATCGGAGATCCGGACGTCTTTCTCCTTGATGACGGTGGGTACCGGGACGACCAAGCCAAACTCGTCGACATCCGTAATCACGTCATTCGACATCGTGAGCACGGTGAGCTCACCCTCGCGAAACAACGCCACCTTGGAGGCTTTGTTCAAAATCCGCTGAGCGACCAAGTCTCTGGGGTCGGGCGGCCG
The DNA here is from genome assembly GCA_964463485.1 of uncultured Myxococcales bacterium. Lineage (GTDB taxonomy): Bacteria > Myxococcota > Kuafuiibacteriia > Kuafuiibacteriales > Kuafuiibacteriaceae > CAYXDO01. Next base: position 41,024 of record CAYXDO010000046.1, on the reverse strand, counting down.
CGGACGTTCGTCGAGCGGAAACATACCTCCACACATCGCCAAACTTGGCGCCGCGCGCAGGACGATCGCCATGGCGATGGCGACCATGGGTAAGTATCGAATCGACTGGATCATGTGACTCCCGAAGCTCCGTCGGAGACCGATGGCTCTGCTCCCCACCTCGGCCACTCGTAACGGATCCCTGGCAGGATACGGTCGAAGAACCAGGTCAGTGTCGATACGGCGACGAGGCTGTAGAGCAGCGAGTTGTTGAGAAACAGCTTGAAGCGGATGAAGTAGGCCAGCGCGGCCACGAGAATGGCGAAGACGACACGCCCGGCGCGCGAGTCCGGCGTCGTCTTCGGGTCGGAGATCATGAAGAAAGCGAATAACAACAGCGAGCCGCTCTCGAGCTGATGGAGCGGGATACTCATCGGGTCGCCGAGGAGAGCTGCTCGGAAAAACAGCAACGCCGCGTGAGCCGCCAGAAAGGCGATCGTCACGTCACTTCGCCGACTTCGATGGACTACGAGATATCCAAGGCACACGAAACCGAACGCGGCGAGCGCCTCACTTCCCCACTGACCCGGCGAGACCCAAACCTTATCCGACGCGACCAGCGCAACACACAACCCGAAGTTCGTCGGGTTGAAGATGTGCTTGCTCTTCGCACGAAGCACGAACTTGCTGGCGATCGACACGGAGGCGCCGAACACGACGAACCCGAGTTCTTGCGCTCTGAGGAGCAGGCAGAGCGAGAGCCCCGAAATCAGCGCGCTCCGGAGGTCGATCGACGGGAGCTTCACGACCCTACTCATCGCCACTTGCGTGAGAATCGCCGTCACGAGCGTCGTGCCCACTTGCACCAGACCCACCTCGAGCCGGAGCCAGATCAGTCCATACACGAGCAACGTCGAGAGCATGGCGAGCTGGAAATGGCGCGGGTCGGACGTCAGCTGCCGGGCGAACCTCACGAGGCCCGCCCGTCCCAAGCGTCTCGCGACGACACGGCGGCACCATAGCCCGAATTCGAAACCTGAGCGACTGCCCAACCTCGGCGCCTCGGCGTCGCTCCACCTCGCCTGATCGGGAACGCCGAACTTGCTTCGTTTGGCGTACGCGACTTCGTTCGCCCGCCGTATTGACGTCCGCGACGCATCGGAACACGAGGATGGATGCGCAGAAGCCTCACGCTGTTCTTCGTTCTCGCAGCCTGTGACCAAGGCGGAGCCGCGCCTCCGAGCCCGCCAAAGCCCCCGTCCGCTCCTGCCAGCACGCCGGGTCCGGCCGCACCCGCCGCGCCGGCCGTTCCCGGCGCGCCTGGAGTCGCTGGGATGCCGACCCCAGAGCAGATCGCGCAGTTGCAGCAACAAGCGCTGCAGGCGACGGTCGGGCAGCAACAGAAGCCCGCAGTGAATTGGCGCGAGCTCATGCCGCTCCTCACCGACGAGCTCGCCGGGTGGAAGGCGAAGGAGCCGGCCAAGGGTGAGACCAACACAGCCGGCGCCGTCACGGTGAGCCAAGTCGAGCGAAGGTACGAAAAGGACGGGAAGGAGACCACCCTTCAAATCTTCGACACCGCCGTGATGCCCATGCTCGCTTCTGCGTTTCAGATGGCGCGGATGGTATCGAGCGACGGATCCGACCACTACGCTCGCTCGTTCGAGATCGAAGGCCACCTGGGCTGGGAGCAGTGGCACAAGGGGGGCAACGCCGAAGTCACCATGCTCGTGGCCAAGCGCTTCTTGGTCAAAGCCGAGGCCAATGGTCTGGCCGACACGAAGCCGCTGACGGAGCTGATCGCGAAACTCGGAGTCGCAAAGCTCGCCGAGCTCGACAAGTGAGTCTCTGACCTCGAGGCTGTCCGGCGCGCCACGCCTCGAACGCCTCGAGGCGAGGAAACGTCCGCACTACAAGCCCCACGAAAGGCTGGCGATCCTCGAGCTCCGAGCGGCTCGCCACTGGTCCATGGCCCAGACGGCGACTCACCTGCTCGTCGAGGCGGCCACCATCTCCGAGTGGCAGCGAAGTCCTCGGCGAGAGGGACCGAGGTGAGTTGCTACTCAACATTTCCGACCGACGACCGAAAATCGCACAGGGTCAGGCAGTCAGCTACGGGGTGTGGTGTTCGATGCTCGGAGGCTCGTCGCACTGTCGACGGAAGGAGTCGATAGGTGGGGATGGACGGAATGAGTAAGCGAAGGAGCGAAGTGGTGAGCGCGGGAAGCGACATGGCTTGTGAACCGGCCGTTGAGGCCCCGCAAAAGCGGCCGCGCGGGCGGCCACGGAAGCAAGCGGCCGCTGACGAGCCACCAGCGAAGGAAGAGCAGCTAGGGGAGGAGTAATCGACGCGTGCGTCGAAGGTGGTTCTTGCGAAGCAAGAGCAGCTAAGCGGGGGAGGGATCGAAGGTGCGCGCCGAAGGGGCGCTGGCGGCTCTCGTGAGGGCGAGGAGGAGGAGCGAGCGGGGATGCTTCGAAAGAGCTACAAGAGCTCTATGAATAGGAAGTCATCCCCAATGAAGAGCATCCCTATCGGTCAGTCCCTGTCAAGGGGATCGATGGATCGATGTTCTGTTGATCGGCGAGGCCATGGCAGGAAAGCGGGTCGTCGTCGGCGTGGATGTCGCCAAGAAGAACTTCAAGGCGACGATCATGGCGACCGAGCGGGACGTCATCGCGACGGTGGGCTGGACGCACCCGAAGCAGACGCCGGAGTTCCTCGCCGTGCCCGAGGCGATCTCGCCGACGTCCTCGGCGAAGGACAAGGTGACCCAGGTTGAGATCGTCATGGAGAAGCGCGGCTCCAAGAAGGCAAGGAAGTACTTGTACTTCGCGGCGATGAGACTGACGAAGAGCGACGAACTGACCGGCGCATGGTACGAGAAAAAGGTTCAGAGAGACGGTGGCAAACGCAGAAAGGCGATCATCGCGGTGATGCGAAAACTTGCAAAAGCGCTGTGGCACGTGGGCCGCGGAGCGAAGTTCGACTCCTCGAAGCTGTGGGACGCCTCCCGACTCGAGGTCAAGAAGGAAGCGAGGATTGCGGCATGACGTAATCTGAGCGCGAGCTGAGTGCGAGCCATGGTTCGCGAGCTCTCCGAAGGGGTGACCTTCCGATGCCAATTCGGCCACAAAGGCCCTCAGGCAGTGTCGAGGCACCCCTAAGGAGGAGAACTCGTTCGGCGCAATGTCCAATGAAGCTGATTCGGTGCCGCAGAGCGGACATCCCATGCGAGATGTTGGACGTACCCGATCGAGAGCTCCTCGGGGGAGTTCGCGAACCCTGGCTGCGCAACCTAACCACCCCTCGGACTCATCAGTGTTCATCCGAACACAACGCCGAGGTGTGGGAAACGCGGAGCGAAAATCGACGAAAAAGGAGACTTGACTGCGCTATGAGATGGCTCGAAGTCAGGGCAGGCGAAAATCGACGAAAAAGGAGACTTGACTGCGCCATGAGATGGCTCGAAGTCAGGGGCGCATGGCTCGAAGTCAGGGGCATGCTCGAAGTCAGGGGTGCACCCTATCCGACCTTGGTTCACTCAGTAGTTGATGAGTTCCCCATGGGCAGGATCGCAATAGTACGGAAAAAGACGATCTCTCGCCGTTCGGATCGCGTTCCTGATCTGCTTGAGCTGCGTCTGATTCTCCGTCACAAAATCGATCTGGCCCTCCTCAAAGGCGCTGAGGATCGTTTTGAAAACGTCATCCTCCTCTCGAATGCCCTGTTTTCGGCGATATTCCTCCCAGGTTCGTCCGGCCCAATGAGTCCAGATGTCATGGAAGTAGTTCAGATACACCCACTCCACGAACTCTTGTACGAGATAGTTCGGATCTCGAACCCAGGCACGAGGCGGTCCGTGCATTCGCACGTGCAGATGCGGAATCGGCTCCGCACAGAATGGTCCGAGAATTGATGGGTCGTAGTCGAGTCGATAGTAGTGAGCATCAACCTGATCGCAGCGATAGAAGTCGATCAGCTCTTTTCCCGGAGTAACGAGCGCCTGGCAGTTCAGATACTTGATTCGCATCGTGGCTTTGTCCAGTTTTGCCCGGACAAAAAGTGCAAATCCTGGCTCGATGGCGAATTCGCCAAATCCCCCATCGAAAACGCCGTCCACAACTCTCACGAACCAGTGGTGCAAAGTCTCGGTTTTGGAACCTCGGCCGTCCGTTATTACCCAGTTCCTTGGGAAAGAACAATGTCCGTCCGAATTCGGATACCGCAAAACAAGTAGCACCGTATCAAATCCGTGGCTGATCCCGATCATGCGATTTGTTGCCCGGCCGAATTTAGTCGAATGAGTTCGGCCGAATATCGATCCTCCACTGCGGAATAGGTGTACGGACGCCAGAAGCTGGGGTCCCGAAAGTAAGTTTTCAGGCCGATGACATCCGGATGAAGCATCAGAGGTTTTGAAGCCTTAAGCCAAAGCTGATATCGAATACCAACAGGTTCAAGGCTTACCTGGTCGAAGAAATAGGCGAAGTCGTGCTCACCGATTAGGAGCGCCGTGGCACAGCGGACCGAGTCGATTTCAATGCTCAGGTGCTCCCGGCAGGCTTCATGCAGCCGTCGACAAAAGTCATCATGATCCGCGAAGATCCGATTTCGCATCGATGGAAATTCCCCGGACAACTTGTCCAGCGCATCTTCGAAAACCAGAGACTCGGTCAGACCGCTTATGGCTTGGAGCAAAAAGCCGTTTTTCTCTCCTACCTTTTCGGTCAGGTTGTCGAAGGATTTTTCGGTCATTCCAAGGCGGAGTGCAGCGCACTTTTTGGGCATCAATCCGCCTATTTGGAGGAAGTGCTCAAGAGCATAACGGTTCACGAAGTTTGGGTCAGCGCTCTCTGGATATTGCCGCTGGGTCGCCCAAGCCCTGAGACGCTTCAACAAAAGCGAGTCGGGAAATGACAAACCGAACTGCTCCCGAATGAAGTCCAGACTCACGTTGGCCTGCTGAAGTCCCCTGAACCTCTGCTTCTCTTCCGCGGTTAGCATCGATTACACCTTCTTCCGAGTATACAGGACATTTCCATCGCCTTGCTACCGAAGCACAACGCGATAGGCCGGGCAAGTAGCGGCTCCGCCGGTACGGCGTTTACTCAGGTTTCCGTCAGTACGAGGCGCACTTTGACGCTTTCGTGGCCTCAGTCAGTAGTAACCAAGAGCGGCTCGCCAACGCGCCCTGCTTACTTAGGGCGCGCTCACCAAGTGGACCTCGAGCGGGTCGCCGTCCGCGTCGACGTCAACAGCACGCCCGGCGGTGGACGTGCAGAGGGAAGTCTTCGAGCGCAGAGAGGTGCCTGGTTTGGCCGCGTCCCGTCGGGCGCCCGTGGGTTGACCTTCCGGGCGCTTCGTGATGGCCGTTCTCCCTGATGCCCACGCCGACCTATCGCGGCCTGGTCGCCGCGTTTCGCTTCCTCGTCTCGGCCTTCTTCCGAGAGATCGAGGTGACCGGCCGTGAGCATGTGCCCTCTGACCGCGGCGGTGTAGTGGTCTCTTGGCACCCCAACGGCCTGATTGATCCCGGCCTCATCCTCACTCAGTTCCCGCGACCCGTCGTCTTCGGAGCTCGGCACGGACTCTTTGCATGGCCCGTCCTCGGCTCGATCCTTCGCGCGATCGGAACGGTCCCGATCTATCGTGCTTCCGATAACGCCAAAGCCGATCCAGAGGCGCGACGCCTCGCCAACAAGAAGAGCCTGGAGGCGCTCGCGGAGGCGGTCGCTCGCGGGTCATTCTCTGCTCTTTTTCCTGAGGGACAGAGTCACGACCAGCCCTACCTGATGGAGCTCAAGACCGGCGCCGCGCGCCTGGTGTATCGCGCCGCCGAGCTTTCTCCGATGGACTCACCCGACCCGGTAATCATTCCGGTCGGCCTATTTTACGCGCGCAAGAAAGCCTTTCGATCGCGGGCCCTCGTGTGGTTCCACCCGCCGATCGCGATTCCTCCCGAGCTCGCTCCCGCTGCCTTGCGCGGCAAGGGAGAGGCCGAGATCTCGGCCGCCGCCAAGGGGCTCACGGAGCTCATGGAGCGAGAGCTCTCCGAGGTCGTGCTCGCGACCGACGACTGGAGCACTCACTTTCTCCTGCATCGAAGTCGAAAGCTCGTCCGCGCCGAGCGCGCGCTCCGGGCCGGCGCGGCGCCGGGGCGGCCCGACATGGTCGAAAAGGCCTTGGGCTTTGCGCGCGTTCGCGCGGGCTACATCGCGCGGATGGCGACGCACCCCGAAGAGACCTTGAAGGTCCGCGCCGCCGTCGAGGCCTACGACGACGACCTGCGCGCGATGAAGCTCGACGACCACGATCTCGATCGAGATCCAGACGTGCTCTCGCCGTGGCTGCTCGCGATGTTGTTGCTCCAGATCGTGTTCGTCTTCCTGCTGCTCCCGCCCGTCTTGATCTTTGGTTACGCCGCCAATGGACCGACGGCGCTCGCGCTGTGGGTGCTCTCGCAGGTCGCCGCCAAGAAGAAGAAGGACGTCGCCACCATCAAGCTCCTCCTAGGGGCCGTAGCTTTTCCCGTCACCTGGTTGGCCGCAGCGATCCTCGGGGCGTTCCTGCACGGACCCCTTCACACGACGTTCCCGACGATCCCGGACCACCCTTGGATCATGGCCGGAGCGGTGGGCGTGCTCGCCGCCTTCGGCGGCATAGCCGCGCTTCGCTATCTGCACGTATCCCAAACGACCCTGAGGGCCGTACGGACCAGGCTCACGCGACGCCGTCGCAACGACGCGATCGCGAGGCTCAAGGCCGAGCGAGCGAGGCTCTTCGAAGAGATCATGCGCATGAGCGAAGGCCTCGCGCTCCCCGGTGAAGTCAGCGCCGACGGCAGCGTCAGGGCCGATCGCTGACCGCGGTGGCCTGAGTGCGATTTGGCACTCACTCGCGAGCTCATCAGGCTCGAACTTGGGCTCGAACTTGGGCTCGACTTCAACTCGACTCGGGCGCGACTCAGCGCTCTCGCCGCTCGCTCCACGCTGAGGGATTCTCATCTCGACGCCCGCCCGATGCCGCGCCGCCTCCCGATCGCTAGTGTCGCCCGATTCGCCCTGTAGAAGAATCTCCGCTCGCTGCGGCTGGACGGGCGGGGACGTCCGCTTCACCTCGCCGCGTCCACTTCGTGACGCTGGGATGCCCGAAAAACCGGGTGGATTCAGAGCTCCTCATCGCTCGCATGCTCGACGCCAACCTCGAGCTCGCGCGCGAGCCCGAGGACGCCGACGTCATCGTCGTCAACACCTGCGGCTTCATCGAGGACGCCAAGCGCGAATCGATCGACGTGATCTTCGAGATGGCCCGACACAAAGAGCACGGCCGAGCCAAGAAGCTCGTGGTGGCCGGTTGTCTCGTGCAGCGTTACGCCGACGAGCTCGCCGCCGACATCCCCGAGATCGACGTTTTGCTTGGCAACGGAGAGTACGACCGCATCGCGGAGGTGGCTTCGTCCCTCGATGGTCCGCGAGTGATCGTCTCGGAGCCTCGCTTCCTTCACGACGCGACCACCCCACGCGTGAACACGTTCCTGCCTCACTCCGCGTATGTGAAGGTCGCCGAGGGCTGCGATCAGAAGTGCTCCTTCTGCATCATCCCGAAGCTGCGCGGGCCCGCGCGCAGCCGAGCGATCGCCGACGTGGTGCGCGAGGCCGAGGAGCTCTCGCGACGTGGCATCGTGGAGATCAACCTCGTAGCGCAGGATCTCACCGGCTATGGCTTCGACCTCTCCCCAAAGCAATCGCTCGCCGAGCTCGTCTACGCGCTCGGCGAAGTCTCCGCGATCCAGTGGATCAGACTCCACTACGCCTATCCGCGGCCCTTCTCGCGCAAGCTGATCGCCGCCTTCAACGAGGTCGAGAAGCTCGTGCCCTACGTGGACATGCCTTTGCAGCACATCTCCGATCCGGTGCTGCGCCGCATGAAACGCGGTCGACCTCGGCGCTTCGTGGAAGGTTTGCTCGAACGGTTGCGAACCGAGGTCCCCGGCCTCGTCATGCGCACGTCTTTCATCGTCGGCTTTCCCGGCGAGACCGAAGCGGACTTCGACGAGCTGTGTGCCTTCGTGGAGGAGCAGCCGTTCGAACGTGTCGGTGTGTTTCGCTACTCCGACGAGGAAGGGACGACGGCGTTCGAGCTGCCTGACAAGATCGCGCCGGAGCTCGTCCGCGAGCGGTACGAGACGCTGATGGAGCTCCTGAAGGAGAAGTCGCGGCGCACCATGGAGTCTTACGTCGGCCAGAGGCTCGACGTCCTGGTCGACGGTCCCTCCGAAGAGACCGAGCTCCTGTTGGCCGGACGCCACCGCGGCCAAGCGCCCGAAGTCGACGGAACGACCTACATCAACGACGGAGAAGCGAAGGCCGGCGATCTCGTCGAGGTCGAGATCGAGAGCGCGATGGATTACGACTTGGTGGGTCGGATAGTCTCGGTAAAGCGGCCCGCGCCCTTGCGCTCCAAGGATGCGAGGCTCGAACTGAGACCGCGGATATCACTGCCGGTGCTCTGATGTCTTCGAAGGCGACCTCGTCAAACTCGCCCTTTCGTCGGTGGGGATTCTTGTTGGGAGCCGCGCTTTCCGTGGGGCTGTTGGCCTACGGAGCCTCGAGGTTCGATCGCCAAAAGACGCTCGAGGCGCTGCGCGGAGCCGACGTCCATCACCTCTTCCTCGCCGCGCTCTTCTTCATGGCGCTGTATCCAGTCCGAGGGCTGAGGTGGTCCGCGTTGCTGAAGCCGGTCGCGCGAGTGCCGGTCAAGACGGCGACCGAGGTGATCGCGATCGGGGCGCTCGCCAACAACGTGCTGCCCGCGAGGCTCGGTGACGTCGCGCGGGCGTTCGTGCTTGGCCGAGCGCAAGGCGTCTCCGGGGCCGCGGTGTTGTCCACGGTGTTGATCGAGCGGATCTTCGACGGCCTCACGGTCGTCTTTGCGCTGTCGATGGTGCTCGCGTTCGCGCCTCCAGGTGCGGCCTGGGTTCGAGGCGTTGGGGCCCTCACGGGCCTCATCTTCATCGGCGCGTTGATCGCGGCGACCTCGGTCGCGATCTTCCAGGCTCGCGCCATCGCGCTCTTTCGAATGCTGGCGCGCCCGCTGCCGCAGCGGATCGCAGGAAAGCTCGTCGGGATCCTCGAACGGCTCAGCGCGGGCTGCGCGGCCCTCAAGAGCCCACTCTCGTGGGTGAAGGTCGGTTCGATCTCTGCAGCGATTTGGACTCTCGAGGTCGCGATCTACATCGTGGTCGCGCACGGGATGGGGCTCGAGCTCGGCGAAGCGGGTGTGCCGTCGAGCGGCTTCTTCTTGATGCTCGGTGTGCTGAATCTCGGGCTCGCTGCCCCAAGCTTACCCGCATTCGTCGGCGTGTTCGAAGCGCTCGTGGTGAGCTCGATGACGCTCTATGGGGTCACACCCGAAGCTGCGCTCGCCTACGCGTTGGTGTTGCACGCCGTGCACTTCGCCGGGAGCTCGATCTTCGGTCTTGCTTCTCTCGCGCGTCACGGTTTGAAAGTCCGCGATCTCGGCGCCACCGTAGCAGCGCGCGAGATCGACCCGCGCGCAGGCGCGACATTTTGAGGAGACGTCATGGAGCTCACCGTCATCGGAACCGGATACGTCGGCTTGGTCGCCGGAACTTGCTTTGCCGAGACCGGACACAACGTCGCTTGTGTCGACATCGACGCCAGCAAGATCGCCATGCTCAATCGAGGTGAGGTGCCGATCTACGAGCCACGGCTCGGCGAATTGATCGATCACAACGTCAAGAAGAACCGCCTCGCGTTCTCCACGGACCTCGAGAAGGAAGTGAAGCGGGCTGAGGTCGTGTTCATCGCCGTCGGAACGCCCCAGGACGAAGACGGCAGCGCCGATCTCACGCACGTGTTGGCCGTCGCTCAGGCCATTGGCAGAGCGCTCGTGAGGCCGATTCTGGTCGTCACGAAGTCGACGGTTCCCGTGGGCACCGGCGAGAAGGTGATGTTGGCGATCAAGGCGGAGACCGACATCCCCGTGGAGGTCGTCTCGAATCCAGAGTTCTTGAAGGAAGGCTCCGCGGTGGACGACTTCCTGTATCCGGACCGCATCGTGATCGGCTGCGACTCGGAGAACGCGCGCAACATCATGGGTGACCTGTACGCGCCCTTTCAGCGCACGGGGCAGCGCGTGATCTTCATGGATCGCCGATCCGCCGAGGTGACGAAATACGCATCGAACGCGATGCTCGCGACGCGTATCTCGTTCATGAACGAGATGGCCAACCTGTGCGAGCGCGTCGGCGCGGACGTCGACAAGGTTCGGCTCGGCATGGGTTCGGATCCGCGCATCGGCCGATCGTTCTTGTTTCCGGGCGCCGGCTACGGCGGCAGCTGCTTCCCAAAGGACGTAAAGGCGCTGATGAAGACCTCCGAAGAGGTCGGCATGCCGCTCAGGATCCTCGGCGCGGTCGACGACGTGAACAAACACCAAAAGAAGGTGCTCGTAGAGAAGATCGTCCGCGCGATGGGCGAGAACCTCTCTGGAAAGACCTTTGCGGTGTGGGGGCTCGCGTTCAAGCCACAGACCGACGACATGCGGGAAGCGCCGGCGATCGACCTGATCGAGGGCTTGCTCGCTCGCGGAGCTCGCGTTCGAGCGACGGATCCCGAGGCCATCAAGAGCGCTCGGCGTTTCTTTGGCGATCGCATCGACTACCTCGAGGACCAGTACGCGTGTCTCGAAGGCGCCGACGCTCTGGTCTTGGTCACCGAGTGGAACGAATACCGACAGCCGAACTTCAAGCGGATGAAGGACTTGCTCAAGAAGCCGTACGTCTTCGACGGGCGGAACATCTACGACCCCGACCACATGGCGAAGTTTGGCTTCAACTATGCCGGAATCGGACGGGCCTGAGCTTCGGCGCGCCCTCCAGATCCCCGGGCTCCACGCAGAGGTCGCGCAGTCGCCCTTGGTTGGGCTACACTCCAGGTGCGTGGCCGACCCCCGCGATCTCGCGCAGCGTGTGAAGCGCACGCTCGGGGTGCTCGACCTGCGCGTGGCCTTTCAGCCCGTCCTCGACCTCGAGTCCGGCAAAATCTTTGCGTACGAAGCGCTCGCGCGCTCGAGCGATCCCGGATTCTCTCCGCCCAAGCTCTTCTCCGACGCGATCACTCGAGGTGCGGTCGGAGAGCTCGGACGGGTCATTCGTCGCCTCGCGCTCGACGGCTGCCCGGACCACGCGCTGTTCTTGAACGTCCACCCGCGCGAGTTCGACGAGGGCTGGATCGCGATGCCCGAGGACCCGATCTTCGAGCATCCGCTCCCGGTCTACCTCGAGATCACCGAGTCCGTTCCGATGAGCTTCGAGGACTCGAGCCACGCCGTCCTCCGCGAGATCCGTTCCAAAGGGATCCGGCTCGCCGTCGACGATCTCGGCGCAGGTTATTCGAACTTGAAGTACATCGCGGATCTCGCGCCCGAGGTCGTGAAGCTCGACCGGGAGCTCGTGCTGAACCTCGTCAACGACAATCGAGTTTTTCGGTTGGTCGAGGCGGTGACTCGGCTGTGTGTCGACCTCGGCGCGGAGGTCGTGGCCGAAGGGATCGAATCAGCGGACGAGTTACGCGCCGTAAGGCGTGCCGGCGTGCACTACGGCCAGGGCTACTTCATCGCGCGTCCCGCGAATCCGCCACCCGAGGTGGTGGCGATGTGACATGAGCGAGCAGCGCGTCTTCATCCTCCGCGGCCGAGCCGGAACGAACGGCAACGTCTTTGGCCTTCACCTCTTTCGTCCGGAGGCCGGCACCGTTCGAGAGGTCCCGCTGGAGAAGCTTCACTCGAGCTCCTACGCGGACGAAGCGGGCTTGTTTCGAGCGGCTCACGACTACGCGCGCGAGCACGGCTTTGCCGCGGCCTTCCCGACCTTCTTGGGCAAGGATCCCACGTCGATCGCCCTCGTCTTGCTGCGAAGCGAGATCGTCCAGCAACACGACGTGCTCCGTCGCGAGCTCGGCGGATCGTTGGAAGATCTCGCGGATCTTTTCATCGCCGTTCGCGACTACGCCAACGAGCACACGTTTCGCGGCGGGTACCCGACGATGCATCGGCTCGGCTCGGGCCCGGACGCGCGATACCGCGTGCTGCTCTTCCCCGGCCCGGGCATCGTGAGCAACTCGGAGATGGCCGTGGAGCCGGGCTGGCGCCCGTGGGACAGCGTCGCCATGTCGTACCGTCGCGCCCACGAGTTCGCGCTGGAGCGCGGATTTTTGAGCGGCCTGCCGACCTTCAATCACAAGGACAACGGCGACGAGATCGGTCAGAGCGAGAAGGATCTCAACGAGCTCCTCACGGACGGGTGGCGGGTCCTGTCGATCACGCCGATGGCGAGCGCGCCCGCAATGCGACTCAGGTCGCCGGCGAGGCAGCGTGATCGAAAGGCCGAGGCCCCACAGTTTTTTTCGGCCGCCGTGGTGCTTCTGGAAAGATGATCTGGAGAGATGAGCTGGAGCCACGAAGCAGGCTTCGAGGCCTACCACCAGAACGTGGCGCCGAAGCCTCCGCTGACCGGAACGTCAAACTGCGGAGCAAACTGGAACTGCGACTCGTTGCGGCCCTGAACGGCCTGCAGCGTACGTACGAAGCTCGCCGCGAGCTCTCCGTGGATCGAGATGTTCTTGTCCGGCCACCAGTAGATGCGAGCCGGAACCGAAAAGCCCCAGCCAAAGTAGTCGGCGTCCACGAGCCCGGTGCCGAGGTAGAAGGCTCGCACGCCCAGCGAGAGGGCCGCCGTGTCCCCGGAAGCCACGATCGCGTGCGCTCCTGCGCCAAGGCCGATCACCCAGGTGTCGTTCACGATGTCGGGCGCGTTCACATCGACGCCGATGATGCCTTCGAGCACCGCCTGGCCGATCCCTTCGATCTTTACGCCGCGCGTCAGGGCAAGACCGGCGGGTCCACCCCCGGCCGACTGTGCGTACCCAACGCCCGTCTTGCCGGCGACCTCGACGGCACTTGCTCGGGAGGGCGCGAGCGACGCGAGCCCCAACGCCATCCCCAATGCTGCGATCCTCATTCTCGACGTTCCTCCGCGCGACTGCCCGCGCCCCTCCCGCGAAACCGCGAGTGGGACCTGCGGGTCACGACAGAGGCCTTCCTAGCCGAATCCGAGCCGGGCCGCCACTCTGGCGCGACGTTCCTACCCCACCGGGTGCACGACCGACCTGCGGCGATTCAGCTCAACCTCCGCAGGAGAGCAGAGAGAAGGAATCCTCCGTGTTCTCTGCGTTCCTGCTCTGTGTCCGCTGTGGTTTGCCCAGCGCCGAGCGATGCTCGTCGACATATCGCGCAACTTGGTCGTGCACCCTACCCCACCTTCTCATCAGGGCATCCACCGCCTTCGACCATGATTCGCCGAACAGCGGTCAGTCGAGCTCTACGCGGGGAAACTTGATTCAAAGCAATTTTATGGTCTAGGGTGAGCCCGAAATCACCCCATGAAACGTCTGACGTACCGCCTCGTGCTCGCCGCCACCGCATCTTTTGCATCCGCATGCGCAAAAGAGACCACTGAGACACCCGACACCGGAGTCGTCGACACGGGCACGCCGCCCGCTGACACGGGCGTTGCTCCCGTCGACACCGGAGTAGACGCGGGCGTTCCAGACACGGGCTCGCCGGACACCGGAGTGCCGGATCTCGGGCAGCCCGATACGGGCACGCCGGATCTCGGCGTACCAGACATCGGCGCGCCGGACGTGGGCGAGCCAGACGCGGGACCGCCGCCGCCGACCAACGTCGCCGTAAGCGGCACCGTCTACAAGCTCGGTGAGTACCTCAAGCAGAACAACGTCGCCGTCGGCCAGGCGAGCGTCCTGGCGTTCGGTGTCAACAACGGCTCGGGCGCGGCGCCCGCAACGGTCACCAGCGCCGACCCAGGAACGCTCGGCCAGTACCAAATCCAGATGCCCTCGAATGGGCAGGCCGTGTTCTTCGCCAACAAAGCCGGTTACAACCCGAGCTATCGCGGCGTAACCACGGCCGCCGTCGACATCACCAATCGGACCCTCTACCTGGCCGAGAATGCCTGGGTAAACGCCATCGCGACGGCTCACAACGTCGACCTCAACAGCCCGTTCCCCTGCCACGCGCCGCCCGCAGGTAACCTCGACCCAACTTGGAATTGCATCTACGGCATGGTCGTCGGGCAGATCCGTGACGACGGCGCCGCTGACGGAACTCCGTCCCCGGTCGCTGGAGTCGAGAAGACTCACTTCCGCATCGAAGGCGGCTCCCCGGCCGCCGCGTGGTACGTCAAGGGCCCCTACTTCCTCGACGCCGACGGCGCGCCCAACGCCGCCAACACCGCGTCCGTCATCAACGTGAACCGAGGCGGACTCTACGTCTTCTTCGCCGAAATTCCGCAAACTCAGGGCGGATACCCATCCGTCGATCTCAACGTCCGAATCGAATACCCAGTCGCCCAGGGCACCCGGTATTTCGGGCCCGCCGATGCCAAAGTCTTCCGACCCTACGGAGTCACCTGGCGCACGATCGATGAGTCTGGGTTGGCTCCGCCGGTCGTCGCTCCGACCAACGTCGACTTCGATACTCAAATCTATCCCCTGTTCCTGCCGGTGAATCAAGGTGGGTTTGGCTGCCAGGGCTGCCACACGAATCACTCCGGCGGCATGAACCTGTACGGCGGACCCGAGACCGCCTTTGCGAGCCTCGATCCGGCCCGCTATCCCGCGAGAGTCACCGTCGCTGATCCGGCCGCCAGCTTGATCCTGCGAAAACCGCTCTACGAAATCGACGGCGTACAAGACCACCCGATCTTCGCGTTCGCGAGCGCCCAGGACCCCGGCTACCAACTCATCTACACGTGGATCCAGGAGGGCGGAGTTCGGAACGTCGTTCCTCAGCCCGTGAGCTTTGCGAACGAGGTTCGGCCGATCCTTTACAACCAGACCAACAACGGCGGAGCGGGCTGCGTCTCGTGCCACGGCGATCCGAACAACATTCGCGGCGGTTTCTACGTAGGCGGCGACGCTCTGGCCCTCTACGCCGAGCTGACGGCGGAGGCGCCGACCGACAACGGCGTGACCGGTGAGCCCTACCGAATCAACAAACAGGGCTACCCAGAGCGCAGCCTGGTGCTCATCAACCCGCTCGCGGGCAACGCCGAGCCACACCCGGTGAAGCTCTTCGGCAACAATGCGGACCCTCGCTACTCCACGATTTACACGTGGATTCAGCAGGGCTATCCGAACAATTGAGGAACTCATGACGATCGGCCACCGATCACCCCTCCTCCTGGTACTGATGATTTCATCATGGGTGGGGTGCGCGTCCGACCCGACTCCGACCCCTACGCCGGTGCTCGATGCCGGAGTGGAGGTCGACGGGGGCGTCGTCGGCGTTCCGGACGCTGGATTCATCGAGCTCCCGCCGGGGAGCGTCGCGATCTCGGGCTCGATTTACCGGCTCGACGACTACCTGCGCGGCGAGAATGTCCCGCTGAGCCCCGCCGTCATCAAGCCGTTGGGCGTCGCGGGTGTGCCGATCTCGGCTCCCGACCCGCAGGGTCGGTACAGCGTCATCGTGCCGCAAAACGGAAAGGTCGTCTTCGCGGTCGAGAAGGACAATCACGTCACGACCTACGAAGAGATCAGCGTCGGCGACAAGTCGATCCTCAAGAATTTCCTGGTCTCCACCAAAATCTGGGTGGACATCGTCGCCGCGGCCTACGGAACTCATCGGACCGCTCCGTTTCCCTGCCACGCGCCCAACCCGACGACCTCGCAATGTAAGTTCGCGTTCGTCGCGGGTCAGCTGCTCGACGACGGCACGGACGGCCAAGGCACGCCCGCGCCGGTCGCCGGAGTCACCAAGGATGACTTCGAGATCACCGTGGACGGACAGCCGGTCTACGTCAAAGGCCCGTATTTCCTCGCAGCCAACGGCAACACTCAGGCAAATCTGACTTCGTCGGTTCGCGAGCGCAACCCGCCCACGATGGCCTACCGGGGCGGCCTCTTCTTCGTGTTCGTCGAGCTTCCGATCGAGACGACTCAGGCGAAGACGGTTGGAATCAAGGTTCAAACCGAGGTGCCGACGGCTCGAACCCTGGGACCGGTCGTCGCCAAAATTTACCTTCAGGATCTGTCCTACGTGAAGCTCTACCAGACGGCCGCAGGGGTGCCTCCTCCACCTCCACCTCCGCCCCCGCCGAACGGCGTCGACTTCGACACCGTCGTCTATCCGCTCCTGTTGCCCGTGACCGAAGGTGGGTACGGCTGCCTGGGTTGTCATACCTCGGCCGCCGGCAACCCATCGGGCGGAATGGACCTCTCCGGTGGGCCCGCCGCGGCGTATGCGGCCCTCGATCCGGCCCGATACCCACAGCGAGTGGACACTCAGGTTCCGGCACAGAGTAAGTTGCTCACCAAACCGCTGTATGAGGCAGATGGAGTGCAGGACCATGCGATCTTTGCGTTCGTCAGCGCGGAAGACCCCGGCTACCAAGCCATTTACGGGTGGATTCAGCAGGGCGCCAAGCGGGTTGGGGGCCCGGGCAATCCGCAGCCCCCGCCGAATGTGAGCTTTTACGGTGAAGTCAGGCCGCTCCTTTACAAACCCGCGGCGGAGGGAGGGTTCGGTTGCGTCGATTGTCACTCCGGAGCCGAGCCTCCGGGCGGGTTCTCGGTCGACGGCGACGCCAACGCGCTCCACCTCGAGCTGACCTCGGAGGCCGCGCAGGACGGCAGCCAGACCGGAGAGCCGTATCGCATCAACAAACGAGGAGAGCCGGCCAAGAGCTTGGTGCTCTTGAATCCGCTTCAGGGCAGCCCGGAGGGTCACCCCGTCAAACTCATCCCGAGCGCGGCGGACCCTCGATATCGAGCCATCTACACGTGGATTTCTCAGGGCTACACGAACGACTCTCCGTAGCGCGGGCGGCTGGTGGCCGCGCAGACCGTAGACTTTAGGCTGAAGGTCGGATTCGGAGAACCTGCCCAACGACGGCAAAACACGAGAGACCCCAGGAAAATCTTTGCGCGACTTAGTACAGGTCCCCGCAAATTCGTGACTGCGGGAGAAACCACAGAGAGCACAGAGCCGAAGCCCACAGAGCACACAGATGATGGAATGAGCACTTCTCTGTGTCCTCTGTGTCTTCTCTCCGCGTCCTCTGTGGTTTCAGCGTGGTCACGAACTTCCACGGACGTGTACTTAGCGCAGTATGGGCCTCTGCAAATCGCAGCTTCGGATCGAGCGGGCAACTTGTCCGAGGGCATGGTCTCGACGAATACCTCGGCATAAACTTCCAGAGTGAGCGAATTCGGGGTGGTCGAGAGGGAGCCAGCTGTTCGGGCAGCTCTGGACGACGCGAAGGTGGGTCCTGTTGGGACGGAGCTCGCAGCGAGGCCCATTCCGCGGCCGAGCTCGAGCGCGTCGACCAAGGACTTCGCGGGCGCCGCTTTGGTCGCTGGCGCGGGCCCGGCGGGTATGGCGGTGGCGATATCGCTCGCCAACTTAGGGCAGCGGGTCTTGGTGCTCGAGCGCTCCGCCTCGCCTCGACCCTCGCCCGGGGAGACGCTGCCGCCCAAGATCGAGCCTCTCCTCGAGCTGCTGGGCGTAGCCGACAGCGTGCGCGAGGCCGGATTCGCGCGTATGCGGGGCTTTCGGGTCGCCGCGCCGGACTCCGTCGAGCGCTTCGAGCTCGACCCCGACGAGGGGCGGCAAGGCTTCCAGGTCGATCGCCGAGTCTTCGATGAGTTGCTTCGCAATCACGCGCGGGAGTTGGGTGTGGAGTTCCGCGAAGGCGTGGGTTTGATCGACGTCGACTTGAGCGGACCCAATCCAGTGGCGATTCTGTCCACCTGTGAGCAAATCAGAGCCCCTTTCGTGCTCGACGCGACGGGCGCGGCCGCACGAACGTCGAGGACACTCAACACGCGGGAGCGCGGGCTGACTCGCACCGCCGCACTCACCGCTTGGTTCTCGGGCTCCTCCACTCTCGACCCAAGTGATCCAAACGAAGGGTTGCTCGAGATCCGCCCCGACGGTTGGCTGTACTCGGCCCGCCGCTCCGATGGGCTGCGAAACGTGACGATCGCCCTCGACGCGGACGCCGTGCGCGGCGCTCCCGAAGACGCGTTCTTTTGGATGTTGGGGAGGAGTCACTGGGTGGGTCCGCTCGTCTGGGGTGGGTCTCGCGAGACGCCCGTGCTGACAGCGTCGGCGACCCGCTCCTGGACACGGCCGACCGGCCATCCGGGCCTACTCGCGGTAGGCGATGCTTCGTGCGTGATCGACCCTCTGACGACCCAGGGGGTGTACAAGGCGCTGTGTTCGGGACTCGCTGCGGCGGCGGTCGTCCACACGTCCCTCGAGCGCCAGGCAGATCGAGAGCTCGCGGCTGAGTATTACTCGGAGTCCGAACGTACTCTGTTCGGAGCATACTCCGGGGTCATGGCGAGGATCGCCGCGCCGCTCGCTGCGAGCGAGTTCTGGAGCGCGCGGCTCGCGGACTACGGTCCTGCGCCAACCGACGAGAACGAACAGAGCGCCCGCAGATCGGCGCTCCTGACCGCCGTGCAGACCTTGCCGGGACCGCGGATCCGCGCACGCTTGTCTCCCATGGCCCGCGTCGTCGAACGCCCCGTCGCTGAGAACGGCTGGGTCGTTCGCGGTCGGAAGATCCTGGATCCGACTGGCGAACCCTTGCAGCTCGGAGAGTGCTCGGTCCCGGCGCTCGTGTCCGTCCTCGACGGTCGAGCTCTCCCGGAGATCTTCGATGGGTACGCGGCGGCAACGGACACGATCCCGAGCGCGGCGCTCGGAAAGTCGATTATGAAGGCGCTGCTCACGTTGGCCGAGCACCGCGCGCTCGAGTGGCACACGGACGCCCCACAGTAGACCAAGACGATGCGAAGGAGTAAGCTCCTTCCCTATGACGGCAGGGACCAAGAAGAGACGGTCGGCGAGCGGCTTCACGCTGATCGAGCTGATGATCGTCGTCGCCATCATCGGTGTCCTCGCCGCGCTCGCCATCCCGAACTTCATTCGCTATCAGCTCCGCTCGAAGACCGCCGAGGCCCGGACCGCGTTCAGCGGCATCCGAATCAGCCAGGAGGCGTTTCGGAGCGAACACGACAACTACGCCGACATCACCCAGACTCAACCCGGCGTCCTTCCAGGAGCTCTGAAGACGGCCTGGAATGCTCCTGCGTTTCTCTGCCCATCGACCTGCGACCGCACCTCGACGAACACTTGCACCACCTTCGACTGCATCGGCTTTGCGCCCTCGGGACAGATTTACTGGCAGTTCCGATCGCCTCACCGAATGGCCGCAGGTACCACCACCGCGGAGTTTGCGATCGGCGGGCAGGCTGACCTGGACGCCGACGCTCAGGAAGGCAACTTGGCGTACCGGTCCGCGAACCAAATGGGCATGGTCGTGGGCATGGTTCACGACGGCCTCTCGACCTGCGCAACAGCCATCAGCGCGTCCGAAGTGGTCGACTGCGACCCGAACGTTTACTGACCTTCAATGACGGACGTTTGCGCCTGCAAACGGCCGCGTCATGACTCGAGCGAACGCGGATCACACAAGCGCCCGGCGATCGCCGAGGCCGCTGCGACCGCGGGTGAGACCAGATACACCGGTCCCGGCGCGCCCATCCGGCGGTCGAAGTTCCGGTTGGTCGTGCTCGCGGTCGTCTCACCCTCGAGCGGGATGCCTGGTCCGTTGCCGATACACGACCCGCACCCAGGCTCGGTCACTACTGCGCCAAGGGAACGAAAGAGCGACAAGATCCCTTCGCTCTCGGCCGCCTCTGCCACGTCATGGCTCGATGGTGTCACGGTCATCCGCACCCCTTTGGCCAGCGTGCGCCCACGAAGGACGTCCGCCGCGGCCCGAAGGTCGGCCAGCGAGCCTCCGGTGCACGAGGCGATCACGACGTTGTGAATCGCGGTCGGCGCGAGCTCGTCGAGGCGCTTGCGATTTCGCGAGTCGCCAGGGGTCGCGACGGTCAAGGGAACGTCTTTCAGGTCGACGTCGATGGTTCGCGCGTAGCGTGCGCCTTCGTCGGGGCGGACGAAGAGCGCCTCGATGGCTTGCTCTGTCAGGCCTCGCCGCTGCCGGAGGAACTCAGCGATCGGCGCTCGAGGCTCCACGATGCCCGTCATCAATCCGCCTTCGACGGTCATGTTGGTGAGCACGCTGAGCTCGTCGACGTTCCAGTGATCGAGCCCGTCGCCGCCGAATTCGATCACACACGTGTCGGTCGGCGATTCGCGCCAATGTTCCTCTCGGAAATAGGGGTCGCCGATGAGGTGGAGGATCAAGTCCTTGGGAGACAAGCCTCCGGTGGGCTTACCGGTGACGTGTACTCGCACCGTCTTCGGAACGGTGACAGGCACCAAGCCGGTTCGAAGTGCAAAAGCCATCGCCGTCGACCCGACGCCGAACGCGAAGGTATTCATCACGCCGGCGGTCGGAGTGTGGCTGTCAGTGAGGACGATGATCGTGCCCGGCAAGGCGTAATCTTCGACCACGAGCCGGTGGCACACGCCGGCAGGCAGCGCGCGCCCCGGTCCATGCAGCCTCAGCCCCGATTGCATCGCGGCCTCGACCATCTCTTGGGCGAGGGCCTTGGCGGGGGCGAGCCGCTGTTGCTTGACGCGCTCTGGCACCGTCTCGTGATCCATCAACACGAAGTGATCTTCGAACGCGGCGACGAGCTCCGGGCGCTCGATGGGCGCGTCGTCCCACTGCTCTCGATAGAGCTGCATGACCATACCGCCGGTATATTCGTGCACGCCGCGAAAACCGGCTTCACACAACACCTGATCGCCGGGCGCTACGGCCGCAATGCCGAGCGGCTGACCAGCCCCGCGGAAGGTCTTGCGGGCGATGATCTTTTCGACCGCGTTCAGAGGTCGAGCCGCCACATCGGTGGCGTAGGTCGGTGAAAGCTCGCCCCCGAGGAGCTTGTCGCCGTAGGCGAGCAGCCCGCCGCTCGCCGCGACCGATCGGAAGAAGGCGGGGAGCTCGGCGGCCAGCGCGCGGGTGTCGACGTCCTCTCCGGCAGCGAGTCGATCGAGCACGGAGAAGTCAGTCGTGAACGGGAGCCCGCAGTAGACCATGTTCTCTTGGAAGATCCGCTGGAAGCTTCGAGCGACGACGAGCTCGACGCCCGCGCCTTGGTGGGCCACGACCGCGACCTCACGGCTCGAACCCGAGCCGTAGGCGTCGCCGCCGACGATCACCTGGACCCGCGAGCGCTTCATCGTGTCCTTGGCCACGACGTCTTTGAAGGACTCGAGGAAGTAGGGGCCGAGGATCTCTTTGGTGTAGCCGAGTGTGCAGGCCGCTCCGCTGATCATCGCGTCGGTATTGACGCCGTAATGAAGGCGGGGCGGAGTGCTCGCGGCGAACCGCGGCGAGCGCGGCGAGCCTGCGTTGACGAACCGCACGGGCTCGCCAGCGAGCTGAGCGCGAAGCTGGTCCGCGTCTTCGGTGAGATAGAGAATGCGACCTTCGAGCTTCATGAAGCCGGGAGCTGGATAACATGCTGGAGCGGCCACGAGGTAGGCGCGCTTTCCGCCCCCTCGAGGCCGAGCAGCGCACTCTTGATGGGTAACCCAAGCGCGTAACCCGTGAGCGCGCCGGTGGAGCCCACCACGCGATGGCACGGAATGACGATGGGAACGGGGTTTTTGTGACACGCCGAACCCACCGCGCGGGCCGCGGAGGTCCGACCTAGCTCGGAAGCGAGCCTGCCGTAGGTCGAGGTGCGGCCGCGCGGAATGCGAGCCAGCGCTTGCCAGACTTCCCGCTCGAACGGTGTTCCGGCGAGCTCGATGGGAAGGCCGAAGTCCTCGCGCCTTCCCCAAACGAGCGCCTCGAGCTCCGTCGCTGCGGCGAGCGCGAGCTCGGACGTCGGGCCAGCCAGCCCCTGTGGGCTCGCAAGCTCCACGCGCAGTAGGCCACGCGCCCCAACGCTCACCCGGAGCTGGGCAAAGGGGAGCTCCAGGGTGGCGTAGGTGACGGCGGCTTTCGAGAGCGGGATGAATTCGAGGTTCGTCATGAAAAAAGGAACGCCCTTCGAGCTTCTCCGGTCAAGCGCTCGTTCGAATACTTTGGACTGAATATGTCCTTTACGGACCCGCTTGACGCCCTTGGGACGGCGCCTAGGGTCGCCTTCTCGCGCGAGGCATTTCGCCCGTGCAGAATGAAACCCGCCGGGAGCGATGGCCCCGGCGAGATGGAGTCAATCGATGCACCCAGCAGTGCTGTATGGATGGAAACGCGCCCAGCAATGGGCCAACGCCGGCTGCCACGCCGAAGCCGGTTGCGAAGCGCCCGGCGGCGAGGAGATGCGGGAGGCGTCCGGAAGGGGTGACTCGCCCTTCGGGGTCAGAAGGCCGCTCCGCTTCATGGCCCACAAGCTCGAGCTCGACGACGAGCAGGTCAAGCTGCTCGCCCAGATCCTCAACGACATCAAGACCGAGCGCGCCCAGGCCGCGGTCGACGATCAGCGCACGATCGGTCAGATCGCCGACGCCCTCGAAGGCGACGCCTTCGACGCCACCAAAGCGAAGGAGGCGCTCGAACGCCGCGTCCAGAGCGCTCGAAAGCTCGCCGACGAGGTCTTGCGCACCCTCGAGCGCACCCACGGGATGCTGAACAAGGATCAGCGATCGCGGCTCGCCTACCTGCTCCGGTCGGGCTGGCTATCGATCTGACTCGATCTGACTCGATCTGACTCTGCCCTGGGGCCGCAGGCGCCTTGCCTGCGGCCTCACCGGACCAGGTCGATTTCCGCAGGTGTGAGTAGTCGCAGGCAACTGCCAGCGGCCCCAAGCGGACCCTGCCTCGAGCGAGGCCCTACTGCTTCAAGATCTCGAGGAGCTCGATGTCGAACACGAGCATGCCACCGGGTCGACCGCCGCCCGGATTCTCTCCGTAGGCCAGGCCCGCAGGAATCCAGAATCTGGTCTTCTCCCCGACACTCATGAGTTGGACGCCCTCCGTCCAACCCTTGATGACTCCGTTCAGCGGAAAAGTGGCGGGCTGACCGCGGCGCACCGACGAGTCGAACATCTGTCCGTTCGTCGTCCATCCCGAGTAGTGGACCTTGACCATGTCGGAGGCCTTCGGCTTGGGTCCCGACCCAGCCTTCAGTGACTTGTAGACGAGCCCGGACGCGGTCTTCTTCGCGTCCGCCGGCGCTGCCGCGACGTCCGACGGTACGTCGAGCCCAGGAGGCGCCGGCGTAATCGAGAGCAGCTCGACGTCGAACACCAACATCCCGACCGGAGCGCCCGGTCGCGACGGAGTGTCCCCGTAGGCGAGGGCCGACGGAATCCAGAACCGCCGAGTCTCGCCCTCCACCATGAGCTGCACGCCCTCGGTCCAGCCCTTGATCACTTGGTCGAGCGGAAAGGTCGCGGGCGAGCCGCGCACCACCGAGCTATCGAACATTCGCCCGTCCGTGGTCCAACCCGTGTAGTGGACTTTGACGGAATCGGCCGCCTTCGGGTGCACGGTACCCATACCAGGCTTCATGACCTTCGACGCGAGCCCAGAAGGAGTCTTGGCAGCATCCGCGGGCGCTGCAGCGACGTCCGGCGGTGCGGGGACCATCCCGGGCATGGCCGGGCCCGCGGGCTTGGCGGGCGTCGCGGGCGCCGCGCTCTGCGGAGGCGTGCTCGGCGCGGCCGGCTTCGAAGGTGAATCGCACGCGAGCATGAGAGTCGCCGCTGAGATCGAGAGGCCCGAACGGACCCTCCGAAAACGATGGATCGTCATGCCGCGCCTCTAGTCGAGGTCCGCGGCGAAGTACAGCAAACGATCAGCGTGAGCGTTGATCTTGGCGTGCCCATGAGCCAAGCAGCCGCGTGCCGACCGCGCTCGCCCGCCGCGCCGACCCTCTCTCGGCGCGGATCGCCGTCGTCATTCCGGCATTCAACGTCGGCGCCCACCTCGAAGCGGTGATCCGCACCGTTCCGGATTTCGTCGAGCTCGTCGTAGTCGTCGATGACGCGAGCCGTGACGACACGTTCGAGGTCGCTCGACGGACCGTCGATCCTCGTGTCCATGTGCTTCGCCACGAAAGGAACACCGGTGTCGGAGGAGCCATGAAATCGGGCTACAAAAAGGCGCTGGAGCTCGGCGCCGACATCGCCGTGAAGATGGACGGCGACGGACAAATGAACCCAGATCACATGCCGGCACTCATTCGCCCCATACTGCTCGGGCACGCCGACTACACCAAAGGCAACCGATTTCGGGACCGCGCAGCGCTGCGCCACATGCCGTTGGTGAGACGAGTCGGGAACCTCGGACTCTCTTTTCTCACGAAATTCGCCGCGGGTTATTGGAACGTCTTCGACCCTACGAATGGGTTCACGGCGATTCGCAGGGAAGCGCTCGAGGAGATCCCTTTCGACTCCCTCGCCGACCGTTACTATTTCGAAACATCGATGCTCGTGTGGCTGAACGTCCTCGGGGCGGCGGTCCGAGACGTTCCAATGCCCGCAAGGTACGGCGAAGAGACCAGCTCGCTCCGAGTCTCTCACGCGCTCTTCACCTTTCCGTTTCGCCTCCTCGCCTCGATGGTCTGGCGAATCTGGCAGAAGCACTTCGTGGCCGACTTCACGGCCGTCGCGCTGTTTCTGCTCTTGGGCACGCCGCTCGTCCTGTTCGGCGCGGGTTTTGGGGCGACCTACTGGGTTCGCTCGATAGCGACGGGCCATGCCACCACGGCGGGCCAGGTCATGATCGCCGGCTTGCCGCTCCTGGTTGGAATTCAGCTGCTGCTTCAAGCCTTCGTCATGGAAATCTCGTCGGTCCCGCAGATGAGTAGCCGCGGTCCCCTGGACGGGCGAGCGGAAGCTCCGACGAGTCCTTCTCGAGCCGAGTGAAACCCAATGTTTGCAGGATCGCGCCGCCTGGGATGGAATGGGGCGGAATGGGAAGTAGCAGCTTGGGCGCCACCACCACCGCGCTCGTCACCCTCTGCCTGTGGAGCTGCGCACGTGTGGTCCAAGAGGACGAGGTGGTCGAACCGGTCGAGCGACAAGGACCGGCCAATCGCGTCGACCGGTCCGCAGCGGCACCGAGGCGAGCGATCCGCGGAGCCCCTGGGAGCCTCTCGCCGCAGGTGCTTTCGCACTTCGATTCGCCCCACCCTGCGGCGTCTTCGGCGACGGCGAGCGAGCCTTCGACCGCTGTCGCTCCACCCGTTTCGATCGAGCTGGGTGTCGACTGGGCTTCGCTGTACTCGCCCAAATCCGAGCTGTCGCTGGTAGAGGTGACCAGCGAAAGAAACGCGGTCGTTTTGGCGATTCGATCAGACCGACCGGAATTTCTAGGCGCGGCTTACGGGCTCGTCGATGGAGCAGAGTTGCTGCCGGAGATGGGATTCGAGGCCGAGAGAGTTCGAGTCGAAGTGCCCACCGGTGCCCCCGTCGTACACTTCGCCGTCTGGTTGCAGGCCGTGTACACCGACGGAGCACGAGCCGATCCGAGGCAGCTAAGCGCGCGTCTGTACACCCCGGAGCACTATGCCGCGAGCGGCAGAACGTCCGCCGGCGCGATCGTGATCGAGTGGAGTGAGATCCCATTTTCGGCGCCGACCGTCGACGATTGGGTACTCGACGAAGCGACGGAGGAAGAGATCGAGTTCGCACAGACAACCTGGGGCGAGCGGCTGGCCAACCTCGATAGCACGCACGATCGCGCACGTGCGCTGGCGCTGGCGATCATGAACGGAGTCGGCGCCAAAAATGGGGTCCCGTCTGACGAGTTGAGCCGCGAAACGCCGTTCGAGCAGTACCGTCGCGCGATCGCGGGTCAAGAGCGACTTTGGTGCGACAATTACGCAAAGATATACTCGCGCGCGGCCGCCTCGTTCGGGATCGCATCGCGGATCGTGCGACTCCGCGGGAAGGAGCGCCCAGGAAGCGGCGTTCCCGTCGTGACGGCGGACGGTCACGCGACCAACGAATACTTCGACGAACAGCTGAATCGATGGGTCTGGATCGATCTGACTCTTGTGATCCTCGGAGCGCGAACCGAACGCGGCGTCCCTTTGCACGTCGCAACACTCCAGCAACTCATGATCGATCCGGATGCGCCTCCCATGGTGCTCGAGCAGTATGATCCGGAGACAGGGTCGATCGAGGACCTTCAGCTCGACCCAACTCTTCCGCGCTGGGGGCTCAAGCGCTTTTTCAACACCGATCAGCGATTCATCTACTTCCGGCGCGCTCCCCCCTGAGCTCCGCGCCTCTGCCGAGTTTCTCTCGACGACGGTCGGGAGGCACGTTAGGCAGGACCGTGACGTCATCAGGAGCCAAGCGCTCTGCCCGGTCCCACGTGCTCGGGGGGTTGCTGGTGGTGGTCTGCGGCGCCGCCGTGATCGCCTGCCGCGCGGCCCCACGCCTCGACGATGGCGCCAAGAACCTCCGGATCGTGCAACACGTGATGCACGACGAAGCGCTGATCCTCGAGAGAGTTTGGGCGATGGTCGAGCGGCGAGACCTGTATCATTCCGTCGGCGTCTACCCGGGCCTCTACCCATACGCCGTCGCAGCGGTGCGTGCCGCGGTGGGTCCGGACGTAGAAACATCCGTCCGCGCGACGCGAGCGCTTTCCTTGATTTCGATGATTTTGGCGATGCTCGCGACCTATTTTGGGTTTGCGTACGCGAGCGGCAGCCCGCCCGCCGCAGCCGTCTTTTGTCTCGCCTTGTCGCTACACCCCGAAACCGCGCTCTGGGCAGCGCGGGTCCATCCGGACGCTCTGCTCGTACTCTTCGACCACGGCTCCCTGGCCTTGTTGGGACTCTACGTGGTGAGACGCAGCAAGTGGCTCCTCGCCGGAGCGACGGTGTTGGCTGGCTTGTCGGCTGGCACCAAGCTCGTGGGTGCCTTCATCATGGTCATCATCGCGGGCACGATTCTGATCGAAGATCGGAGAGACCTTCCGCGAGCCATTCGCCGCGTCATTCTCCACGGCCTCCTGTTTTTGGCCGTATTCACGATGGTGAATCCGCTGCTCGTCCTCTCTCCGAGGGGAACGATTCAAGGTTTCGTGACTCAGAATCAGCGCAATCGACATGACGGCGCCGGACGAGGCGCGTGGCTCGGAGTGTTACTCGGAGCCCGCGGGCTGGGTTGGTCCGGAGCCTTCTTGGTCGTCGTCGGAATCTGGCGCTTGGTCACTGCAAAGTTGACGATCGGCCTTCGACCGATCGCCGCCTTCGGGCTGTTCTATCTCGGGTACGCCGTGACGACGGTGTCGCTGGCCATGCCGCGTTATGCGATGCCGGGTATGTGGCCGCTCCTCTTCGTGGGCGTCGCCGCGCTCTTCGACCCCACGTGGTCGGTGCGAGCACGATGGATGCTCGGAGCGATCGCGACGCTCGTCTTCGCCGCGAAAGACTTTCCGATGATGAGCGACGAAGTTGTTTTGGACTCACAGGTCGTCGAACGCAATTTCACGGAGCCGAAGGTGCGCGTCGGTGAGTTGCTCTCGAAGCTCGGCGCTGGAAGGTCGGGCAGCGTAGTCTCATCGTATTACGTCTACGTGCCGCCCGAGCTTCCGTGGAAGCCCATCTGGTCGCTCCGAACCGAGAACATCGCTGACGACGCAGTGGTGGTGGTCATTGACGGCGCCCTCCGCGACGTCGCGGACGCGGAGTATCAGTCACTCGTCAGCGGAGGCCTCGGATTTGCGGCGACCGCGACAGTCGGTGAGTTCGTCGTGTTTCTGAAGGCCCCGGACACGCCTTGACGCGAATACCGGTGGCCAGGTGATTGGTGTCCAGCGCGAGCCTCACCTCCAGAGGTCCAGGTCGACGTGGCGCTGATCAGCGAGCGCGTCGTCGATCGCTTTATCGCGCTGCCAGGTGCCCGCGACGTCGGAGAGATCCCGGTGCTTGACCGGCGCACCGGCGAGACCGAGCCCTCGGACGAGGGTCTCGAGCGCGACCACGTTGAGGCTCTTGCCTTCATCGCGAGCGCGACGACGCAAGAGCGCATCCACGGCTGTCGGGATGTTGCGGAGCGTATACTGCATGCCTGCAGTATGCGCGTTCAGTGCCTGCAGGGCAATCGAGTTGAGATCCAGCCGCGAGCGAAGTCCAGCTCCTAGCTGCGGCAATGGCGGATCGTACTCTTCGTTCGCCGCCGCCGTCCGACTCGATGGATCGCCAGCAAGGTCGAGTCCGCGAAGCTTACGCGCAGGCAAGATGCCTGCGCTCCCAGGGCCGGAGGGCCGGATGCAAGATGCCTCCCACAGGTCCAGGAGGGCCGGATGCCGATGAGACGCTCGAGCGTTCACACTCTCAGTATCCAGCCGTTCGCGCTGTGCCCGCTCATCTTGGATACTGCGTACATGTACCATCTCACCTGCCGACGGTACTCACCGAGCGCCTCATCCAAGCTCGGGTCGGTCTTGTAGTCGATCACGTGCCAAACGCCGCTCTCGAGAAACGCGAGGTCGATGGAGCCTTCGAGCAGGTCCCCTTCCGCCAGCTCGAGCTCGGAGACGTCGAGCACGAACGGCCACTCCCGACGGACCTCCTCGGCGGATCGGGCCCGTTCGAACAGAGAGTGCGACAACGCGGTCATCACCGGGTCGACCGAGGATCTGACCTCGTCTGCGGTCGCCCCGAGCGCGGCTCCGTGGACATACGCGAGTCTCGAAATCTCCTCGCGATCCGCGTCGAGCTGGCTATGCGCCAAGATGGTGTGCACCAACGTCCCGAACCTCCGCCCCCCGGGTCGATGTTTTTTGATCGGCAGAGTGACGATCTCTACACGAGGTGAGTATCGCGGCGGATCGAGCTCGGTGTGGGTCGGGTTGAAGGGCCTCGCGCTCGGCTCGTGACCCCGCGCCAAGTCCTCGCTTCGCTCTTCCAGGAATCTCGTGTATTCGTCCGAAGCCTCCTGAGCGGCGAGCTCGTTGCCCTTGCTCACGAGGAGCTCGACGTGCTCCAGGCCCACCGAGTCTTCAGGGCTTCGCGCCAACAACTCAGGGTCCCACCAGACCGTCTCGACCTCACCCAACCGATACGCCCCAGGCCTCACCGACCTTCCAGGCGCTTGCGGCCAGGCGAGGATCGACTCGTCCCCGAACCTCGGGACCCCGGGCACCGAAGCACCGTCATCCCACTCCCCAGACTCCGGCATGAGTACGTCGACGAGCGGCCTGACCCAGCTGGACCGATCGAACTCGACGCCCACCCACGGCAGGACCAGCAGGTCTTTCGCCCGCGTCGAGGCCACGTAGGCCAACCGCAGAGACTCCGCGCCGTCTCGCGCCACCTCGACCGAGGCGGCTTCCGAGAGCTCGATGGGCGTCAGGTCGACCAGCCGTTGCACACAGCGCCCCGCTCGCGTGTCCACACTTCGTGTGGGTCGGTCGCGAGCCACGGCGTTCGCCGCGTCGACCAGGACCACCACCGGAAACTCGAGACCCTTGGCGCTGTGAACGGTCATGAGCCGAACGCCCTCCACGCCGTCTTCGATCACCGGCGACTCGACGGTGCGCACACGCTCGGCCTCCGCCGACAACATCTCGACGAAGCCGCGAAACGACAACCCACCTTGGGCTTCGTACGAGCGCGCGAGGTCGATCACGCGAAGCACGTTCGCCAGCACTTGATCGCCGGCCGGCCTCAGCGCAAAGCCCGCGTGAGCTCGAGTGATCTCGAGGAGCTCGGAGAGTGTCTCCGCGACCGATCGAAAATTTCTCTTCCGGTGCAACGCACTCAGGACGTCGAGGGCCCGACTCACGTCTTCTAGATCCGGGCGATCGGTCGGGCGCGGCCGAAAGGGAT
Source organism: uncultured Myxococcales bacterium (assembly GCA_964463485.1). Classification (GTDB taxonomy): domain Bacteria; phylum Myxococcota; class Kuafuiibacteriia; order Kuafuiibacteriales; family Kuafuiibacteriaceae; genus CAYXDO01. The sequence continues at coordinate 11,210 of CAYXDO010000046.1, read as the reverse complement.
CGAGAGATCCGCAGACTCGTTGATAGACGAACAGCAAGTCATCAGGCAACGCGAACAACGCTCCGCGGAGGGTCGCGTAGATCGCCAGGTCGTCCTCCGGCCACTCGATGGCGGTCGCGGCGGCGCGCAAGGTCTCGACCTCCTCGCGGCGGTGAAAGGAGCGAGACCCCACCAAGAGATGAGAAATCCCTCGAAGCTCGAGCTCGCGAACGAACTCACGCGTAAAGTCGTTCCCGAAATTCATGAACCGACTGAACAGCAGGCACACGTGGCGGGGCAGCACGGGCACGAGCTGAGCTGGGTCCGCAGGGTCCCGGACTTGCCATCCACTCTCCGAGACCAGCCACTCTACGAAGGAAGCGACGGTACGCGGGAGCTCCGAGTTGAATTGAGCGACCGTGACGTCGCCTTTGTACCCGAAGGGCTTGCCGATCGGGAGCACGACGGCCGAGGTCGGGAGGTGGGCAGCAGGCCCGCCGGCCAGCGGCACGTAGGCCGCTTGACCCACTCGAGCGTCGGCCCGCATGCGCCGCTCGAAGGCCGCGTTGACGAGCGATTGAAGGGGGTGGGTCCCTCGAAAGCTCCTGGTCAGCTTCACGTGAGTCACGCCGCGCTCGATCAGCGCGCTCTTGACCTCGTGGTAGAGCTCCAAGTCGGCTCGCCGAAACCGATAAATGGACTGCTTTGGATCGCCGACGACGAAGAGCTTCCCTGGGATCGGGCGGGACTTGCGCCAATCCTTCTCTTCGATGTCGTCGGCTGCCAGAAGCAGCAGGATCTCCACCTGAAGAGGGTCGGTGTCCTGGAATTCATCCACGAACAGGTGACTGATTCTCTCGGAGAGGTGCTTGCGAGTCTCCGGGTGATCACGCACCAAATCACGGGTGAGTACGAGCAGGTCGACGAAGTCTACGCGCCCGGTGCGTCGCTTCTCGTCCTGATAACGACCCACGACCTCGAGCAGCTCGTCATGGAGCAACGCCGCCAGGTCGGCCGCGGCGTCCCTGCAGAACAGCGACAGCTCGTCGAGGAAAGACCGCGCCTCGCTGACCACCTTCTCGGTTGGAAGGCCCGGGGCCGCTTCCTTGGCCCTGCCCGTCTTCTGAGGCGGAACCTGGCGCGAGAGCTCGACGAGCTTGGCCTCGAGCACATCGAGATCGCTGGCCACCTCTTCGTGCCGGCTCAGCCAGGCGCTGAAATCAGCGATCGAACCCAGCCAAGTCACGAGCGGGCTCTTCTGGGGAATCCTTCGAACGTAGCCTGCTAGCTGTTTGGCCCGCTCGATCAGGGCTCGGATGCGGGGCTCGCGCTCGAATGGGTCCCGACGCCACGGCGCCGGGAAGTCGCGCCACTCCGCGAGCGACCACGCGGCCTCGGAGATCCGATCGATGAGTGTGAGGTTCTCTGGATTTCTCCCCTCGGGAGGCCGCCGCGAGAGTCTCAACAGACCTTCCGGCAGCGACTCGAGCTTCTCTTCGAGAAACCTCCGCAACACGGAATCGAACATCGCCTTGGCTTGATCCTCGGTGAGCTCCTCGAACGCGGGGTCGACCCGAGCTTCGACTGGGCGCTGCCGGAGGATCTCTGCGCAGAACGAGTGAATCGTACCGACTCGAGCCTCCTCGAGGTGACTGATCGCGTGCTCGAGCGAGACACGCTCCTCGGAGCTCACTTCGATCCCTGCTCGCGCCGAGTCCAGCTCCTGCCGCAGCCGCAGCTTGAGCTCGCCCGCGGCCTTGCGGGTGAAGGTGACCGCCGCGATCCGGTCGACCGTGGTGACTCCGTTCCGAAGCACCGCCACCAGGCGCGCGATCAGCTCGGTCGTCTTGCCGGTGCCCGCCGCGGCTTCGACGATGAAACAACGGTCGAGCTGAGTCCGAATGAGACTCCTCGCTCGCCTGTCCTCGGCGAGGACGTCCTCTTCGATCCTACTCATGGGAGACCTCTGAGTTGCACCAAACCCTGGAGCGGAGCTCGGTCTTTTTTCATCACGCGACGCTCCACACCGGGACCGCAGACGATCGCGTAATCACAGTAGGTGCAGGCGTCTTTGTCGGGTGCGGCCGGCAGAAATCCACGGTCGATCGAAGCGTTCACCCGCTCGATCAAAGTCGACAAGCTCTTCCGCGCGGCCTCGTCGACGTCGATCACGATGGACTCGAACTTTCCTCGTTCCGTGTTGTAGTGGAGCCTTCCGGTGGCCACCTGGGTGCCCAAGAGCTTCTCGGCGGCGAGCGCGTACAGGACCGGCTGCAGATGTTTTCCGCCGCCTATCTTACGGGGACGGGGCGACGGGGCCCTCCCCGTCTTGTGGTCAGTCACCCGAACAGCACCGCCCACAGAGAGCTCGACGAGGTCGATCGCTCCGCGGACTTTGGCGCCGTCGAGGATCTCTACTGCGTCGCGGGTCGACTTGGGGTCGTGATCGCGCCCGAACTCATCCACACCGAAAGCGAGCTCGAGGTGAATGGGCGCCCAATCCGGCTCGCGCTCGGCAACCCTCCGCAGCCACCCTCGAAGATCTTGCCCCATCGACTCGATGGCCTGATCGAAGACCGCCGGAATCGCTGGGTCGAGGTCGTCTCTCGACTCTGCGGCGACCTCCTCGAGCACCTGGTCTGCGACGGCGAAGACACTCGCCAAACTCTCACTCTGAAGCGGAAAGGCCCGCTCGGCCTGCAGCCGAGAGAGGAGTCGAAAGAGCACCGAGTGATACACGGACCCTCTGGTGCGCGGATCGAGCGTCTCGAGCGGGACGGCTTCTTCTCGTGGTCGAACTTTCAGAATGGCTTGCAGAAAGAATCGGTAGGGACACTCGGTGAAGCCTTGCAGCGCGGTCGCCGAGTAACTCCGCACGTGGGCGCGCTCCTTTGCCAACAACTGCAGGGCCTCCGAGGAGGGCTCGACGAGCCCGTCCGCGGCGGTCCACGGGCGCTTGTGATTTCGCGCGCGCGCTCGGAGCGCTCGACCAAGGGCGGGGTTTCGGTCGATCAGATAGGCGGCGCGACCAGCGGCTCGGTCGCGACTCATGCTCAACACCTGGACCAAATGCGCGAGATCGTACTCGGTATCGTCGATGGCTTCGTGGGGATTCGTCGGGGCCGGCCAACCCAGGCGCTGATCCGGAGCGCTCCCGGCCGCGCGACTCTCCAGATCGTGGAGGCGCGGCACCCGACCCTCCGACGCGCGCACCAAGTCCAGCGCATAGAACGAAGGGACCCTCGAGCGCCCTTCGCGGAGCTCGACGCGGGGCCAGGACGCGACGAGCTTCTCCGACGCCGAGGCGGCGGCGATTCGAAGCAGCGAGCGCTCGTGGGCGAAGCGATGAGTTCGGTCCTCGAGGCCCGCGTCGAGGGCCCGGCGCGCTTCGTCGAGCAGCAGCGGATCTTCGAAGACTCTTCTCGGAAAGACACCTTCCGCGAGACCCGGGACGAACACCCATCGAAAAGATCGACCGGCGCTCTCCTCGATCGTGGACACGAAAACACGACCGAACCGTCGACCCTGGGGCTCTGAGTATAAGAACGACAGTCGTTCTGACAGCACGGCCCGGACCTCACTCAGGGTCACGGGTCCGACCTCGGCGAGCGGGGCGAGGTCGGCCAGCACTGATTTGACGGGCAAAGGGTCTCGCAGCGCCTTTTCGGCCAGCTCATCGAGTCGCACCAACCAATCTCGCCAAGTCTCTGCCTGCGGCAGCGCGGCGAGGAGCTCGATGATCGGGAGGGCGAAGCGGCGGAGGTTGTCGAGCCTCGCCCGGTCCTTTCGCTTGGCCTCGGAGAGCGCCGGATCGTCGGCGGTCGCCTCGATTTGGCGGTCGAGCTCGTTGGCCAGGCCGTCGAGGCGTGACCTCCAGCGCGCTCGACCCTTCATGACCGCGGCGTCGACGAGCAAGCGCTCGAAGTGCCGCGGGACGCGGAGTGAGGATCCACTCAGCGCACGGGAGGCACCATCGTCGCCCGTCATCTTCGAGGTCGGGGAGTCACTTGGCTCTCGACCGGGTGGCTTGGTGAGGGTCGGGGTGGGCTCGAGCTCAGGAGATCGTTGCGGCTCCGTCGCCTTGGGTCGCTCCGCGCCACGAAACACCAGCTGCGCGTCGCTCGGCGGAACCCACTCTCGATCGACGGTCGCCGTAGCACCCTCTTCATCGAGCTCCGGCGTTTGTCCCAGCGACAGGTACTCGGCGAATCGCGAGGCAGACAGGTTTTGCTCGGCGGTGTGGAGCAAGGCCAAAAAGGCCCGGCCCGAGACGTTCGGCCGAGATGCGCCGCGAGTCGAGAAGGTCGCGATCTCGGCGCGCCGAAACGCGTCTTCGATCAACGGCTGATACACCGTGGGATTTCGCAGCAGCACCGCAACTTCGTCGAATCGGACCCCAGACTTGGCCGCGAATCTCACCCGCCGAGCGAGCTCCACGCACTCCCTGGCTTCATTCGAGGCCGAGAACAATTCCAGCGAAGGGTCTGGTGGAAACGTCTGGAGCGCTCCTTGGACGAAGACGCGCGACCGGACCCGCTCTAGGGAGCTCTCGGAAGATACCTCCTCGAGCCGACTCGCCCGCACCCCGAGCGCGTGCTCTAACAGAGACACCGAGCCCTCCTCGCCGACCAAGGCGGTCGCGAGCACCGCAGGTGCTTGCGCGGCAAGGCGTTCGATGAGTCGTGAGTCGGCGCGGGCGCGGGGTTCGAGACAGAGAAAAGCGATCGGCTTTCCGAGGGTCGAATGAGTTGCACGAGGGTCGATCGCGGCCTTGTCGATCCGAGCGCTCGCCAGGTCGAACAACCCGGAGGCATCGACTCGGCGGTCCGCGTCCAGCGTATGGCGCTCCAAAAGGCGCGCCAGGTCGCGCCCCGCGGGGCCCGCGACCGACATCCGGTCCGCCGGGACGCCCGCGGCTCTAAGGTCGCGGAGAGTTGCTTCGAGAGCCCGAGGGAAGCCTGGGGTCGCCGCCACCGGGGCGAAGTATTCGAGCTCGCCCGCGACCATCGCCGCGTGGGTGATTCGCCCGGCGACCGCGCGCGCCCCAAGGGCCGAGGACGCGACGCGACGCTTCTCCGCGAGCTGCTCGACGGAGAGCTCGGCGGCCAGGCGCTCGAGGGTCGTGGCCACGATGCCGCCGGCCCAACCCGCGCTGCGAGCCACCTCGCGAATCAGGTCGTCTCCGGCGCGCCGAGTGGGCGCCACGAGCAGCGCAGCACCACGATGCTCGGTGAGAAACGCCTGCACCGCTCGACCCAGGCTCGCGTGGTCATGGCTGATCAGAAGGCGTGGCGGGTTTCTAGGGCTCGCTCCCACCATGCGCGTATGCGCGCAGCGAACGCGCGCCGTCAATGACGACGGGTCGCAACGATTGCGCCTCGAGCGAGCCAATCCTAGGCCCGAACCCTCGCACGTGCTTTGCTTCCTCGTCGGGGCGGAGGTCCGCTGCGATGAAGAACCCGTCCGTTCGCGACTACATGTCCCGCTGCCCGGTCCTGCTGTCCCCCGATCGAACGGCCCGCGACGCCGAGGACGCGATGAAGACGAACGGCATACGCCACATCGTCGTCGAGCTCGGAGGCAAGGCCGCGGGCGTGATCTCGTTCAGCGACCTCCATGTGTTGAACTCGATCCTCCGCATCGAGCTCGACACCATCATGATCGGCGAAGTCATGAGCAAAGACCTCGCGAAGGTCTCAGAGGACTCGACCCTTCGCGAAGCCGCCGAGATCATGGCCCACCGCGCGATCGGCTCGGTCGTGGTGGTCGCTTCGGACGACGCTCCGATCGGGATTCTGACGGCGTCTGACTGCGTGCGAGCGCTCGCGGACCTGTTGCCCGAAGGCTGAGCTCCGCGTCGAAACGTCGAAACGTCGAAACGGCCGAGGTTGACTCGGGCGACAAGCGCTTGGACAATCCCACAGAGCCGTCCCACCCGTGCACTCCAGCGACAAAGACGCAAATCAGTCTGTCCCTTCCGAGTTCGCAAGGGTCGAAGGACGCCCTTCGATCCCGACGATTTCTGGGGAGAAGGACGTGCTCGGGACCGTCATCGCGGGCAAATACGAAGTCATTCGCAGGCTCGGCGAGGGCGGCATCGGGGTCGTGTACGAGGCCATTCAGAGGCCCATCGATCGACCCGTAGCGCTGAAGGTCTTGGCCACCGCGAGCAAGGTGCTGAACGAGCGATTCGAGCGAGAGGCCAAGGCAGCGTCCATGCTCGCGCACCCGAACACGGTGACGGTCTTCGACTTTGGCGTGACCGAAGAAGGGCGAGCCTACCTGGCCATGGAGAAACTCACCGGTCACACCCTCGGCGCGGAGATTTACGGCAGCGGGGCGCTCGAGCAGCTCAGGGCGCTTCGGATCTTCAAGCAGGTCTGCGCATCCGTCGGCCACGCTCACAAACACGGAGTCGTGCATCGAGACCTGAAGCCGGACAACATCTTCCTCGCCGAGGTCGCAGAGACTCGAGACTTCGTCAAGGTGCTCGATTTCGGGCTGGCCAAGCTCACTCGGGCGGAGACACTCACGTCGAACGGATCCGTCTTTGGTACGCCAAGGTACATGTCCCCCGAGCAGGCCACCGGCGGAAACGCGGACCCCAGGTCGGACGTGTACGCGCTCGGCGTGATTTTGTTCGAGATGCTCACTGGGAAGGCGCCGTTCGAGGCCGAGCAGCCGGTCGCGCTCCTCTATATGCACGTCCAGTCTCCGCCGCCTCGCTTCAAAGACGTCGCCCCGGACCTCAAGCTTCGTCCGGAGCTCGAGCCCATCGTCACGCGCGCCCTCGCCAAGAAGCCCGAGCATCGCTTTCAGACCGTTCAAGAGCTCGTCGAGACCATCGATAAGTATGTGCTCAGGCGTGGATCGGGTGAGTCTGACGCCGCCACCGCGGCGCTGCCTCGTGGGACCTCGGTCAAGCCAGCTTCGCCTCGACCGACTTCGAAGACCGAGGCCGTCCCACGGTCGAGCTCCGGGACCGATCGAGGAAACCGAGCTCGGGCGGAGGACCCAGGACCCGAGCCTGGAATCGTGATTACGCCGGACGGCCGAGTCGAGGTGGTCGGTTCTTCGCCGCCCGTAACCAAGCCCGCACCGAGACCCATCCTCGAAGAGACTTCGCCCGCGCTGCGAGAGGACAGGATCAAGCTCGACGTCTCGCGGCGACCAACTCACCGAGCCGACCGCGCGCCCAAGGGTGAGGTATACGTCCGTCCCTTCGACGTGAAGGTGCTCTGGAAGATCGCGCTCGTCGCCATCGTGCTGGTGCTCTTCGAAGCGTTGATTGGGCGCGGCGCGGTGATTGATTTGATCACCAAGATCTTTGGCTGACCCAGGCGACTCCGCCGCTCGAGCCCATCCGATGGCAACGCTCCGTGACCTTCCGCTCCTGCGCCTCGGGCCTCACGCGGTGACTCCGATCGTCCTTGCGCCGATGGCCGGCGTCTCCGAGCGACCGTTCCGCGAGCTCGCGTTCGAGCTTGGCGCGGGGCTCGCTCCGACCGAGCTCTCGAGCGCCAAGTCGCTGCTGACTGCAAAGCGGCCCGACCCGGTCCTTTGCCACGATCCGAAAAAAGAGCGTCCCTTCGCCGTGCAACTCTTCGGGTCCGAGCCCAGCGAGCTCGCGAGGGCCGCCGAGCTCGTGGCCGCCGCGGGTGCTGCCATCGTCGACCTCAACATGGGTTGTCCGGTCCGGAAGGTGACCCGAAAATCTGCCGGGTCCGCGTTGTTGCGGGAGCCGAAGCGCGCCGCGGAGATCGTGTCCGAGATTCGAAGGTCGGTTGGCCAGAATGTCGCAGTCACCGCGAAGATCCGAGCTGGCTGGGATGAGTCCACGATCAACGCGCTCGACGTCGGCCGAGCCCTCGAGGATGCAGGGCTGGACGCGATCGCTCTGCACGGGCGCACGCGGAGCGAAGGCTACTCGGGCGTCGCCAGGGTCGAGCTGGTGGGTTCGCTCGTGTCGCATCTGAAGATTCCGGTCATTGCCAATGGCGACATCGACTCACCCGCTCGCGCGGACCAGGTGGTCCGAACGACGGGCTGTGCGGCCGTCATGATCGGCCGCGCCGCTCTGGGCAATCCGTGGATCTTCGACTCTCTTCGGCGCGTGTGGAGGGGCGAAGCGCCTGCCCCTGAACCTACGCCGAATGAGCGCGCCGATATGATTCTGCGACACCTCCGCGCCAACGTGGAGCACGTAGGTCACGAGCTGACCGCGGTGAGGAGGTTTCGACCGCAGCTCGCTTGGTACGCACGCGGTTTGCGTGGCCGGCAGGACTTCGTGCCGAGAGCGCAGTCCGTCGAAGAGCTCCCGGAGCTCTTCGACGCGATCGACTCGTACTTTCGCGTCGCCGAGCGTGAGTTGGACGAGTCCGCAAGTTACGACGAGCGGCGCGCGCTCGGATGAAGTCTCGGCCCCGCCGCCGACTCGAAGTAGCAGGCGACGCCAGACTCGCAGGGTCCAGGTCCGACCAGCCGCAGCGCGAGCTCTTGGGCTCCGGCCGGATCCTCCTCAGCCCGAGCGAGCACCGCGGAGACTCGTTCCACGGCGAGCCTTCGCGGACCGAGGCTCCGCTGCCGCCCCGCGACCTTGAAGGTGCGCACTCCCGCCCGGATCAACTCGGGGAGCGCACACAAACCGCAGGCGTCGAGGCCTCGTTGGGACTCGCCGCTGCCGCACGGAGGCTCCCCGGCGTCGAGCCACGCGCGGTGCCGGCGAGTCGCTTCGTCGAAGAGCGCGGCGTCGTTTGGATCCGGCGCGGAGCCATCCTGCCGAGTCAGTCGATGAGTCCACGAGATCTTGCAGAACGCCCCGAGCGGTCCGATCTCGTGCTGAGTGCGACAAAGTCCCTCTTCGAACGCGCACTCGTCGAAGTACACGAGCACCTCGAGCTCCAGCCGGGCGCCGACACGAGCCTTCATCGCGGCGATCTCCGGGACCGTGAGGTGGCGCGGGAGCACCGCGCGGGACGCTCCGAGGTCATGGAAGAGCAGCAGCGCCTCCGAGTTGTGCGCTACGGCGACGGTCGAGGCGACGAACGGGATCTTGCGCCGTCCGAGCTCCGACATGAGCCCGACGTCAGCCACGATCACGCCAGCCGCGCCCGCGCGCGAGACCGCGTTTTCGGCGAGCTGCGCGAGCGCGTCGAAGGCTTCGACAGGCAGGCGCGGCGCGTTCAGCGCGAGATAAAAGCGGGCCCCGAAGCGCGAGGCCTCGCGGGTCACGTCGATGAGCTGCGACAAGTCGGGGAGGCTCGCCGAGGCGCCCCGCCGAGAGATCCAGACCGCGCGAGAGTACTTGGCGAAGAGGGCCCGGGGCGCGACGGCCCCGAAGAGCTCGGTGGCGCCCGCGGAGACGAGCGGCGCCACTTCGTCGGCCGATCGGACCGGGGCGAGAAGATTCATACCTTCCATGGCAGGCCCCCTGGTCGCTCTGAGTATACGATTCGGTCCGCGTTGGCCGGCCAACTCTCGGAGAGCGAGCGAAGCCCGTCGAGCGTCACCGGGTGGCGGGCGAAGACTGAGTTGCCCGCGAGAGTGATAGGGAGTCGCCCGGCGACAGGTCGGGCCGCCTCGAGCTCCGCGAGCAGAGGCACACACTCTCGGCTGCACGCACCGAGCCGCTCGGCGGGCCGGTGCATGCGCGCGAAGGCGCAGACTCTCCCGCTCGCCACCAGCGCGTAGGGGACGTGGACCGAGAAGCGGAGCGCGGAGCCGGCGAGCAACTCGGGCGAGCCGAGCGACGGCAAGTCGAGCTCCGCGCGAGTCACACCGAGCGACGAGAGCACCCGAACGAGCGGCGGGCTCGCGAACGAGGACCCTCGCAGCTCCACGAGCCCAGCGTCGGGAATCGTCTCTCCGAGATACTCATCGAGGCGCGGGTCGTTGGAGGGCCCACGGTCGAGCCCGCGGCCTGCTACGGGGCGGAGCCGGCGCTCTGCAGCGACGACGCGCAAGAGCCCCCAATCGTTGACGACGACCTCGCTGTCCGGCTTGGTCGACGCAAGCGCGTTGACGAGCCGAGTGGCCGCCTCGAGCTGCCCCTGACCGACGTACGGAAGCACGAGCGTGAGCTCCAGCTTCCCGCGGGTCGCCCATTCGATCGCGCGTTCGAGCATGGTGACGCCCGGCAGCAGGCTCCCGCAGAGCTCGGCGCCAAAGTACACGCGCCGTGCGCCCTGGAGGCGCCCAGACGCAACCTCTCCAAAGGGCCAAAACGCCAGCTCGCGCACGGCCTCGACCGGTAGCTGATCAGAGCGCCTCGAGTTTTGCCGCAGGTCAAACGCCGTCGTCGCTCGGACGAAGAGGAAGGCAGTCCGCTCGACCTACGACTAGCCCGGGACAACGCCCCGGTAACGGACGAGACAACATGGGTCGAGCTCAATCATTTTGGGCTCAAACGATAAACCATCGGCATGCGAGGCGAACGGGCGGCGCGGACCTTGACCAGGTCACTTCATCCAGAGCCAGGAGAGGTCGAGGTCTATGGCGTCAAAAGGTGGCACGCGAGCGCGCGTGTGCCCCTGCCACGTGCCCACAGGACGATATATGCCCGCGTCGTTCTCGAAGGCTTCGAGGGTCAGACCTTCCGGATAGACGAGCCATGCGTGTCTGATCCCGGCGCGTGCGTAGTAGGGCAGCTTCTCCGCGCGGTCGTAGACCTCGGTGCTCGGCGAGAGGATCTCACAAACCCAGTCCGGCACGAGCGAGACTGCCGCCGTGTCTGGGAGGTGGGGCATGGTCTGGATCCGCCAACCCACGAGATCGGGATCGATGGGTTCGAAGGCGGGGTCGCCGAGCGTGAGCTCGGGCTCCGCGAGAATCCACCAGCCGCCAGGGCCACCCAGGCCGCGTTGAAAGGCCGGTCCGAGTTGGCCCTGAAGGGCGCCGGCTGCATTGGCATGGCGCGGCGCAGGGCGAGGCATTACGGTCAGCCGACCGTTGATGACTTCTCCGCGCAAATGAGAGGGGAGGCCCGAAATGATTTCGCGGAAGGTCGGGCGAGAGATCACGACGGAGCTCGGAGGACCCATGTCCTGGTGTCCCACGCGAGGTTCGGGAGGTCAAGGGCTCGCCGACTACCCTCGGCGAAGTCGGCGGCGCGCGCCAAAGACCTGGCCAAGAACTCACGAACAGCCCTAGCCTAGTCTGGTCTGGTCTGCTCGCTCGGCCGATTCTGACCTCCGATTCTGACCTCCGATTCTGACCTCCGATTCTGACCTCCG
>CAYXDO010000045.1:0-69723 GCA_964463485.1 uncultured Myxococcales bacterium | reverse complement strand
GATCTGACGCAGACGCAGACGCAGACGATCTGACGCAGACGATCTGACGCAGACGCAGACGGTCTGACGCAGACGATTAGACGCGATTGGACGCAGACCCGGATGCACACACGCGGACCGGCGCGCGCGCTGACGCTGACGATGAGTAGATTGCTCGTCTGGTCTGGCGTGCATTCGGTGGTTCGAACAGAGTTTGCTGCTCAGTTTCCGAGCTCGATGGCTCGGGCGAGCGCGGCGTGAGTTTCGGCCACGGCGGCGAGGCTGTCCTCCAGCCGCTCGTCGCGCAGCCAGGTCGTTCGTTGGAGGAGCCCACAGAAATCGGCTCCGATGATTTTTCGGTTTCGACCGATCGACTCTACGAGGGCGACGAGGGTGGAGAAGCTCATGTCACCCTGGTTGGGCGTGATGACCCCGTCCTCTCGGTCTGCTTTCCTTCGCCAGTCGGTGACCGGGCGGTCTCGAACCACGTCGAGGTCGATCGTTAGATAAACGGGCAGATTCGGCAGATCCTCCGGCCGAAAGTCTGCCAGCGTGTGCCAGTCGATGAGAAGAGTCGGGTTCTCTGGGGTCGAGCGCGCCTTCCGCACGCGTCTGATCGCCGGATTTCGCCGAGCCGCCGCCTCCGCCTCCGGAAAGACGGGCGAATAGCGCTCCGATTTCGCGCTCGGGCCGACGAGGTATTGATTGAACTTCGCGAAGTAGTCACACCTGAAGTAACCCAGCTTGTCCATCACCGGGCCTCGCTGGCCCGGGTCGGTGATCGCGTCGGGATACTGACCCAGAAGGTACACACTTCGCACTCTCTTGTTCTCGAGCACTCGCCCCACGAAGCTCGTGCAGTCGACGATCCACCGGAACATGGGCCGGGTGTCCGGGTGAGCGTCGATCTGGATGTAGAGCAACTCACCTTTTCGCTGGCGAAGCACACTCTCTAGGAGTGGAAGGGTCTCGTGATGAAAGTTGCCCGACCCGTTCAACACGATGAAAGGTTCCGCAGGAACGGCCCGCTCGACTCCCATCCCGACGGTCAGCGCCGGGCCGACTGGGTCGAACGTGCCTTCGAAACGTACTCCCTTGGCCTCGAGATACTCTTTGGCCACGAGCGCTTCCGGATGAGCGATGACGTAGGTCTTCATCGAGGGGCGTACGTTGACATGGGCCGCGCGTGCCCTCCACTGAACACTTGACCACTGCACACACGTGTGGCAGGGTTGACGCGTGGTAGCGGCACCGAGAGATCTCGAGCAGATCAAGACGTGGATTCGTGAGCGGGGAGCTTCTCGGGTCGAGCTCTCGTCGGAGCGAAAGACGACGGGTCAGGACGCGCTCGATGAAGTGCTGGGCGGGGGCTTGGAGGCGGGCAGCATCACCACCCTCGAAGGAGCCAAAGGTGTGGGTCGAACGAGCTTGGCGACTTCGTTGGTTCGCGAGGAAACCAAACGAGGACGGGTGGCGTGGGTCGACGGTGAGGGACTTTTGTACCCACCTGCGCTCGCCCAGCGCGGGGTCGATCTGAGTCGGCTCCTGCTGGTTCGTCCAAAGACCGAGGAAGGGGCGATCGCTGCGGCTGAACAGATCGCGGCCTCCGGAGGGTTCGGGGTCGTGGTGATCAGCGGGCTCGATGTGGCGCTGACGCCCGTGCGCATGCGGCGAATTCAGCTCGCGACTCGAACCGCGGGGATCGCGACCGTCCTGGTTCTGGGTGAGAAAACGAAAATTTCGGCGGACCTCGCGCTGGTCGTGAGGCGTCGAGCCAACCAAATCGTCGCCGAGACGAGGCGGAGCCGCACCGGGCTGGTGGGGCGAAAGGTGACGTTGGCTCTCGCGGGTTGATCTTCCCGGGACCGCAGGCATCTTCCTGCGGCTACGCTGCCGAAGTCCGAGAATCCTCCGAGTTCGGATGAGTCAGGCTCCAAGCGTCCGAGGATTTTCCGAGTTTCGCATACTCCTTGTTGCGTGGCTTGAAGAGCGTTCGACGGAGATGCCTTGATGAGTTGTAGCGCGCCTTCGGGGCTCAATGCCTACTCTCATTCGAGCCTCCGCTCGAAAGTAACGATTTGGCCGAAGTGGTCGGATCCCGAACCCTCGATGAGCTCTCGTTTCACCAAACGGAGTGGCCCTCCGAAAAGAACGTGATCGATGGGGATGCCAAATCCGCCCAAGCTCGTGGGCCACGTCGCGCCGTACCCTTGCCCAAGCTCCGCGCTCGTCAACCCCACATCCAAGAGCGGCCTGAACCACGTGGATGGCCGCGTCGCGTTGAGGTCGCCCGCGACGATCTTGGCGCTCACCGTGGTCGTCCGGGCCCACCCTGCGGCTCCGAGAAGTTCCGTGCGGTTCAGCTCCGCTTCGTTTGCGCTCAGCGGCGGAGGCGCATGAAGCCCGAGTAGGGCGACCGGCTGCCCTTGAAACAGAAGTCTCAACTCGACCGACGGCGGAGCGCCTCGGCCGAGCTCCACGATCCGACCGGATCCGGGCAACTTCGTCAGGGCCCCGATGCCGTAGCCGTCGCTCCGAGGTCGCAGGACGAGCGCTCGGTGAGGAAGTCGCCCGGAAGCCATCGCACGCTCCACTGCTTCGGCGTGCCAGTCGGTGAGCTCGACGAGCAATACCACGTCAGCTGGGTTGCGTTCGATGACTGCGACAATTTGGTCCGTCCTTGAATTTTCGCGGTGAGTATTGAGCTCGAGGACGGTGAGTTTGGGTCCCAAATGCGAGCTCGTGTCCCCCGGCGCGTAGAGCGGAGCGAGCCTGAAGGACTGAATGAGTAGCGGGACGAAGAGAGCGACTGCCCATCGTGGACTGTCGAGAAGGAGAAGCAGCGCGACGAGGACGCTGAGGCACATCCAGACGTGAAACGAGAAGTGCTGGGCCAGGTTGATCGGCCAAGTCTCGACGAAGCTGGCGAACGTGACCAGCGCGGGCAACATGGCGAGCGCGGCGAGCCTGAGTGCGACAAAATCCTTGAAGCGACGCTCGCCCGTGACGAGCGCAGAGTCCGTGCCCCGCCGGGCGGCCGCGAAGGGCCCGCTCATCGGGTCTCGAACACGGCGTGAAGAGCCTCGGGCAGCTCCGGATGTGCGAACGAAAAGCCCGATTCGAGCAGCCGGCGCGGCTGAACACGCTGGCTCGACAACAGCGCGAAGGAGGAGTCTCCGAGGGCGAGCTCGAGCGCGAAGCGGGGGACGGGAAAGAGAGTTGGGCGGTGCAGGGCCCGACCGAGCGCTTGGGTGAGCTCCGAGTTTCGGACCGGGTTCGGAGCGACAGCATTGATCGGACCCGAGAGCTCGAAGCGGTTCAGCGCCGCATCGACGACGGAGAGGAGATCGGCCCGGTGGATCCAAGAAACGAACTGTTTTCCGGAACCAATCCGACCCCCGAGGCAGGCGCGAAAAATCGGCGCGAGCTTCCCGAGCATACCTCCGCCTGCCTCGAGCACGATACCGATACGCAAAGTCACGACCCGGATGCCGAGGGCCCGCGCCTTTTGAGCGGCGCCCTCCCAGCGCACACAGAGCTGGGACAGGAAGTCACTCCCCGGATCTGCCGATTCGTCCAACCACTCGTCTCCGCGGTCCCCATAAAAGCCCACCGCGCTCGCGCTCACGATGGTCCGAAGTGGCAGAGACTCGGAGCGCGGAAGCGACAGCACGATCCGCTCGGTCAAATCGACCCGGCTCCGCGCAAGCTCGGCCCGCCGCGCTTCCGTCCACCGACCTTCCATGAGCGGAGCGCCCGCCAAATTCACCCAGGCGTCACAGCTCGAGATGGGACCCCCGAGGAGCTCGCCGAGCTCAATCAGCTCCGCGCGAGGGATGAGCTCGCGAGCTCGGGCGCGGTCGCGAACGAAGGCCAGGACGTGGTGCCCTTCCGAAGTCAGCCCGTCCACGAGCGCACGGCCCACGAACCCGGTGGCTCCGGTGATTGCGACGCGCATGCCAACGAGCGTGGCACGAAGGGCGAGGCTCGCAAAGGACTTACGTCGCGCCTGATCGTGGGTTTGCGAGCCACGGGGTCGACGACTGTTCAGAGTCGAACGAATATCAAGGTCCGGGGAAGAGAAAGCGGAGGATGTCTGGCATACGCGCGGCCCACGCTTGCTCGTTATGCGCGGCTCCAGCGACCTCGATGGCGGTGAGATCCTGGCCCTCGACGAACCCGTCGGACAACAACTCGGCTCTGAGCCTTTGAAACGGGCCGAGGTCTCCTTCCGCCGTTCCCATGTCGGTCCAAAGCACGACCGGTGGCTTCGGCAACCCGGCGACGAAATCCACCAGCATTTCGTTCGCCCACCACACAGACGGAGACAAGGCGCCGATTCGACCGAACACGTCGGAGTGAGCATAAGCCGCGTACACACTCATCAACCCACCCAGAGAGCTCCCCGAAAACCCAGTATTTTCGGGACCAGTGAGCGTGTTGAAGGTCGAGTCGACCCATGGCAAAAGGACGTCGCGAAACGCCTGAAGGTGGGCCTCGCCGCCGCCGCCCACGAGCTGACCCAAGTCGTCGCCTTGCCACGGTGTATACTCATCAAGCCTCGCCGCGCCTCCATTGTCGACCGCGATCACGACCAACGGTCGGACCTCACCCGTGGGTATGAGTGCCTCCAGGGCCTCGTCGACCTCCCACTCTCCGGAGAAGCTCGTGTTGGCATCGAATACGTTTTGACCGTCGAGCATGTACAGCACCGGATACCGAACGCTCGGGTCCTGGGCCGAGTATCCCGGCGGGAGATACACCCAAACACGTCGGCCATTTAGAAACCCAGGAACCTGCACCTCGCTCACGTTGCCGGTCCGAGTTCCCGGATTGGAGGAAGAGTCTGCCCAGCTAGCGACGGTGTAGCTGTGAGTGCCTGCGGAGGTGACGGTCAGAGCTCGATTGGCGATCTCTTCTCCTGCCGGTCCTTTCTCGACCCGCGACCAGTCCCCGCGAACGAACTTGAATTCGAGCTGCTGGCCCACGGCAAAGTCGAGGGTGATGGTGTGGACGGTCGCGCTGACCGCGGTGAGCGCGTATGCCGGATCCGCAGGGTTCCAGCCCTGAAAGTTGCCCGCGACATGCACAGGATTTCCGGCCGGTGTGCTCGGCGGCACGGTCACTTCGAGGGTCACCGCGACTAGCTCCGGACCAACGTCGACGGGGCTCCCGGAGTCCTCCGCCGCGGCATCCTCGAAGCCCGCATCCAATGGCTCGGCGTCCGTCCCACTCACGTCTCCTGCATCTGGGTTCGCGGCGTCCCTGGGCTCCGCGTCCGGGGTCACCGCGTCCGGCGTCACCGCGTCCAAAGAGAAGCCTGAGTCCGCCGGAGCCCCCGAGTCTGCCGCCGAGTCCATGGCCCCCGAGTCTCTCGTGCTCGCATCCCTCGAAAGACTGGAGTCGACACTCGCGTCCCGGCGGTCTCCCGAGGCGCACGCACACGCGAGCAACAACGTCACGACGCCCACTTTCGACAACATGAAGGAAGCAAACACCAGGGGACGCCCATCGACAATCGGAGTTTGAACGCCCTCAGAACGCTGCGCGCGGTTCGAAGCTCAGCTCGTCCAATACACGCGAGACCGCCGGGGCGACCGTGGATCCAGCCGCGCCTGCGTCCGGCGGTACTGACACCGCCCGCACTCTCAACTTGTCGCAGCCTGCGTCGACCTCGAGGTAATGATACTCGGGGACAACCACGGCCGTTTCCGGGAGATCGCGACAAACCTCATCGAGCGCCGCGCCCCCGCCCCCGCTGATGATCTGCGTGACCCCGCGCTTCTCACCTCTCTCATAAGCGTGAGTATGCCCAGTCAGATACAGCTGGAAACCGTGCTTCTCCATCAGAGGAAACAGGAAGCCGAGCACCGGGGGCGTGCCTGAGTAGCGATCGCACGCTCCGGGCGACCAAGACTCGGTGAACGCAGGATGGTGCCCGACGGCGACCCTCCACGTGGCGCGCTTTGCGGCTTCCGAGGCGACCTGTGCTTGAATCCATTTCGCCAAGTCGGTGTCCAACGCGACCGAGAGGAGAAAGCTCAGGCTGTTCGTGTCCACGAACAACAAGAACACGTTGCCGTAAGTGACCGAGAAGTTACTCCCGAACTGCGCGTGGTCGGTCATGATCGGATCATACGGGTACGAAGTGTACTCGTAAAAGGGCTTGGCATTCTCCTCGTGATTGCCGATCGCGATGTAAGTTGGAACCGACGAAATCAACGAGCGCATGGGTTCGTAGAATTGCTCCCTCCATTCCGGGATTTTGTTCCCGTCCGTCACGACGTCCCCGGTGTGGACGATGAAATCGGGCCCCATCTGAGCCAGCGCCCGCGCGACGCGTTTGGCGTCCTCGGGGAACGACCGGTTGTCTCCGAGCACCCCGAATCGCACGGGCGTCCGAGGCGGCGGAGCGGAGAAGAAGGAGAGGACCCGGGAGGTCTTTCCGCAGGCTTCGACCTGATACTCGTGACGAATTCCGGGTCGCAGACCCTCGAGCTTCGCGGTGTGTACGACCTCCCGCTCCGCAAGAGTCGTGGGCGCGGTGGCCGAGAGACCTTGGCCTGCCTCACTCCAACGTACTCGCCCCTCACAACGCTCCTCGGCTTCGAACATGATCGTCGCGGAGCTCTGAGACACGTAGGTGACCGCCGGTCCGATCGGAAACGTCGAGTCCGTCTCGAGCTGAATCGGTCGCCCAGCGACGGGCGGAAGACACTCCGCCGCAGGCGGCGTGGGCGGCTGCGGCTTGGTGCAGCTGGCGAGAAGCACGTACAGAACGAACCTCGTCACGCGAGTCGTCACCCCGGGGATTGTAACGCGTCCGTAGGTGAAGGTCAGATCGGATCCACGAAGAAAGTCGCGACCAAGATCATTCTCAGCCGCACACTCCCTCGAGGCCTTCGATCGAACCTCGCAGTGTCCAGCGACAACCGACTCCGCGCGCGAATCGCAAACTCCTTACATTTGAGTGCGTCCGAGCAGTCCGGGTCCTTGAATTGATGGTCGAGAAAACTCTCTCCACCGATGTTCCAAGCGAAGTCCAGATCGGCCACCTTCCCTGGCTCCACCGCGGTCGAGGGCGTTCCGGCACACCCTCGAGAGAGCTCCGAGCCCCCGATGGTCCCGATCGTGTACCAAGCTCTTCGATCGGTCGGATCGGCGTCCTTATCGTCCGCAGCCTGAAGCTCCACCGGAGGGAGCGGCAGGGTGAGTGTGTTCTTTTCGACGCGTAGGACGATGTCATCGATCTCGATCCGCGCCACCGTTCCGTTGTTGACCGGAGCGAACAGCGACGCGCCGTCGGGATCGACCTCCGGGTCGGGCGTCAGATCCACACCCGCTGGAGCCACCTGATCGGTCGAGGCGACGAAGTCCACACAGACGTCCGGGAGCTCGTCGGGCCACTTCTCGGGAAGCTCCGCGGACGGCAAGATCCCGCCTGCCCCGAGGCTCTGAGCGAGCTGACCCACGGCCTCGTCGAGCGAGAGATCGAAAGTCAGGTCGTCGATCTTGAGCTGTACGGGTACGCCAGCCCCGCAACTCATCGAGAGGCAGAGAACCGCGCCCTGACACAACAGTCCTAACAGTCCCGACTTCGAGCTCACGGAGCACCTCGGACGATCGTCGCCGGAGAGTCGGTCGTCGCGGCTTCGAGGATGAAGCGCTCGATGGCGCGCTTTGCCTTTGGGTCACGCGTGCCCACGAAATGCCCATCATAGACGAGGTCTCCGTTCTCGTCCTTGGGGGGCGCGTACTGAACGAGTCCCAAGGTCATGCCTTCGACGTTGCCCTTGGCTCCATCCGGGACCGAAGCCAGCCCAGGCAGTGGTTTGACGGTGGCGCCGACGATGGGTTCTCCGGCCGCGCGGGCCCACGCCGCCTGAGTGGATTCGGGCGCGTACCCATCCTCCAACCCATAAACGTGGAGCAAGTCGGTGGGACCTCTCCCCTCCGGTGCGTTCTTGGCGAACTTGGGGGCGTAGGGGATCGCGTCGGAGGGTCCGAAGTAGAACGAGAGGAAGCCGATGATGGGATGAACTCGTGTCACGCTCTGATCGCCGAACGCGACTCGCACCAGCGACGACACGTCGTTTGGTTTCTTCTTCTCGAGCACGGTCAGCCCGATCTCGGCCCCCGCGCCCGTCATGACGGCGGCGCGCAAGTTGGGCTCGAACGCGAGGACAGGGGGCGCGATGACCGTGCCCTGCGAGTGTCCGTAATAAATCACGTGGGCGTCATCGAAGCGAACTGAGCTCGCGAGGCCGGTCTCGGCGGGGAGGAGCTCCGCGGTGCGTACGAATCGGATGAGGGAGAAGACGTCAGCGGCCCCTTGCAAGACGTTGTCGCGGGCGGCCCGAGGATTCTTCACGTTGAAGAAGAGGGGGCCCGGATCTTCGAACGGAGTAAGTCCCTGCCGCGGTCCGTGCATGACGTTGTCGAAGGTGAGGACTGCGACTTTTCCGGTGTTGCCTTGCCCGTCGTCGATGTTCGCGAGCTCTCCAGCGAGGGTTCGCAGCCCGCTCGTGTAGTCGCCGCCCGTCCCATGTCCGTAGATGACGACGGGCCAGCCTCCCGCGGGCATCGGCCCTTTGGGCACGGAGAGTCCGAAGCAGAGATCTTCGTTTCCTTGAACCGTGGGTTGCTCGTTGGCGTCCAGCACGAACGCGCCATTTCTGCCGTTGGCGCCGGCGTCTCGGTATGGGCGGTTCCCTGCTTGGAAGATCGGAATGGTGACTCTCCCCTGCAGCTGGTGATGAGTGGCCGAGACGGGCAGGCAACCACGATCGGCGGGGCCATCGCAGGGTGAAGTCGCCGAGCCATCGCAGAGTACGAGGTCCTTCAGCACCGGCGCCGGTGCGGCGTGCACGGCGGCGCGGAGCTTCTCTCCGATCTGGGCAGGATCTCCCGTGGTGAACACGGTTGCCCCGGCCACGTTTTTCGCTTCGAATCCGGCCCGGCTGAGCCAGGCTCGCAGCGGAGCGAAGAGTTGGTGGGCGCGAGCGACCGCGGGGTCGGCGGGCGTAGCGTCCTGGAGCATCGGTGCGAAATCGGCGTCCTGAATCGGCGCCTCATTTCGGACGCTGTGTAGTCCCGTCGTCACGATGAGTGCGTACGTGGTGCGAGGCGCGAGCGGGAAGCCGTCGACCGGAGCCACCCCCAGCGCATTGCCACAAATGACTTGGCCTTTGTCTCTTCGATAAGACTTCTGCACGGGCACTCGGCGATCGGTCGGCGCGTCGGCCGACAAATTCACCAACATGACGGTTTCGGTCGAAGTATTCGTGGCGAGGGTCGCGCGGTCGACCTCATCGGAGAACCGGACGAAGATGGGCGCGGACAGCGCGAACCCATTTGCGTCCTCTTGCAACGCCTCGATGTACAGCTTGGTGAAGTCGACGCCGAGGACCTCTCCGGGAGTCGGGTGGCCGCTCATGTCGAGCTTTCCATCGACGAAACGGACGTCGCTCGGGAAGGGATGGCGGTAGAACTCGGCGAGCGGTTGTCCGCGAGGCACCTCGAAGTACATACGAAACGCCCCGAGTTCCTCTTCGTCGGCCAGACACGACGTTCCCGGGAAGAAGGGAATTCGGTCACACGTATTCTCGAGCCCGCAGAACAGGGGTCGCTGGCAATCTTCGAGCTTCCCACACGAAGCTCCGACTCCACCCGTGCCAGGCCCACCCGCGGCGGCACAGACGCCCTCGCCGCTACAGACCAACCCAACATCGCAATCCGCGGAGAGCGCACAAGCGTGGCCAGGGGCCTCGCCGCAGCGAGCGAACTCCCAGCCCTCGACGAGCGGTCGGCAGACATCCTGATTTCCGCAGCAAAGATCTGGGCCGCAGCCGTCGTCACAAGGTTGACCCGGAAGAGGCCCGGGCGCTTCCTCCTCGAAGAGAGCGCAAACTCCGTCGCGACAATCGAGCCCCGGCTTGCAGTCGGAGACGCCGCCGCAACTCTCGCCGAGGTCCCGAGAACCGATGGGGACTGATTCGGTCTCCGAGCAGCTCAGCGCGAGCAACCCAGCGAGGAGCGACCGGAAGTAGACGCGGGCTTCTTTGATGGGAGCCATCTGGAGCTCATTTCGCATCGGTCTTGCCTCCCTCGGCCTCGTCTTCGTCCTTCTCCCGCCACTCGTACCCGAGCTCGAGCTCGATGAAGAGACTCTCCACGTTCTCGAAGATTCGATCGGACCCGAAGTATCGAGACGCGCTCCCGGACTCGTTGACGATCCGCTCGTTCCCGAGGTGAAGCTCATGGCCGGCTCCGCGAACGATCTGGAAATTGTGAGAGTACGTCACGTGAGCGAAGAGGATCGGAAGGAGCTGAATTCGCGCTCCTGCCAAGATCACCGACCCTTCGAGCCCGCGTCCGAAAACGTCACCGAAGTCGGCCGCGTTCTGCGCGATGAATGTACCGAACCCTTCGATGCCTGGGGCGATCGGGAGCTCGAGGTGCGCGTAAAAGTTGGTGTCGTCGGCTCCGGTCGAATCCTCGAGGCCGAGGCCGAACGCCGCGCGTTTGGTCTCCTCGTCATCGTAAAAAGCCAACGCGCCCTCGAAGCGAAAACCGTGTTTGCGCTCCTCGGAGGGCTCCGCGAAGCCGTGGTCGGGGTCACCAAAGACGGCCTGGTATTTGGTGGGAGTGACTTGGTAGGGGCTGCTGGACTGCACGAACTGGTATTTCGTGACCTCGTAGAGCGCGTCGAAATAACTCGGAAGATAGCCGTCGGTGAAGGTTCGGTACTCTCCCCTGAGTCGAAAGGTCGTGAAGGTCTCTTTGCCCGTCGTGAATCGAGCGATGAGCCCGCCCGCCGCGCCGTTCCCTTCTCCGAAGAACTGATGAAAAGTCAGGTAGGCCTTCGTGTTCGATCTCTCGCCGCTCTGCACGCGCATCTCGCCGGAGAAGCCGATCGCTTGAACCGACGTGACGTCGACTAGCGGACGGCCGAGCTCGGGGTCGGTTCGGACGAAGGTGTCGTCGCGACTTCGGCCGGTGAATGGGTCGGGTCCCGCTCGATGGCCGCTTCCTGCAACACACGCAGGGTCGTTGGCGGATTTTCGCACACACTGCGGCGCGTTGAAGTCGGCCACGTATTCGACGCCCAGCGACAGAGACTTCGGGATCGCCTCGTCGAGAAAGCCGAGCGGCTTGAGGAAGGCCAGCGCGCCCACGATCTGATTTTCGAAGGTGACGTCGTTGAGCTTCAACTGAAACCCACCATAGTCGTTGTAGGCGTCGAAGCTGGCTCCAGTCATCGAGCGGTCGACGTCGATGTTGCCTTGATAGAACCTCATCAGCTCGCCATGGCCGATGGTGCTGGGGCTGAACGAGTCGATGGAGAGAAAGAGCCGGTCTTCCTTGTTTCCGTAGGAGATGTATCGAATGACTCGGGCGAAGTCGGCCGCCTCGTCCCAGTCTTCGTCACGAAGCCCGCCATTTTCGAGAGACTCGGTGCCGCCGCGATGGACGAGCACGTTCAAGGGGGCTTGGAACGCCAATTTCAGATCATCGAGATGGAACCCAAAGCTCGGAGTGATCCCCAAGAACCAGTCGCGGTTGATGATGTGTGGACCGATCCGCGCTCCGACGTGATCTCGCTTCGTGGTGACGTTGCGGATGCCGGGGTCGATCAACTCACCTTTGATGGGTCCGCTCAGCTTAGGCGGGGTGGATTTTTCCGCGGACTTTTCCGCCGCCTGTTTTTCTGCGGCTACCCAGGACGCGTCCGGCGGCAGCTCGCTCTTGGCCGGTGAAGGTTCGGTTGGTCGTTCGGGCTTGGGAGTCGGAGGAGGCTCGGTCTTGTCGGGAGATGCGGTTACCGGCCCGCCGGGTTCCTCGGCCGCGGGCTCGGGTTTCGGACGGCTGGGGATCTTGGGATCGAGCGAAGCCTTTTCGATCCAGAGCGCGCCAGCGACCTCGAGCCCTTCGACGTCGCCGTTTCGGATCCAGGTGCGGATCGTCTCTTCGGTCACGCCGGCTCGCGCGGCGGCTTCGGCGATGGGCTCGTAACCGAGGCTGCGCATGCGTGTGTCGGCCGCAGGCGGCTGTGGGTCGGGAGGTTCGGCGAGCGCGGAAGGGGCGAAGGCCACGAGCGCGAGCGCTTGTACGAGGTGAGTCGTTCGCGGAGCCCGCCTTCTTTCGCCTGCCACAGCCCGCGAATGAAACCGCTCTCGGCCTTGTGGGTCAAGGAAGGGCGCGCTCACTCCGAATCCTTCCACGGAGCTCTCGGACCCTGCGCGCACCGGTCACGAAGGAAGCCACCCTGAGCTCGAGCAGGACCTGCGTGAGCGCCCCAAAGACCGCCTCCGCGCTCTCGAGCGCGGCGCTGAGCACCGGCTGCGCGAGGCCCACGAGGTCTGCGCCGAGGGCCAACGCCTTGGCGACGTCGAGCCCTGTTCGCACACCGCCCGAGGCAATGAGTGGCTTTTCCGGGAGCGCTGCGCGGGCCTCCACGAGGGCGATCGACGTTGGAATCCCAAAGTCTCTGAACACCGCTCCCAGCCTTTGGTGGGCCGAATCTTTGGAACGCAGCCCTTCGATCGCCGCCCAGCTCGTGCCGCCTGCGCCGGCGACGTCGATCGCGGCGACCCCGCGTCGAAAGAGCTCGACCGCGATGGGCGCAGAGACGCCCGCGCCGCACTCTTTCACCAAGACTGGAAAATCGACGGCTCGGATCAACTGTTCGATTCGATCGAACAGCCCGCGAAAATCGGTGTCGCCCTCTGGCTGAATGGCCTCCTGGAGCGGGTTGAGGTGCAAGAACAACCCGTCCGCCCGCAACATCTCCACAGCTCGTTTGGCGTGCTCGGGACCGTACCCTCGGTTGAGTTGTACCGCTCCGAGGTTCGCGTAGAGCGGCGCGCTCGGCGCGCGCTCTCGAGCGACTTGGAAGCTTCGAACCGCGCGCGGGTCTTCGAGGGCGATTCGCTGGGAACCGACACCCATCGGGATCCCTAGAGCCTCTACGGCCTCGGCGATATGTGTGTTGATGAGCTCGCCGGCCAGAGGGCCCCCAGTCATGCTCGAGACGATCAACGGAGCCTTCAACGAGCGACCCAGGAACTCGACGCTCAGGTCGACCTCTTCGAGCGCGAGCTCGGGCAGCGCCCGATGCTCCAGCCAATACGCGTCGAAGCCCGTCGCTCGTCTCGAGAACTGGCCCTCGTCAGAGAGCCCGTGACGGATGTGCTCGGACTTTCGATCGAAGATGTCCGATTTGATTTGATCACCAACGAACGAAGGCTCGCCTTCGAGCTCGGGGCCCGTGCTCAAGAGAGCTCCTCTTCATGTGGGAGCAGTGACATCAACGCTTGGGCCCGTTCGATGCGAATGTCTCCTATCGACATCAACGCTTCAGCCACACGATCGACGGTGGGACCTCGAGCGCCGGCGGCCGCGGCCACGCTCCGCGCATGCAGCCCCATGTGGCTGGCCTGTATTCCGAACGACACGAGCGCACGCAGCGCTGCGAGGTTCTGAGCGAGCCCGACGGCGACACACACCTCGGCGAGCTCCCGTGCAGATCCAACGCCGAGGATCTCGAGGGCCGCTTGGGCGACCGGGTGCAAGGGAATGGTGCCGCCCACCGTGCCAATCGCCATGGGCAGCTCGAGCTCACCTCGAAGCCCGCGCTCTGTCTTCGACCACTTGGTCAATGGCCCATAGCGGCCTGACCGGCACGCGTGCGCGTGGCTCGCCGCTTCGACCGCTCTCCAGTCGTTGCCGGTCGCGATCACCACCGCGTCGACGCCGTTCATCACTCCTTTGTTGTGAGTGACCGCCCGATACACGTCGAGCTCCGCGACCTTTTGAGCGAGTAAGATGCCGTCGAGCACTGCCCCTCCGGGGATGCGCTCGTCGCTCCCATCGTTGGCGCGCTTGTCGAGCGACGCGACGGGGATCTCTACAGTCGCAGTCGCGAGGCACTCGTCGGTGTAGTTCGACAGGATACGCAAGATGGCCCGCCCACCCGTGAGGTGCTCGAGCATCGGCGACACACCTTCACAGACCGCGTTGACGCTGTTGGCGCCCATGGCATCGAGCGTGTCGATGACGACGTGAACCACGATCATGCCGTCGCCGAGGGCGCGACATCGAAGCTCGCGAGGACCTCCGCCGCGGGCGACCATGCGAGGGCACAGGCGCGCGCATGCGTCGAGGACCTCCGCCCCTGCAGTCTCGACTCGCGCGATCGCGCCGAGCTCGTCGGAGATCCCGAGCAGGTGAACCTGCCCGATCATCCGCCGCTCGGTGGAAGTCGCCGTGAACCCGCCGAGCTCGCGGGCCGCTTTGGCAGCCCATGACGCTCCGGCGATCACCGAAGGCTCCTCGATCACCATGGGAATCAGGACCTCGCGGCCGTTGACGATGAAGTTCGTCGCGATGCCGAGCGGGAGGCCGTAGACGCCGATCGCATTCTCGATCATCGCCTCGGCGCGCTCGATCCCGAAGGACGCGGGTTGCTCGAGCGTCGCGCTCGCTTGGCGGCTAAGTCCCGCCGCGCTTTCGATCAGATGCCGACGTTTCGACGATGAGGCCCGTCGAAGCTCCGGAAGCCTCGAGCTCCGACTACTCACGATGTTCGAATCAAAGGGAAGAGCGACGAGTTGGCAAGGCTCGTCGCAGGAACGGTGTGTAGGCGTTGACGTCGTCTTACGGGTGCAAGAAGCCGCGGCCGAGGCCTTCGTGAGCTCCACCGAACATGGGAAAACCTCCGATCAATTGGACGTCGATGCGTGGCTCGAGTCCGTGCGCGCTCGCGTTGAGCCTGAGCTCGTCTCCGCGCTCGCGCGGCTCGCCGAACGTACGCGGGCCAAGGCTCCCGCGGCCGAAGCCCTCGTGTCCGAGATCGGCGCGCTCACCCTGCGAGCGGGCAAACGGTTTCGGCCGGCTCTCGTCTTCGCCGGTTTTTCGGCGATCTCGGAAGCGGACTCGTCCCCGATCACCCCGGCCGCAGTGGCCACTGAGCTCCTGCAAACCCACCTCCTCATTCAAGACGACTGGATGGACGAAGACGTCGAGCGCCGCGGCGGCCCGACCGCTCACATCGCTCTTCGAAGGTCGAGCGCTTCGATCCACGAGGCCGACTCGAGCGCGATCCTCGCGTCCGATCTCGCGCTGTCCGAAGCGCTGTGGGCGATCTCGTCCGTCGAGCTCCCAGCCCCAAACGTCCTCGCGGCCACGCGCGCGTTGATCGGCAGCCTCGAGGACGTGGTGCTCGGTCAATACCTCGACCTCAAGAGCGCGGTGGGTGTGACTCGCGTGTTCGATCTCAAGACGACGAGTTACACGGTCCGTGGCCCTCTGCGCGTGGGTGCGATTCTCGCGGGAGCGACGTCAGAGGCCGTTCTTGCCCTCGATGAATATGCGGTTCACCTGGGCTTCGCGTTTCAGCTTCGTGACGATCTGCTCGGCGTTTTTGGAGATCCTCAGAAGACGCTGAAGCCCGTAGGTGCAGATCTCGTACGCAACAAGCGAACTTCGATCGTGGAGGCTGCGGAGTCGCGACTCGATGACGCAGGCCGCACACGATTGAGGTCGCTGCTCGGGAGCTCGAAGAAGGTCCTCGAAGCGCGTGACCTCCTGATCGAGGTCGGTGCAAAGACCGCAGTGGAGGAAGAGCTCACGCGCGCAGCCATGCGTGCCAAGGACGCGCTCGTGAGCGCGCCCCTGTTGCCCAAAGCCAAGGACCTTCTGAGCGGGCTCGCGACTCGACTGACGCGTCGGGAGGTCTGACGCGACTGGAGGTCTGAGGCAGCGTAAGGAAGTTTCTTTGACGAGCCCTAAGGCACCGTGAGGATAACTTGCAGCATTCCCATCGCTGCATTCCCATCTATCCAAGCACTAAGGGCCGTATCCTACTGCCCCAAGGCGACGCGAGGGATCCTCCAGAGCCATCGGAGGCCAAGTCGATCCGGTAATTCTTCGACGGGCCCTAGGCTTCAGCGGCCGGGCGGCGGCTGGTGATCGATCCAGCTCAAGACCTGCGCGCAATGGCTGATCTCGTCGTTTGCGCGTTGGGTCGCGTCGGCGTCGCCCTTGCTCTCGAGCGCGCGAAGAAACGCGATCATCGCGTTGCGCACTCTCTCCAACGACTCGACGGCCTCGGGCCAATGATTGACGATCACCTTCTTTCGGGCCTGGAGGAGATCGTCCAACACGGAGTCGGTGAACCATCCGGAGGGATTGAGCGCCAAGCGATCGAGCGCGTCGAGAGCCTGCAGCTTGTTCTTGAGCTCGGGAGGATTGCGCATGGACTCGATGGCGAGCTGGCGCATGCGTTCGTTGTTCGACATGAGCGGCGGAACGTTGGCGAGCTTCCGAAGAAGGGTCAAGTCCCCCGCGACTTCCTTCGCTTTTGGACGAGCACCGCGCCCCAGATCACCATCAAGAAGCCAGGCACCATGACCCACCAAACCAAGCGTGTGTAACTCGCCTGACCCGACGTGTTCAGCGTGTACCAGTGCGGATAGGCCACCAACGCAAGGCCGGCCAACAAGATCAGGGGTCCCAACGACGAGCTGGCAGGTGAGCCGGCCGGTTCGGGTTTGGGGACGAGCACTCTTGCGGTCACTTGCGCGACGACTTTCTTCTCTTCTTTGGCCGCGAGCTCCGCGAGCTCGGGTCGAGCTTTTGCGAGGGCTTTATAACGCTCGATCGCGAAGACGTACCGCTCCTTGGCCACGGCATAGGCGATGAATCGTTTATGGGTTTGCTCGTCGTTGGGTGCGGCCTCGATCTGAGCCCAGTAACCTTCGAGCACGGCGGTCTCCGGATCGACGCCGACGATCTCGTCGGAGCTCGCGCTGGCCGGCGCGACTTCGTTGGTCACGGCCTCGTCCTCAGGCCAAGCGCGAGCGCTACGAAGAGAAGGGATGCGAGCGAGGCCCCCGCGGCTGCTTCATGGGCCTCGGAACAAGAACAGTCCCGCCCGCCGCGATTGGACGAGCTCGAGGGGCCAGGCGCACGCGTGCTCGTGCGCGCGTCCGGGAAGACTCCGCTCGCGTCGCTTACAGCCCCAGAGTCGCTCGCTGCGCCGTCGCTCGCTCCGACGTCCGAGTCCCCGGCGTCGACTTGCGCGATCACGAGCTGACAGGTGCCCGCGGTGTAGCACGTCGGAAAGCCCGTGCCTGTCTCGAGCGCGCACCCCTGCCCCGGGCAGCAGATCTGCAATTGGCCGCAACCGGGGTCGCTGTCGTGTCGAACACAAAAGGCCGCGGGGTCGGCGATGCGACATTCCGAGGTGTCCGTGCACGGCATGCAATTCCCGGCAAAGGCTTGATGAACGCCGGATAGCCAGACGACGCCGATCAGGGCGGCGAAGGAGACGCGCATGTCCCACCTCTATCAAGGCGGATGGGAAGTGGCTAGCCGACAGCTCACGCGCCTCTGACTTCTACGCCCTGACGAGCCCTCTCACGGCTCGGGAAGCTTGAACGCGAGGGTGATCGGGACGAGGATCACGATCGCGCCGGCAAGGGTGGGACTCGCGGATCCCAACTGCCAGTATATCGTTCCTCCGAGCACGGGCCCGATCGCCCGACTCAGCGCACCTGCCGATCGAAACAGCCCGAGCGTTCGACCTTGTTGGCTCTCCGGCGCATACCGCGACGCGAGACCCGACAGCGACGGCATCACGAGAGCGCTCCCTACGGCGAGAAGAAAAAGCGCGCCATACAAGCTGGGCCCACCCGATGCGAAGGCCACACCGACCATCCCGAGCAGCACGCAAGCCATGCCTGTGATGGCCAGGCGAGTCTCCCGGAACCGGGTCGCGAGCCGCCGCATCAACCCGCCTTGAACGAGCGCGCCGATGAACCCTACGAAGACGAACATCATCGCGTTGTCCATGGGAGCGTAGTCGAAGCGCTCGACGGTGAGGAACACGAGTGAGAACTCCATCGCGCTGAACGCGGTTTGAAACACGAGATAGATGAGGTTCACACGGGCCGCGCCGGGGATCGCGCCGCTGAAGAGCGCCAATGGATTCGCCGTGCGCTCGCTCGTCGCGTCTCGCTTCGCTTTTGGCAGGGTCTCGGGAAACGCGACCGCGACGACACCTAGATTCACGAGCGCGAGCATCGAGGAGACAAAGGCAGCCCCGGAGAAGGGATTGATGCCGTAGGCAGCCAGGTGCGGCCAAAGCTCGACTGGATTGAACGCGAACGAGATCCCGCCGATCGCCGGTCCGATGATGAAACCGAGCCCGATCGAGGCTCCGATCACGCCCATCGCGCGCGCGCGATGTTCTTTCTCGCTCACGTCCGCGGCTACTGCGGTGACCGTGGAGACGTTGCCCGCCATGACTCCGCCGAGGAGTCGCGCGCCGACGAGCACTCCGAAGCTCCCTGCGAACATCCACCCGAGATGAGCGACGGCAGTTCCCGTGAGCGTCAGGAGCAACGTGGGACGACGGCCGATCCGATCCGAGAGCGAGCCCCACACCGGAGAGAACAAGAACTGCGCGATCGAATAGAAGCTCCCGAGCACCCCGCCGAAGAGCGCGTTGACCATGAACCGCGAGCTCTCGCCCGAACCTGCGAACGCTCGAAGCTGGGCAATCAGGGCGCCGAGGGCCGAGTCTGGCCCCTCGAGGACCAGATAGTGATCGAGCATCTTGGGAAACAGAGGAAAGATGATCGAAAAGCCGACGAGGTCCAAGAAGGCGGTGAAGGCCGCCTGCAACAGCACGGATCGAGTGGATCGAGCGGACCTCTCAGCTTGCACGGCGTGATTCCGCGATGAGCATCGTTGGACTCGTAGACGCGACCGATCGCAACTCGCGCTTCGACCACAAGACACGCGCTCAAGCAACGTCCAACGACAGGTGAGACGGTCCGGGCGTTGATGGGTTGCCAGAGTTGGCCTCCAGTCCTTATGGGCGTAGGTTGTCCGGATGATCCTCATCGACGGATCGAAAGGGGAGGGTGGCGGTCAGATCCTCCGCAGCTCGCTCGCGCTCTCTTTGGTCACTGGCAAGCCCGTCCAGATCGTCAAGATCCGCGCGGGTCGGGCGCGTCCAGGCCTGATGAAACAACACCTCACGTCGGTCTTGTCGGCGGCGGAGGTCGGCAGCGCGGAGGTGAAGGGCGCTTCGCTCGGGTCTACGTCGCTCAGCTTTCGTCCCAATCCACCGCGTGCGGGCTCGTATCGATTCTCCATCGGGTCTGCTGGGAGCGCGACGCTCGTGCTGCAGACGGTGCTGCCGGCGCTCCTCGCCGCGTCCGAGCCGAGTCGATTGGTGCTCGAAGGCGGAACGCACAATCCGGCCGCGCCCCCGTTCGATTTCCTCGCGAGGGTGTTCGCGCCTCGCCTCGCCGAGCTCGCAGGCACGCTCGCGCTCGCGCTCGAACGCCCGGGCTTCTATCCGAGGGGCGGAGGTCGATTCACCGCTGTCGTCACGCCCCGACCCTTCCGGCGCTTGGACTTGCTCGAGCGCGGCCCGCTCACTCGCAGAATGATCGTCGCCCGCGTGGCCGGTCTGCCGAGACACATCGCCGAGCGTGAGCTCTCCGTTCTGCGCGAGCTCCTTGGCTTCGAGGCCCATGAGGCCTCGATCGAAGAGCTTCCTGCGTCGCAAGGTCCTGGCAATGTCGCACTCGTCGAGCTCGAAGCCGGTTCACTCACCGAGATCGTCACCGGCTTCGGCGAGCGCGGCGTTTCTGCCGAGCGCGTCGCGGAACGCGTGGCCGCCGAGGCGAGCCGCTTCATCGAACACGGCGCGCCCGTCGGAGAGCATCTCGCAGATCAGTTGATCGTTCCGATGGCGATGGCGGGCGAAGGCTCGTTCGTGACCGGGCCCCTCACCCCGCACACCAGGACTCAGCTCGAGCTCGTACCTCAGTTCCTTCCGATCGCGTTCGAAACGACCGAGCTCTCTGGCGGTCGAGTTCGTGTCGAGGTCGGGCCCCGGCGTTGACCGAGCCTGTGAGCTCAACCATGCTGGGGCCGATGCTCGCGAACGACGATCCGCTCTTCGAGCCGACCATCCCCGCCGAGGAGCTCCATCGAGCGCTGCAAAACGAAAACGTAGAGCAGCTTCGACCCCTTCTGCCCGTTGGGTACGCGGCTGGCGTAGATGCGTATCGTCAGGCTGCCGCGGCCCTCGACGCGCACGCGCTGTCGACCCACTACACCGAAGGGCTCTCGTGGTTTCATGGCGACTTCGTGCCTGCTCTCCGACGCCGAATCGAAGGGCTCGTGGGTGGCGCGTGGGATCTGTCGAATCACGTAGCGTTCGCTGCGGGCAGCGACGTCGACCTGATCGCCCATGTGGTGAACGCGGCGACGCTTCGCGGCGACGTGAACGTCTATCCGGGCGACTGGTGGGGCTTTGCGTCTGGTTCGCTCAGTCCCGAGCGCGTGAGGTTCTCGACGAGCTCGGGAGCTCAGCTCGCGGCGATCTGCGTCCCTTCCGTGCGGAACGGGCACACGACCGGCGCCATGCTCGACTTCTTGGCGTCCGCACGAACGCGAATTCTGAACATCAACCTCCTGCCCACCTTGAGCCCCAAGGAGCGCAACAGCGTAGCGACGAGCCTGGCTCCGCTCCTCTCGAGATCGTTGTTGTCGATCAGCTTCTCCCGCGGCTTCGGGCTCACCGCCTCGCAGCTCGGCGTATTGCTCGCGCCAAAGGCTCCGGGTCTGACAGGTTCGGAGTTGATCGACGAGCTCGGCCTCGCCCGCCCGCTCGAATGGACCACGTACTTTTACAACCGCATCGCTGCGATGGCGTTCCTGGCGATCGATCTCGATCGGCTCGCGGCGACCGACACCGCCCGGCGTGCGTTTGCCTCGCAGTGGCTTCGCGACCGAGGGCTGCCCGTCGTGGAGAGCGGATCTTACTACGTCAAGGCTTTCCGCTTCACCGGAGCGCTCCCCGAGCGGCTCCTACCGCTCGAGCGTAATGGACTCGTGCGGATCTGTTTGAAGCCGAGCTAGGGCACGCGGCCGATCACCACGTACTGCCGTGGCAGCGATTCTTCCGCGATGGCCGTCGTGAAGCCGGCCTTCGTGAGGGTCTCGACGACGGCCTCCGGCGGGAGGCGATGCTCGGGCGGCGGGCCTTCCGGGCTGTCTTTCGTGAAGTCGACGACCATCACCATACCGCCGGGTCTGAGGCCCTTCCGGAGCTTCTGGGAGTAGTCGTCGCGGCCTCCGATGTGATGCCAGGTGTCGACGATCAAGATGCGATCGACCGGGCTAGCCTCGAGGGCCGGATCGTCTTTGGCGATGAGCTTCGCCTCGACGTTCGCGAGGCCTTCTATCGTCGCTCGATCGTTCATCCAGGCGACGAGGCTCTGCTCGACGTCGAGCCCCCACACCTTGCCACTCGGCCCGACCGCCTTGGACAGATGAGGCAGAAAGTAGCCGGTTCCCGCGCCGATGTCGGCGGCGACCTTGCCTTCGGAGAGCTCGAGGAGCCTCACGACCTCGTCCGGGCGCTGCCACTCGTCTCGAGCAGGGTCGTCGAAGCGCTTGGACCACGCGGCGGCGTCCGAGAAGTCGTGCTCGAAGTGGTCGCCCGCTGCGTGTCCGTGGTGCTCGTGACCGCCGTGAACGGCCGCGCCCGCGCATCCGGCCGAAAGCGCGAGGGCCAGAGTGGGGATCTCGATTTTCATGGCGACGAACATGCCGAAGCAGCGCTCCCGTGCGAAGGGAAATTCTTCCGAAGATCCATAGGATTAGGAGCTCATGACGCGAGCTTTGGGGCCTCTCGGGGCCGGTGCTTCACCACTGAGGCCAGTCGTTTACACCGGCCCTCTGCCGATGAACGCTTCCATTTGAAAATGATTCCATGCCTCCATGATGATCCGAAGCATTCATTGGCTGCTGGTTCCTGCGCTCTTCCAAGCATGCTCACCCGCGTTCGACGACGAGGAGCACGAGGACGAGCCCGAGGAGCTCGAGGAGTCGACGGAAGCCGTGATTACTTGCACACCCAGATCAGGTGTGGGTTATGAGTCCGGAGACCGCCGCACGATCACCTTGGTTTCGGTCGACGGCAAGCCAGTCGAGATCAACACGGCCAACGCGTTTTCGAACATGCGTGACGCCGCGGCGCGCGCGGGCGTCCGAATTCGAGTGAACAGCGGCTTCCGCACCAACGAAGAGCAGCAGCGCCTGTATTCCTGCATGATCAATTGTAACTGCAACTCGTGTAATACGGCCGCGCGTCCAGGATACTCGGCTCACCAAAGCGGTCTCGCCTTGGACTTGAACACGCGCAACTCAGGCGTGCTCACTTGGCTGAATCGGAACGCCTCGCGCTATGGGTTCCGTCGAACCGTCTCCAGCGAGCCATGGCATTGGCAGTACTCAGGCGCGCGCGCGACAGGCCCCTGCAGCGGAACGCCTCCCGCAGCAACGCCTCCGTCGAGCACGACGCCCCCTCCCTCGAGCACGACGCCCCCGTCAGCCTCCACGCCGACGACTCAGGCCCTCGAGATCGTCGCTCCTCGCGCGGGTGGACACTACGCGAATGGCGTGTGGTTCAAGGCCAAGACCAACGGCACCGTTCATCACGTGCGTTATGACTCGGGGGGCTACCTCTTCGGCGCGTCCGAGGACGCTGGCGCCGAGTTCGCCTACCGCCGAGTCTTCAACACCCTCGGACAGCACAACGTCACCGTGCGCGGTTACGACCGCGAGGATCGAGAGATCACGAAGAAGACGGTCACGATCTACGTTGACGCGGGTGAGGCGTCCCAGCCGGAGATTCAGCTCGTCGACCTGGAGGACGGTATGGCCTACCGAAATGGGTTTTCGCTCCAAATCTCGCCGATGGAAGGAGTCGCCTCCGTGGTGTACTCGGCCGGTGAGTACGGTCTGGGTGTGTCGCGTGATACCGCCAATGGCTTCCCCGTCGACGTCGTGTTCAACGAGTATGGCGCCCGCTCGATCATCGTCCAGGCGCTCGCCGCTGACGGCCGACTGGTCTCGCAAAAAGCGATCACGATCGTGATCGTGCCGGGAACCGAAGACGGCTTGCCCCCAGCGATCCGATTCATGAGCCCGCTCCCAGGCGACCAGTTCGGACGAGACACCATCCAACTCATGGCCGCCGGAAGCGACTCGGTCACTCGCGTCGTATACTATGCGGACGGTGTCGAGATCGGCGCTTCGAGCGATGCCGAGGGCGCGTTCCCGACGAGCCGCCAATTCTGGCAAGTGGGCCTGCGTCATCTGCGCGTGATCGGTTTCAATCAACACGGTGACGTCGCCGCCGACCAGACGATCGACATCACCATCCGCTAGTTCCCCGCAGCGGAATTCGGCGCCTGGGCCGTCTCCTCCCTTCGTTGACATCCGCAAAATGGTCCTCGATGATGTCCTCATGGAGCGCCTGAATCTGAACATTCCTGCGGATGCACGGGAGCGGCTTCGAAGCCTGAGCAAACGGTCCGGAAAACGCGAGGGTGAGTTGGCTCGAGAGTTGCTCCTCGGTGCCATCGAGGAGGCCGAGCGAGCTCGGTTCATCGAGGAAATGTCGACCGCCGCTACTCCAGAGTTGAAGGAGCGCCTCAGGGAGATAACGGCGGCGATGGAGTTGTTGCGTGGCAAGCAGGGGTGAGGTGCTCGAGCTCAAGCGAAGGATTGGCTTCGGGGCCGCCAAGCGCCCCGAGCGATTCGTGGTCCTCCAGGCCGAGGCGCTGAGTCTGGCCCTCGAGAGTATCGTCGTGGCTCCCCTCGATCAGGCGCTAGACGTCTATCGCGCTTTTCCTGCAGCGATTCCGATCAGCGCAAATGAAGCAGGGACGGCCTCCGATCAGATCGTCCTGTTGACTCAGCTAGGTACTTTGGCGGCGAGTAGTTTTCAGGTGGGTCCGGTGGGTAGGCTCTTGCCTGCGACGCTAGTCGAGGTCGATCGAATGCTCAAGATGGTCCTTGGCTTGAGGTGACTAGCTGACGGTGCTTGATCGCGTTTCACTCTTCGATCTCGAACCGGCCCAGCTCTCCTTGCCTCCCGGCGATCACCGAAATCAGGCCCTTCGACGCGAACCCTCGGACGGGGGACGTAAAGGCTCGAGGCGCGCTCGAGCGGATCGTGCCGCCCGATGACAGCGGGACCAAGGAACGATTCGTTCCGAGCAAGCCGATGGGGAACTCGATGCCTCGGTCGGCGCCTTCGTCGAGTTGAGGAAAATCGACGAGGCGCAGTCGCCCATTCGCCGGTCCGACGATCCACGACCCACGTCGTCGAGAATCTCGGGCGGTGTCGTTGGGCTGAGAAAGGTCGATTTCCGTTTTGAGCCCCGCGAGCACGGCCCGATCTGCACACAGACCGCGTGCCGTCGTGAGCACCGGCCCTGCGCGCAACGGTATTCGGCCGGGGAGACTCTCGAGCTCGGTAAAGAGCTCGTCGAGGAGCTCGAGGTGAAAGGACTCAGGCCCCGTAGGCGTCAGCCGCCCAAGCCGCAACTCG
Source organism: uncultured Myxococcales bacterium (assembly GCA_964463485.1). Classification (GTDB taxonomy): domain Bacteria; phylum Myxococcota; class Kuafuiibacteriia; order Kuafuiibacteriales; family Kuafuiibacteriaceae; genus CAYXDO01. Next base: position 45,314 of record CAYXDO010000045.1, on the reverse strand, counting down.
CCGGCAATCCACACGACGCCGCTCGATTCCGAGGTCGCGAACCAACCCATGCCAGCTTCGGTCAGAGTCTGGAAGCCTTCGGCTCCGAGTGTGTAGACTCGTCCGTCTCGGCCGACGAAGACCGCGATTCCATTGCCGAGCTTCGAAATGGAATCTAGCAACACCGGGCTCTCGCGCGTGTCCGTGACGAGGTCGGACTTGGTATCGACGAGCGACAGAAATCCGTGCGTGCCGGAGCTCGTGGAGACCATGAATTGGCCGGTTGCCTCGTCGAAGTAGGTGGCGACGGCGGTGTGGCCGTTCGGTCCGTCCCGCAGGGCCCGAGACACGACTCGGGCGTCGCATAACTCATCCTCGGGGAGCGAGACGATATTTTCGAGCCCGTGGAAGATTTGGAAGCCGGTGTCATCTTTGCCGACGGCTTCGAGCCCGTCGTAACGCTCCACCTCCTCGATCAGCTCCACCCGCCCATCGGGCCACCTTCGGTGAATCGCCCGGCCGTCGACTTCAATCAGCGCCCACTTACCAGCGCGTTGGAGGCGAATCAGGGACGGCGTGGAAATCGATCCTTCCAGCCCAAGCGTGCTCCTCGCGGGCTCGAAGGCCTCGGCGTCGAGCAAGCTCAGATCCGTTGACACCAGCAGGCGGCTGCCGTCTTCGACGAAGGAGCAATCGAAGGCTCGCGGCTCGAAATGGAGGAGCTCCGTCGAGAGCGGTGTGCCGCGCTCGTCGAAACGAAGGCTGAGTACGGCTATGCCAACCGATCCGAGCCGCGTTTCAGCGCGAAAGCACGTAAGCACCGACCCGTCGTCGCGAAGGGCCACGGGCGGGTGGGAGGCGTACGGAGTCACGAGGCCTGGGGGCCTAATCAGTCCTCGGAACTCCCACTGGGTATCTGCGCGTGCAAAGACCTCCAGCTTCTGGGTCAGCACGACCTCCGCGCCTGACGCGAGCTCGAAGGTCGTGGAAACTCGGCAACTCTCCGGGCAGTCGGACACGGTCTCTTCGCGGCACGTGGGAGAGTCACCTTCGCGGCAGCGAAGGTACACGGACTTGTCGCTGCTTCCGACCTCCCTGGAGATCGAAAAGAGCACGCTGTCGGACAACACCGTCATCGTAGACAGGTCCATCACGGCAGCGGGAAAGTGGAGCTGAGGCTCGGAGTCTAGCCCAGTATCGGTGACGGCGAGGAGGTCGATGTCGATGGTGGCTGGTGCGCTTTGGCGCAGGACCACGAACGTGCGCTCGCTTCCCGGGAGGGGCGCGATGGCGAGGCCGAATGGCGCTTCGATCGGTAGAGTCAGACGCTCACCTCCAGCATTCACGAGCTCGGTTCGAGTGGGTCGCACGAGCACGACATCGCCGTGGTCGGAGATGGATTTCAGCGTTGCGAGGCGCTCCCGAGGCGCATAGAGGCACGCTCGGCCATCCGCCGGTGTCGGATCCCGGTCTTCGCACGCACACCGACCCGGCCAGGTCACGAACACGGAAGGGGGCGCTGCAGAGCTCGCGACGAGGCCGGAGCTTTCGACGGTGTACCCTCCTCGCAGACTCTCGGCAGAGAGGGGACACTCGGACCCAGGCAACACGAAAGCTGGCGCTTCCGTCGCCGACAGGCATCGCCCGCAACCAGCTCCCGTGCTCTGGGAGAGTGTGGCTTCCGCGAGCAACTCAGGCGAGACCAGCTGGCCCGTCAGTTCGACGAAGTCTCGAGGCGTGATCTTGAAGGTCCAGAGCTTCGAGCCTGGCTCGAGCTCGAGCTGCAGCGGCTGGTCTGAGGTGAAGGTGAGCACGGAGCCGTCGTCGGTCGCGATCACGGTCCGTTCCCCAGGCTGAGCTTCGAGCTGAAGCGTGAGCGTGTCGGCGCAGGCGGCGAGCCCGGCGACGAGCGCGGTCACGGTCACGGTCGCACGTGGAGCCAAACGAGACCACTATGCCACGGACCGGACGTTGCGCGGAGTTGACCCTGCGCAAAGATTTTCTTTCCATTTCACCGGTTCGCTCGGTCAGGATCCGCGCTGTGCATGCGAACGAGGTCCTCGCCTATGGTCGCTCTTGGTTGGCGCTCGGCTTGGCCGCCGTGCTCGGCTGCAGCGCTGATACGTCGGTGCCATCGGACCCCGAGGCCTTTCGTACGATCGATGCGCCCGTAGGGACGCGTGAGGTCGAGAGCGACGAGGCGCTTGGCTTTGGGGACGTTCGTCGTTTCGGGCGCACGGCCGAAGGTGCCTCGATCGCGGTCGGTGACCGCGTCGCGTTCGTCTATGACGGTGGAGCCTGGGCGCCGCGACTCCGGTATGCCGAACATGGAGCGGAGGCCGTCGAGCCCCGCGCGGTGGCTCCGTCAGCGACCACCGGAGCCTACGTGTTGAGCCCGCGCTCGATTCTCGCTCTGGGCCCGATCTACCTCGAGGACGCCTTCGAGCTCGCTGGAGGGACTGATCTCGCCGTGGCGGCCGAGGGTCCGCTCGAGGGGATCTGGGTGGCCACGGCCACCGGCGCGCTCGTCATTCGAGACGGCAAAGTATCGCGATACGAGATCGGGTTGGGTGGCCCCATCGACTTCGTCGCGGTGACTCGATCCGGCTCGATGGGACTCGTTTCGTCTTCGCTCGAGGGCCTGGTGGCTCTTCAAATGTCGGCCGGGCAACTCAGCGGAGAGGCTTCCCCGATCGAAGACTCGACGGTTCACGACCTCGACGCCGGCCCCTACTCAGTGCTCGCCGCCACTTCGAACGGTGTGATTCGAAGAGACTCGAGCGGCTGGACCTGGTTCGTGCTGGGACCTACTCACGAGCTCGACGTCGATCCGGTCACGGGAGTTGCATGGGTTCGCGGCGATGACGAGTTGTATTCGATCGATGGCGACGTCGTGGCCGCGGTGAAGGCTCCTGGGACCGAGCTTGGGCTCGCCACCGAGCTCGGTCCTGACCGGATGTCGGTAGACCTCGCCGGGGACTTGTTCGTGCGGGCACCCGACGGAGTGGTCAGACTTCGCACGGGCGCAGGGCCGGTCGCCACCTTCGACGAGGTGACCTCGCTGCTTCGTGCCCACTGCGTGCGCTGCCACGCCAACCAGACTCAGGACTTTCTGGACTACGAAGTCTTTGTCACCCGCGCCGACGAAGCGCTGCGTCGAGTTCGAAGCGGTGACATGCCGCGCTGCGAGGGCGGTGTACGATGCAAGGAACCCATCTTGTCCCCAGGAGATTGGTCCGTGTTGGAGCGATGGATTCGCGGAGGTAAGCGACCATGAAACGACTCTCCTTCGAGCTCACCCTTTTGGTGGTCCTCGCGAGCCAAGCCGCTCGCGCCGAGGAGCCCGTGTGCGACGTAGCCTCTCCGCTCGAGCCTCAGCGCTTCCTGCGTCGGTTGTCGCTCGACCTGGTCGGAACGGTACCGGCCTGGGACGAGATCTCTCGACTCCAAGGTCAGTCGGAGGTTCCAGAGGCCACGATCGATCGGATGCTGTCGTCGGAAGGGTTCGTCAAAGTCATGCGACGTCATCATGAGTCGCTGCTGTGGCCCAATCTCGAGGAGATCAAGCTGGCCTCGGACGCCAACGAGCTCTATCCACTGCCGATGGAGGGTGGTCCGCTCTGGGTGTCCCCGCTTCGCTCGGTCTTCGTGCGCGCTACGGGGAATGCGACCTATGTTCCTTGCAGGAACGAGCCAGCCGAGTTCGACACCGAGGGCCGCCTCCTGACTCAGCCCCTGCTCGTCGCCGGAGAGGAGGTCGCGGAGGTCGAAGGGTACGTCGAGGTCGAGCCCTACTGGGCTCCCGGCACGACGGTCAAGGTGTGCGGGTTCGATGCGCTGTCCGCGGAGCGGGCGCCCGTGTGCCCCGGGCCCGCAGAGCGCTACCCCTTCGCAGAACCTTATTGCTCCGGAGTCGCCGCCACCGCAGCCAGCCTCAACGTACCCTTCCGGGGCGCGGACGCCGCGTGCGACGGACCGCTGAGCTTGTTGGCGCCAGGTTGCGGGTGCGGTCCCAACCTCGAGCGCTGCTTCACGCCCGAGACAAAGGCGCGAGTCATCAAATCGCTCCTCGATCAGGAATTGCGAATCATCGAGAGCGTCGTTCGCGATGATCGGCCTTACGACGAGGTACTCACCACGAAGACCGTGGAGTACGATGGCCCGCTCGCGCATTACCTCACCAAAATGTCGCGGACCGAGTTCGACATGTACGGCGCGCTCGATCCGACGGCGAGTGTCCCGCCAGCTCGGACCTTCACCGACGACACTTGGGTGCCTGTGGAGCGCCAAGGACGCCATGCCGGCGTACTCACGACGCCGGGTTACTTGCTCCGATTCATGTCCAACCGTGGCCGGGCTCACCGCTTCCACAACGCGTTTCAGTGCCAGAGCTTCATTCCGGCCGGACCGCTGCCCGCGCCGTCGGAGCCTTGCAGCAAACACGAGGATCTGACGCTCCGATGCGGCTGCGATGCCTGCCACAAGCAACTCGAACCCATGGCGTCCTATTTTGGCAGGTTCGCCGAATACGGATTTGGCCACATCGACGAACGAGAGTTTCCGCCCAGAATAGAAGGCGCGTTTCTTCCCACGCCCGACGCCGAGAAGCTCTTCAGGATTTTTCGGTTCTACGAGGTCGATCCCGTCGGGGAGGAAGAGGCTTTTCGCGGTTGGCTCAACGCCTATGTCTTCCGCGACGAGCAGGAGATCGAGCACGTCGTGAAGGGGCCCAAAGGCCTCGCCGACGAAGCGATCGAGTCCGGAGCGTTCGCCGAATGTACGGTGCGACGAATGTGGAGTCTCTTTTTGAGACGCCCGATGGACGCGGACGAGGAGAGGACGGTCAAACCGACGCTCCTGGCGGCCTACGACGCCAATGGCCGGAGCCTCCGAGCGCTGGTCAAGGCCATCGTGACCCATCCAGCCTACGGGAGGGCGCCATGAGCTCGACGATCAAACTCTCCGTGAACGGCAAACGCCAGACTCTGTTACGAAAGTTCGTCACGTCCATGACGCTCCTCGCGCTCGGCTGCGTGGCCGACTCGGCCGATCAGGTGACTCGGGCCGAGCCCAAGGTTGTGCCGGTCGCGGAGACGAGTCTCCCAGACCTGCCCGCGGGGCACCCCACCGTGGGACTCGACGTACGCTCGCGCGGGTCCCGACGCATGAGTGTCGAGCAGATCGAGCGATCGCTCGAGGCGATCGCGCAGCTCCCGGAAGGGACCGTGAAGCTGCCGGACAGTTTGGCGCTGACTCTCGGGCGACCGGATTATCGGCGCGTGACCGAGGAGTCGCTCGAGCCGTCTGCGCTGTTCATGAAGTTCATGGTCGACCTCGGCGCCATCGTGTGCACGAATCTCTCCGACGCCGATCTGAACCGTCCAGAATCGGAGCGTGCGTTGTTTCGGTACTCCGACCTCGACGAGAACCTACGATATCTGCTGCTTCGGTTCACGGGCATCGAGGGCCTTGCCGCCGACGAATACGTCCCGCGACTCAGAGATGTCCACGAGCGCGGTCGCCGCGGGGCCCGGGGCGAGCGCGGCGGGATGGAGGCGGTGTGCCTCGCGCTGTTCACCTCACCCGAATTCCTGGTCTACTGAGAGGAGGGTCCGATGTTGACGAACCGAAGAGGCTTTCTCAAGGGTCTGGCCCTGGCGGGCGGAGGGCTCGTACTCTCGAGGTCGCTGCCGAGCTTCGCGGCCCCCGTACCGAATCGTAAGTTCTTGTTCGCCTACATGGAAGGCGGATGGGACACCCTCTTGAGCCTGGATCCGCGAGATCCGGCCACGACGCGCCCGGACACTCACGGGATCGAGACGGGCTACGGACAGCTCTCTGCCGAGTATCAGCGCCGCGGTCTCCAGCGCCGCGGGGAGCTCACGTTCGGCCCCATCGTTCCTGCTGAGCTCCTTACTCATGCGGATCGAATTTCGGTGGTGAACGGAGTCGGGATGGACACCGCGGCGCACGAGGTGGGCCGTCGCTATTTCATCACCGGCCGGTTTCCACGGGGCCTTCAAGCGGTGGGTTCGTCGACCGGAGCGGAGATCGTGGCTCAGCAAGGCGAGAGCTCCACGATTCCGTACCTATCCGCGGCGGTGGAGTCCTACAGCCGTGACCTTCCTGGCTTTGCCTCCCCCCTCGAGGTGAATGGGCTCGAGGACCTCCTCACTGCCTTGACTCCGTTCGCTGCCGTCGATCCCGAGATTCTCGCCGCCGTTCAGAAATACCAAGACGATGGCGCGGGGTGCGAGTCCGAGCGTTTGGACCGCGACGGCGTCGTGGGCTCGCTGCTCGCCAATCAGAAGCGCGCCCGAACCTACATTGAATCCGATCTCGCGCGGATCTTCGATCTTCGACGCGAGGACGTCGAGATGGTCGCCCTCCGCGAGCTCTTTGGGATTAGCGGAGAAGCCGCGGCGCAGACCGACTCACCCGAGATGCTGGGATTTGCAGCCGCCCAAGCCCTCAAGTCCGAACTCGCGCAATGTGTCTCGGTCCGCGTTGCCCGCGGGCTCGATACACACTCCAATTGGGCCCAAGACCAGCCAGCGGCCCAGGAGCGGGGATGGAAGACCGTCGCCGCCATACTCACCGACCTCTCCGGCACGCCGTCCCCCCGCGGTGGATCGCTCTTGGACGAGACGACCGTGCTCGTGTTCAGCGAGTTCGGTCGAACGCCCATGTTCAACAATCTTCGCGGAAGGGACCATCACCTCGGGAGCTCCTGCTTGCTCGCGGGCGCCGGCATCAAAGGGGGCAGGACCATCGGCCGAAGCGCGACTGTCGGCATGATGCCGCTGTATGCAGAGCTCGCCACCGGCGCCGTCCTCGAGACCGCGCCCGAGGACAAGCTCTCGAGCGGTGAGATCGTGACCTTGTCCCCGAAGCATGTACTCGCGACTCTCTTCGCGTCGGCGGGGCTCGACTACTCGCATCTTCGCGCGGAACCCATCAAACCGCTGCTCGCCTAGGGCTTCACGGATCTACGGGGATCCGTACTTAGCTCACGTCCTGAGAAGCCTGCAACCACGCAGAGGACACGGAGAGAAGACACCGAGGACACGAAGAATCTGTGGTCTCTGTGGGCCTCGGCGCTGTGCTCTCTGTGGTTTTTCCGGTGGTCACGATTTGCGGGGACCCATACTTAGAGATGACTTCGAAAGCCGTCGACATCTGGCGCGCTCTTCGCCAGAGTATCGACCGTGCTCAAGAAACTCACCCCCGTCATCGTCGTCGAAGAGATCGAGCCGCATCTGAGCTTCTGGGTCGACCTGCTCGGATTCGAGATCGCCATCGAGGTCCTCGAAGGAGAGCGGCTCGGATTCGTGATCCTCGCCAAGGACGGCGTCGAGCTCATGATGCAGAGCCGGGCGAGTCTCCGCGTGGACAATCCGAAGATTGCGGGAGAGCCGTATCGCGAGCACACCCCGCTGTATTTCGAGGTCGACGACCTCGATGGCATCAAGCGGGCGCTGGTGGGCGCGGACGTCCTCATCGCCGAGCGGACGACCTTCTATCGCGCGCGTGAGACCATCGTGAGGACCAGTTACGGCCAAGTCGTGACCTTTGCACAACGACTTGGCTCTTGAGCGACGGGCGCAACTTTCCTCCTGGCCCTGGGTTTGGAGAGGGCATGAGATCGATCTGGAGCTCGCTCGCCTTGGGCCTGACACTCGGATGTACGACGACCTTGGCGCCCGAGGGCGGAGTTGGCTCGGATGCAGGCAGGTCGGATGTTCATCCGCTCGATGCTGGACGGGACCCTGGCCCCGTCGACACCGGAGGAGTGGATGGCGGAAGCGAGGACGCGGCCGTGGAGTGCAGCCTTCCTCCCGCCTCGGGCGAAACCGAGTGGCAAACGTCCTTCGCAACTCTCCGAGGGTCCGTGACGGATTCGGTCCGCGCTTTTCTCGGGGTCCCGTTTGCTCGGCCGCCGCTGGGCTCGTCGAGGTTTGCGCCGCCTGAGTCACCCGCCTGTGAGTCGACGGTTCGCGCGGCCACCGAGTTTGGGCCGGAGTGCCCGCAGCTCGACGCTCGAGACAGAGTTGTCGGATCCGAAGACTGTCTGCACTTGAATGTCTGGGCGCCCGTGGGTGTCTCGAGCGTCCCCGTCCTTTTTTTCATTCACGGTGGAGGCAACAACCAAGGCTCGACCTCGGTGCTCGCGGGTACCAAGCACTTGTATGACGGACGGGCGCTCGCGTCCCGCGGTAACGTCGTGGTCACTACCAACTATCGCCTCGGGGCGCTTGGATACGCGACGGCCCCGGAGTTGGACGCAGAGTCCCAAGAAGGAACGTCCGGCAACTGGGGCCTGATGGATCAAATTCAGGCGCTCCGCTGGGTCCGCGAGAACATCGGAACGCTCGGGGGCGACCCGTCCCGGGTGATGATTTTTGGAGAGTCTGCCGGCGGCGTGAACACGTGTCTTTTGTACGTGTCTCCGCTCGCGCGGGACCTTTTCAGCGCTGCCCTCGTCGAGAGCGGCGGCTGCCCAGGAATGAGCAAGTCACAAGGCGCCAGCGCGACCGAGCGCCTCGCCGACGCGCTTGGGTGCTCGGCGCCAGATCGGTTGAATTGCATGCGCGAGAAGAGCCCCGAAGAGATCCTTCGAGCGCTTCCGCCGAGCGTGAGCGGACTGACTTTCTCCGACTTCAACCCGATCGTCGACGGATTCGTGATTCCGGAGGCGCCGAGCGCCGCGATGCTCGCCGGTCGCCACGCCAACGTACCCTTTGCTCTCGGTACCAACGCCGACGAGACCTACATGTTCCTCCCGCCGCCAGGGCAGGTCTCGACCGAGGCGCAGTTCGTGGCGGCCGCGCGAACGTTCCTGCTGGGTTCGGGCGTGGCCCCATCCAAGGCCGACCTTGCCATCGCCGTGTACCCGCCGTCCGAGTATTCGAGCCCTCACGCCGCGCTCGTCGCACTTACGACGGATTTTCGTTGGACCTGTCCAGGACGGCTCCTCTTGCAGTCGCTCGCGACCACGAGCGCGCCCACCTATCGATACTATTTCGATTGGTCCCTCGATCGCATGGCGGCTCCGGTTCTGTCGCTGGCCGGCGCGTATCACGGGTTGGAGCTGTTCTACGTGTTCGGCTCGGTCGACGGCGCGGGTGGATATCAACCGACGCCAGCGGACCGCGCCCTTTCCCAGCGAATGATGCGATATTGGTCTCGATTCGCAGCGACCGGAGACCCAAACGGCGACGACGATCCTGCTTGGCCGCGCTGGGACGCTTCGACCGACGCTCACGTCGTGCTCGCCGAACCCACGACGAGCGGTCATGGAGTGAGGACCGACGTGTGTGACGCGCTCGAAGAGGCGCTTCGATGAGTCTCCGCGTCCGCTCCCGCACCTGTTCCCTGGCGGGCCGAGTCAGGGCTGTTTTGGCGCGTCCGCTGGCGTCGGACCCTCGGCAGGGTCGGGGGTCGCGGGCGCGGCCACCGTCGCCGTCTTCACCTCGGCAGTCTTCTCCGCGGCTTGCTTCTCCGACGCCGCCTTCAAGTTGGTCAGGCCTTTTTCGAAGTCAGCTCCGACCATCTTGTCCATGTTCATGAAGAGTGAGAAGGCCTTGCCCATGAAATCGTTGTTTCCCTTCATGGACCAATTCACCGTCGTCGAATCGCCGTCCGGCTCGAACGTGAAGCTCGTCTGATTCGTGGCCGCGAACGGTTTGAGGAACTCGAGCTTGATCTCGATGAGCTTGCTCGGAACGCTCTTGGTGATCGTCATTCTTCCTTCGCCCACGTCGTCGTTGCCAACCCACCCATACCCAGCGCCTTCGCCAGAAGGGGCCCCGGAGAAGCTCCGTTTCAAGTTCGGATCGAGCTTCTCCCACGGAGACCAAGCCTCCCAGTTGTGGAAGTCGTTGATCAGGGCGAATGGGACGTCCGGAGCCACCGGCATCTTCAGCGAGCGTTTGATCTCGAAAGAGGCTGGCTGCATCGCAATGGCGATGAGCAGGACCACGAACAGGGCCGCGAGGGCGATGAGTATTTTCTTGAGCATGACCGGAGCGAACGGTGCCATGAGTAGGTTTGGTTGACAAATTTAAGGTCAAATGCGTTCCGTTGAACCTCTGCGGTGCCGGTCGCTGGGTGCAACGAATCCGAAGTCAGCAAGCGGTCGCGCGACCGGAGGGCCGCACCTCATGCCGTGGACGGACGAACGAGCTTCGGACCCCTGCGCAGCGGCGCGCGAGTCTGCTAGATAGGGTCGATGCGAATTCTCGGAAGCCTCATGGGCGTGCTGATGCTCTGGTCGGGTCTCGCGCAGGCGAAGGTGAAGACCGAGGTGGTCCAGTACAAAGAAGGGGAGGTCGTGCTCGAGGGGACGTTGAGTTACGACGACGCGATTTCCAAGCCCGCTCCCGGGGTCGTCGTGATTCACGACTGGATGGGCGCGGGCGCCTTCTCGCAGAAGAAGGCGGAGGACTTGGCGGCGCTCGGCTACGTGGCCTTCGCGGCCGACATTTACGGCAAGGGTGTTCGACCCAAGGACGGGAACGAGGCCGGAGCTCTCGCCGGCAAGTTCAAAGGTGATCGCACGAAGCTCCGAGCGAGAGCTCGCGCCGCGCTCGAGGCGTTGGTGAAGAGCGGGAAGGTCGACCCCAAGCGGATCGGGGTCATGGGTTTCTGTTTTGGCGGGACGACGTCCCTCGAGCTTGCGCGGAGCGGAGCAGAGGTCGCGGCGGTCGTGAGCTTTCATGGCGGCCTCGACAGTCCGACTCCGGCGGACGGGAAGAACATCCGTGGGAGAGTGCTCGTACTGCACGGCGCCGACGATCCCTTCGTGAAGGTCGAGGACCTGAACGCGTTCAAGGCCGAGCTTCGGTCCGCGAAGGTGGACTGGCAGTTCGTGGAGTATTCTGGAGCGGTTCACGCGTTCACCAACCCAGCGGCTGGCAACGACAACTCGAAGGGTGCGGCCTACAACGCCTTGGCCGATCGGCGATCTTGGCTCATGATGAAGTCGTTCTTCGAAGAGGTCCTAGGTCCGCGCTCGTGAGTTTTGGTCAGGGGGCGCGCGCGCTGACGGACGGGCGGCGCCATCGCTCGGACTCTATGCGTTGGCCGAGTGCGCGTAGCAACTCCGCACCGTCTCCGCGGTACGCAGCGCCATGCATACACGCGAGCAGCAAGGGGTCGAGCGCGGCCAGCTTTTCGATGAAGACCGAAGTCCGGTCGCTCCTGGAGAAATAATCCATGGTGCTTCGGAGCTTCTCGCTCGATTCGAGGATATCCGACTCGGTGACGGGCGGGTGTTGACTTCCGGGTTGGGCAAACAAGTCTCCGGCCAAGAGGGTCCGGCTGGTGAGGTCGAACAGGTAGCCGGAGTCCCACGCGTGGGGGAAGTGGGGCGCGTCAATCCACTTCAAGAGGGCCCGGCCCACGGGCAGGAGCTCGCCGTCAGCGAGGGCTCGCGCGGGCCGATTGGACAAGTCATCGATCGACATGGTGGCGGCGACGGTTCCGCAGACGGGGACCGCGTTGGGAGCGATCGCGAGAAAGTCGTTGAGTGAGCCGCACTCATCGGCCTCGACGTGGCCGAAACCGATGTAGCTCAGGCGCTCGACCGGCATGATGGCGGAGATGGCTTCGCGGACGAGCGGGAACAGCTTTCGCGGCCCGGTATGGAACAGCAGGGGCTTCTCGTCGACCAGCAGGAACTGATTGAAGCTGAAGCCGGCGGGAACGCCCGTGGTGGGCAGTGGGGTGGTGATGCGGAAGAGGCCGCGGCCAATCTCGTCCACGCGGGTGCCGGTCGCGTGATTCGTGATCACCGATTCATTGGTGGCACGTGGCATCGGCGAAGGCAACGGCCCACCGCGACACGACTGTGGTAGAAGGCATGAGATGCGACGTCTGCTCGTGCTCGGCCTGTCGACGTTGGCCGCGTGTGGTTCCGATCCAGAGGTGGGCGAGGTCGAGCGATCGACGCGTGACCCGTTTGGGATCATCACGTGCTCGGGTGAAGGCGGCGGTCGGACTTGTCTAACCCACCGTGCGATTCTCGGTGTTTCGATGGGCGCAAGCGGCGCTGGTCAGATCGGTTTTGCACATCCGGAGCTGTTCGACACGGTGGGTATGCTCGGGATTCCGTTGCTCGACTGGACCTACATGCTTCGGGTCATCACGAGTTATCACCTCGGAGGTTTTTGTGACCGGGAGACGATCTTGGCGAACGTCGATCGGCTCGAGGAGGTGAATGGTCCGGCCTTTTGCGGTCCGATTCGAGGTGTCGACAAGCTGGAGCCGACGGGTACGGTGAAGGAGCCCGACCAGGACTTCAACCATTTCTATCTGGCCGTAAGCGATGGGGCTGGTCCTGGGTTTGGTAGGGACAGCTTGTTTCATGCTTTTCGCGACCTCTCGAGTGCGTTCGGGAATTTCTTCTACCCACCCAACCCCGACGCCCCAGATCTTCCGTTGGGCATTTCTCGTGAAGAATCGGTTCGGAGTGATCGCGAGCGTTGTCAGGAGACGGTGAAGGTCGAAGGACTGCGACATTGGAAGTACAACCCGGACGGCGCCTATCCGGCGATCACTTTCTGCGACACGTCCACGGACGGACCGAATTTCAGTCCGGCGAAGATCGACGAGCCGGTCGGGATTGCGTTGGCGATCGATTTCAACCGAAACGGGCGGCGGGACTATGCGGAGCCCGTCGTGTTGATGAGCTCGGAGCGATACGAAGACGTGGGCAAAGGCGAGAGCGACGTGTACGACTGGAAGACGAATCCTGCCGGGACGCGTCAGAACGCGTTGTGGGACCAAGGGGAGCCGTACGAGGACACCGGTCTCGATGGGATTGCCGGGACCAACGACTACGGGGAAGGAAACGGAAAGTTCGACTACAGCAGAGGTGTTGACAGCGTCTTTTCGCAGAACCCGCGTTTTTTGGTTTCTTCGATGCCCGAGGAGCAGCTTCGACGCCTGAACGTCTACGCGGACGCGGGTTTGCGCGACAGTATTTTGAGCGCTGGGGGCACGAACTGGTTCTGGGCGCAGCTCGAACGAAGGCTGGGTTCGGAGCTCGTGCGGAGTCACGCCGATTTTCTTTCGTTGATTCCGGGCGAGGAGGACTATGACTTCCTGAAGGTCGACTACTCACCCAAGGGGATCGGCAAGGACGCCTACGTTCGTTATGGAAAAGTGAATGCGACGCCGCGCGACATTCAACGAGGCGACGGGGGCCACGTCGGGCCCGGAGATCAAATCCTCGAGCGTCTGCTGACGTCGATCGCCTTCACTGAATCGCGAATGTACCAACCCGATCGGAGGGTCGTTCAGGATCCTGGATCTTTCGATGACTTCGTGAAGCTCCAGAGCTTCCCATCGAAGGCCTTGGGTGAGGAGCAGGCGTACGGAATCATGCTGCCGCCCGGCTATTTCGACTCCGACGAGCGGTATCCGGTCGTTTATTTTCTTCACGGGCAGGGCCAGGATTTCAATCAGATGTTGGCCTCGGCCATTCTTTTCTTTGGGTATCAAGCCGAGTCGAATCGTCCCGAGGTGAGTCGCAAGCGGGAGAGTGACTGGGCCAAGTTCATCATGGTGTTTCCGAACTCTCAATGTCGGGAGGGTGACTGTCGCGATGGCACTTTCAACACGAATCACCCGGACGGGGTGAGATATGGCGACGTGTTTTTCGAGTTGATGGCGCACGTCGAAGAGACCTATCGGGTGCGGGTGCCCGTCGAGCTACCCGTCGAGGACGCGCCGAGGTGATCTCGTCCCAAGGCCTGGCGGTCTTGCTGTAGGATGCGCGCCGTGGCGGGACAGACCGGCCTTTTGGTTCGCGGTGTGTCGCGTCGGTTCGGTGACGTCGTGGCCCTCGACAGGGTCGACCTCGACGTTGCCGCCGGCGAGTTTGCGACGTTGTTGGGGCCGTCTGGCTGCGGCAAGACCACGCTCCTTCGGATCTTGGCGGGCTTCGAGCTTCAGGATTCGGGGACCGTCAGCTTGGGCGGCAGCAGACTCGATGGTCGTCCGGCCCACGAGCGCCCGGTCAACACGGTCTTTCAGAGCTACGCGTTGTTTCCTCACCTCGACGTCCGAAGGAACGTCGCGTTCGGGCTCGTCGCGAAGAAGACGCCGAAGGCGGAGGTCGACCGACGCGCCGACGAAGCGATCGCGATGTTGCGTCTCGAGGAGATGGCGGCGCGACTTCCGCACCAGCTCTCGGGCGGACAGCGGCAGCGCGTCGCGCTCGCGCGGGCGTTGGTGAACGAGCCCGAGCTGTTGTTGCTCGACGAGCCGATGTCGGCCCTGGATGCGCGGCTTCGAACCGACCTGCAGCTCGAGCTCCGAGCGCTCCAGCGACGGCTTGGAAAGACGTTCGTCTTGGTGACCCACGACCAAGACGAGGCCATGACCGTGTCCGACAGGATCTTCGTGATGGATCGCGCCAAGGTCGTGCAGTTCGGCAGCCCGTCCGAAGTCTACGACCATCCGAAGACGAAGTTCGTGGCGACCTTTCTCGGGAGCGCCGCGCTCATCGCTTCGGAGCGCAGCGGAGATCGAGTCGTGAAGACTTCGTTCGGGGAGCTGTTCGTCGAGTCCCCCATCGCTTGGGACAAGGGCACGCTGGCCATTCGGCCCGAGCGCATTCGCTTACGGCGAGAACGACCCGAGCGAAACGGCATCGAGGTCACGATCTCCGATCGGGTCTACCTCGGCGACCACGTCGACCTGGTGACGGACGTCGCGGGACTCTCGGTGCGAGTGGGTCCTTCGGAGGCCGTAGATCCAGGAACGCGTGTCCATTTCGAGCTTCCGCCCGAGCATCTGGAGGTGCTGGTTGACTGAGCCTCCACCTGGTGCAGCCTCGCCTCCGCGACCCGCGGATCGGATCGTCTGGCTCGGGCGAGTGACCACGCGTGAGCATGTTGCGCGAGCAGGCGCAGCGCTCGTCTCACCGACAGTGATCTGGCTTTTGGCGTTGCTCGTGATTCCGTCGTTCGCGCTGTTCGCGCTCTCGTTCGCGACCCGCGGCGGCGACGGCGAGATCGTGTGGAGCTTCAGCCTATCGGCGTTCGAGCGACTGCTCGGGTTCGGTGTGCTCGGGTGGTCCGCGGACTATCTGCGGATCTTCTTTCGGAGTGTCTGGGTCGCGACGGTTACGAGCGCGCTCTCGATCGGATTTGGCTATCCGCTCGCGTTCCTCATCGCGGGCGTGCCGAAGCGGTGGTCGCGCATCTTGCTCGGGCTGATCGTCGTTCCCATGTGTACGAACCTCGTCGTTCGAACGTATGCGTGGGAGGTCCTACTCTCACCTGGGCTTCCGCCGGCGAAGCTCGCGGCTTGGCTCGGGTTCGTCCCCGAAGGACGCGGCCTCTATCCGAGCACCTTCGCGGTGTTGATCGGGATGGTGTCGACGTCCTTGCCCTTCGCGGTGTTGCCGCTCGTGACGAACGTGGAGCGGATGGACTGGTCGCTCGTGGAGGCCGCGCGCGACCTGTACGCAGGTCGGTGGCTCGTGTTCCGTCACGCGATTCTCCCGCAGACGCTGCCCGGATTGGTCGTCGCGGTGATCTTCACCTTCGTGCCTTCGATGGGCATGTTCGTGGTGAGCGATCGCCTGGGAGGCTCGACCTTCTCGTTGATCGGCAATCAGATCCAGCAGCAGTTCGGCATGAGCCGAGACTATCCGTTCGGTGCGGCGCTCTCGCTGGTGATGATCGCGCTGACGCTCGTAGGCTTGTGGCTCTATAGAAGGAGCTCGAAGGGAGCTCCGGCCGCGTGATGTCGCGAAAGCTCCACCCGATCGTCGTTTTTTTGTCCGCGGTCGCGTTGATGTTGCTCTATGCCCCGCTGTTGGCTGTCGCCGTAGCGTCGCTGAACAAGGCTCGACTCGGGTTTCGGTGGGACGGCCTGAGCTTTGGTTGGTACGCCAAGCTGCTCGAGAACGAGACGATCCTCGACGCGGCGAAGAACACGTTGATCTTGGCAGCGACCTCGACGCTGGTGGCTTCGGTGCTCGGTACGATGTTGGCGATCGGGCTCGAGCGCTACCCGCGGCCCCCGCGGGCGAAGCTCGCGATCGAGACCGTCGTGGACCTACCCATCGTGAGCCCCGACATCGTGTTCGCGGCGGCGTTGGTGATCGCGTGTGCGGTGCTGCGGCCCATCTCTGACATTTTTCGGCCGGGGCTGTTTCCGATGGTGCTCGGGCACGTGACGTTTCAGGTCTCGTTCGTTGCTCTGGTCGTGCGCAGTCGCTTGGCGTTGTTGGGCTCCTCGCTGTCTGAAGCGTCTCATGACTTGTACGCCACGCCGTGGCACGCCTTTCGGAAGGTGACCTTTCCGCTGATCGCTCCGGCGGTGGCGTCGGGGGCGATGCTCGCGTTCACGCTCTCGCTCGACGACTTCGTGATCAGCTTTTTCGCCTCGGGTCCGAGCTCGGACACGCTGCCGATTTACATCTACGCGTCGTTGCGCAGGGGTCTGAGCCCCGAAATTCACGCGCTGTCGACGGTGATCGTGGGCGCGACGATTCTCTTGTTGGTGTTCGGGAGCTGGATAGGGACCGCTCGGGAGCCATCCGGGGCGAAGCGACATTGACCGCGCGTCCAGATCTCGGTAACGCGGCGGCGTCCATGTCGAAGGCGTCCGCGCTCTGCCTCTCACTCACGGTGCTCGTGGCCTGCAAGCCGACTTCAGAAAAGCCGGGTGTTGAAGCCACCGAGACTTCGACGAAGACCGCCGGCCTTGGAAACGGCGAGCTTCGGCTCTACACGTTTCCTGAGTACCTCGATCCGGAGATCGTGGAAGATTTCGAGCGCAAGACGAGCTCGAAGGTGCGGATCTCTTACTACGAGAGTACGGAGGAGATGCTCGCCAAGCTTCAACATGCGGACGGGTCAGCGCAGTACGACCTCGTGGTGGTGAGCCAGCAGACGGTGCCGATCATGGTTCGGCTCGGGCTCTTGCGAAAGCTGGATCAGGCCCAAATTCCAAATCTGAACAATCTGGCGCCGCGGTTTCGCACGCTCGCGACCGACCCAGGGAACCTGTACTCCGTTGCGTACCAATGGGGCACGGTCGGCATCATCTACGACAAGAAGAAACATCCCGCGATCGATTCGAGTTGGGGGCTGTTGTTCGACGAGAAGAAGCGGCTCGGGACATTTCTCATGATCGACGAGATGCGCGACCAGATGGGGGTGGCGCTGGCGTACCTTGGACACTCGATCAACTCGACCTCGGCGGAGGAAGTGAAGAAGGCCGGTGAGCTCGTGTTGGCGGCGAAGCAGAGCTCGCAGTCACTCGGATTCGAAGGGGGCGTAGGGGCCAAGAACCGCGTTGCGGGGGGTCTCGCGGACATGGCCGTGGTTTGGAACGGGGACGCGATCAAGGCGATGTCGGAGGACGCGGAGGGGCGGCTCGGGTTCGTGATTCCGAAGGAAGGCTCGGTGGCGTGGGCCGACGTGATGGTGGTGACGGGAAAGGGTCCGAATCCGTCGGCCTCGTATGCGTTCGTCAATCACCTGCTCGAGGCCAAGACAGGTGCTCGGCTTTCGAACTTCAACAAGTTCGCCACGCCCAACGCGGCCTCGATGAGCTTCATCAACCCCCAGGACGCAGCGAACAAAGCGCTCTATCCTCCCGAGGAAGAGGTCGCGAAGCTCCAGCATCTACGCGATCTCGGCGACGCCTCGCGCCTGTATGACGAGGTATGGACCGCGGTCAAAGCGCGTTGAGTCGCGATCGAGCTCGCGATCGAACGCAACTTTCTATCTTCGACTGGGTTCCTTCAGGCGGTCGTGTTTACAACCGGCCGATTCGAAGCGACTCTCGGAGGGCCTATGAAGTCTAGAATCTCGTTCTCACTCCTTCTGCTCGTCGCGTGCTCGACTTCGATCGACGAAAACGACGGAGGGAGCCCAGAGGCGAGCGTAGTTGCGGACTCCGGGCAAGACTCCGGGCAAGACTCCGGGCAAGACTCCGGGCACCAGGACGCGAGCGCTCCGGACGGAGGGTCCCAAGACGCGATCGTGCCGCCGGCGACGCCTGAAGAGGTCGCGCTCTCTTCGGAGGCCGCGACGCAGAGCGCGCTCGTGTCCTCCGCGATCTCCGCGGTGATCGCGGAGGTCGCGGCCAACGACCTCGTGGGGCCGACGCTCGGCTTTGCCGCGGTTCCGCAGCGCGGCTTCTTGGACCGCGCCGTCGACATCGGCGTCAGCGCAGCGACGGAGTGCGCTCGAGGCGGCGGATCCGAGGCCCTCGATCGGTGCCCGGCCGTGATCACCTGTGACGACCGCACGATCTTGGCCTTCGGACGCGGCTGCGTGACTTCGTCCGGACGCCGAGTTTCTGGATCCATCCACATCGAGCGGACGAGCGACACAGGCGATGCGGTTTGGCGGCTCGGCGGAGACGCGTTCCCGCTCTCCATCGAGGGAGATGAAGGTCGGATCGCGGTCCGCGGCTCGCTGCTGGCCGTTCGTCAAAACGGTCGCATCATGTTCAACCAACGCACCGACGGGCTCGTCGTGCGGCTTCCTTACGGGCGCAGGCTCGCGCAGGACCGCGAAATGCGCGTGAAGCTCGAGGACATCTCGATCGAGCAGGCCGGCGCGGACTTCATCGTGCGAGGGCCGGATACCTTCGTGTTGGAAGACGTGCAGATCGATTGTGAAGGAACGCCGACGACCATCGATCTCACCGTCGAAGACTGCGGCGGCTGGTCGTGGGAGTCACCGCTCACCGCGTGTATGTGTCCGAGCGCCGGCGAGCTGCGAGTCATCGGACCGCTCCTCGATCCGTGCGGTGATCCGACCTCGCTGCAGACGATGGTCGTCGGATTCACTTCGGTGGCCGCGTCGAGCTGCGGGGAGAACTTGACCGCGAAGCTCTACGCGCCATCGACACAGTGTGCGTCGAGCTGCGGGGAGTGCGACCCGGGCGCCTGTCTCTTCGGCTTCTGCTCGAACATGGTCGACGTATCGGCGCTCGCCTCTTCGATGATGGGTTGGGTGTGTGAGCTGCCCGAGACCGTGTGTGAGTCGCTCGGCGACGCAGGCATCTCATGCAGCACGGACGGATCGATTCCGCTCGATGGCTCGATTTCTCGGGACGGAAGTCTGGATTTCGATGGAGCGGTTCGGCGTGATGGGTCGGATCTGCGTGATGGCTCGGACTTGCCGCTCGACGGGGGGCCGTTCGTCGGTGACGGCAGCCTGCTCGATCGCGACGGAAGTTTCTTCGACGGCGGGCCGCACCCCGACGCTTTTACCCACGACGGCAACTTCGTGTTTCCAGACGTTGGCTCGGGTGACGGCGGCGGCTTCGTGTTTCCCGACGTCGGTACCGGAGACGGAAGTTTTCTCGATCGTGACGGCGGGCTTTTGTCGGACCTCGGTCGTCGCGACCGCTGATCTTACGGCGGCAAGGCCGCGATTCGTTCGGCCAGCATCCTCGCCACCGTGATGATCGGCGCCATGGTGTGGCTCGAAGCGCTCGATGGGAAGAGCGACGAGTCCACCACGAACACCCGATCGCTTCCAAAGACCAGGCCATCGACGCTGGCGGCGCCGGTCTTCGGCGAGGGTGCCATCTTCACCGTGCCTTGCTGATGTGCGCTCAGAAATGGTGCCGACGCAGGCCGGAGCGACATGGACTCGATCGCCTTCAGATCTCGCTCCGAGCTGATTTCCACGGCAGGAACGACGGGCACGATGACCTTTTGTGCACCGGCCGCGAGGTACGCGCGCGCGGCCACGTTCGCCGCTTTCAGGGTGCGCGCCTTGTGGTCTTCGGTCTCTGCGTAGTCGATGCGCAGCCGCTCACGTTCGACGCGCACCGAACCGCTCGGGCTATCAGGCACCAGCAACAGCGAAGCGGCGAGGTGGCGGTAGCGCGCCATCATCTCCCTCCCGCGCTTGCCGATGAACGGCAGGAGCGAGGCGACGATGCCCGGCGTGCCCATGATCCCTTCGATCCGAAAGCCTCCGAGGCCCGTGGCTGCTTCGATTTGTTCGAACTCCGTAATGGCAAAGCTCTGTGGAATTCCGCGAAAAGCATCGATGGGTTCGTCGAAGATCGCCACGATAGGTAGCTGCGGCTGAAGCATGAGTCCTCGGCCGATGTGCGGGTTAGGCATGCCGGACCTGAGTAAGAGCTCCGGCGTGGCGACGGCGTTGGCCGCGACGACGACCGTCCGCGCGCGAATGACCTTCTCGCCAGTCTCTCGGTAGCCCAACGAGTCGAGGGCGCGCACGACGACTCGTTTTTGGGGTCTCGTGAAGTCGGAGATTCGGGCGGCGCGTGCCCGCGTATAAACGCGCGCGCCTTTGTTCATCGCGGCCGGAATGGAGACTTGCCGGGGTCCCTGCTTGGCGCCGAGCGGGCAGCCGATCAGGCACGTTCCGAGGCCCGCGCAACCCACCCGGTTGTGCAGCATGACTTCGCCGTGTACTCCGATTTTTTCGGCACCTACTCTCAACAGGAGATTGGCTCGATTGACGGACTCCTCAGGAATTCGTGAGGCCGAAAGGTCCAGGAGCGCCTTCTGCCGGTAGGGCTCGAGGTTCTCGGAAGTGAACGTGGTGAGGCCGTGAGAGTGGACCCAGTGTTCGAGCACCGCGTCGGTGATGGGCACGACGTCCCCGGCGTTGATCACGGGGCCGCCGCCGAGGACGCGCGCTTGAAGGACGTGGACGCCGTGGTCGCTCGTCATGCGACCGCCCCGATCCATGTAGAGCTGGTCGTACATGGGGCCGTCGCGCTGAGTGAGCGCGGAGCCGGTGAGGTCGCGTCCTTCTTCGATCACGACGACTTCGCGTCCGGCCTCTGCGAGCACGCGGGCGGCGGTCGCACCTCCGGCTCCGGAGCCGATGACCAGCACGTCGGTCGAGAGCTCGTGTTGGCTGATCGTACTGATGTCGACGGCCGAGGTCATGAATGTGCCTCGGTCATGGAGTGACTCTCAGCGACGGGCCTGGGTAGCCGATCTCGACCCATGAGTCTGGGTCGTCGAAGTAGACGAGCTGGAAGAATCGCAAGAGGCCGATGGAGACTTGGCGTCTGAGCTCACTCTCATGGGTCATCCACTTTTCGGTGAAGTGTCGTTCGCGCGCGTCTGGGTCGAGCCCGGCGAAGGTGGTGAGAGCTCGTTCGAGGACCAACGGCCCGAGCTCGAGGAGGAGCAGCGCCTGTTTGGCTTCGGTGGCGCGCGCGATGGGTTCGGTGGCGATGAAGGCGTCGAACTTGTCGGCGAGCTCTGTGGCCTTGTTGGGCGGCACAGCCAGCGCGGTCTCGGCGAGCGCGGCGGCGGTCCTGAGTTGGCGTTCGGACAGGGCCGAATGTCCGGCCGCTCGACGGGTGAGGATCCAAGCTCCGGTCGTCACGCCGAGCGCGGCGACAGCGGCGCCGCCGACGAGGGTCCGGCGAGTCAGCCGTGGAAGCGACATGCCCGGGAGCTTCGCTCGGAGTCGACTTCAGGTCGAGGCTGAGTGTTTTTGCTTACGACAGGGATCGAGGCCGCTCGCTTCGCATTTGACCGGAGGTGGGACCCTGGTGTGTCTCCGCGCGGCCATGACACCACGTGTGCAGCACGCCCTTTTTGCGGCGCTGCTTTTTGGACCGGTCCTCGGTGTTCCCGCCGCGGCGGCCCAGGCAGTCGAGCCTCAGACTTTTTCGGTCGAGCGGCTCCTGTTCTCGATCGATCGGGAGGGACTCCTTGGCGTCGAGTGGGCCGGGGTGCCGCGGCACTTGGCCTGGGACGTGGGACTTTGGTTGGGGAATGCGAATGACCCGCTCACGCTGCAATCGAAGGACAGCGGCGATCGTTTGGGCTCGCTCGTCCAAGATCGCCTCGGCGGGAGCTTGATGTTCGCGATCGCGTTGTTCGACTGGGTGCAGCTCGGCCTCGACCTTCCGCTCGTCTTGAGCCAGTCGCGGCCCGAGGACAGCGACGCGGTGGTCGGGCAACTCCAGCAGTTGTCGAGCTTCGGGGTGGCTTCCGTTCGAGTGGTACCCAAGATCCGAATCTTGAGCCAGCGCGACCAGGGCCTGGAGCTGGCGTTGATTCCGAGCTTGCAGTTCCCGACCGCCAGCGCAGACAACTACTTCGGGCAGAACGGCGTCTCGTTCGCTCCAGGTCTGGCGATCGCCCGCGCGTTCGGCTTGTTTCGGGCCGGCCTCGAAGCGGGCTATCAAATGCGAGACGAGACCGACGCCTTGAATCTCAAGGTCGAGGACGAGCTCTTCGGGCGTCTTGGCATGGGTCTGCGCTTCAAGGAAGTTCGAGGACCGCCGCTCGAGCTCGATCTCACCTTCTCGATGGCAGGCGCTGTGAGTGCGTTTCCGGGCGCCGACAATCAAACTTACCTCGAGCTCATGACCGGCGCTTCCTACGAAATCGTAGGCCCGCTGATCGCCATGGCCGGCGCCGGGTTCGGCATGCAGCAAGGGTACGGGACGCCGGACTGGCGCGTCTTTTTCGGAGCTCGTTTTTCGCGCCACGAAGAGGATCGCGATGGCGACGGCCTCGTGGATTCAGTCGATCAGTGTCCAGACGACCCCGAAGATCCCGACGAATTCGAAGACGAAGACGGCTGTCCGGAACCCGACAACGACAAAGACCTGGTCCTCGACGTCAAAGACGGCGCGCCGCTCGATCCAGAAGATCGCGACACCTTCGAGGACGAGGACGGCGTGCCGGATCCGGATAACGATAAAGACAAGGTCCTCGATGTCGACGACGAGTGTCCGCTCGAACCAGGGCCCAAGGAGAACAAAGGCTGTCCTCAGAAGGACCGCGACGGCGATGGTTTGTTGGACAGCGTGGACAAGTGCCCGGACGATCCCGAGGACTTCGACCAATTCCAGGACGAGGACGGGTGCCCGGACCCCGACAACGACCAGGACAAGACGCTCGATCCGGATGACGGCTGTCCCTTCGACCCAGGGCCGATCGAAAACAAGGGCTGTCCGGACGAGGACCGCGACGGAGACACGGTCGTGGACCGCTTGGACAACTGTCCTGACGAGCCGGGTTCGCCGAAGAACCGCGGTTGCAAGGAGAAGCAGCTCGTGATCATCAGCTCCGAGAGGCTCGAGATCCTCGACAAGGTCTTCTTCCAGACCGACAGCGACAAGATCCTGTCGAAGTCGTTCAAGCTCTTGGACAACGTGGCTGCGGTGCTTCGGGCCCATCCGGAGATTGCGTTGGTCGAAGTCGAAGGTCACACCGACTGGGAGGGGCCAGACGACTACAACCTCGAGCTCTCCGAGCGTCGGGCCAAGTCAGTTCGTGATTATCTGGTCAAGAAGGGCGGGGTCGAGTCGCCCCGGCTGAAGTCGGCGGGTTACGGCGAGACCAAGCCGATCGCCAACAACAAGTCGGCGGCCGGCCGAGCCAAGAACCGGCGAGTGGAGTTCCGGATCCAAGAGCAGCGAGCGGTCCAATCGACGGGTCGCGTTTTGGAGGTGCCCGATGCGGGCTCGAACGAGTAAGAACGAGAACATGATCACGAAGGCCGCCAAGAGCATCGCGCTCGTCTCCCTGGGTCTGTGGACGGGCCTACGGGCCACGCCGGTTTGCGCCGAGGGTCTCGGCGGCGAGCAGCGGCTCGCGACGGACACGGTGATCTTCGCCGATGTCGTCGATCCCACCGTCGAGGTGATCACGTGGACCGGCTACGCGGTGAACCAGGTTGGTGGGTTGGTCGCGGCTTCGGTTTACGTTTACGACCCGAACGGAGCCTTCCTGGGTCTGTTTCCGGACGCCTCGGTGATTACGCCGACGGCCGGTCGACCAGGGCCGTACGCGCTCGTGTTGGAGACGGGCGTGGACGCTCCGCCCGTGCTCGCTTGGGATGTCGCAGTCGTCGACACTTCGGTGGGCGGGGGCGTCGAGAAGCTCGGACGGGTGTTCTCGTATGACTGGTCGTTCAATGCCCAGAGTTATACTGAGGCGTTGAACGGGAGCTTTTACGCGGTCGTTCCCGGTGGTGCGCCCGGAATCACCGCCGTCATCGAGATGCGGGTCGAAGGGTTCGCTGGGTTCGAATATCACATCAACTCGAACTCGACGGGCGTCGACGGAGTTTACGCGGGGCGCAGCGTGCCCGCGGCCGGCAACACGGTCACCTTCGCCCATCCGCTCTATCTCAGCCCGCCGGAGCTCGCGACCTACAGCACCATCACGCCCGTCGTGACCAATCCGAGAGTCACCTCGGGCTACCTAGGCTGCAACGAGGTCGTTCCCCAGCAGAGCACGCTCACCTTCATTTTCGACAGCAACGTGGACACGACGTACCAAATCATGTGCGACCTGAACGGAGATGGGTTCTACAACCTCGTCGAGCCCGAAGACTTGTTCTTGGTCGGACAAGCCGTGGTCGGTGAGAACCGCGTCGATTGGAACGGCACGAACCCAGGGGGCGCTGTCATTCCGGTCGGAACCTACGACTGCAGTGTAGCACTCTCCGCGGGTGAGTTTCATTTCATCGCGTACGACGTGGAGACGATCTATCCGGGAATGCGACTCTTCCGCGTGCGACCGAACCTCGATTCCGTCCCGCTCAACATGTTCTGGAACGACAACCTGGTCCAGTCCACGGACATTCGCATGCCCAACAACCAATTCGGCGTGGAGACGTCGGGGCCCAACGGCCTTAGCTCGGGCGCTTACGCCGCCGCCACCACCGCGAACGCCAACGCCCGCGCCTGGGGGAACTTTCAAGCCACCAGCAAAGGCAACGACTCCTTCCTCGACACCTTCGTATGGGTCGAGCGCGCCGTCTCGTCCGAGTTTCAAATCATCGTCCGACCCCTCGGTGACAGCGACGGCGACCGAGTACCGGATCACGTGGAGCGCTGTGAGCTCGGCACGAATCCCAACAACCCGGACACCGATACGGACACCATCGATGACTTCGTGGAGTCGAACGGAGGCACCCGAGTCAACACCGACGGCAACGGACAAATCGACGCACTCGATACCGATTCCGACGACGACACGGTCCTCGACGCGCTCGAAGGCAACGTCCAGACCGACGCGGACGGGTCCCCGGATTTCCGCGACACCGATGACGACCAAGACACGATTCCCACGGCCACTGAAGAGCTCGATGGCGTGACCTACGGCCACGACGTCAATACCAATGGCCGAAGAAATCGCGTCGATACCGACTCGGACGGTGACGGAAAGCTCGACGCCGTGGAGCTTCGAGGGGACCTCGACGGCGACGGGATCCCGAACTACCTCGACCCCGTCGAGCTCGATCCAAATGGAGACCTCGACGGCGACGGGTTGACCAACACCAACGAGACCACCATCGGGACGTTCTTCGACAACCCCGACTCGGACGGTGATGGCATCAACGACTATGTCGAGACCAACGGCGGGACCGCGATCAACACCGACGGAAACGGACCCATCGATGCGCGCGACACCGACTCGGACGACGACACCGTGCCCGACGCAACCGAGGGCGGCACGATCAATACCGATGGCACCGACAGCCCCAATTGGCGGGATCCGGACGACGACAACGACTCGATTCCGACCGCCACCGAAGTCGCCGACGGCACCGTTCATGGACCCAACGTCGATGGCGATACGAACCCCAACTACCTCGATACCGACTCCGACGCCGATACTCTCCCCGATCAGACCGAGGGCACGGGTGACGGCGACAATGACGGCGTACCCAACTACCTCGACCCTGATCTGACGCCAGGTGACTCCGACGGCGATGGGTTGCTCGACACCGTGGAGGCGAGCATCGGTACCAATCCGAACAACCCAGACTCGGATGGGGACAGCATCAACGACTACATCGAGACCGACGGGGGAACCGCGGTCAATACCGACGGGACGGGTGAGATCGACGCGTGGGATTCCGACTCGGACGACGATACGGTTCCGGATGCGACCGAAGGCAGCGTCAACAACTCGGACAACGATCCGACCAAGGACTGGCGAGATCCGGACGACGACAACGACACCATCCCCACGGCGGTCGAAGTCAGCGACGGAACGACCCACGGCGCCAACGTGGACAACGACGCGAGCCCCAACTATCTGGACACCGACTCCGATGCGGACACGATCCCCGACATCACCGACGGGACGGGCGATTCAGACGGAGACAACATTCCGAACTATCTCGACCCGGAGGCTCCGAACGCAGACACCGACGGCGATGGGTTGGACGACGATGACGAGACGACCCTCGGTACCGACCCGCGGGATCCGGACACCGACGGAGATGGCGTGCAGGACGGCCCCGAGCTGGCGGGTGGTGATCCCGTGGCTTTCGATCCAACGATCGATACGGACCCGAAGGATGCCGACACCGACGACGATGGAATCGCAGACGGCGAGGAGATCGGCCCGGGCACCGATGGTGTCACGACCAACCCTCGCAACTCGGACACCGATGGAGATGGGATCGTCGACGGCGTCGAGACCAGCGCTCCCGGAGTACCTGGAGGCACCAGCGATTCGGGCGTGGCCTACTCAGGCACCGGCCCGGGTTTCGTTGCGGACGCAGACCCAAATACGCACACGAATCCGACCGACCCGGACACCGACGACGGCACCGTGCCCGACGGGGTCGAGGACGTCGACCACAACGGCCGAATCGACCCAGGCGAGCGTGATCCGAACAACCCGGCCGACGACGTGCCTCCGTCCGACTTGGACGGAGACGGCGTGCCCGACAGCTCGGACAATTGCCCGAACGAAGCCAACTCGGAACAAGCCGACCTCGATGGTGATTCGGTTGGGGACGTCTGTGACGTGGACGTCAACGGCGATGGGTTCAAAGACGACGTGGTCGCGTTCGGCGGAGGGTGTCGCTGCGTGCGCGCTCCCGAGGCATCCTTGCCGGGCCTCGTGATTTTGTTGCTGGGGATGCTCGTCCGCCGCCGTCGCTGAGGTCCAACAGCCTCCGGGTTCACAGACCACCGAGGTCCGCGGAGGCTCGGAGTACAGGTCCGCAGAGGTTCGTGACATGCTGAAACCACAGAGGGCACGAAGGAACTCTCATTTCGTCATCTGTGTGCTTTGTGGGCTTCGGCTCCGTGCTCTCTGTGGTTTTTCCGCCGATCCCAAAATTCACAGGTTTGCGACCCAGACTCAGGCAAATCGCAGCCCGCTCATCTGAAAGGCCTTGAGCGTCGGGGCGCCGGCCGTTTGCTGACTGGCCTTTTCTGGGCGCGGAGCGAACCGAGGCTGGCCACCCAAGAGCTTGTTGGTCTGAGTTTCTTTCTTGCCGTCCGAGAAGAGTTTTTGCTTCACTTCGGCCGACAGGCTCGCGAGCGTCGCCAAGGAGAGAGCCGCGGGCGCTTTCTTGGTCGCCAGGTCGAGCGCCCAACCTCCCAGTTGGAGATAGACGGTTCGGTGCTCGGCGCCGCCGAAGTCACGCCGCAGGGTCTTGGCCCAGTGCACCATCCGCTCTTTGGGCAGCACGCATTTTCCGTGGACGATCGTCAGGTCGTTCAAGATTTGGGCGACGACGGGCAGGGTCTTGGACGTCTTGGGTTGCATGGCGATCCTCCAACTCGGTCGAAATTTCTCGGGGTCGGTTTGGGCTACCAGAGTCCGCAGCCAGGCTTGGACCCGCCGAGCAGCCATCGTCCCCACGCGGCCGGGTTGACCGTGTCGATGACTTGGAGGGTAGTCGAGAGCGCGTCCGAGTAGGCCTGGCCTCCCTGGTTGGCTGAGGTCTTCATCTCCTGAAGGGCGCGGAGTGACTCGTCCTTGGCGGGTCCGCCATCGCGAGTGACTTCTTCCATGAGTCGATTGATGTCGGCTTCCGCGATGGCGTGGCCGCTGGCGGCTTTGGCCTTGAGTTGCTTGAGCTCGTTCGGCGTGACGGTAGCTCCGCCTTCGGAGTCGGCTGAAGTGGCTTGGGCGAGGGCGTTCTTGAGGGGTGAGAGGCGCGAGTCTTGGACGTTCATTTTTCTACTCCTTCTTCGTTGCGGGACGAGTGCTGCTTTTGCGAACGCCGTGCCAGCGTCGGAAGTGTCGGAAAGCGCAGGCCGAGTCGCACGCCACCCGGGAACTGTCGGGTAGAGCATCGAGCACTGCCGGGTCGCCCAAGCACCGGCGGCTCGCGGAGCTCGGTTCGTGGAGCTCGGTGCGCGGAGTTCGCACTGCCACCTGATTTACGCACCGGATCGCGCAGTTTGGAGGCATGAGCGGTGGCCATGTTCGGTGGCCTCCGAATTGCTTCCGACGCGCAGGTCAGAATGAGAATCACGACAGTCGCGCGAGGAGCGATCGGCACGCTCTGCTTCTTACCGCTCGTATGCGGGGCAGGGCCGGCCGCGATCGGCACGGAGGTTACGGGAGGGTTCGGGGGCGGCCAGCATCGACAGACCATCGGCTGCGCGACGACGAGCTATTACGACTCCGCTGAGGTCGGCGCCCACCTGGGGGTGCGCCACCGGCTCGAAGGAGGTCTCGTTGCGGCGGCCGAGGCGAGCGCCACGGCGAGCCGCACGCGCTCGGCCAACTTCAGCCCAGCACCCGAGCTCGGTCGCACGAGTTGGATCGGAGACGTAGCCGCGCGGGCCGGCTATCACTCACAGTACGTGGGTTTCGAGCTGGGTCCGGCCCTCGCCTTCGACGAATCGGGAGCGTCTCCATTTGCGTCCGGCCAAGTCTACTTGGGTAAGGCGGAGGTTTTGTTTGGCTACGCGAGCCTCCTCGAAGGACCGCTGAGTCACGCGGTGACTCCGCTAGAGCTGGGTTTGGGTCACTCGAGCGAGCGCCTGCGGGTTACTTTGGGAGTCTCACCTCCGGCGCCGCAAAACGAGGCGGCCTCGAACCCGGGCGTACGGCTGGCGCTGGGAACGACGCCCACCGAGAACCTCTGGCTCGGTGTCAACGTGTCCGCCACCGATGAGCACGACTGGAACGCAATGGGCACGGTCGCGTTCGTCATCGCCCCCTAGCAGCCCCTGGGCAGGATCGGGCACGGGCACGGGCAGGGCACGACGGCATTCACTCGCTCGCCAGGCCGTGCTTCTTGAGCTTGTCGAGCAGGGTGACTCGGCCGATTTGAAGTCGCCTCGCCGCTTCGGACCGATTCCCGCCCGCAGCGGCCAATGCTTCGACCACCACGCTCTTCTCGAACGCGTCGACCCGGTCCTTCAGGCCAGCGGGCGGCCGGTCGGTGCGCTCGAAGGCGACGACCTCTCCGTCACTCATCGCGACCAGCCGCTCCACCGCGTGCTCGAGCTCTCGGACGTTTCCGCGAAAGGGCTGGGCGCGCAGGTGGGCCCGCGCTTCGGTCTCGATACGGACCTTGGGCACACCAAATCTCTCCGCGTATTTTCGGGTGAAGTGATCGATGAGTGGGTCCAGGTCTTCCGGCCGCTGTCGGAGCGGCGGGACGTCGAGACGGACCACGTCGAGCCGGTAAAACAAATCTTCCCGGAACGTCCCGGCGCGCACCTGAGTTGCCAAGTCTCGATGAGTTGCCGCGAGGATTCGTACGTCGACTTTGGTACTGCGATCGGAGCCGATGGGTTTGACTTCACCCTCCTGAAGCACCCGCAACAGCTTGCTCTGCACCAGCGGATCGAGCTCCGCGACCTCGTCGAGAAAGAGCGTACCGCCGTGAGCCTCCCGAAAGACGCCGGCGCGCGTGCGGACCGCGCCGGTGAAGGCGCCGTCGGTGTGACCGAACAGCTCCGACTCAGCGAGGTCGACCGGGAGGGCCGCGCAGTTGAAGCGCACGAACGGTCCGTGGGCTCGTTTGGAGGCGGCGACGATGGCTTCGGCGACGAGCTCCTTGCCGGTCCCGCTCTCTCCGGAGATCAGCACGGTCACGTCCCGTGGAGCCACTCGCTGGACGAGCTCGGCCACTCTCCGCATGGCTTCGGATCTGAAGACCATGTGACGGGCCAAGGTGAGCTCCGCCTTCAAGCGGCGATTCTCGAGGTCGAGTCGAACCGACTCAGTGGCTCGTCGAATCACCCCGGAGAGCTCGTCCAGCTCGAAGGGTTTGGTCAGGTAGTCGAACGCTCCGAGCTTCATGGCCTGGACCGCATGGGATTCCGAGCCGTGCGCGGTCATCATCAAGACCTTGGCCCTCGAGTCTTTGGCCATCAGCCTGCGGAGGAGCTCCATGCCGTCGACCTTTGGCATTCGGAGGTCCGTGATGACGAGGTCGACGGGCTCTCGTTCGAGCAGGGCGAGAGCAGAAGCGCCGTCGATCGCCTCGACGGCCTCGATCTCGAGCTCGCCGAGAATTTCTACGAGGGTGAAACGGACCCCCGCGTCGTCGTCGACCACGAGGGCCCGGGGCCGAGAGCGATCGGGGGCTCGTTCGACGGTCATTTGGGTTGGGGCGGGCTCGGCGGGGCAGGGGGCGTGCTCGGTACGACCTTCGGGTCGGGTGCCGAGGGCGCATTCATCGCCATCGGCGCCGTGCGGAAGAAGAGTTTGTTTTTGCCGAGTTTGATGCTGCCTGTGAGTACCCCGGTCTTCATGTCTCGCTTTCCGTCGATCTCCACCGCCAGCGTATTGAAGACCGAATTCGTCGGATTCGCGATGGCGAAGCGATCCTGAACGCAGTCGATACACCTGGCGCGCGAGATGAGGTCGAGGTCCAAGGTCGCGATGGTGCGGGTGGCGTCGAGCATACCCGTCTTGAGCACCAGGGTGTGACGAGCTCCCTCACCCGATTCGACGCACAGAGTCTCCGGAGTACGAGACCAGGCCTGTCCTGTCGACGATAGCTCGTAACAGGTGGGGGCTCCGACGGTGGCGAGGAAGAGGGCGAGTCCGATGCTCATGGAGGGTCTATGTGTCTGGCGGCGCGCGAGGTCAAGACGGTCGACATTATGGGGTTTACTTCTGACCGGTTCTGCGCCATTAGGCCGCATTCTCTCGTCCCCACATCAAGCTCCGCAGAGATCGGTCGATGACCCGAAAGATCAGTTTTGCGATGAGTCGTGCGGTGGAAGGAATCGCCCTCGCATTGCAGACGTCTTTCGGCGCACACTAACGACGAGAGTTCGGAGAGGAACTGAGCTATGGACGTGCCCCCTGAAACCGACAAAAGATGGAAAGAGATCATCACCGCAAAGGTGAAGCCTCAATTCGATTTTCTCGCCGTGAAGATTTTCCTCGTCCGTGCCACGATCGAAGTCAATCGCGATTCTTCGAGCAGCAGGGTCGAGGAGTTGGCCGTTGAGCTTCGAGAGTTGTTCGCCAAGAACGCCCAGCTCACCTCGGTTCAAAAAGACATTGGGAAGATCTTTGGTTGAGGAGGAAACCGCGATGAAAAGCGTCATGCACACGGTTCCCGAGGTGATCGAGAAAATCGAGGCCGGCCAGAGGTTGCTGCTGGCGGGGGACGAGAGTCAGCTAGGGCAGCTTCCAAGGGGCGAGTGGATCGGCGGCACGATTCCCTATTTCATGGCCGAGGGCGGAGGGCTCTTCTCGAGGGACAGGATCTTCGTGACGGAAGTTCCGGCCTATGTCTCGAAGGTCGAGATCGCGACGTATGATGCCGATACGATTCAGCGGATCTACGCGGACGCGCCCGAGCACGGGTTGACGGTCGCGATCATGCCGGCGTCGAGCGCGACGCATCTCAGCTTTGCGCTCGGGGCGCCCAGCTTCAAGAAGTTCGCCTCGCAGCCGGTCGTTGGCTGGGTTTCCGGCGTGTTCCTGAGCGACCTCGGCAAGGTCAAACCGAAGGTCTTCGACGGACGGAGTGCAAAGGGGCACGAGCAGGACGCCGTCGTCATGCGGATGATTCTCCCTTCGAACCGAATCGCGGAGATCGGCATCCTCAACATCTTCGAGCAATCGTCGGGTGACGCGATCACTTTTGCGCAGGACGGATTCAGCGTGCAGGAAGCGTTCGTGAACGGGGAGCGGGTCGATTTTGCGGAGTACGTGACCCGGAGCAAGCTCGATCTGCGGTTGCCGCTCGTGGCCGACTATTACGGCGCGATGGTCAACATCAGCTTTCAGGCGGTCGGGGAGCGGGAGGTCAAGTTCTACGCTCCCGTGTTCAAGGGCATCACGTATCGGCAAGCGAAGCCGATCAAAGATTACGTCGCGCAGTTCACCTCGCAGATTCCGGAAGGAGCCGAGCGGATCACCTTCTCGTGCAATTGCATTCTCAACTATCTCTATTCGGAGCTCGAGGGGAAGAGGACGGCTGACATCACCGGACCGATTACGTTTGGCGAGGTCGCTTATCAGCTACTCAACCAGACGATGGTCTACGCCACCATCACCGAGGTCGACTGACTTTTCGCACGAGGCCGGGTGGTGACTGGGCGCATCGTGGCGATCTCAGGGAAGGAGTCATGGAGGGTTCGAGGTCATCCGAGAGGGGCACGTCATCGCTGACCGACGCGGCGCTCGAGCTTTTCGATTCGAGTGGCTCCCTGGAGGTCTTCCTGGTCGGGTTGGGTGGTTGGTTGGGTGCGCGGGTGGTCCTTTGCGTCGAGGTGACGAGCCCGCCACGGCTGCTCGCGGCAGCTGGTTTGTCGGAGCCATCCAGAGCGATGTCTTTGCCCGAGGACGTCGGGGCCACGGGAACCGACCCACCTTACCCTGAGATTTCGGGGGTGGCCGAGCGTTGGGTGTTTGGAGGCGAGTCCGACCCGCGCCGCCTGCTGGTCTATTTCGATCGGCGGGCCCCGGGTCGATACCGTGGGGTGACTCGGCGAGTATGGAATCATGCCGAGCGTGCGCTGCGCCATCGAGACGCCGATCGGCGCGCCTTCGAGCGAGCGGAGGAGTTGCTTCGTTCGAATCAGGAGCTTCAACGAACGGTGGAGGAGCGCGCGCAGGAGCTCGAGCTTGCTCACCGGGAGCTCACGAGATTTCTGGACTCGCTGAACGAAGCGCAAGCTCAGCTCGTGCAGGCCGGGAAGCTCGCTGCGGTAGGGCAGCTCGCCGCGGGTGTCGCTCACGAAATCAATAACCCTCTCGCGGTGATCTTGGGATTCGCTCAGGGCATGGCTCGGCGCATCCCGGAGGGCGGAGAGCTCCAGCGGCCGGTGGCCGCGATCGTTCGGGAGTCGTTGCGTTGCAAGGAGCTCGTGCAGCAGCTCCTCACTTTCTCCCGTACGTCTCCTCGAACCTTCGAACCCATCGACTTGAACGAAGTGATACGAGGCGTCGCTCAGCTTCTTGATTCGCGAGCGATCGCCCAAGGCACTGAGCTGAGTGTCGAGCTTCTGGAGCTTCCTTCGATCCGTGGCAACGGCGCGGAGGTCCAACAGGTTCTGCTCAACCTCGGCAACAACGCTCTGGACGCTGTAGCCGAGGGGGGACGAGTCACACTCCGCTCGAAGGCGGTCCGGGCCGGGGCGGTGCTCGAGATAGAAGACAGCGGACCCGGAATTCCCGAGGAGCTTCGCAGTCGTATTTTCGAACCCTTCTTCACGACGAAGGAGGTCGGCAAGGGGA
Source organism: uncultured Myxococcales bacterium (assembly GCA_964463485.1). Classification (GTDB taxonomy): domain Bacteria; phylum Myxococcota; class Kuafuiibacteriia; order Kuafuiibacteriales; family Kuafuiibacteriaceae; genus CAYXDO01. The sequence goes on along the minus strand of CAYXDO010000045.1, from coordinate 11,914 downwards.
CTGGGCTCGGCCTGAGTATCTCCCTTCAGATCGTGGAGCGGCACGGCGGATCCATCGAGGCACGCTCACTCGCCACCGGCACACTGATGGTGGTGCGCTTACCTAACTCACCTCCGGAGAAGTCTTCATGAGCGCGCAACCCACCTCCATGAACGCGCCGTCCATCTTGGTCACGGACGACGAGCCCGGAATCCGAGAAGTGCTGGAATGGGAGCTCGGCGCTCGGGGCTATCACGTCGCCCTTGCCTGCGATGGGCATGAAGCGCTCTCGAGGTTCAGGGCGGCGGACTTCGATGTCGTGATTCTCGACATGAGAATGCCTGGCATGAGTGGTCTCGAGACTTTGCGCGAGATTCGCGATGCGTCCAAAGACGTGGAGGTCATCGTGGCGACAGGCTACGCGGAGCTCGAAACGGCCATCGCTTGCCTTCGGGCCGGAGCCTTCGATCTTCTTCACAAACCCTTCGACCTCGAGGAGATGGTCGCCGCCGTGGGCCGAGCCATCGAGCACAGGAGGCTCCGAACCGAGGCTTCGCTGCTCGAGGCGAGCTCCGTGATCTTGTCCCCGCCGGACCCACGCCGTCTGCCGAGTGAGATCGTGCGGGTCACACACCATGCGATGGGGGCCGACGACGTCTCACTCATGCTGGTCAGTCCGGACGGATCGCTCTACATCGCCGAGTCGGAGGGGCTCGAGCCGAGTCAGCGCGCGGAGGTGCTGAGTATGGGCTCTCGAGTCGCGGGCCGGGTCGCTGAGCTCGGCGAGGCCGTGCTGATTCAGAACCCGCTCTCCGAAGACCCGAGGTTTTCTGATGTGCCGAGCTTCGGCAGGGTTCGGTCGAGCATCGTCTTTCCGATCTACTCGAAGAGCAGGCTCGTCGCGGTCCTCAACATCAACCGGGTAGCGAACCCGCGGTCGTTCAGGAAGAGCGACCTGGAACGTGCGCGAGTGCTTGCGTCACAGGTCCTTTTGGCGATCGAGAATCGCGACCTCCTCGAGGGGAACGCAAAGTCGGAGCGGCTAGCGGCCATCGGGCACATCGCTGCGGGGGTCGCTCACGAGATCAACAACCCGCTGACGTACGTCGTGGCGAGCCACGACTACCTTCGAAGGAGGCTCCCCGAGTTTCTCGAATTTCTGGCTTCGCTCGAAGGGAAGGCGCCGACCGGTCCTGGTTCATTGGAAGAAATGACGAGTTTGACACGCGAGCTGATGGAGTGTGTGGCCGAAGCCGAAGATGCCATGGCCCAGGTCCGGACGATCGCCAAAGATCTCGGCGCGCTGAGTCGGGGCTCGAGCGAGCGACTCTCGATGGACCTCAACGCGGCGGTGGCTTCGGCGTTGCGGTTTGCCGGACCCGAGCTTCGGCACCGAGCCAAAGTGACCACCAAGCTCGGCCCCAACGTCGACGTGTTTGGGTGCCACGGGCAACTGGTGCAAGTCTTCGTCAATCTGCTGGTGAACGCCGCGCATGCCGTGGCCGCCGTCGACGCCAAGGACAAACAAGTCACTGTCATCACGCAACGAGTGGGTGATTGGGCGGTGGTCCGCGTCAGTGACACTGGAACCGGCGTCGAACCGAGGCTGCGACCTCGTCTGTTCGAGCCGTATTTTACCACCAAAGGTTCCGGAGGAACTGGGTTGGGGCTGGCCATAAGCCGCGACATCGTCGTGAGTCACGGCGGCGAGCTCCGATACGAGCCTGGGTCAGGCCGCGGCTCCGAGTTCGTCGTCACCTTGCCCCCGCTCGAACCAAATGCCAGCGCGGTCATTCCAATCTCATCGCCGAGAAAGCCGTCGGTGCTGTTCGTGGACGACGAGGTCCGGGTGCTCAAGGGGCTCGAACGGGTCTTCCAAAAGAGCCTCGAAGTACTCACCGCGGCCGGCGGGCGTGAGGCGCTCGCGATCTTCGAGCGGCGGCAAGACTTCGACATGATCGTGTGTGACCTGATGATGCCCGATCTGAGTGGACCAGAGCTCTACAAAGCCGCGATCTCGAAGCACCCATCACTCGAGACTGCTTTCGTTTTCATGAGCGGAGGCGCTCCGCGGCCGGACGTCGCTGCGTTTCTCGCGTCGTCCCGCCATCCGTTCCTGGAGAAGCCGTTCGAGACCAGCCAGCTCCTCGACCTCGTGAAGGAACGAATCTCGAAGCCTGGATCAGGTTGAGTCTCTTGCAGAATCCTCCTTGCACTTTCTCCCTCGGCTGTCCATCGGGCGTGCGGAGGCCAGCGGGGAGTGGGAGACCGGCGTAATCATGAGCCATGGCTCGACGTGCTGCCGTGGCGATGTTCATCTTGGCGGGCTGTGGTGACGACGAGCTCACGAGGCTCCGCGATCCGGCCATTCTCGTGGTGGCTGCCGACGGCACTACGCATGAGCACGGCATCTCGCTCGAGTTCGTGGACTCCGGGGTCTCGGTCCTCGAGGTTCGCAGCGTGGGGGGCTCTCGGCTCATCATGACCGAAGTGTGTTTCGTGCGAGCGGGCGAAGCCGACCAAACGCGGCCCTGTCTGCCCGAGGGACGCACACCCTTCGAGCACGATTCGATCGGCGAGCCGATCGCGGTCGGATCGGCGAGGCAGATGGAGCTTCGCCATTTCTCCGATCGTTCCGGGCTTCGGCGCGTGGAGCTTCGAATTCAATCCAACGCCGTGAATGCGCCGGTCATTTTCGTTCCTATTTTAGCGGCCTCGCCGGAGTCGCCGACGGTTCATATTCCCGAGGTTCATATTCCAGAAACGGGTCAGATCGATCCACCGGGCGCGATCATCGAGGCCTGTGAGCTCGAGACGGAGATCCACCCGAGCGAGGTCGTACGGCCGGCCGACGTCATCTGGGTGATCGATGGGTCTGGGAGTATGGATCAGGAGCGCCGGACGATTCGCCAAAACCTGAATCGATTTGCCGCATCGATTTCGGGGGCAGGCATCGATCACCGAGTGATCGTGATCGGGCAGGCCTCCGAGATCGACGTTCCGCCGCCGCTCGGTGGCTCTTCGAGCTTGCTTATCGTAGACCGTGACGTGGACTCGAACGCCGGGCTGGAGGTGATTCTGGACGCTTATCCTCAGTACCAGGACTTTTTGCGGGCGGACTCCATCAAGCACATCATCGCGGTGACGGACGACGAGAGTCGGATCGACGCGGTGACGTTCCGAGCCCGGCTTTCTGGGTTGAGCTCACCGGGATTTGGACCCGTGTGGGTTTTGCATTCGATCGTGGCGTTTGGTCGGATCCCTGTGGTGGGTTGCGTAGGCATCACAGGAACGGGGTCGGCGATTGGACAACAATACTTGGATCTGAGTGCTACGACGGGCGGCGTGGTGTTTTCGATCTGCGAACGAGACTGGACGCCGGTCTTCGATACGATCGCCAACGCCATCTATCGTGAGTCGGCGTTGCCGTGTGTGTTCGCGCTTCCGACGCCACCTCCGGGCGCGGTGTTGGATCCCAGTCGAGTCGACGTGAGCTGGCAATCGGCGGTGAGTGGGTCCGAGTCGATTCCAAGGGTACCGGAGCCAGGGGCCTGCAACGGGCCTGGGTGGTACCTCGACGCCACGAGCGTCGTGGTTTGCGAGGCCACTTGCCAGGAGCTTCGTGCGACGTCGGACGGCTCGGTGCGCCTGCACGTCGGGTGCACGCGCTGAGCTGGCGTTTCGACGAAGTCACCGAGCTTGGGAAGAGAGTTACGAAAACTCGACCGTGGTGGGCTCTTCACCTCGAGGTCGTCGAAGGGTCGTTCTCGAGGTGTGATAACTCGGACTCGAGCTGTCCGATCGAGAGCAGCAGCTCGGCTCCTTCGACTCTGCCGAGCTGTTGCCGCAGGTCGAGGAAGCGGGATTCGAGCGGGGAGAAGACTTCTTTCGACGTTCGACTTTCGACTCGATCGAGCCGCCCGCTGAGCTCCCCGAGTCGTCGCTTCAACAAAAGGGGTGTGATTCGTGCCGTCGATACACTTCTGATCACGTCCTCGGTTCGCAGGTCGATCTCCGCGGAGCTCGAGGTACGCTCGGCCGACTCGAGCTTTTGGAGCGCGGAGCTCACCGAATCGTCGTCCGCCAAGTCGGATAGTCTGAGGTGCCTCGACGTGAGGGCCCGCTCGATTCGTTGGCGAGGTGACTGCGACAAAGCGCCAGTCGCTGCGACCGGCTTCAGCGGAGCGCGATCGGATGTCGGCTTCGCTGGAGTATCTTTTGGACTGGATTCGGGCGAACCTTTCGTTCCGGACGCTGCAACTGTCGTCACGCCGGGTGTGAGCTCCGTCGACGGTTGCGGCGCGCGCGCGACGGTCGGCGGTAGGAGGGCCCCGGTTGGTATCGTCGGCTCCGGGCTCACGATGGTCACTTCGGCAGGCGTGGGTGGGCGGTCGCTCATCAGCCACAAGGACGCGCCGAGCCCGAGCATGAGGAGGGCCAAGCTCGCAGCGATCCACTTGCCCTGCGTCCATGCCTCCACGCCAAGCGCGGAGCTCGTTCGCGCGGAGCTCGTTCGCGCGGGGCTCGTTCGCGCGGAGACTTGGGCGGCAGCTTCAGCCGGGCTCGGGGTGAAGGAGATCGAGACACTCTCGAGGGGCGGCTGAGTCGCAGACGAGACCTCGGTGACTTCGGTCGGGGTCGATTCGGGACCGAGGGGTCCAGGGACGCCGAGCAGCTCGAGTCGTTCGACGACCTGACGGGCGGTGGGGCGCTCCGCGGGATCCTTGCGCAAAAGCTCGAGGGCGAGCGGTCCGAGGCCGCCGAAGTCGGCGAGTGGGGCGGGGGCTTCGTTTCGGTGTTTGTCGAGGACTACGAGGAGGGACTTGCCTCCGAACGGAGGCCGGCCGGCGAGCAACGCGTACATGACTCCGCCGAGCGCATACACGTCGGCCGGGGGGCCCACTTCGTCAGTGCCCTTTGTCTGTTCGGGGGCCATGAAGGCCGGGGTGCCGAGGAGTTGGTCGGCGCGGGTCAGTCTGGTCTGTCGGTCCTCGGCACGCGCGAGCCCGAAGTCTGTGATCTTCGCGACCTCGCCTCCGTGCACTTCGGTGAGCATGACGTTGGCAGGCTTCAAGTCTCGGTGGATGACTCCGTTTTCGTGGGCGTGAGCGAGTCCTCGGGCGATCTGTCCGCAGATCGCAGCAACTCTCGAGTATGGGATCGCGCCCTCGGTCTTGATGAGTTGTTTGAGTGTTCGACCTCGAACGAGCTCCATCGCCAGAAACGGGCGTCCGTCCGAGATCTCGCCGTAGTCCACGACTGCGACGAGATTCTCGTGCTGGAGCCTCGCGAGGGCTTGGGCCTCGGCGCGCAGGCGACGGGTCGCGTTCGGTGTCGCCGTGTGCAACACCTTGACGGCGATCTCGCGGTGGAGCACCGGGTGAGTTGCCCGGTAGACGGTGGCGGTCGCGCCCTCGCCCAACACGGACTCGATTCGGTACCCATGGACGAAGGAGCCTTCGAGCGAGTCACCCGGGGCCGACAACTCACCGGCGTCGGTCGCCTCGGACGAAGGTTCGGTTCGCGACACTGGACGCCATGGCTCCGTTTGGGGAGCAAGGCTTCGCGTCGGCTCTTGTCCTTCGGCCTGCGGCTCCGCGAGCATGTCCAAGAGCCCAGCGTCGAACATGCCATCGAGGGCCGTCTTTTTCTTCTCGGCCTTGGGGCGCAAGGGTGTCAGCGCGGAAACCAGCGCGGCTCGTCCGTCCTGCTCGGATCGCGCCGAGAACGCCCTCGATAGCTCCTCCGCGAGCTGCTGGGCGGTCGCCGGTCGGTCCTGTTTGTTTGGGGACAGAGCTCGAAGGAGGATCCGGAGCACATCGGGCTCGATCGGCTCAGTGAGCTCGAGGGGCTCGCCCTTCAAGAGTTGCTCCCGAGCTTCTTTCGCGCTCATCGGGCTGGTTCCAGTGAGCATCTGGGTGAGGACACATCCGAGCGAGAAGAGATCCGAGCGCGGATCGACCTCGACCGCTCTGAGTTGCTCGGGGGACATGTAATCGAGCTTGCCTTTTGCGATGCCCACCCGGGTGGACTCCTCCCGTCGAGTCGCTAGGGCGATGCCGAAGTCAGCGAGCTTGACGTCGCCGGACCATGACAAGAGGACGTTTTCGGGACTCACGTCGCGATGGACGATGCCGAGGCTGCGGCCGCTTTGGTCGCGCGCCTCGTGCGCGTAGGCGAGCGCCCACGCGACCTCCTTGGCGATGTAACAGGCAAGCGCCGTACCCATTGGGCCGGAACGCGCGAGCAGCGCCTCGAGATCCAACCCATCGACGAGCTCGAGCACCTGAAAGGGCCGGCCGTCCTCCTCTCCGAAGTCGAGGGTCGCGACGATGTTGGCGTGATGGAGCTGGCTGGTGATGCGCGCTTCGTCGAGGAACGACGCCACCGCCGACGGGTCGGAGATCTTGGATGCGAGGAGCGTCTTTTTGGCTACGCGCCGCGAGAAGCCCTGGCTCCCTTCGACGACGGCCTCGTGGACCTCGGCGAAGCCGCCCTGGCTGATCAGCCTGACGGGCCGATAACGACCGACCACGAGCGCGAGTGTACCAAAAACGCGGCCGCTCGACGCGGCTCTGCGGTGATCATCTGAGGTTGTGGCGTTTCAACATCTGAATCAGGTAGGTCCTATGGATTCGTGCTCGCTGCGCCGCCAAGGTGATGTTGTTTTCCGCGCGCTCCAACACGGAGGCTAAGTAGAGTCGCTCGAACTCGTCGAGAATTTTCTGGCGTGCGTCCTTGTATTCGAGCTGGATCAAACTCTCGAGGGGCTCGGAAGGGAAGGCCCGTGACTCGTCGCGATTCTCCGGTCTGCGTGCTTCCTCCGGCTCGGACGACTTCGTGCTTTTCTGGGGCTTGGGGGTGCTTGGGAGGTGTTCGTCTCGCTCGAGCTCGGGCGCTTCCCCGAGCGCCATCGCGGCGTCGACGAAGTTGCGGAGCTCGCGCACGTTCCCTGGCCAGCGATAGGTTCTCATCTGCGCCCACATCTCGGGCGTGAATAGGTCGGTCGCGCTCACCGAGTGACCGGCCTCCCGGAGGAAGTGCTCGACCAAGATCGGAAGGTCGCCCGCGCGTTCGCGCAGGCCCGGGACTTTGAGCACGATGACGGCCAGGCGAAAATAGAGATCTTGGCGGAAGGTACCGGCGTTGACTTCCGTGCGCAGGTCTCGATGAGTTGCCGCCACGACCCGTACGTCGACGGGGATTTGTTTGGTTCCGCCGAGTCGCCGGAAGCTCTTGCGCTCCAGTACTCCGAGGAGCGCCGGTTGGAGCGAAGACGGGAGCTCCCCGATCTCGTCGAGAAAGAGAGTGCCTCCGTGGGCGCGCTCGAAGGCTCCGACGTGTTGCCGATCGGCCCCGGTGAAGGCTCCGCGTTCGTGGCCGAAGAGCTCACTGGCCACGAGGGTCGGCATGAGGGCGCCGCAGTCCACGGTTTCGAGAGGTCCTCGGGCGCGAGCGCTGTGTTCGTGAATGGTCCGTGCGATGACTTCCTTGCCGGTGCCGGTCTCTCCGAGCACGAGCACGGGCACGTCGCTCTTGGCGGCCTTCTGCATCAAAGCCATGAGGCGCCGCGCTTCGGGCGTGCGGCCCCGGAAGCGCCCGAGCGATTCATCGTCGAGCAGCTCGATCTCGACCGTGCCAGCGTCCTCTATCCGCACCCTAGACTCGCCCAGACGGAGCTCCGTTCGCGGAGGTGCTTCGACGTCCTTGAGCCTGACGCCGCCGAGCCACGTGCCATTCGTCGAGCCGAGGTCCCGGACCGAGATCCGATCTCCAACACGACCAAGCTCCACGTGATACCTCGACACTTTGGGATCTTCGATGACGAGATCATTCCCTATCGCCGTGCCGATGGAGACCGAATCTTTCGAGAAAGATTGAGTGAGGCCGGCGCTCGGACCTTCGACGACCTCGAGCCGCAGGCCGCGAATAGGAGGCAGGCCGCTGGCGACGTGAGGGATCGTCTTGGCAGTCACGGAGCCACGATATTCCGAAACGGCACGGAGCGGGAGGGGTGAGCGGAGCTTCGAGCGCGTCGGACGGTGGTGGAGCGGTGCCCGTACTCGTCACCAAATGAGTGGCGAATAAGTGAGTTGGTGCTGTGCGGCTCGTTGTTTATGTCGCACTCGGCCGAACGGCCTGTCAGAAGGTGAGGAGCACGAATCCCGAGGCCGCGAGCGCCACGGAGGTTCCGAGCGCGATCTGGGCGGCGATCGACCGCCCTCGCATGGCGCTGTCGAGCTCGTCGGCCTGCGAGCCAAGGAGTGCTTCGGTCTCGAGGCGCTCCCTCGCGGAGCTTGCGGCGATGAAGAGGGCCGCGCTCGCTGTGATCCCAAGGGCCGCTGCGCCCAAGAGCGCCCAGGGGGCCAGAGAGTACTCCGCCTCCGAGACCTCGGGTGTCTGGGTGGCATCCTGCGGTGCGGCGGCTGCGGGAAACAAGCTCCGAGCGACTTCGGCGAGCTCCTCTGCCCACTGCGCGCGGCCGGAGAGTGTTGCGGTGGCCTCGGCCGGGGGACTCGACTCATCGAAGCGTCGGGCGGCCACGCGGATGGTGGACTTGCGTCCGAAGAGCCGCAACAGGACGATCGTGCGGGCCCCAGTGCGGCTCTGCAGGCCGGCGACGAGGCAAGATTCTTTCGCGGTGCTCTTCGCGTCCGAGTCGAGGGTGTCGCTCGCGCCCTCGCAACTCACCCAATCGATCCCTTCGACGATGGGGCTCCCAGTGCGGGGCGTGAGCGCGCGGCCCAGGGCGCGGGCCACGTCGATCGCGACGGCGTCGTCGACGCCGTCGATTTCGGCGACCTCGATCGCCACCGACGTCGCCAAGAGGAACGCGAGGAGCACGAGCGCAGAGTACACTTCTTCTGCTACGTTCGTCTCGATGCGAAGGGCCCAAAGCCCCCGGGCTCGCCGAGCGCGATGGCCCGATGGTCCGACCTCGACCCTCGCGCTCTTCTCGATGGCCTGCGCCCCAGAAGCTTCGCGGATCGTTCTCTCCGTGGAAGGCGCACAGGCCGTGCTCGTCGTGTCGTTGCCCGAAGACGGCGCGACTCGGGTCGCTGCGTTCGATACCCGCTCCGAAGAGACCGTGTCCATGCCGGTTGCCGACGCGGAGAATCTATTTGTGCTTCGGTACGCATGCGCGCTCGACGACCTCTCGATCTCTCCGGGTTGGGTCGAGGGCGGCGACCGCACGCTGCCGCGCCCGAGCTCGCTTCAACGAGGCGAGTCCACCGCCGCAGCCGTCACCGCTTGGCCGATCGAAGAGCTGATACCCATTCGAATCGAGGGCCCCGCGCGCCCAGGACCGTGTCGAAAATGGGTGAGTCGCGGTCACTTCGCTTTTCCGGGCACTGCGGCGTACCCGATTCGTGCGGTCGTGCGGATCTCCAACGAGCGAGCGTTCGCGACCACCGCGGATGGTCGTTTTTTCGAAATGACGATGGGTGAGGCGCCGCGCTTACTCACCGAGATTTCGACGGCGACGCCGAGCCTCGCAGCGTTTCGGCGTCCGAGCGGCGAGTCATGGCTGGCGGGCTACGGAGGCAAGCTCGTTCGAGCATTTGTCGACGATCGCTCTCCGCTCACCGAGGTCGAGGTGCTCGAGACGCTGAACGACCAAACGCATGAGGGACACATCTGGCTCGACGGATCGGACGACGGCGAGCCGGAGCTGTTTCTCCTCTCGGATTCGTCTCGATTCGCGCAATATCGCGAGGGACATTGGCGGTCCCATTTCGAAGGTGATCCTCTCGAGGACGAGCGGACCGGAGCCTTTGGCGGCGTCGCCTGGATTGGGCGAGGCGAGGCGCTCGCAATCGGACCCTTCGGAGAGAACGTCGCCCGATTTTCGACGGGAACGCTGGAGCTCGAGCCCGCTCCGAGTCAGGCCCCGGACGTGCCGAAGACTCTGGTGAGGAGCGGCAGGCGGGTGTGGCTCGGGACCTCGCTCGGGAACGTGTTCGAGCGGAGCGGAGCGAGCTGGGAGCTGTCGTTCTCCTCGCCGTCCGGCGCCCGCATCGTGACCCCCTTCGATCGCGGGCTCGTCGCAGGCGGAAGGGATGGTGAGTTCGTCAGACTCAGCAGCGAAGGGGTGTGTCCGGCCGAGCCCATCGCGCCATCCGACGCGAGCCTCGCCCTAGCGTGGACGGACCGAGCTCTTTTGGTCGTCGCCGAGGGTCACGGCGATGAGGACGACCAAGGGTTCGTGGCTGAGCTCCCTGGCGAAGACGCATGCCCGTAGCCTTTCAAAGCGGGTGCGGACGGCATATGTCCGCAACTTGGCGCAGCCTCATGAGAACGAACACCGAGTCTCCGCTGTGCGAAGGCACGCCGACGAGGTCGTCTCCGAGTCGAAGGAGCCAAATCAGGGGAGGCAGAAACTCCGAGGGTGACTCAGTGCAGACTCCGTGACCCTCGAACCACTGGCGCGTGCCTCCGCCTCCTGCCGCCGAGATGAACAGACCATCCCCGAAAAACGGAGCCAAGAGCCCGATGGGTGGCTGAGAGATATCTCCCGTCTCCACGATGTCGAACTCTCCGGGCGCGCGTCGCAAGAAGACGCCGCCTGCGGTGTCGCCGACCGCGATCCCTTTTCCCGGGAGCTGAATGAGCTGCGTGGTCACTCCGACGGATGGAACGCTCTCGACGATCGGCCCGCGCGGCGTGAAGATGTTGATTTTGGCATCCAGGTCGCCGGAGACCGTGGCCACCCCTTCGGGTGCGACCCAAATGGCGCTCGGCTCGGTCTTGCAGGCGCGTCGCTCGCCTTGCTCGATCGTGCGAAGGGTGCTCGAGCGCCACGTCGTCCCCGTTCGAGTCAGCTCGATCACCGCGGCGTCGAAGGTGACCAGGTAGAGTCGATCGACTGGCCTTGCGGGAGGCGCCACCAGCGCAAACTCACCTTGCTCGAGCCCGCACGGCTTTTCGGTGATCCACTCGAAGATCGACTCGAAGTGAGCTCTCGAGCTTACGTCGAGGGTTCCGTGGACGATCTCGAGCCGCGGGCTCCGGTGGGTTACGACCCAAAGCTCGTCCTCGACCAACGCCGCCGCCACGACGTCCGGGAGCCCCTCGCGATCGATGCGGGTACCGTCGCTCTTGAGCTCGACGAGCAGGTCCGAACCGACGACGAGCACGCCGCCGCCAAAAGGTGCAACCAACCTCGGATAGTCGGCCGTCTCCATGAGCACGTCACGCTCTTCGGAGAGCCGAACACACGGCGTGATGGGCGAGAGCGCGAAGGTCGACAGCTCGCCGGCCTCGCTCCTAGCCTGGAATCGACCGTCGCGCCGGTCCCACCATGAGTCTGGGATCCGAATCGGATCTCCTGCGGAGACCCACCCTGCCGAGCTTCTCGTGAGGCCGAGCCTACTCGGCGCATCACAGGCCCATCCGAGAGCGAGCTCTGGTTCGAAGGTTGCGATGGACGAGAAGGGTCCCAACTCAGGAGCTCGAGCAAGTTGATTCGCGTCATCTACGAGCACCCAGGTGAAGATGCCCTGCTCTTCGGGGGCCAAAATAGAGCTCGTGTCCGGCAGGCAGGCGGCGCATGCGGCGATCATCCCAGCAGTGCGCCAGGCCAGCGAGGGGCGGGTCGAGTCTTCCCGCATTCGACGGTCATTGCCCCGGATCTCGCGGGGCGCGTCAACGGTCCGCATCGCAGGGGTGGGTTTTTCGGGACCTACGAATGCCGATGGCCCTCTCCCGACCGGCATCCCCGGCGCGTACCGGATTTTGGTTAACACTACTGTGTCACACGAAATCCCCCACGTTTTTCGAGCACGAGCACGAGCACGAGCACGAACGAGTACGAGCACGATTTCCTGCGAGCGAATTCCCAGACTTGCCGAGTTCTGGAAAAAGCTTCGTGCTCGTGCTCGTTGAACGAAGCCGCTTCGCGGCGGTCTGAATCCGTGCGTGCATCTGAGTCTCT
>CAYXDO010000044.1:0-70221 GCA_964463485.1 uncultured Myxococcales bacterium | reverse complement strand
TCCTCGACAGCCGCCGAGGTCCCGAAAATGCCGTGCCCGTGCCCGTGCCCGTGCCTGGGGCAGCATGAGGATTAATCGAACCGGATTAATCGAACCTAACGGGGCTTGTCTTGTCTCTTTTTGCGTCGCTCGAGCTCCCGCTTGAGCTCCTGATATTCTGCTGTGTCGGCGGGATTTGGCGTCAGCCCTTCGAGGGCCTGCATTTGCGCCAAGTATTCGAGCTCACTCTTTCGTGCCTCGAGCTCTTCGGACTTCTTCTGTTCGAGGCCCGCGGCCATCATTCGTAAATCCCTTGCTCTGCCCTCAACAAGCCCACGAACTCCTCGCGGATCTGTTTGGCGAACTCGAACTGCTGCTTCTCCTTGGCAGAGAGCTCACCTTGGCTCGGGTATTTCAACGGCGTGTTCCAGAAGGGGACCTTCCCGTTGTCATCATAAGGGACGTCTTTCCCCTTCGCTTCGAGGAACTTCTCCATCTTCGCTCTTACGCGCTCGAGCGACTTGTCTGTCCGTGCGAGTCCTTGCCGGGCGAGCGGCTTGGCGGCGTCACTCAGCACGGAGTAGGCGTCGTCGTAACTCTTCTTGGCGGAACCCACGGAGTCGAACACGACCTTGTCTTCGAAGAACGGACCGGTGTCGGGGCCTCGGATCGCGACGATCTTCGCCCAGCCGTCGGGGCTCGCGTAGTTGATGAGTGAGTCACCATCGATGACGGCGCGGGAGGCTTTGTGATGGGCGGACTTTGGGTTCGGAACCGCCCAACTCTCGACCCCGAGCTTGCTCAGGATGGCTCTTTCCGCCGGCGAGAACGCGAGCTCGGAGCGATCGGCGGTTTGGTTTTTTGGGTCGAGAGGGTTCGCGACTTTCTTTCCGATGGAGGCGACATTTTCGAGATCGGCGGCGGCGGCCTCTTTGCCCAGCTTCCCTTTGAGCATCCCGGTCATGATCATGGACATGAACGCGGGTGGCCCGATTTGGTGCTCCTTCACCGCGCCGATGATTCCTTCGAGCCTCGCGAGGTCTTTTTTGGGATCGAGGTGTCGTGAGAGGACCTCGGCGGCGGCGTAGGCCCCGTCGATGTTGTGCGTGATGAAGTTCTGCGGAGTCTTCACCGCGTCGGAGAAGATGGATGCGAGGAGCGCGTCTTCGGTCTGAGTTGGGGTGAGTTTGCCGAGCTTGGCGGCCTCGAGGACCTGGTCGATCTCTCCTCGAGTGTGCTTCCAGTTGACGACTTGGTAGCCTTTGTTCTTCTCGCCGGGTGCGATGGCATCGTCGAGGCGCAAGTAGTTGTCGCGGACCTCGGCGAGCACGGAGAAGATCCGAGCTTTTTGCTCCTTGGAGAGTGACTTGTCGGTAGCGAGCTTGGTGTAGACGTCACCCACCTGCCCGTTGGCGAGCTTGACGGGGACGTCTCTCAGGTCGGCCTTGAGCGCCGCGAGGGATTTTTGCTTGTCCAGAGGAACGGGGAACTGGGCGGCGAGCCGGTGTCCTCCGGTCAGCTCGTCGAGCTTCGCGTCCAGTCTTGGGTTGAAACCTTCGAAGCGGAAACGGCCGAGCGCCGACTCACTCTTGGCGCCCTGAAAGGTCGTTGCGCCCCCAAAGCCGCGTACGCCATACGAGGCGAAGCCGGCTTTCTCTGACTTGGCTTCCTTGGCGAGCTTCTGTTCGAGCTGAGTGATCGCTTGGGAAACGTCGGTGGCAGAGGCGCCGAGGCCGTTGGCGAGGCCGGCCAGCGCCTTGGCGTCGAGGGCCTGGCCGGACGCGAGCTTGTCGAGGCCAGCCTTGTCGTTCGTGCGTAGCCAAGACTCTACTGAGTCCGTGGTGACGCGCGCCCGGCCGATCGGTCCCTGCATGGGGCGACCCTGGCCGATCCGGTCGAACCCGTCAACCAGTGGATTTCTTACATTCTTACAGCGGCTGGCGCTACTTGCGAGGCTGTACCCCCGCCACGCTCGCCTGGGTCCTTTCGGAGGTCCGAATCCCAGAGGATTCGATGCTCCCGGGATCAGTTTCCGCGAGCCAACTTCGCGACTACCTCGCGGAGCTGATTCCGCGGCTGCTCCGCGCTGCCCATCCCTGACCTGACGCAGCGTCGAAGCAAAGCCTTCATCAGACGTTTGCAAGGTGCGGCCGAGTGAGGTTCTCGACGCCTCGCTCGAGCACGTGGATGTTGTCTTCGATTCGGATCCCGCCTGCCGAGCGGAGTCGATCCACGAGGACCCAATTGACTTCGCGCCCGTTCGCCTCGCTGCGGAGCGCCCCGAGGAGACTGTCGATGAAGTACAGGCCCGGCTCGATGGTGAAGACTTGCTCGGCTTCGATCTCTCGGGTGTTCCGGAGGTACTTGTTCTCGGGTCGCGGTTGGGTCTTCTTGCAGCCGACGTCGTGTACGGAGATTCCGAGCGAGTGCCCGAGCCCGTGGGGCAGAAAGGCCCGCGTGACGCCGAGCTCGACGGCGCTGTCCGCGGAGCCGCGATAGAGGCCGGTGTCGATCAAGGCTCCCGCCAAGAGCTCATGCGCTTCGTCATGGAGCGCCTCGTACATCTTGCCGACTTCGATGCGGGCGATGACTTCATCCTGGAGCTGCGCCATTCGAGCGACGAGCTCGGCGAAGGGGCCTGCTGACTTGGCCCACGTCCGGGTGATGTCGCTTCCGTAGCCTGCCTGAGTTGCTCCGGCGTCGAGCAGGACCGACCGGGCCCCGTCTACCTTGGACCGGCGATACACGACGTGGTGCAGGATCGCGGCATGTTCGTTTACGGCGACGATGTTCTTGTACGGTGTGTCGGCGTCGTCCTGCTGAGTCGCGGAGAGATAGAGCAGGTGCAGGGCCAACTCACTCGTCTCTCCGCCGAGGAAGGCATCTTTGACGGCAACGTGACCGAGCGCGGCGCGACGGCTCGCTTGGCGCAGCGCCTCGAGCTCGTACGGGCTCTTTTTCACGCGGAGCTCGTCGAGCGCCTCACGTACGGAGAGCGGATTCATGTTCAGCGCCGGCACTTCGAAGGGTGCGACATCGTGTGAGACGACCGCGGTCCTCGGCCCTACGAAGCCTGCGGCGTCGCTCGGAAGCCGAGCCGGGATGATCTCGTAGACCGAACCTAGAAGATCGAGATCGGGAGGTTCCGGCCGTTCCCAAAAACTCTCTTCGTGAGGCAGGAACAACCGCCGTCGACCTTCACCCAAAATCACCGCGGCGCCGGGCACGGGCGCTGGCGCGAAGTGGGCGTAAGCCGGAGTAGCAACGAACGTGTAGTCCTGATCGTCGTGGGCCGACTTGGCCTTGGCCGGACCGGCCAAGATCAGGAGTCGATCGAAGCCGAGACTCTCGATGGACGCCATGGCCCGGCGCTCGAGGTCGAGTACGTGCTGGCGAAAGGTCGCCTCGAGCTCTTCGCGAGTCTCCATGACTCACCCGAGCGCTCGGTCCAGGAGGGCAGCGATCTGCGCTTTGGGCTTGGTCCCAATGAGCCGGTCGACCTCCTGGCCGTTCTTGAACACGATCAGCGTCGGAATCGACTGAATGTGATATTTTTGTGCGATCGTTCGATTGTCGTCGGTATTCAGCTTCCCGACGCGGGCTCTTCCACGGTACTCACCGGCGAGCTCCTCGACGAGCGGAGCGACCGCGCGACACGGGCCGCACCAGGCAGCCCAAAAATCGACGAGGACGGGCTCGGGAGAGCTCAGTACTTCGGCGTCCCATTGAGCTGCGTCGAACGTGCGAACAGGGGTTTGGGGCTCGTTGGGGTTCTCGATCTTGAAGCCGGCTCCGCTCGCTCGATCCACGAAATCGATGGACACGCCGTTGGCGCGCGCGGCTGACTTTGCGTCGAGCACGAATGGAACGCCGCGGACTTCGACGCGAAGATCGTCGGGCTTTGGATCGTCCACACCGAGCTCGTGGCGATATCGGTCGTCGATCGAGACCCGAATGCAGGGGCCGCCTTCGGCCAGTGCTGTTTGGAATTGAGTGAGGGCGCGGTCGGTGAGCGTGATCGTGGGTGCGTTCATGAAGCTGGTCGGGAACATGCCGCCGAAGCTCGACAACCGCAATGGGTTTCGAGCGTTGATCCTGCTGACGATGCTCTCGGGTTGCCTGCGCACCGTCGGCGTCGGGACGCGTCATGCCCCGATGACGGGCTCGGACCCATTCCCCTATCCGAGGCTCCCGGTCCGGGCGACGCTCGAGTCGGAGACTCCCGAGTCCGACCGATACCGAAGCTACCAAGTCACCTACCCATCGAGGGACCGGTCGGACCCGAGGAACCTCGATTCGAGGGCGCTCCTCCGAGTCCCGGACCGAGGCGTGAGGGGGCTGATCGTCGTGTTGCCGATTCTCGGGGGCGACTACGGCGCGTCCGACTTGTTCGCCTGTGATTTATCCGAGGAAGGTTTCAGCACCCTGCGCTTCGAGCGCAAGGCCGACGCGTTCGTCGCAGACGGGGCGCTCCCGCGGGCCGCGCATCTCATGCAGGAGGCGGTCGTCGACGTTCGGCGCGGCCTCGACTGGGCGGAGGCGGCGCGAGTTCCTGGGTCTCACGCGATCGGGTTGGTCGGGATCAGCATGGGCTCGTTCATCGCCACGCTCGTCGCGGCGAGCGACTCACGCGTCAAGGCGACCGTGCTCGCCCTCGGCGGCGGTGACTTGGTCCGAGTGATGAGGGCGGCGCGGTCCGAAGAAGAGATCGAGGCGGTGCTCTCTTCGTACGAAGCCAAGGGGATCAGGGACGCCGAGTTGGATCGGGAGATCGACCGCTGGCTCGGAAGGTTCGATCCGCTTCGCTTCGCAGCAAGGCTCGACCCACGAGCCACACTCATGGTTCATGCTCGCTTCGACGGCGTCATTCCGTTCGAGCGAGGTACCGAGGTGTGGGTCGCCGCAGGTCGGCCGGCTCGAGGCGTCACGCCGACGGGACACTACAGCTCGGTATTCGCCGCGCCGTGGCTCGTGCCTTTGGTACGGCGTCACTTCGAGACTCGACTGTGACTCGGGCCGTCGATGACTGTCCGCTACGACCGCTCCCGAGGCCGTGCTACCGCGGCCCTTGACGATTGTCTGACGGAACGGTCGAGCCATTTTGGCGCTCGCTGACGGACCCCTTGTAGCAGCTGCAAGTGCTGCCCAGGTTCCGCGACGCTCAGCTCTCTCCCATTTGCCGCAGTACGAATTCTCCGAAAAGCGGCACCGCGAAGGAGTATTTGCCGTGGCGGTTCTTGTAGGCCAGGCCCATGGCCGACAAGGCGACGAGCATCTGATTTGCGTGGCTACTGCTGAACGGCTTGCCCGGCCCGTCTTTCGACGACTCGACTATTTCCTGGACCGCGAATTCCTCGTCGGCGCGTTCGATACGAGCGATCACGACGAGAAGATCTCGCTGTCGATCGGTCACTCTGGCCCATCGCCCTGCGAAGAAATCAGAATCGAGCTTTCGGGTAATGGCATCGATGGGTACCAAGCCGAATTTGCCGGTCGCCTGAAGATTTGCCAGAAACGCATCATAGACTTCTCGGCAGATGAACTGAAGGAAATACGGATATCCACTCGCCCTCGCCACGATGAGTTTGACCGAAGACTCACTCAATCTCACCGGACAAGAGGCGTCTGCAATGGGTTTGAGAATGGCGTCGCGGCTATCGGTGGCACTCAATCGGTCGAGGAAAACAACCCGAAACATCCGCTCGGCAAAGGTCCTGGCCTCGACCAATTTTGGAAAAAGGGTCGGAAGTCCGGCTAACGCCAACATGAAGGCGACGCCTTTTCGCTGAACCGACTGAAAAACATCGAGTAATAGCGAGAGCGGATATTGGTCCTTTGCGGCATGGTCTCCCAAGTTCTGAGCTTCATCGTAGGCAAAAATCAGCCCTCGCACGTTGCGACCGGAGCTACTCAGCACCTGCCAGGCGAGCTCCAGGACGGCTTTGAGCTTATCCGCGACGAGCCCCGGTGTCGCGCTGTAGATCGAACCCATCGTCGGAAAGTCGAGCATGATTCTCCGTTTCGTCGTTGGTTTTTCGAAGCCAATTTGAGTCTGGTCCTTCTCGGTCAACACGAGACCGGAGGTTGCCGTCGAGAGATCCGCGATCAATCTGATCGCCACGCTTTCTTCGCTTATGCTCGCTGACTCGGAGAGATCCGTACCGACCCAAAGCCAACCAAGTTGCTGCGCCATGGGTTTCAGAGCGTCCAGCAGCACCGTTTTCCCGACTCCGCGAAGGCCCGTGAGTACCAGATTTTCGAGGATGAGTGGTTGTTCGAGGAGCCTAGCGAACTCGCGTTTCTCGTGATCCCGACCCGCAAGATACGGCGGAGCGTGCCCAGCACCGGGGCGAAACGGGTTGGAGAAAGGCGGGTTTGACACCACGCGCTCAATTTAGTTCACCGGCTAAATTTAGGCAACCCGGGACAGCCCCGATGATCCCTTCCTGCAAGGACGGAAGTTGATCGGGAGGCAGATGCCACACCAGGAGTTCCGATGGTTGGCGCCTCGTTACAGGCCGGCTGCTCGATGCAGGGCCGGGCCGGTGAAGCTGGGCCGCAGGTAGAAGGCTCGATTGGCGTCCTTGCGCGTGGATTTGGGTCGCAGGTGGAGCGCTCTTCCAAGGGAACCGGTCACTCCCTCGAGGCCCTCGGCGATGATCCTTTTGGAAATCAGTGAGTAGTCGGCCTCGAGGATCGAGGTCTCCATCTCGTCCGGAATCCACAGGGCGGCCTGCCCGACGCGTCTTACCGCGGGGATGAGTGTCTTGTCACCCTCGACCGGCACGAAGAGCACTCGGGCCGTCTTGTGGGCGACTCTCGAGTCGGCGAACAGCTCGGTGATGAGGCGCGAGACGTCGGCGCTGCAGACGAAGGTCGATTCGATGGGTAGGCCTTCTCGGTCGAGCGGGATCGTCTTGAGCTCTACGCCGAGGAGCTCGAAGTCGGGCTCCGGCTGGTTACCGGCGCTGCCGCCGAGCGCGCGTTCGACCAGCGTGCCGCCAAACCCCTTGGCTCTCGCGGAGTCCCTCGGAATGGGTACGTCCAAGAGGTCCGCGAGCTCGGCGAAGGTCATTCCGACGATGGCGTGGGCTCGCGCCATCAGCTCCTCCAGGGTCTGGGGAGCATACAGCAGCGGTTTTCCGAGAGAGTCCATCATGGAGCGGCGTTCATGGAGGGGCGTTCAGGGACCAGTCGTATTCGAGGTAGCGATCGAGGTTGACGCCGTCGAGCCCACCCTCTCGGTGTCGGGAGATGAACCCGGCGGCGTTTCCGTAGGTCACTTCGAAATCAGCGGCATAGAATCGGAAGATGGATGAGATTCCGTTTGGCCCGGCGCCCTTTTCGGGGTCCGCCACGAACGCCCGGGAGGCCGAATCGAGCTGAGTTTCGAGCGCGGGGCCTCGAAAGGCCTCGAACAGCAGGTTGGGGCACGATAGCGAAGCGCAATTGAGCGCGATGTGAAAGCGAGCGTCGATGGGTTGACCTTGCCAAACCTCTTGGTGGAGGGCCAGCAGGCGAGCGCGAAGGTCGTCGCTCGTTCCTCTCACGCTGGCGTGGGTCGTGTCTCCGCGAAGCACGCCGTGCTCGATCTGGTTCAGACTCAGCACGAGCCCTCCGAAGCGGTGTCGAGGCAGGTCGAAGAATACGAAGTCGTTCGAAGACACCGAGTACGTGGAGTCTCCGCTCCAAAAATCCAGCACGCCGCGCACCACCGCTGCGTTGTAGCCGTTGATCCAGTAGCCGAGGCGCTCGGCCGTGCCTTCGAGCTGCGCCGATTCCACGACATCCAGCGTGGCGAGGTACCGATCGAGCTGCAAGGTGGCCTCGGTGCTCGTGGAAATGGCGCGGTAGTCGAGCAAGACCACACCGTTCGAATCGAGCTTGGCATAACGTGTCAAGAGGCCGGTCCACGCCACGTGCTCCAGAGTCTTCGTGCTCTCGAGCCAGGCCTTGGTCGCTTCGTCGAGATTGACCGCTCCCGGGGGCACGTTGGCCGGGGGTCCATTCTCGTACGCGACATACTCTCCGCACGCGGTCGACGCAACCAAGAGTCCGGCGAGACTCGAGACCGCCCAAACTCTCGTCGTTGCAGGTCTTGGGAGAATCATCGGAAGATCCTCCGATGGGGGCTCACAGCGCATACGAAACTCCCAGAGAATAAGACGAACCTATCGAGCCGTTTCGAGCCAGGGCGATGAAATCCGCGCCGAGCTCGACGGACAGCGACTTCCACACCCGTACGAATGCCGCGCCGCCGACGGTGAGATATGCCTTCGAGACGCGGTCCTCCGAGTAAGGTAAGAGCGCCTGAACCGAGACGGCCAAAGTCAGCCACTCGACGAGCGACAGACCGACCTGACCCGATCCCGTGACTGAGTCCAACAAGACGCGGCCGTCGTCCGTCCCCGTGAACCACTCGCTCCGAAATACGTTTCCGGCCTCGAGGTAGCCAAACCCACTCAGTCCGAGGACTTCGAACCCATCACCGGCAGAGATCGCGACGGTGAAATCGACCTGTCCGTCGCCACGAGCGGGAAAGCGACTCGCCTCGAAACCTTCAATGGCGCCGAGATCGTAGAGCGGGAATTTCGCGCCCGCCCGTATTGCGTGAGGGAATCCAAGAAATGGAGAGGACCACTGAAGCCCCAGCGACGCGTCTCCGAGGCCAAGGGAGGCGTAGCGGTCGCCGCCGGCCGAGCGGTTTCGCCCGACCACGTGGGGAAGATAGAAGTTGACCGCGAGTTGGTCCCACACCCCGACTTCGGCGTAAAGGGACGTCGTCAGGCTCGCGTGATCGAGACCGGCCTGAACGAAGCCCGTCGGATCCACGTAGGTGTCGCTCGTGAACAGGGAGCCTGAAAGCTTGAGATAGGCCTCGCCCAGGCTCTTGGTCCATGGGCCGGCGCTGGATGCGCTCGGCACCAGCAGCAGAAGGGTCACGATCTCGGCGCGTCTGCGACGTTCGAGCACGACGCATGAAGCTAACACGAGCGCGGCGATCTTTTCCGAGTTTGCGTTGCGGCGCCCGATCGTTGGAAATGGTCCGGATCGATGCTGCGAACGTGGTCACTGTTGTTGGCGGCGTTCGGCCTCACGCCGGGATGCGCCGAGGAGAAGGTTCATATCGCGGTGCCCATGAGCGGCGAAGCTCGATCCGCCGTCTTGATTTTCGACGGCCGTGTGCTCGTGCTCGACCCACTCGAGCCCATCCGCTTGGAGCTCGATCGCGTGACTCTCGAGGCGGGCTTGTTGCTGTTCACGTATGACGAGGGACTCGATCAGTTGGGCGTAGTCGCGGGGGAGCTCACGCCTGGCTCCGGCCCGTGCTCGTTGCTCAGCCCGCTCGAGCGGTTTCGACTTGGGCCTTCTGGGGCCGAGCTCGTCGGGAGCGAACCTCCGGCGGACATACTCGTGGGCGAGCGAGCGTGCTCACCGGGCTGTCGTGAGTTTCGGGTGACCTCCCGCCTCGAGGTCGCAGGCGCGGACGCGTTGACCGTAGCCAGGATCGGGTCCGCCACGTATTTGGGAGACACGCTTGGGTTCTCTCGACTCGATTTCGCTACGAATCAGCTCGTACGGATCTCGACCGCGGCGGTCACTGGGGTGTTGGAATCGGCCGACGGCGACGTTTGGCTGGCCGAGTTGGGCGGGCGCGTGACGCGAGGACTGCTCGAGGGGTCCCGAACGGTCGTGCGCGAGCGCGACGGCTCAGGGATCGTGAGGCTCGGCGCGTTGCCTACGGGCGCGGTGTACGCGCTGCTCAACGTCAAGAAGACGATCAAGATCGAGCGCTACGAGTCGGGCTGGGTTCAGGAGCTCTCGATCGAGCGGCCCCAAGAGGACGGGACTCGAACCGGGTGGACGGGGGGACGCGACTTTCTCTTCGGGTACGCGGCGGACGAACACGGTTTTTTTGTCAGCTCGCAGACGGCGATGGAGAGACTCGACCTCGACCGCCTAGCGACGGTGGCGCCGCCGCTGCGAATCCAAGGCGCGCTGGCGATCGGAGATTCGCTCGTACTGTCGACCGCCAATGGCGGAATTTACTCGACCCGCGACCCTCGGGGGAATTTCGAGACACTCAAGCCTGAGGAGGTGGGTCGAGGCATTTCGGTACTCCTTCCCCTGAACCG
The DNA here is from genome assembly GCA_964463485.1 of uncultured Myxococcales bacterium. GTDB lineage: Bacteria > Myxococcota > Kuafuiibacteriia > Kuafuiibacteriales > Kuafuiibacteriaceae > CAYXDO01. The sequence continues at coordinate 60,106 of CAYXDO010000044.1, read as the reverse complement.
AGGATTCGTGGCGGTCCACGAATTGGTCATACTGATGCAATATTCCGACGGCGCATTTTGTCGCAATCAGCTGTTCGAATCACCCATCAGGCCGCTTCTCGGACAAGTGGAGTCAGACGGCTCGCTCGTCGTCGCGGGCGGCACCTACGGGTTCGAGGTGGTGCGCTTCGAGGCTCGTTAGCTCGGGCGACGGGTTGGCGATTGCCAAGCGCTGCGCGACCGGGCAGGTTGATCTCGGTGAAGAAGCTCGGGGCCTCCCAAACGAGCCAGGCGAGCTGGTCCCCGAGTGTATCGATTTCCGCGCACTCGCAGGTCGACGTGCGAAAGCGCCCGGCGGTTCCACCCGACCAGGTGGAGACGATGCGCCGCGCGCCGAAGGATGATCGGCAGGACAAGCTTCCCGAGCTGGTCAAAGGCGTGAAGGTCGGCACGGTCCTCACCGTGCTGGGCGAGCAGGTTGCGAGTCATGGCCGCCACGCTCGGGACACTCCGGCCGCCAAGAGGGAGCGGCTCGGGCCGATGGGTGACGTCTTCGCGCTGTTGCCTTCGGAGACGAAGGGGATTTGGGATCGCAAGAGCAAGGCGTTGACCGCGCAACGCAGGCACGAAGCTTTTCGTAAGGAGCTCGACGGCGCTTCGACTTCGAAAGATGAGCTCGCCAAGTTTGCCGAGTCTGTCGTCGAGAAGTATGGCGGAGCGAAGCCGAGCCCAGAGCAGCGCACCTTGGTGTTGGAACAACTCAAGAAGAAGAGCTTGTGGAAGGAGGCAGTCGCATTCTACGAGCGCTCGACGGCCCTCTCGCCGGCCTATGCGAGCTACCCGCTACCGGCCGAGCACTATCTGGTGGCGTTGAACAAGTCCGGCGAGCTCGCCAAGAGTGTGTCCGTGGCGAAGTCGATGCTCTCCGAGCTTTCGAAGAACGGACGGCTGAGTCTCGATGATTTGGGAGTAGCAGCTCTCGATCGGTCTCCCTTCGTGAATGGAGAGACGCTCGGAGCGCTCGGCAGCGCCTTTCGCAGCATTCACGACATCGCTTACGGCGCGAAAGTGCTGGGTGAAGCCAAAGAGGCCGAGCAAGCCCTCGCCGCGGCCAAGTCGAACCCCAAGCGGGCGAAGGAGTTGCCGAAGCTCGAAGGCCGCTCGGCCTTTCTCGGCGAGCTCTATCGGGCGGTCACCGGAAAGAAGAGCCTCGAGGATGCGGTTTCGCTCGGCGAGGAGCACAAGGAGCTCATTCGCACCGAGCTCGGTCTGGTCAAAACGAGCCTGCCGAGAGACTTCGACTACTCGAAGGCCGCGCTCGAAATCTCGACTCGGTACTACGATGCCGGGTACGCGGCCGATTTCGAATATTACCCAGGCATCAACGCGATGTACAATCATCATTCGCTCGGACACGTCTCCGAGCTGAAGCTGCTGGAGCCCCTCGTCGCGCACTCCCTTCAGCAAGCCGGCGGAGCGAAGTCGAAAGACTATTGGGCGCTCGCAACTCAGCTCGAGTTCGGTCTGCTCGCGAAGAACGACGAGGTCGTCAAACAGCTCTTGCCGCTCGTCCTCGGAGCCGCTGCGGCGGACTGGGAGGTCGGGACGACAGCCAAGCAGATCGTGAAGCTCATCGACCAGCGCGAGAGGGCCGGCGCCGACACGACGCTCCCGAGGTTCGTCTATTTGCTGATGGTCGGGCTTCGCGATGGCCGTGAAAAAATGCCCCTGACGACGGCCCGAATTTCCGAGATCTCCGCCGAGCTTCACGAGCTGTCAGGCCAGGCCTCGTCTCCCAAGGCAGCCGACTTCGCCGCCAACGACGTCAAGCACGCCGATCTGTGGGCCGCCGTGACCGATCGATCGACTCACTTCGGCGAGATGTCGAATCATTACCGCGGTATGGTGCTCCGAGGTAACATCAAATACGGCGGGCTGATCCCCGATATCAAAGTCGGACGTCCGGACGTCGCGATGGCTCGCGAGGTGCTGTCGAGGCTCGGTCTCGCCGAAAGCGTAGACAGTGACCTTTGGAACGCGAAGGTAGATGAGTATCTCGGAAAGCAGCTTCACTTGGAGACGCCGAGCGGTCGGCGCCCGCTCGAAGATCTGCATTCGAAGGAACATCACTTCATGGAGGCCGTTCGCCGAAGCCTCGTGGAGCTCACCGGGATCAAAGACCCGGACAGCGGGCAGGTTCGCGAATCGAAGACGAGCCTCATGACGAGCGTGGCCCTGGGGTGCGTGGACTGCAGAGAGACGGCCTTCGCCAAACAGCTCCTGTACGACGTCTGGAAAAAGGGAAATCAGAATCGGCTGAAACGGGAAGCGCAGGCGGCCTTCGGCAAGGGCGACGAGGGTACGTTCCGGGATCGCATGAAGGCGGTCGCCCGACTCGACAGGGAGCAGCTCGTGACCTTCTCGGTGATGGTCAAAGCGCCGATCGAGATGAAGGAGCTCTACAAGCCGGTACTCAGCCCCGAGGGCGCTCGGGTTCGCGATCAAAAGGTCGCGGACGCTCAGAAGGACGAGTTTCGGGACGTCGAGAACCACACCTTCAACGCGATGGTGCGCAGGAACGACGACGGTTCCCTGGGTCTGGAGTGGCGGGACGCGTTTTATCAACAGCTATACCAGTGGTCGCGGCTGCCTGTGGTGCCTGAGCAGATCTTCGAGAAATCGGGCTTCGTGGCCGGCACGATGACGCCGCTCGATCACCTCGGAAACAAGATCCCCGTGCAGGCCGTGCTCGTCCCGTATTCGAAGGGGACCATTGACGAGCTCAGCGGTGAGCACGGCGGAGAGACACACTTCTTCGGGCTCGAGGCTGCGCGGCCGAGCCCCAACCATCTTCACGATCCAGAGAGTATGGCTCCGTTCCTTCAGCGGATGGCGCAGAACGCTCCTGCGTGATCCAGGCCTGAGGGATCGCTCGGAGCACCCGAGCAGCCGTTCGGCGTTGACGCGTCGGGGGCCCGTGGCGTCTGCTGAACCGTGGCATACGGCTCGTTCTCGATGGACGACATCACCACGAAGCTTGGGGTTCGGGTCGAGTCCGGCACGCTCGGGCTGCCTGCTGTTCCCGTGCAGGTGAGTCCGTTTCTCCATGAGGCGATTCGACGCGGGATGCGAACGGCGCTACTCAGCAACACGGAGAAGGCGCGTTCGGAGTTTCTCGTGGCGCCCGTGCTCGACGAGGTCGCCGAGCTTCGATCCAAACAAGTGTCTTTATTCTCGGGAGTCTCATTCGACGTCAGTCCGGCGGACGGTCTGGTCGGTACGGTCGACTTCCTGTTCTCCGGCAGCAAGGCGCCAACCATGGTCCCGCCCATCCTGGCGGTCGTGGAGGCGAAGAATGACAACCTTGCGAACGGCTACGCGCAGTGTATCTCGGAGCTGATCGGCGCGGACCGACGGAACTCGCGCCGGCCATGTCCTCTGTATGGAGCCGTCACGACGGGGACCGACTGGCAACTCATCTCGCTCGACGGCGAGCGCCGGCTAGCCACGCTCGATGATCGCGTATATCAGGTCGCCTCGATGGCCGAGCTGGTGGGTACGTTGCTCGGAATCATCGACGAGGCCCTCGGCCAGCTTGCGTCCAGTCCAGCCTCGGTGAGGGCCGAAATGGCGTAGAATCCGGTTGCCGAAGCGGGTCCGTTCGAGGTGTCTCGACGTCATGGAGTACGGGATTCAGCACCGATCCATTTACGTCGTCCCTCCGTCGCCCGAGGCGCTCGAGTGGATCCTCGACAGCTTCGAGCAACGAGAGATCTGGTCGATGTTCGGCTTCGAAGGTCCCAGCCGAGCGCTCATGGCCGAGCGACGAGCCGCGGGCAATCTCATCTTGGGTGTCATTCACAAGGTCGAAACGGAGGAGCGTATCGGGTTCGCCGTCGAGTTTCCGCCGGTGCCGCCGCTCAACATGTGGGAGTTTGGAATCGCCGTTCCCGACCCGAAGCATCGTGACTTGAAGAGTGCGATCGAGGCGGGTGACGCGTGGGCGCACTACTTCTTCGATCACCTGCGAATGGAAGAAGGGGCCTGGAGAATTCGCGCCGACAACGCTTCCTCCATGGCGTTGGCAACCCGTATGGGTTATCGGCCCTATTTGATTTGGGACATGGGGGGCGTAAAACAACAATTCTTCCGCATGGACCAAGCCCGATGGGCCGAACGGCTGGCCCAGATTCAGCAAGAAGAGGACTTGCTCGCCACGGGAGAGGACCTGTTCGTTACCCTCGAGCCGCCCTTTCGGCCGCACAAGCCGTTCGAGTGAACCCCATCGATTCGAATCGCGCAGTCATCGGCGGGCGCTCCCCGCAGCACATCATGGGTTCGACTCGATGGGTCTGTCGTTCTCGAGCCTCACCCAGGCGTTTCTGATTCCTTCGGGCCAGTCCTCGGCGAGGAGGTCTACGGACCGCCGTATTTCGGCCTCCTTCCCGGGGTTGGCATCCAACAATCCGTGGACGTCCTGAATGTCCCCACGCCCGCCCGCATCGATCTCGAGTACGAGCACGAGCACGAACGAGCACGAGCACGAACGAGCACGAGCACGAGCACGATTTCATTGGAGTTCCAACCCGATTGGCGCTCCGAAACTCATGCCGTTCCGTGCCCTGCCCGCGCCCGCGCCGATTCACCCGGTAAGCGCTTGAATTTGCTGATCCATGACGATCAAGCACAGCACGCTCTGTCATTTGATCTGAATCTGCTTCTTGTCGAGTACGAGCCTCTGGCCTGCCGTGATGGTCACGGTGAGTTTGGGCCTGATGTGTTTGCTCTTTGCGATGATTTGGACTTGGTGATTTCCGGGACCGATGACCAAGCCCCGAATCGGAATTTTGTCGTCGAGGAGCTTCCCGTCGACCTTCACTCGGGCGCCGACGGGGAACAGGACGTCGAGGCGACCGTTTCGTTCGTCGGCGACGGGCGCGGCCGGGGAGGGCGCGGCCTCCAGCTCGTCTGAGTCCGCATCGGACGGTCGAGCGTCCCCCGTGCGAGCGTCGGAGGATCGAGCGTCGACGCGTGCTTCGGTGACTGCGGCGTCGCCGAAATCGGCGAAGCCCGCGTCGATCGCCTCCGCGTCGCGCGACCCGCCGTCGGATTCTTCGACGACGGACGCGTCCGTTGCTTGTGCGACGACGACTGGAATGGCAGCCGGTCGCTCCACCTTGGTCAGGAGTCTCAAACCCAACAAGGTCGCGCCGACGCCAACGACGAGGCCGAGCGCGAAGACCGGCAGCGACGCCCCGTGCCGCTTGGACTCGGTGACGGACTCCTCGTCGTCGAATCGCAGCGTGGGTGGGGACGGGCGCTCCTCCGGCCGCGCTTTCTGGGGCGCTTCGTCCTTGAGTTGTTTCGAGGCATCGATCTGAGTGCGGATGGCCGAGAGCTCGTTGGCTCGGATCGGTCGTGCGTCGGAAGTGGAGGGCGGATCGGCTCGCCTGACTTGAGGGTTGGCAGGCAGCATCGGCGTCGCGTGCTGCGTGACCGCGTCCTCTAGATCGGCGTCCGGCATACCCGATCGAGCGCCGGCGACGTCCGCTTCTGGGCGAAGGCTGGCCGGATCGTGGACGATCGCTCCTCTCCCTCGCTCTCCGGATGCGCTCGCCAGGGCCTTTAGCTCGCGCTCTCCGGACGCGCTCGCGAGCTTGGCCTCCCTTGCCTTTTCGGCCGAGATGCTCGCGGCGATCTTGGCCAAGTCCGGTTTGATGGGTCCGTGAATCTTCGGCGCTTCGAGCGAGCCCCTCTTGACCGAGAGCTCCTCTGCCGTCGAACGCTCGGGGACGAAGAGCTCTCCATGAGTATCCTGCTCGAGCGCCTCGAACTCATTGAAGGTCTCGGCCCGAATCCGTGGGTCAGCTTCGGACGACTGTCCGGATCCGCGAATTCGCGCGGTGCTTCCGGACCCTTGCTGCACGCCTTTCGGGCCGAGCTCGGAGTCGTCAGGCGGGGGCGGGGGTGGAGGCATTGCGGGAGGATGAGGTGGAGAGGCCACCGCGGTTGCTATTCCCTCGGCCGCCGAAATCAGCTTGGTGAGTTGATCCAAACTCTCCCAAGGCTCAGGAGCGTCCTTGAAGAGCTCCCGCAGATACTTTCCCAAGTCCGCCGCGCTCATGGGTCCCGGCATGCCGAGCCCCGCCTCTCGCAAGTCATCGGCAAACTCGAGCGCGGACTGCGGGCGCTTGCTGACGTCCGTGGCGAGCGCTCGTTCGAGCGCGGGCACGATCGGCAGCGCGTCGCGTGGCAGCGCCGAAGCCAGGTCGGGGCGCTCGCCGTTCACGATCGCGTACAACGTCTTCGGCACACTCGACTGTTCGAACAGCGGAAAGCCGGTGAGCATCTCGTAGGCCACACACGCGCACGCGAACAGATCGGAGCGAGGGGTGGCTTTCTCACCGAGGATCTGCTCGGGCGAGAGGTAGCGCGCCTTACCTTTGACGATCCCCACCGTCGTCGACACCGCGGACATCTGACCTTTGGCGATCCCGAAGTCGGTGATCTTCACGTCGCCGTCGAACGAGAGCAGCAAGTTGCCCGGCGTGACGTCGCGGTGAACGAGACCGAGGGACGTGCCGTCGGCGAGCTTCGCGTTGTGGACGTGATCGAGGCCTTCGAGCACGCCGATCAGGATCCGCAGCACGGCCTGAGCGGGCAGCAGTGGGTGCCCGAACTCGTTGCTGTGATCGATGACCTGGCCGACGCTGCGGCCCTTGACGTATTCGAGCGCGAGGCATTGCGTCTCTTCGATCACCGGGACGTCGAGGATCTTGACGATGTTCGGGTGGTCGAGGTGGGTCATCATCTCGGCCTCGAACCGGAACATCTCGACGTAGTCGGTGTCGGTCTTGTGCTCCTCGAGCAGCCGTTTGATCACGCACAGTTGATCGGTGTGCCCGGTGCGCCGAGCGACCGAGAGATACAGCTCTCCCATACCGCCCTTGGCGATGGGCGTGACGAGCCGATAGTTGCGGCCGCTCTTTCCGACGCCCGTGGCACCAATCGCCAGGCGTCGGATCGGAAGAACGCCCAGGTCTTCCTTCGGCGCCTGCCCTGGACCTGCGGTCATGGAGCGGCCGCATCCTACCATCAGACGGGCGTCGCTTGCGCGAGGCCGTTCGCGGGATTAGCTCATGAGCATGTTATCCATCGATGCCGCCGTGGTGGCCGAGGCAACCAACAGCGCCTCGCAGGTTCCCAAGGACCACGAATCGCTCGCGATGGGTGCGGCCAGGATTCGCGGCGGCCATGGGATCGCCGCGATCGTGGAGGTTCGGTCGCCATGACGATCAAAGCTCCTCACGACGACCTCATCTACGATTGGAACGAGCTCAAGCGGCGCGGACCCCTCTTGACCAAGAAGCCCGAGTTCGACGACGAGACCTTGCGCGACGGGATTCAGTCGCCTTCGGTGGCCGACCCCACGATCGAGGACAAGCTCGCGATCGTGCACCTCCAATCCAAGCTGGGCATCACGACCGCCAACATCGGGCTGCCAGGCGCTGGCCCGCGCGCTTACGAGGACGTGCTTCGCCTCGCGAAGGAGATCGCGACCCAGAAGCTCCCGCTGATGGCCAACTGCGCCGCTCGCACGATGGTCCAAGACATCCGGCCGATCGTCGAAGTCAGTCAGAAGGCCGGCATACCCATCGAGGTCTACACATTCATTGGCAGCTCGCCGATCCGCCAATACGCCGAGAATTGGACCGTAGAGCACATCATGAAGACCGCCGAGGAGGCCATCGCTTTTGCGGTCAAGGAGGGGATGAAGGTCGCGTTCGTCACCGAGGACACCACTCGCTCGCGCCCCGATCACCTCGACAAGCTCTTTCGGCGCGCCATCTCGCTCGGCGTCGGCCGGCTCGTGATTTGCGATACGGTGGGTCATGCGACCCCCGACGGTATCTTCAACCTCCTCGGCTGGGTGCGCGGGCTGATCGATGGAACCGGCGAAGACGTGAAGATTGATTGGCACGGACACAACGATCGCGGCCTAGGGGTCACCAACGCGATCTACGCGCTCGAGGCAGGGGCCGACCGTGTACACGGCTCCGCCCTCGGGATCGGTGAGCGAGTAGGGAACGCCGCGCTCGACCAGATCCTCATGAACCTCAAGCTGCTGGGCGCCATCGACAACGACCTGACCAACCTCGTCGCCTACTGCCGCTTGGTTTCGCGCGCGTGCCGATGGCCGATCCCGAAGAACTACCCGCTCGCTGGGGAGGACGCCTTTCGCACGGCCACCGGCGTTCACGCCTCCGCGATCATCAAGGCCATGGAAAAGAACGACAGCTGGCTCGCCGATCGAGTGTACTCGGGCGTTCCGGCAGGGCTGTTTGGCCGCGAGCAGCAGATCGAGATCGGTCCCATGAGCGGGATGTCGAACGTTCGCTACTGGCTCAAGAGTCATCGCATCGACGCGAACGACGAGCTGGCCAAGGCGATCCTGGCGAAGGCAAAGACGATGAACCACACCCTCGAGGAGCACGAGATTCTGGACGTGGTGCGAGCTCGGTAGGCCCTGCCGCCCGGGCGCGGCTCGATCTTGCGCGATTCTCGAGGTCGGGAGAGCATCGGCTCATGCCCCCCAAATCGGTCGTGAAGTATCCGGCCGGAACGCTGCTGTTTCGTGAAGGCGACGCGTCGCGCGAGACGTACGTGGTCCGATCCGGGCGCGTGTCGATCACACGCAGGATCGACGGTCGTGACCGGTTCGTCGTGGATCTCGGCCCCGGAGAAATTTTCGGGGAGATGGCGCTCCTCCTCGGAGAGCTTCGCTCGGGAACGGCGACGATCGCCGAAGACGCCGAGCTGCTCGTGCTTGCGCCAGAGACGTTCGAGGAGCTCCTCGCGAACAGCCCGCAGGTCGCTTATCGGCTGATCGTCAAGCTGACCGAGCGCGTCGCCGCGGCGAACGCTCAGATCGCCTCGCTGCTCGTGAAGGACCACAGCGCGCGCTTCATTCACCTGTTGGCCGCGCTGGCCGATCGCCAAGGTCGGCACCTCGAGGAAGGCAGGCGCTTCGTCGCGATCGGCATCGATGAGCTGTACGTGATGGCAGGCATGGAGATCCGGCAGACCATGAAGGAGGTCCTCGATCGCATGTCGATGGCAGGGTTGGTGACCTTCGTTCAGGGCGGCATCGAGGTCGCGCCCAAGGAGACGCTCGACGCGTGGCTCGAGCTCGTCGCGGAGCCTGGTCATGGTTGATGGGTCGCGTCCCGCAGTGGTGACTTGTGCACTCACCGGCGTACTCACTGATCCGGCGAAGTTCGGCGTGCCGGTGACACCCGAGCAGATGGCTCGCGCGGCGAAGGAGGCGTTCGATGCCGGCGCGACGATCGTCCACTGTCACTTTCGAGATCAGCGGGAAGGGCTCGGGCACCTTCCAACCTGGGATCCCGAAGTGGTCGCAGACATCGTCGACGCGATTCGTGCCGCCGAGCCTCGGCTCCTCATCAACATGTCGACGGGAACGTTTGGCTCCGATATTTCTGCCCAGCTCGCGTGCCTTCGAAGGTCCAAGCCGGAGATCGCCGCGTTGAATGCAGGATCTCTGAATTATTTGAAGACGACCAAGGAAGGCAGCTGGGCGTGGCCTCCCATGCTCTTCGACAATCCGGTCGACAAGGTGACTGAGTTCGCCCGAGCCATGATGGACCTCGGCATCGTGCCCGAGTGTGAGTGCTTCGACACCGGAATCGTCCGCTCGGTGCGCATGTACGAGCAGGTCGGGATCGTGCGACGTCCGTACAATGTCTCGTTCGTCATGGGCGTGGCGAGCGGAATGCCGGCGAAGCCGGAGTGGCTCCCCCTGCTGGTCGAGGAGGCTCCGGCCGGCGCGCCGTGGCAAGTCATCGCGATCGGTCGCGAGGAGATTTGGCCCGTGCTCCGGCGGGCCGCCGAGTTGGGAGGAGACGTTCGCACCGGGCTCGAGGACACTTTTTACCTGCCCGACGGATCTCGAGCCAAGAGCAACGGGCCACTCATCGAGGCGCTGGTCAAGACCGTGCGTGAGTCGGGCCGGGAGGTAGCGACGCCGGATCAAGCCCGAAAGCGCCTCGCGAGAGCGATCTGAGTGGCCTCCGAATTCGCTCGAAGATGAGTCTTCGTACGCTCGTGCTCGGCGTTCTCTCCGGTTGCTGGGCGTGCGCTCCGAACGTCATCGAGAAGCGAGCGCTTCCTTCGAATTTGGGTACGGATCTGGGTCAGGCGGTCGTCGTGGCGGTCGCGAGCGCGGACGGACATACTCGCCGCGTGGCCATCAGTGACGCGCCGGTGAGCTTGGAGGTGAGCTCCGACTCGGAGCTCTTCGCGTTCGGTTTCGACTGCTCGGCCAGCGAGCTCGGAATCGAAGAGGGTGAGTTGGGGCGGGAGGTCGTGCTCGTACCCCCGATCGCGTCCTACACGAGCCTGCCGGACGTCGACGTTTGGACACCCATCGATGGCTCCGCGGCATCGGCGAAGGTCGCCATCGAGTTTCGGAGCCCCGCCGCGTGCGAGCAGCTCGAGCTGGTTTCCAAGATCGTACCGCCTGACGATCTCTTCATCGCGTCGGTGGTTCCGCTCAGCGACCGTCGCGTGGGCCTGGCCACCACCCGGGGCTGGGTGTTCGAGCTCGACCTCGAGACGGGAGCGCAGACGGCGCTCGAGAGAGTACAGGCTCAGGCCCTCCTGCGGCTCGCGGACGGGCGAATTGCCGCTGTGGGAACGCTTGGCAGGGTCTGGCGTGGCGACTTCGAGCGCGGGTTCGAGCTCGCGATCGAAGGCGGCCCGTTCGGCCCTGCCGGACTCGTCAGCAGGCTCCGCGCGGTCGCCGCGCTCGATGGCAGCTTGTACGTGCTCGAGACCGCCGCGCTCGATCCCGTGGAGCTCAAGCGGGCTCGGGTCTTTCGTGTGCGAGATGGAAACGTCGAACACGTACTCACCAGCACCGTCCCCTACGAGGGGGACCTCCAGCGGGCAGGCATCGTCGCCGTCGAGAACGACGTCTATTTCACGGCGTTCGAGGATCGGATTGGGCATGTCTCGTCGGACGGCGAGGTCACTTTCGTGCGTGCCCCAGACTCGGGCCATGTGGCTACGGCGATCTTCTTCGACGGTCGAGAGCTGTGGGTGGGTTCCGACGCGGGAGCCATTCACTCCGACGCGCTGGCGTCGCCGGTCGAGCGCATTCCGCCGAGCTTGGACCTCGCCACGCGGAGCGTCGATGCCTTCCTCGAGGGGCCGGGAGGGACGGTCTTTGCGTTCCTCGCGGGTGCCGAGGTCATCTCGCTGGACGACAGGCTCGTGTGCAGCTCGAGGGCGCAAGGGGCGCCGGCGGGGGTGAATGTCGAGTCGGTGAGTTGGGTCGGCGAACGATTCGTGATGGGTTTGGCGAGGGGCAGGAACGATCTCGGAGGCACCGAGCTTCTCTTGGCGCGCCCCAAAGGGGCCAATCGATGCCGGCCTGCCCCATGATGGCCGTGCCCGTCTGCGCGAGAAAATCCGCTGTTGACGAGCCATGCCGCCACGAATTTTCGAGTGTGGGACCACGCGTGGCCGAGGTGAATTCGACCCACGCGGTCATTCCGAGGCCGAGAGGTATTCGGAAGCCGATGGCACGCTGTCTGCAGTCCCATCGAGCATGTTCGAACCGTGGCCCTGCTGACCGACCGAACACCGACTTTGGCTGCTGACCGGGTCGTCTCTTCTCCCTGCTCCATCCCTCAAGATCGAAAACTCTGACCAAGGCCTTTCGGCGCCGGGGCTGAACGTTTTTTCCTCAGGACGCTCTTGTAAAGCGAGCGCGTACTCCGCGATTGTCAGCCGTTCATGTCGCGTGCGCCCGAGGTCGACGTCGTCTCCATTGGCAATCCGTACGAGTGGCTTCATGGCGACGTCCACGCGGAGACGGACATCGAGGACTCGGCGGAGCTCCTCGGCAGCCAAAAAGCGCTGTTCTGGCCGACTCGTCACGGTTTTCCGACGGCGTCCGTGGTCGAGGTGGGCCCGTCAGCGTCGCTGCGAGACCACTTTGCGCAGTGCCTTGGGCGACCGCTGCCTCGCATCGTGACGCCAAGACGCACGACTGGATCGATCTGCCACAATCTGCTTTCGGACCAAGACGCCTTCGAGGCGCTCTTGTCCCACCTGGACCCTGCTCGCCCCGTTCACCTCGCGCCGTACATGCTCACGCGAGGCGTCGAGGAGGTCGGGCATGCGTTGGGCGCCAAAGGTTTCCAAGTCATCGACCCGCCGCGCGCCTCGGAGCTCGTCGCGCGCTGGTCGTCCAAAGTCGAGATCGATCTCGAGGTCTACCGTACCGATCCGCTCATTCGGTCTGCGCGCCCGAGGAGCTTCGTTGCGCAGGACTTCGGTGCGCTCGCCGCTCTGTACCGTGACCTGAGAGCGGACGGGCTACGACGCGTCGTGGTGAAGAGCGCGCGAAGCGCCGGCGGAGCGGGTGTGTACTTCGTAGATCTGAGCTCCGCGGTCGAGGCCACCGACGCGCGAGCTACGCTCGAGACCAAAGGTGTGAATCCCAGCCACGTGGCCCCTCCGTTCCTCGTGGAGGAAGAAATCACGTGGACCTTCTCGCCCAGCATAGATCTCGACGTGCTGCCGTCCGGTCAGGTTCGGTTCGTCGGTGCGGGCGTCCAGCGGCTGTACGATCGGCGCTACTACGCGGGCTTTGCGACCAGCGAAGCGATGTATCGCGAGGCCTGGTTCGAAGACGCGCTCGAGATCTGCGAGGCGGTCGCCAGGAGGTTCGGCGCTGCTGGCTTCGACGGGCCCTTGAATTTCGATCTCGTGGTCACTGCAGAGTCCCGCGTCGTGCTGATCGAAACCAACGTTCGTCGATCGGCGCTCTGCGACGGCTACGGTATCGCCGAGATCCTCGGAGCCAGTCGCGCGATCCGCCAAGGGCCGTCGAAGTGGGGCTGCTTCTCGTTCGCCGACTACGTCGAGTCCCGACTCACGTCCGACCCGAGCCGGGTGATCGCGACGCTTCCGCCGCCCTCCGAGAGCGGTGAGGTCGTCTTGACCTCCGACGCGTCCCTGGCCTCCCCCACGCCCACGCTGAGGTGGGTGAGCCTCGCCTCGGTGTCGGAAGTGCCTGCCGTGGCTGAAGCGAACCTCGCCGAGGTGTGCGGGCGACTCATGGGCCTCCCTACCCAGGATGCTGTCCGAGAGTTAGGGACCTTGCACACGATGTAGGCGCGGAACCCTGAATTTCCACCCTTGACGCTTTTGGCTGATTCGGCGGATACGCCTCCGAATCCAAGGACGCCGGCCAGAATTGACCTCGGCTGAGTCGAGTGGAAAGCAGGAGAGAACCATGAGCGAGCAGATGATTTTCAATCCGGGCCGTTTCGTGTGGCACGAGATCTACACGAGCAACGTGGAGCAGACCAAGGCGTTCTACGGGGAGTTGTTGAACTGGGGCTACGAGACGGTTCCCATGCAGGGCATGGCAGAGGGCTACACGATGGCGAAGATCGGCGACCGAACGATCGCCGGCATCATGTCGCTGGACGCGGTCAAGCAGATGTCACCCGACATGATGAAGTCGATGCCTCCCCACTGGACCGGCTACGTCTCGGTGAACGACGTGGACGTCTCCGCGGCCACCGCCAAGGCCAGCGGCGGCTACGTTCCGTTCGGGCCGATGGACATCCCGAACGTGGGGCGATTCGCGCCGGTCATGGACCCTCAGGGCACCGGGTGCTTCGTGTTCAAGGCGTTGAAGGGTGACGGACCGGAGCCCACGATGCCGACGCTCGGTGATTTCTGCTGGGATTCGCTCCAGACCACCGACATGAAGGGCGCGGCTGACTTCTACGGCAAGGTCATGGGTTGGACGGGGACGACGATGGCCAACATGCCGGGGACGACGATCTTCGTGGTCGGCGACAAGCAGCGCGCGAGCATGCACATGGCGCCGGACGGGATGCCGGCGAATTGGATGACTTACATGCTGGTCGAGAACCTCGAGCGCGCGACCGAGAAGGCGACTCGCTTGGGCGCCAAGGTGATGATGCCCAACGTGCCGGTGCCGGGCATGGGCAAGTTCACGGTGATTTCGGACAGCGTAGGCGCGGTGGTCGCGTTGTTCGAAGGTCAGCCTGCCTGACTATCTGACTATCTGAGCACCAAATAACTCACCTGCTCGGCGGCGCCGTGCTCTCGCTCGGCGTCGCCCACTTCGTCTTCCTCCAGACACAGCCTCAACGAAGCGCTCGTGATGGGTTGAGCCCCGAAGAGGACCGGCCATCCTCCGTCGACGCCATCCATGGCCGCGGAGCTCACGAGCGCGGCGGTTGGGTTGGCGATTCCGCTGACTGAGTATGAGTACGGAGCGGCGGCACCGACGCAACCTTTGACGAGGCTCGAGCCGAGCGCCGACGAGTACGCGAGGCCCCCGAGGGTCCCGCTCCCCGCCTCGATCACCACGTACCCGATTGTCTCCGGGGTGCGCGTCGGGCTGGTGGTGTCCTCGGCGACGTTCTTTCCCACGAAGAGCTTGGTCGGCGTCGGCGGCGTCGTGGCATTGGGGCCGTATGCCCAGAACACCGACCACTTCGGATCGTCGAAGGTCATCACCTGACCCAGGACGACCGGCTGAGTGTAGGAGTTGAAGTAAGTCTGCGGCTCGCCGACCCACGAACCCTTCCGGCCCGTCACCGTCGATACATATCGCCGAGCCTCCATTTTCACACCGTCCGCGGCCTGAGTATACGTGCCTTGCTCCACGACCAGGCAGTGCACGCGAACGCCCGCGACGAGCGCGCTGCTGCCGTTCGTCCGCTCGGCCGCCACCTCGAAGCTCGTCGATTGCGCCGCGCGCACCCTTGGCACCATCGGGGAGGAGGGGACGTCTTCTTCGAGCGAGCAGACCACGACGGGCACCGAATAGGTTCGAGTCAACGGAACGACGCTGAATCCGCTCCCCGTCGTCACGGTGACTTTCTCCGCGACGAGCCCACCGCATACATTCGTGCCGGCACAGCTCCCCGCGCTCCCGCAAACGTCGTTGGTGGTGCAAGCATTTCCGTCGTCGCACGGCGCGCCCGCGAGCGCGACATGTGCGCACGATCCCAAACCGTCGCAAAGGTCGGACGTGCAGACGTTGCCATCCTCAGGGCACGGAGTGTTGGACGCGACCGGCGGGTGCTCACACACGCCGAGGGCGCTGCATGCGTCGCTCGAACATGGGTTGCCGTCGTCGGCGCAGGAGCAGCCGGAGCCTCCCCCAAACGCCACGTAGCTGACTTGCTCCAGGCCGTGGGCGCGCTCGGCGTCGGCGATGGCGTCTTCGTCGATGGCGAGGTCGAGGCGCGTGGATGAGTTTGGAGCGATGCCGAAGCCGATCGGCCATCCGCCGTCCGTACCTGCCATCCCCGCGGAGCTCAGCACCGCGCCGGTGATCGAGGCGAGCCCCGAAATCGCATAGCCGTAGGGCGGGGCGCTGCCCACGCCGCCGACCGACTTCGGGCCCAAGCCGGCGACGTACGACAGCGAACCCAGCGTGCCGGACCCCGCCTCGAGCACGACGTAGCCGACCGTCTCCGCGGCTCGGACGTTCGAGTCTTCACCGACGTGTTTACCGGTTCGAAGCGCGGATACGCTCGGAGGCACGTTCGCGGCCGCGCCTCGAGCCCAGAACACCGAGAACTTGGGATCGTTGGCGCTCATCACTTGCCCAACGACGACGGGGGCAGAGTAGGGCTGCGCATAGGTTCTCGGCTCACCGCTCCACGAACCCTTCTTGTCCGTGAGTGACGACGAGTAGAGAACGGCCTCGAGCTTGGCCCCGTGCTCGGCCAGCGTGTACACGCCTGCTTCGACGACCAAGCACGAGAGCGAGACTCCGGCGGAGAACCCATTGGTTCCGTCGGCCTTGATCGCCGCGACTTCGAAGGAGCTGCCGGCGGCGTTCCGGACTCGAGGGACACTCGCCACGAAGCTCGATGGGTACGCCGCCGAGCAAACGACGACCGGAGTCGTGTAGGAGTGCGACAAGCTGACCAAGGCCCAGGCGTTCGTGCTCACCACCTGCGCGCCCTCCGCGGCGATCGTCGGAGCGGGCGGGGCTACGTCGTCCGTCCACACGCTGGTGGTGAGTTGATACGGACCCGCTCCCGCGGTGCGCGCTACGAGCACGGAATAGGTCGTCGCCGGGCGGCCTGGGGCAAACTGGAGAATGCAAGCGGCGAACGTGGAGGATCCGTCATCCTTGCAGTCGTACAGACTCGGCGAGACACTCATCCCCTCGGCGACGTAGAGGTCGGCATCGAAGGACCCGTCGTCTTCGGCGTTCAAGACGAACCGAAGCTCTGTCGCGTTGGCGGGGAGGTCGACCGTGAAGGCGTCGCTCGTGTCTCCGCTCGAGAGCGAGCCGCTCTTGGTATCGACCGTAGAGGCTCCCGTACCCACCGGAGTCAAGGCGCAGACGCTCGTCGAATCGGCGCCGAGCTGAGTTTGGACGAAGCTCCGGTAGGTGTAGACGTTCGAGTCATAGGAGTCGTCGGTGGGCAGACAGTCGGCGCTCGTGCCTCCGGACGTGATGCCCGCGACCACCTCACCCGCGCCGAAATTCATGAACAGAGGGCCGCCTGAGTCACCGTGACACGTGTTGGAGTCTTGCCCGGCCGGACCGACCGTCGAGTCATACCTCCAGCACACCAACTCGGTGTCGGTCCCAGGGACAGCGCCTCCGCACGAGCGAGTCGATATCTCTCCCGCTCGTTTGATTCCGTAGTCACCCGCGAACCCGGCCGTCTGTCCGAAGCCCACGATCGTCCCGAGGCTCGGGATGTGGGCCGCCGGATCGATCGTGTTGATGAGTGCTGGCGGGATGCCAGTCACCTGCGTCGCGAGCTCGAGCACCGCTACGTCCGCCGTCGGAAACCAATAACTCGGGTGAGACGAGATGGATTGAACCGCGAAGACGCCTGCGTGCTGCAGATAGACGAAATAATGACTCGGGTTCGAGTCGACCTCGACGCAGTGAGCAGCCGTCAAAAACGTGCTGCACCCGATCAGCGTGCCGGAGCATTGCAGGCTGGCCGATCCCTGCGTAGCACCCAAGAGCAACGCGCCTACCGAAGCAAAAGCTTGCGTGTCGAGCCCGTTCACGATGGGCGACCGCCCGACCGAAGGCTCCGGGACGGGAAGCGAGGCGGGCCGCTCGGTCGCGTCGAGGCAAGCCAGGTTTGCGAGAAGGAGCGCCGTCGCCCAGAGTCGGCTCATCTCTTCGAGATAGTCCCTCGAGCGTGATCAGTCGATGGTCGAGATGGCCGTGCGGGCTCCAAAACTACTGCGGCAGCGGGCTTCGTCGTTTTCCGCGAACTGGGCGAAACTTGATTCACTCATTCCCTTATCACTGTGACAAATGCGGGGTTCGTCCCTCCGTCGAACGGGGATCGATCTTCTTAACGTTGACAAGCTCAGAGCCAAAGAGTTGATGCCGCCGCCAGCACTGCCTGCGCGGCGCGAAAAGAGAGAAACCGTGATCACCGATTTGGAGAGAATTAGAAACATCGGCATCTCCGCTCACATCGACAGCGGAAAGACGACCCTGACCGAACGCATCCTCTATTACACCGATCGAATCCACGCGATTCACGAGGTGAAAGGGAAGGACGGCGTCGGCGCCAAAATGGACTCGATGGAGCTCGAGCGCGAACGCGGCATCACGATCGCGAGCGCGGCGACTCACTGCGAGTGGGCCAAGCACCACGTGAACATCATCGACACTCCCGGACACGTGGACTTCACCATCGAGGTGGAGCGTTCGCTGCGCGTGCTCGACGGCGCAGTGTTGGTTTTGTGCGCGGTGGCCGGTGTGCAGAGTCAGTCGTTCACAGTCGACAAGCAGATGCGCCGGTACCGAGTCCCGCGGCTCGCGTTCGTCAACAAGTGCGACCGGGTCGGCTCGAATCCGCTGCGTGTGCGAGACCAACTCCGAGAGAAGCTGGGTCACAACCCCGTGCTGCTGCAGCTCCCGATCGGGCTCGAGGACCAGTTCTCCGGAGTCATCGATTTGGTGGAGATGTCGGCGGTCCACTTCGAAGGGGCTCAGGGCGAGACGATCGTCAAGAAGCCCATCCCAGCGGAGCGCCTGGCCGAGGCAAAGAAGGCCCGCGACGAGATGCTCGACGCCGTGTCCATGTTCTCCGACGAGCTCATGGAAGCCATGCTCGAGGACCGGGTGACCGAGCAACTCATCAAGCGGGCGATCCGCTCCGGCTGCATCGCCATGCAGCTGACGCCCGTGTTGATGGGCTCGGCGTACAAGAACAAGGGCGTGCAGCTCCTCTTGAACGCCGTCGTCGATTACCTGCCGAATCCGACCGACGTGGTGAACGAAGCCATTCCCGTCGCGGAGGGTGACGTCGAAGGCCAGCGCATCGCGCTCGCGAGCGACCCGGCCAAACCTACCGTCGTCTTGGCGTTCAAGCTCGAGGATGGCCGCTACGGCCAGCTCACGTACCTGCGCATTTACCAAGGCACGCTTCGCCGTGACGATTTCGTGGTGAACACGCGGACCGGCAAGAAGCACAAGGTCGCGCGGCTCGTGCGAATGCACGCCGACGAGATGGAGGACATCCAGGACGCGAGCGCCGGCGACATCGTCGCGATCTTCGGGCTCGACTGTCACTCGGGAGACACTTTCACCGACGGGTCGATTCGACTCGCCATGACGTCCATGCACGTGCCGGAGCCGGTGATTTCGCTGTCCGTGAAGCCAGGCGATCAGAAGTCCGAGCAGAATCTCTCCAAGGCGCTCCAGCGCTTCACCAAGGAAGATCCGACTTTCCGTGCACACGTCGATCAGGAGTCCGGGGAGACGGTGATTTCGGGGATGGGAGAGCTGCAGCTCGACGTCTATCTCGAGCGGATGCGGCGTGAGTACTCGGTCAACGTCAAGACTTCGCCGCCTCAGGTGGCCTACCGCGAGACGTTCACTCAGCGGGCCGAGTTCAATTACACTCACAAGAAGCAAACGGGTGGCTCGGGTCAGTACGGCCGAGTGATTGGGTACGTCGAGCCGAACGCCGAAGCCGACTTCGAGTTCGTGGACGACACCACGGGCGGCACGGTTCCCAAGCAGTTCATTCCGGCCGTAGAAAAAGGCTTCAAGAGTATGTTGGCCAAGGGGCGCCGCATCGGCTCGCCGCTGACCAACGTGCGCGTCGTGCTGAACGACGGCGCGTACCACGCGGTCGACTCTTCGGACATCGCGTTCCAAGAGGCCGCACGCGGGGCGTGGCGCGAGGTGTACGAGAGAGCACGGCCGCGCGTCCTCGAGCCGATCATGAAGGTGGTGGTCGAGGGCCCCTCGGAACACTCGGGTAACGTTCTGACCACACTCATGCAGCGCCGCGCCATGATCATCGGCTCCCAGGAGGACTCCGGGCTGGCGAAGGTCGAAGCCGAAGTTCCGCTCGGTGAGATGTTCGGGTACGCGACCGCGCTGCGGTCGGCGACGCAGGGCAAGGCTGAGTTCACGATGGAATTTTCGCGGTACCTGCTCATTCCTCCGGCGATCGAGGAAGAGCTGATCGAGAAGGTTCTGGAGGCCCAGAAAGCCGCTGGGAAGAAGTGAGAGGAACCGCCATGTATAGGAAAGAAGTCAACGAACACAGCCCGCTCCGGATCCTCGAACGCTCCATGCACGGCGGTCTCGGACGCGGAAATCTGGGGGTCGTCATGGGTCGCCACGGGGCCGGCAAGACCGCCGTCCTCGTTCAGATCGGTCTCGACGATCTCATGAGGGACAAACAAGTCCTCCACGTCTCGCTCGATCACACCATCGAGCACATGCTCTCTTGGTACGACTCTCTGTATGACGATCTGTCTGCGATCACCTCGCTCGAGGACAAGGAGTCGGTCCGCGCGAACATCGGTCGCAACCGAGTGATTCATTCCTTTGCCGACCACTCGTTCAACGCCGAGCGGCTCGAGAAGACGCTCGAGACGTACGCTACGGCGTTGAAGTTCAAACCGTCGGCGATCTTGCTCGAAGGTTGGTCGTGGGATGGTCCGTTCGCGACCAAGGCGGCCGAGCTCGGGGCGCTCAAGTCGCTGGCCAAGCGCCTCGACGCGGAGCTCTGGATGACCGCCCATACTCACAGAGAAGAGACCGGTCCGCATCCGACGAAGGTGCCTCCGCCTTGTGCCACCTTCGTGGATCTCATCGACGTCGGTGTCTTTCTCGAACCCTCTGGATCTCACACCACGATTCGGATGCTGAAGGACCACGGGGAGGCGCCGGTGGAGACTACCCATCTGGTGCTGGACGCGAATACGCTTCGCCTGCTGGAGGAGGACGACTCTTCGCGAACGGTGCGTGCGCCGGCCCCGAGCTACACGTTGCTCTCTGGGGGTGCCCAAGGCGCAGAGTCCGAGTTTGGGGCGACCGCGGAGAAATTCGGCCTGCGAGAAGTGAATTTCACGTTCGCCGGGCGCACGCCGGAGCGGACGGTGAACCTGTTCGAGTTGTCGGATGCGGAGCTTCGGCAGGGGAGTGTCAGCACGGCCTATGTCGAGCGGCAGCTGCACCGAAAGTTTCCCGAGTCACCCACCTTTCAGAAGATGCTCCAGACGATCTGGCATCAAGTCGTCACTGCGGGTGAGGTCTTCGTGGTCGGAGCGATCCTCGAAGACGGCACGGTGAAGGGCGGAACGGGCTGGGCGGCCGAGCTCGCACGTCACTTCAAAAAGGAGCTGCACGTCTTCGACCAAGAGAAGAAGAGTTGGTTCACCTGGGTCGACGGAGCCTGGAAATCCGAGGATCCTCCGATGATTTACCGTCGGCGTTTTGCGGGGACCGGCACGCGGTTCTTGACCGACGACGGGCGTGAAGCCATCAAGTCGCTGTTCGAGCGCTCTTTCGGCAAGACCGACCGTTGACCCGTGCTACGTGGCCCGACGTGCTGCGCGCGGTCCTCACCGGTCCGCTCAACCTCTCGCCGCGCCCCTTGCTTATTCCCTCACACGTTTTCCTCATTCCGCGTCTTGTCTTCGCCCCCTGGTCGCGGCTAGTCTCCTCTCCCGAAGGAGCGAGCTCACATGGTTTTCGAAATTTCAGGAGACGGCGGTCCCTTCCTGCCTGAATAGCGAATCCCGTGACGATCTCGCTTGGCCTTGGCGCCCGTCGCTCCGTCACGGGTGGAGATGCCGGTCTCTTCAGTCTGCCCGCCGACGACCTGGTGACCCATGGTGGCGCTGATGAAACAGGCACGAGCTTACGGCGTCGGGTGTGTGGTGGCGACCCAGAATCCGATGGACCTCGACTACCGGGCCTGAGCAACGCTGGCATGTGGATTTTGGGGCGCCTCCGGACCGATGCAGATCGGGCCAGAGTGGTGGAGGGCTTGGGTGAGGACAAGAAGAAGAGCCCCGTCGCAGCCCTGCTGAAGAGGATTGCTCCGCGGTCGTTCGTGGTCCGAGACACCAAGGGCGAGCTATCGATCCTCCATCCGCGTTGGACGATGTCCTATTTGCGAGGACCGATGACCAGTCAGGAGATCCGAAGGGTGAGAGGGGAACAGGTGAGCGAGTGATGAGGCAAGATGCCGGTCGGCCGCGCTGTGTGCGCTCGATGAAACGGCGCGCTGGTCTGTTGCTGTTGGCTGCGGGTTGCCTCCGCGAGCCGCTCGAGATTCCGGGCCCGTCTGAGGGCGGCTTCGTCTCCGGCACGGTCGTGGAGCTCGACGCCAAGAGCGGGGAGCTCGTTCCCGTGGGTGGCGCGAAGGTCCGCGCTCGCAACGCTGGCCTCGAGCTCGCCGCCAGCGCGGATGGCTTCTTCGAGTTGTCGCGGCTGCCTCTCGGCCTACTCTCGCTCGAGCTCGAGTCTCCTCGCACGCGGTTCGCCCGCCGCCTCCGCGGTATTTCGATCCTCGCCAGCGGCCAGTCCGTCGAGCTCGGTACGATCGAGCTCAGCGCGCGCGGGGAGATTGCCGGGCAGGTTCGCTTGGCCTCCGGGGAGCCCGCCGTCGGAGCGTTCGTCGCGATCGCGCGGACTCCTTTTCGGAGCGCCGCCGACGACAAAGGTGAGTTTCGAATCTCCGGCGTCCCCGAGGGTCGGTACGAGCTCGTGGCGTTCCAGGCCGGGACCCACAGCGCGGCTCTGGAGGGGATCGAAGTCTCTCCCTCGGAGACCACCAGCACCGTTCCTTTCGTGCTCCAACCGTCGTCCGCGCCCGTGAGCGTCACGATCACCGGAAGAGCGAGCCTCGAGGACTCCGACGAGCTCTCTGCGATCTCGGTAGAGCTCGCTCCCGACACCAACCCAACGGCCAAATCCACCGCAGCCACGAACGCGGGCGGTGAGTACTCGCTCGAGCTCCCCGTCGGGATCTTCCGTGCGACCTTTCGAAAGGAAGGCTACCGGGCCGTCAACCTCGAAGGCGTCGCCGTGTTGGAAGAGGTCGTCATAGGATTGTCGGACGTGAGGCTTCCCAAGGTCGTGGCTGGAGACGCGGACGGCGACGGCTCGGCCGACGCAGGCGACTCCGATCGGGATGGAGATGGGTGCGACAACGACGCGGACGCGTTTCCAGACGACCCTTCCGGCTGTAGTGACACCGACGGAGACTCGATCCCGAACGAAGTGGATGACGACGACGACGGGGACTCACTCCCTGACTGGGAGGAGACGTCTCGCGGGCGTGATGGGTTCGTGACGGACTCGCTGCTCGAGGACTCGGACGGCGACTCGTTTCGTGACGACGGGGATTTTTGCCCGCTCTTCGCGGCTGCCGAGAACACCGACTCGGACGGGGACGGCCGCGGCGACGCGTGCGATGACGAGCCCCGAATCACGGGCTTTTTTCCGGAGCGTATCGGGATCGGGTCCGATCTGACCGTGCTGGGTTCTGGCTTCATCGAGGATCGGCCGGAGCTCAACGTCATTCAGTTCGGATCGGGCGTCGCGGTGGCGGCCAAGCGCGCCGGCTTCGGGCGACTCACCGTCACGGTGCCCGCCGGCGCCGTGAGCGGGTTCGTCACGATCTTCACGGGACGAGGTGTTTCGACCTCCACCGCCGCGCTCGAAATCGTGCCGCGGCCTTCCATCGACTCGGTGCGACCAAGGCGAGCGCCGCCGGGGAGCCGCCTGGAAGCCCTCGGCCGCGGGTTCCTCGACGGAGGTCCGGTCGTGCGACTCGGCACCGACCCGAACCCGCTGTCGATCGTGGAGTCTGGCCTGGCGGTCGACGGTCGCGAGCGGTGTGTCTTCGAGATCCCAGTCGGATTCGCGGCTGGCGAACATAGGCTGAGTGTGGCGGGCAGCGGCGGAGCGGCCGAGTACCGCCTCCCCATCGAGGTCCTGAGTCCTCCCGCCATTCTCCAGCTCGTCCCCTCGTTGGTGAACGTGGGACAGGTCCTCCAAATCGTCGGTGTCGGCTTCGACGACGCGGACACCTCGGGCTCTCTGAGTGTTCGCTTCGCCACGGCGAGCGGCGCCGTTGAGGTCGCGCCGACTGCCGTCAGCGACTCACGAATCGACGTGGTGGTGCCCGATGAGGCGGTCGACGGACCTGTCTCGGTCATTCACCCCGCCGGGGAGGCGCTCGCACCCGAGCCTCTGCGCATCGATCGAGCTCGCCCGGTGATTACACGGATGAGTATGGAGGCCGCTCGGCGCGGGGAAACCGTCCGGCTCACGGGTGCAAATCTTCACTCTCCTCCGTCCTTCTCGCTGACCCGCGTCACCGTGGGCGGCGCGCTCGTGGCTTCGGCGACGGCGGCGAACGCGTCCATCGACCTGACCGTTCCCGACGACGCGACGGCGGGTGAGGTGGTGGCCACGATCCGCTTGGCGGACGGGACTTCCATGGACACCAAGGCGCCGAGCCCGCTGTCGTTGTTTGCCGAGGAAGCGTACTCACCCATTCTCAACAACGTCATCGGCGTGGGCCTCGACGCCACCGCGGCTCGTTTCTTCGTCCTCGACCCGGCCAACTTCCATGAGCTCGATCCGTTGACCCTCGAACGCCGCGGCACGCCGACTCCGCTCGGAATCGTTGGTGTCACTGGGTTTTGGGCCTTTCCGGGCCGTGACGCGGCCGTGCTGACCAGCGCGCAGGGGACATATATCGTCCGATTACCTGGATTCTCGTTGACCCTTTGCAGCGCGCAGGTGCCCGCGCTCTCTACCGGGCTGACGATGGTCGCGGAGCCCGTGCCGCCCCCGGGTGTCTCGATCGCCTACGGAAGCGCGTCACGACAGCCCGCCGTGTTCCGCGTCGTCGTTCCGGACGATGTGGCCGAGGCCCCGACTTGTGAAGAAGTGTCCGTCCCCGCCGGCTCCACGGGGACGGGGCTCCTTCCGACGAGGACTGCTCCGATGCACGTCTGGACGTTTGGCCCGAGCGGCGGAGAGCTCGACCTCGACCCCCTCTCGGGGACCTACGGGCAGCTCGTGTCGCCGGCGCCCGGTTCCTTCACTTTTCCCCATTTCGTTCATCACCCGACTCGTTCGTCCGACATCTTCGCGACCGGCGGCTACATCACGCGCATCTCTCTGATCGACGGAGCCCAATCGCCGCTCCTGCCCGCGACGGGCGGCGACGGGCCTTTCTTGGTCGAGCCGAGCGGTCGGTATGCGATGACCCCGACCGAAAATTCGAGCTTCGTGGACCTCGAGCGCGGGGTGATTTTGCGGACCTTCGCGGCGACGGCGCCGAGGAGGTTGGCGGGCGGCGCGCGATCGACCGCACATCCTTCGAGGCCGGACTTCTATGTTCAAACCTACACGGGCCAGACGAGAATTCGCCTCGAGCTGCCCTGAGTCCCGGTTCTCCGGAAATTCGTGACCACGACGATCCGGTTCGAGGTTCATGGGGGTTGAGTCGTGACGACGTGACGAAGTGCGACATTCATCGTACTCAGCTCGTCGTCGAGCTCTCGGCTTCGTCCGCTGACGCCAGAGCTCCAGACACCTGAGAGCTCAAGAGGAGTCGTCCGAGGGCGAGACCTATTGCCCCTGCGGCGGCGCTGGCGGTGAGCACGCCGAGCTTTGCGGCGGCGAGCACATGGGGGTCGCGGAACGCGAGCTGAGCGATGAACAGCGACATCGTGAACCCGATGCCTGCGACCACGCCGAGCACGATCAGGTGCCGCAGACTCACGCCTTTGGGAAGCGCACCCACCCGGAGTCGGACGGATAGCCAGCAAGCAAAGAGAATTCCGAGCGGCTTTCCGACGACGAGCCCGACCGCGACCGCGGCCAACACTCGCCAAGAGCTCGGATCGAAGTCCGTGGACGAGACCCGCACCCCCGCGTTGGCAAGAGCGAAAACCGGCATGATGAAGTAGGCGACCCACGGATGGAGCGCCTCGATCAGACTCTCGGCGGGGGAGACTGCCTCGCGACGGGCGGCCTCGAGCGCGCGAAGGGACTGCGTGAGCTCCTCGCTCGACATCGGCGCAGTCAAGCGGTGGAGCTGACTCTGTATGCCTGCCACGAGCCCCTCGCGACCCAGCCACGCGCGGACGGGCGTCGCGAGACCAACGATCACGCCCGCGATCGTTGGGTGAATTCCAGCCGAGTAAACGCCGGCCCAGGCGACGATAGCGGGCGCGATGTAGGCGACCTTCCTGCGCACGCCGAACCGCTGCATCGCAAAGATGCCCGCAAATCCGAGCGCGGCGACGACGAATCCCGCGAGTGCGATCCGCGAAGAGTAGAAGATCGCGATCACGATGATCGCGCCGAGGTCGTCGATGACGGCGAGCGCAAGCAAGAGTACTCGGAGCGCCGGAGGCACGCGCCGACCAAGGAGAGCGAGGACTCCGACCGCGAATGCGATGTCCGTCGCCATCGGAACGCCCCAACCGGACCTCAGGTGCGGATCTCCGGCGAGGGATAGGTACAGGGCGGCGGGCGCGATCATCCCGCCAAGGGCAGCGGCCGCGGGCAGCGCTGCGCGCCGCCAATCCGATAGCTCGCCGTGGTGCAGCTCGCGCCGGATCTCCATGCCCACGACGAAAAAAAAGACGACCATGAGTCCGTCGTTGACGAGCCAGAGGAAGTCTCGTTCGAACGTGTAGGGTCCGACCCGAACCGCGACTGGCGTGAGCCACAAGCGCTCGTACCCTTCGGACCATCTTGAGTTCGCCCAAACCAGCGCCGCTGCCGCCGCTAGGAGGAGAAGGACGCCGCTCGCCGCCTCGATGCGAAGGAAGCGCTCGACGGGTCGACTGGCCAAGCGAACCAAGCGGAGAAGCGGCTCCCAGGCCTCAGGCGGTTGTTCGTTCGATGGATGCTGACTCCCGCTGGGCCTCATGCCGACTCCTGATGGGATGGCGGCCCGACCACCCGAAATCCTGCACCGGACGTCGATGCACCCAACCATTCAGCGAACGCCGATTTCCTACGTTCTTCGCACAGAATTTTCATGACGTCGAGCGCAAGTGTTGGAGCACCCCGGACATGGCTTCGCCCCAAACTCGTCCCGTCTTCGTTTGGCGTGGACGGAAGCTGGGTGCGGCGTCTGCCTTCGTACGAGATCCGGTGTCGCGCGAACCTTGATGTCCCATCCTACTCAGACGACGGACGCGGGCGTAAGCCGACGAGTCTGCGAGGAAATCAAATGGAGCGCGAATGCGCGGCATCTCCGCTCTGCCGGGACCGCAGTCCAATCCACAGCCGTGCCGAGTTGGGAACGCACCAATCTCGCTCGGAGACTCGGCCGAGTCTGCTCCCTAGAACTCGGCTAGACTCGAAAAAAGACTGCGCGAACGCTCCATTCTTCCACGGACTTCAGCGACTGTGATCAACCCATGCGCCTCTCCTGATCGGGAGCAAATCGCCCTGGCTCGACGAGCTTCACACTTTCGCGCGCCCCAAACGCTTTCTCCTGTTCCAAGTTGATCGCCCGAATCGGGAAGGGAATGACGATGCCCTCCAACGCATAGGCACGAGCGAGAGCCTTGATGAATTCGTGTTTGATGAGATAATTATCGGTGAACGTCTTCGCTCTCATGATCACCGTGAAGTCGACGCTCGATTCCGCAAACGTGTGGAATCGAACGAAGGGCTCGAACTCCGGAACCGCGCCAGGCACGCCCCGCATGACCTTCCGCGCGATTTCGCAAGTCACTCGCTCGACGTGGTCGAGATCGCTCGAGTAGTGGACGCCGACCTGTACGAGAACGGCCAGGTCTTTCGACGGACAGTCGTAGTTTGTCAGAACACTCTGTGCCAGACGGCCGTTCGGGATGATCACGACATTGTTGGATAGAGTTCGAATTCGAGTGGCGCGCCAACGAATGTCGTCGACATACCCCTCGTCCCCTGACTCGAGCTTGATGAAGTTGCCCACGCGGATGTTCCCGGCCAGTGTGATCTGCATGCCCGCAAACAGGTTGGAGAGCGTCTCCTGAACGCCCAAGGCGAGCGCGATGCCGCCGATTCCGACGGTCGTGAGCACCGGGGTCACCGAGATTCCAAAGGTGCTCAGCATGACCAGGCCTCCAACCGAAACCACCACCGCCCGAGTGGTTTGTCGCAACACGCCGGTGGCCGGCGCGCCGGGTGAAGTCGCCCCGTGCTCGAGCAGTCGATCAGCCAGACGAGTCGCCCAAAGCGTGGCAGTCACAATGAGAACCGAGCTCAAAATCTTCCCGGCCAGCGCTTGAAGCTCGGGCCGAGGTTCGATCAGGCGCAGGAACGCATACAAACCACCGAGAACGAAGAGGATCGGCAGGGGGCGTGAGATCGACGAAACGAAGAGGTCGTCTGCCCGCGACTGAGTCTTTTCTGCCAGCCGAGCGAGGCGGGACAGGACCACGCGCCGGGTGAGTAGGCCCAAGACAAGGGAAAAGAACACGACGGCCAGAGCCAGAAGCGCCACGTACTCGGGCGGGAGCTCCGTACTCAGGGGCATTCGGCCCGCCACCAAGATCGAACCGACCCGTATCCCGCTGCGTGACCCACGATCGATCTATGCATACCAGCCTACTTAGTGGACAACTGCTTGGAGGTCAAATCGAAATGTGGATGAGCGGTCCGAGCCGCCTTTGAAGGGCTGAAGTCTCGGAGCTCCTATGAGCTCATCTCCGACGTTCGCCGCGCGGGCGTTCGTTGCCTCGGTCCTTTTCATGGGGAGTATGAGGGCTCGATTTGCGTTTCACGGGCGCACCGCTGACGAAGGGTTCTTCGATTGCGCGGCCCTGCCCCTATCTGTTGGCGAGCGATGAGTGTCTGAGTGTCCGTTGAGTCGACCGACCGGATCCAGCCGGACGCGCTGCCGCCTGCCATCGGCGTTCTCCGGGGTTCCCGGGGTGGGGTGGCGTCGAGATGGCATTGTCAAATCAGGGCGGTCCTTCTATTTCGACCGGGCCGTGGAGTTTGCGTTGGTTGGGCCGCGTCACGGAGTGCGAGCGATTTTGGTCGCTCTCCTCGCCCTTCCTCCTGGCCTCGCGCGAGCGCAGCCACTTTCGGATGCGGGCGCGGCGGGCGCGGAGGATGCCAACTCCAATCCGCGCGCGGAGCAGCTGCGCGCGTTCTTGTCGGGCGAGCTCGAGGTCGACGTCGAGCCGCGCACCCTCTTCGACATCGAGCTGGAGGACGAGGTCGCGGTGCGGGTGGACGAGGTGCGGGTGGCCTCGGTTTTGAGGTCCTTGGCCGATGGCGGCACGGAATCAGCCGACGGACTTAGCGCGACCGGTTTGGATGCGCTGAGATCGCGCCTCGAGCTCGATCGAGCCAGGCTGACTTTCTACCAGCTCCCCAAAGAGCGGCGGAGCGAGCTGATTTCGCTGCACCGAGTGCGTCAAGAGGCCGCGCGCCCGAAGGAGAGCGACGTCGCGCGTCGGCTGCGGCTAGCGGCAGAGGAGCAGCAACGCGTCCTCGAGGCCGCCCGGGTCGCTCGCACGGAGGCTGAGCGGCTCGTCCGTGAAGAGGTTGCGCGCCTCCTCGGCCTCGAGTCCCAACTCACCGTTTCCATCGAGCAGGCCAACAGCGCCCGGGAGCAACTCTCGCACCGACGAGAAGCGACTCTTGGCTGGCAGCGACGCGCCAGCGACGCTCACACTTCGTCCAGCGCCGACGCCATCTACGATGCACTCATAACTCGGCTCGAAATCGCCCGTACAGAGCTGAATGACACACTCGACGGCTTCCAGAGCCCGAGAGTGCTCCAGTCCCTCGGGCCCGATCCGCTCGAGCGACTTCCGGCCGACGTTTCAACCGAGGAGGTCACCCGGCAGCGCTCGAAGGTCGCCCTTTTGATCGTGGAGGCCTCCCGGGCAGAGGCCCACCGCCTCGAAGCGCGTGCGGCGGAGCTCCACGACGAAATCAGGAAGCTCAATCAAATACGACTGCTGCTGCTCACAAAGCTCTCTGCCGAAAAGGGCTCCGCGACCATGGGTCTCACTCGGGCCGGCTGGGCCCAGGCGGTCGCCGAGGCCGCCGATTTGCGACTCATCCTTCGCTACCACGCCCATCTCGCTAGAGCGGCAATTTCGAGCGTTCACGACGAGCCCCACGGAGATGAGTCCTTTGCCATCTGGCCGTCCATTTGGGTCGTGTTGCCATGGATCTTTTGCGGGGCCGTCTTCGTCTGGTGGCGACGAAAGAGCCGCGGAGTGCTCGTCGGTCTGGAGCTTCGCGCCAAAGAGCGCGACCGAAGCGAGCGCCGAACGGCTCCGGGCGGCCTGCTCAGGTTGATCAACTTCGCGCAAGGTATCCACCGACCGTTGGAGTGGCTCTTATTCGTGTGGGTCGCTCGTGAGTTGATGCCGGGCCACGTGCTCGAGCTCCTCGAGGTTCAAATCGCTGGCTTGGTGATTTACTGGTCACTCGGCGCGTCGCTCGTCGTCCACGTGATCAACGCCGTCGCGCAGGGCGGAGTTCATCTCGATCGAAGCCTCGACGCGCTGCGCCTTCGGTCACTCCGGCTGGTCGGCCGAGTCGCCGTCGGCCTCAGCCTACTGTTGGTGATCAGCGAGGAGCTGGTCGGAAGAGGCACGATTCGCCGCTGGGTGCTGACAGCGTGTGTGGTCTCGATCGCGCCGGTGTTTCTGATTTTGGTTCGTTGGTGGCGCTCGATTGTCTTCGATCGACTCGCGCGCAGCAAAGGGCGCTCCAAATTTCAGTCATGGCTGCTCGCCAATCGCACCGGGTGGCGGAGCTTTCCGTCCGCTATGGTCGCCGCCGTGCAACTGTTCATTTCTGGGTCCATTAGAGTCGTCCGCGTCTTCCTCGGTCGACTGACCTTGGTCCGCAGGATTCATGCCTATCTCTTCCGGCGCGGCCTCGACCGGCTCGCCGAGACCGAGGTCGTCGAGCCGTTCCGACCGCTGCGAGCCGACGCTTTCGAGTCTCTGAGTCCAGACGCGCTCAATTCGGAATCCGTCCCGAGCCCAGCCATCGAGCTCGTCGAGACGCTGCTCCAGCGCATCGACGCCGGGACACGCGTGTTCGGCCTGGTCGGAAACCGGGGCGCCGGAAAGTCGACTCTCCTCGGCCTGCTCGCCAAGGCGACCGATTCCACCTTACTCGATGGCGCCGTCCCAGAGCTCGTCTCCTCGATTCGAAAAACGGCGGCTTCAGCGGCGAGGGTCATTCTCATCGACGACGCCCACTGCCTCGTCAAGCCGGTGCTCGGCGGCCTGGCCAGCTTCGATGAAGTCATGGATCTGGCACGCTCGACGCCTAGGAGGGTATGGGTCCTGGCAGTTGACAGCTCTCTGTGGCCCTTCATTCGCCGAGCCCGCGACTCGAGGCCGTTGTTCGACGAAGTGTTCGTGGTGCCACCCTGGACCGAAGACCAGATCGCTCACCTCCTCGAGACCCGCACCGCCCTCGCCGGCCTGAGCCCTACGTTCGAGGATTTGTTGGAACGGCTCCCGTCGGCGAACGAGCTCGACAGACAGGACGCCTTGCTCGCCAAGCGGGCTGGATACATGCGGATGATTTGGGACTACGCCCGCGGCAACCCAGGGATCGCGCTCGAGGCCTGGAGGTCCTCTCTCCATGACTCGGCCGACTCCGTGCGGGTCCGACCCCTGCGGGATCCCGACGCGCGCGACATCGAGAGCTTGCCCGATTCGGCCCTCTTCGTCTTGAAAGCGATCCTTCAGATGCCCCATGCTACCGAAGGCGATCTGGAGCTCGCCACGCGACTGAACAAGACGGAGATCTCCAGCTTCATCGGCTTTGGACAAGCTCACGGCTTCCTGAGTACGAAAGATCAGCACGTATGGGTGAGTTGGCGCTGGTATCGCTCCGTCCTCGTCGTGTTGGAGCGAAAGCACTTGCTGGTGGAGCTATGAGGCGCGGACTTCTTGCCTTCGTCTGCACCTCCGCGGTGGTCTCCACCGCGCATGCTCAAGACTTGCCTGATTTCGGAAAGCTGAGCGAGTTTGTTCGATGGGGTGGCGTTTTCGCTTCGATTCCCATCGTCTTCGGAGCCCTCTTCCTGATTCGCACCGTCGAGCGGGTCGGAGATCGAGCCGCTGAGCGGTTCTCCAACCATCGACCCACGATCCAGAAGATTCAAACGGCGGTTCGCTTTCTCCTCTACGTTGTGACGCTCCTGATCGCCCTGGGGCTCAGCATCCGTCTGGATCCAACCGCGATGACTGTCGTCGGGGGCGCGCTGGCCTTCGCAGTCGGCTTTTCACTTCGTGACCTCGTGGCGTCGTTCATCGCCGGCCTGACCATCATGTTCGACCGGCCCTTCCAGGTCGGCGACCGAGTAGCCTACGGAGGTGAGTATGGAGACATCATCAAGATCGGGCTCCGGAGCGTGCGGATGTATACGCTGGCCCACAACGTCATCACCATCCCGAACAACAAGATATTCACCGACGTGACGTCGAGCGGAAACTATGGAGCGCTCGAGATGCAGGTCGCCATGGAATTTTACATCGGTATCGATCAAGACACCAAGCTCGCGAGCGAGCTCGTTCGAGAGGCTTGTTTGACGAGCCCATACGTTTTTCTCGGTCAGCCTGCCCCGGTATTCGCGCGTCAAGTGATCCTGGGTGAGTACTTTGCGGTCCATTTGACAGCGCGTCCATACGTCTTTGACTGTACGTACGAGAAGCCGTTCGAGACGGACGTGCACCTGCGGGTGCTGGAGGCGTTTCGTGCGCGGGGGATCGGTCCGCCCGCGCTCCTCCATCGCGCAACGGGCTCGAAGGATTGTTGAGTCCCACCGGGCATCAGTACGGTGCCCCAGCAGGCACCGGCACCGGCACCGGGCACCGGTACGGTGCCCGGCACCGCTCGGAATCAGGGGCGCCCACTTGTGAAGAAGTGACCGTCCCCGCCGGCTCCAGTACATCGATGCCCTACGGACTCCCTTCAGGTATACGGCCCACTGTGAATCGCGTCGCATTTGTCATCGTGCTGTCCCTGAGCGGCGATTCGTTCGGCTGGAGGCCAGCGTCGTCTCCGTGGGATCAGTTGGTGCTCGACGCCGATTTCCTCGGCGTCGTTCGCTGCGTGGTACCCAGCGGCCGAGTGTCGCAATATCTGGTGCTCGAATCCTGGCGCGGACCGCCCGCTGGTAGTCTCGTGCGCTTGAGTGTCGATTGGGACTCGGGCTACCCGTGGACCGGCGCCGAGAGTCTCTTCCCAGTGACCCTGGCAGGAAAGGAGTTTGTCGTCGCGGCATTCGAGGCCCACCCGTGCGACTACGCGCCGGCACTCGCTCGCGCGCTCGATCCTTGGTCGAACCCATGTGCCGATTATTCGCTTCCTCAAGATTCGAGCCGATCCCATTCCTTCAGCCCGTACGTTGAGATCGGGGAGCTGCTGATTCCGTTGCCGAGTTTGCGGGCCCGGACTCACGAGTTGCTTGGCTACTCCGCCGACGGTTTGGAGCTTGTGCTTCTCCGGAGGGCGATTCGCGGTGTCATTGGTAAATCGGAAACTCCCGAGGCGGTCGATGCAGCCTGGACGACGGAGCAGCTTCTCCGAATTATTGCTCGAAGCGACCCGAAGCGAGTGCGTCTTGCGCTCGAGAAATTTTCCGGTCCGATCGCACGCCAAATCATCGACCAGACTTGGCGCGAGCCGCGCTTGGCGAAACTGCGAGATGAAGTGCTCTGGGGCACACGGATGCGCAGGCTACGGGGCCGACCCTTCCCACGACGATCCGTCCGAGCCACTCCTACGGCCGCAGAGCGTCGAAGGCATCTGGAGGTCCTGCTCGAACCGGACGCCGCTCTTTTCGAAGTGAGGGCGGCGGTCGAGGCGCTGTCGCGCAGCGATCCGGCAGCGGTCGCTCGATTTCTACAAAACTTCGATCCGAGGCGACACTCCTTCTTCGCATGGGGCATGGCTCGTACCGCGTGTATCCCGGACCCGCGATCGATTCCGGTCTATTTCGCTTCAGACTCGGGGGAGGTTGAGCGTGGGCTGCCGGATCCCTCTCCCAACTTGGGTTTGGCGACGCACGTTTGTCACGCCGACGCTGGATTCGACTTAGCTCTTTCGTTCGGGCTCGGTTGCATTCCTGGCTGCGAGGGTCTACTCGTGGCAACTTCGAGCTCATCGGACGCCTGGGTTCGAGTGGCGAGCGCAGCGTTTTTGGCATTGATCGGCGATGCACGTGCGACCCGAGCACTCGAGCGGATCGCGGAGTCACAGAGTCTGTCAGGGCTCTGGGCCGCGTTCGAGCTCGCTCGACGCGGCGATACCACCCTCATTCCGCCCCTTCTCACCCTCTACGAACCAAGAAAGCATAGGGTCCTCGAATCTGAGTTGGATCGGCGTGCAGCTGATCTCAGGGCACGGACGCTCCTTCTGCTCTCGAACAGCGCCGCTGAGTTTGGCGTTCCACAACCTCCTGAGTCGGCCGCGAGGCTTCGCGAATGGTGGGCGCGCTATGCCGACCTACTGCGCATGCGAGATCCCTGGCTCGGAGGGTCTGGAGCTTGGACGGAGCCTACTCGATAGCAGTTGAGATCCCCGGACATCCGGATCGGCTGCCGGCACCACCCTTGGCTCGGCTCGGCCCCACCCTTGGCTCGGCTCGGGACCGACATCACACCCTTCACGACCGCGACCCGGGACCGGATCGTCGGTGAACGCAATGAGTGCGGTCCGCGGTTGCCGTTGCCGTCGCCGTCGCCGAAAGAAACTCATGATCCCGTTCATCCCGCCATCCCAACACTGCACGATTCGGTGCAACAGCGTCTGCGTCGGATGAGTTGCCGCACTTTTGGTCGGTCGTCCGCTCGCTCACGGCACTCCGCTCGGTCGGCGACGGCGACGGCGACGGCAACGGCAACTGACGGCAGGCAACGGCAACTGACGGCAGGCAACCAACGAACGAACGGCAACGGCAATGGTAATGGTAACGGCAATGGCAACGGCCGGAGGTGGACGAGCTCGTGGGGCCGGGCGGGGAACGCGGGCGTGGGGGGTGGACGAATTCAGGTTCCCACACTCACGATCACGTTCGTGACGCTGGCCCAGTCGCTCCACCAAGGCCTCGACCTCCAGAGGCCTTCGGCCCGTGTATGTTCCGCTTGCACCCGAACGGGCGCGGGATGATCATGACACGATGACCGGACTGAGTGCGAGAAACCTCGGCCGTGGACCCTTTACCGCTGACTCCGTCAGCGAAGGAGCGCCCTACGAGCTTTCGAACGGCCACGCGATTCAGTGCATGCCGACAGGCGGACGGGGCGCCCGCGCAAACCTCATCGGAGCCGCTGTCCTCGAAACCGATCCCCTCGTCACCGAGGCGGGCGTCGACGTCGGGTACTCCAGTGAGGCCCACCAATTGCGTGCGCCCGACGTCGCTATCGGAAACGTTCCAGACGAACCCTCCTGGGTCCGCGGCGTGCCGCCGCTCGCGGTCGAATATGCCGATCGCGGCCAAGACGACGAAGAGCTCGAACGGAAAATCGCCGAGCTTCTCGCGGCCGGTACGAAATGGATCTGGGTCGTCAGGCTCGCAGGTCCGCGCCGCGTCGAAGTTCACCAGCCCGGTCTGCCGGCGAGGCTCGTTCGTCCGGGTGAGTTGCTCGAAGCACCTGGTGTTCTCAAGAACCCGGTCCGGGTCGAAGAGCTCTACGACGCAGATGCCGCCCACGACGCAATGCTGCGCAACCTCATCCAAAGACAGGGGTACACAAGCCTCAAAGAAGCCCTTGCCCAAGCGGCGCAGGAAGGACGCAGCGAAGGACGCAACGAAGGACGCAACGAAGCCGCTCGAGCACTCTTTCTGCGAAGGCTGGGACGCGCCGCCCGTCCGGACGAAGCTCGGATGCTCGAAGAACGACTCGAGACCGTTGGGGCCGAGGCCGTTCAGGACGCTGCTGTGGATGCCAAGGGAGAGGCGTTGGCGGCTTGGCTCCAAGGCGGGCCTCGACCGCAGCCCGGATGAGTATGACCAGAACAGTTTGATTCCGGCGATTGATCGAAGCAGAAGTCGACGGTGCGGAGTGCCCGGAAAAACGCTCCACTACGGCGTCTTCGAAGGTTCGGGATTCTGAATACGGGTCTGGCGCTCAGAGGACAGTCAGCTCATACGTAACGTCCACGCCGAAGCCGTAACTCACGGCGTCCGACATGATGTGAATGACGTGGGCGCCCGGAGTCAGCGGCTTCACCAACAGCCAGTAGCCATCGGCCACGGCGGGGGCTCGACGGCCTGCAGCGAGCCTGGACGAACGTCGAAGTAGGTGCCGCCCCGCGGACTCTGCCGTCGATAGGCGAACAGATCGGGCACTTCGACACCGTCGACGGTCACCGACATGACCACGCCCGATCCCTCAATCCAGTCATTGACCTCCTTGCGAACCTGTTCCACCGGCGGTGGCGGCACTCCGTCCGGAATGCTCATGATGTTCAGGATGGGCAGGAACAGGCCCTTGCCTGAGGGGATCGTGCAGCTTCGGGTAATCGGTCCACCGCCAAAGCTCCCAGTGACGTACCAGATCTTGCCCGACTGCCCGACCGCGCAGTTGTGGCCATCTGTGTCCATGAACAGCACATCGATCGAGCGCGCAAACCGAACACACGCGAGGTTCAAGTGATCATCGCTCTGGGACGTGGCTACGTGAGATGCTCGCGCCGACGAGGACCTGTTCCTGCGCCCCGGGCAGTGTCTCGATTCGTGTCGGCGTGCATGCATTGACAGCAATCTGGATGTCATGCCTTCATGGGACATGGCCCAACTGACCATTCGGAACGTCGACGACGACGTCGTCAAGGCACTCAGATTGAGAGCGGCGCAGCACGGCCGGTCTGCCGAGGCCGAGGTTCGAGAGATCTTGAAGGAAGCTCTGCTGACGTACGGCTCTCGGACTTCGTTTTTGGATTTCTTGGCCTCGATGCCTGAAGGACTCTCGGACGAGGATCTGGAGCGGAGCTCGGAGCGACCACGGGATGTCGACCTCTGATGTGGCTTCTCGATACGAACATCTTGTCCGAGCTTCGCAAGGGTCCACGCTGTGACCAAGGCGTCGAAGCTTGGCGGCGTTCCGTAGATCCGACTTCAGCGTACCTGAGTGTCATCGTCATCGGAGAAATCAGGCGAGGCATCGAGTCGAAGCGACGGCGCGACAGTGTCTCTGCCGAAGCGCTCGGCAGATGGCTCGACCGGCTCGGCACGGCCTATGGAGACCGGATTCTGCCGATCGACTTGAACATCGCGGAGGCGTGGGGCCGGCTCAACGTTCCCGATCCGATGCCGGCCGTCGACGGTCTCCTTGCGGCCACTGCGCTCGTGCATGACTTGACGCTCGTGACTCGCAACATCTCCGACGTTCGCCGCACGGGGGTGCGTTGCCTCAATCCGTTTCATGGATGAGTAGAGGGGGCGCACAGCTGATGAAGGGTTCTTCGATCGCGTGGCCATGCTCGATTGTCTTCGAGCGACTCGTGCGGTGGTAAATAAGTTTCGGCGACGGACGGCAACGGCAACGGCAACGGCGGGCCGCACTCCTTGCGTTCAGACGATGAGTCTGGGTCACGGGAGAACTTGACCGCCGAGCTCCTCCACCAATCGTCGCGCCTCGGGCTTGCCGGAAATCCAAAAAGCCCGTCGGGCGTGGACCAGCGCGAGCTCTGTCTTACCCAGCCCGGCGAGCGATCTCGCGAGCTCGAGCCTCAGATCTGACGGTAAGACGTCGTCCATTTCCTCGGCGACGAGCTCCAGGTCCTCCGCGGCGGTTCGATATTCCTTCTCCGCAAGTGCCAGCCGGGCGCGGGTGATGAGCGCCGGGCGACCTCCCCCGAGCGCGACGGCGCGATCGGCGATCTCTCTGGCCCGCGGCGACTGAGCGCGCGCGAGGATGCTCGCGACCTCCGTGTGAATCTCCGCCGACCTCGTTCCAGACTCGAGGGCGCGAAGCGCGAGCTGCGCGCCGAGGCCCGGATCTCCGCAAGTCGCCTCGAGCTCCGCCGCGAGCACCCATGGGTAGGGCTCCGACGGCGCCACGGTTACGAGACTCCGGAGCTCTGCTCGGGCTGCCTCCGCCGACTCGGCAGACTGGCAGCCGCGGTCGAGAGACGGGAGCGGCTCGCACACGTCGATGACTTTGAATCCCCGGATCGAGCCTAGCTGGCCTGACTTCGCGAACAGGACTCGACTTCGCGTTCGATAAATGGCCCTCCAGTCGGGCCGCTCGGAGAGCCTCGCGCACAGAGGGGCGTGCGGAGGTGTCATGACGAGGTCGAGCCCGAAGGAGCTCTCCAGCAACTGGAACGCGCCGGGCTCTGAGTAGGCCCGCCGAACGAGGAAATAGGTCTCGTCATCGAACAGGCCCGGCGTTCGGCCGTCGATCGCCGTCTTCACGCGGTCGCCGACCCAGAGCGACAGCCACCCTCCGTCCTCGAAGACGTTGAGAAGGTTTCCATGGGCATCGCCCGCTGTGAGGACTTGGGCCATGGTCGACGGGAGCTCGTCCGTGGACAACCCGAACCCATAACCCCGCTCGGGCGATCGTCGCGTCGTACTCATCACCGTCAGCGGAATCACGAGCAACGCAGACAACAAGAGCGCTCGCTCTCGCCACGGAGGAGATGACTTCGCGACACCTTCCGAGGCGAAGGAGCGCACGGCCATGGGCACCAGCAGAATTGCCCAGAGATCCCGAAAGCGGTGGTGGGTGAGTGTGAGCGCCATCCCCAAACCTAGCCGAAGGAGGTCATCGAGCCGAAGGCGGCGCTGCCACAGGGCTCGACCCACAGCCAGCACAAGCAGCAAATCGAGCCACAAAAACGAGCTGAAGTCCTTGGGTATGAGCCACTCGAGCTCGAGGGCTCGCATCTCGGCGATGTGGGAGGTCGCATCTCCGAACGCGACTCCGGACACCACTGAGTACACGTCGAGGCCGGACGGCCCTAGCGAAACCGCCGCAAGGAGGAGGAGGACCGCCGGGCCCTTCGTTCTGAGTACGGTCCGCAGACTCTCCTTCAGCGCGGGTGGGTCTTTGAGCTCGATCGTCCCGAGGAGCGCGATGACGACGAGCGCGGGAAAGAGGACGAAGCTGCCGTGGGAATGCGCCCAGAGGAGTTGGAGCGCCAGCATCCCTGCCACCCAGGTCCGCGTGGAAGGTCCCGAGGACGCCGCAAATCGCTCTGCCATGATGATACCGAGCGGGAACAAGCAGAGCGCGAGGACCTCGGGTCGCGCTTCGAGGCGCCACTGAACGGCGCCGGCGGTGAGCGCGGCGCCGAGGACCGCGAGGGCCCGCGACGAAGACTCAGGCGACGAAAACGCCCGCGCCATCCAGCCGATCAGGAGTGTGCTGAGGAGCGCCCCGAGCGCCGAGAAGACAACCAAGCCCAAATCACCCATCGCTTCGAACGCTCCGAGGATGGCGAGCTGACCGATCCAGCAGATGTTCGTGTAGACCTCGCCTGCCTTGGTGAAGCTCGCGGTCTCCGGATAGTTGAACCAACCAGCGGCGAGAAACTCCCTCGCCTGTTTGAGATGCCAGCCGGTGTCGGGGTCCGCGGGGGGGCGAATCCGGGCGAGCGCGGCGGAGAGTGCGACAATTCCGAGGACCACCCAGCTCGATCGGGTACCCTTCGCGTTCGCGGCCGGGGGGCTCACGTCAAGACTCTCCAGTCGTCGCGTGAGTCACGACGACGCCGAGGATCCCACGGGCGAGCCGGATCTCCAGCGAGTCTCCGGGCGCGACCTCGGCGGCGTCGCGCACGAGCGCCTGTTGCTTCGAGACCAGGGCGTATCCCCGGCCGAGCACGGCGAGCGGGCTCAACGCCTCCAGGCTCTTGGCCCCGAGCGCGACGCGCTGGCGATGGGTCGCGATCGTCGTTCGGGTGGCGGCCTCGAGGCGGAGGGAGAGCGCCGAAAGCCGAGCCCGCGCATCCGACGTGGTGGGTCGCGCGCTGGCGAGGCGGTGTTCGTGCTCTCGCAACGAGGCCTCGAAGCCCTCGAGCCTCGAAGCAGTTCGCGCGAGAAGCTCGTGCCGAGCGCGGTCGAACCTCGCTCTCTGCTCCGCGAGGCGCGTGGAAGGTTCGAGCCTCGCGAGGCGCGCGTCGAGCGCGACGACCCGCTTCCGTCGCGCTTCGATCGCTCGCAGCACGAACTGCTCGGAGCGAAAGACCAGCTCGTCGAGCCGCTGCGCTTCGAGCTCGATTCGGTGCCTCGGCGCTCGAACTCCGCGCGAGGTCGCGGTCCATGCACGACGCTCGGCCTCGAGGCGCGCCCACACTGCGCCGTGGGCCCGCTCGAAAAGCTCCGCCACGCGCGCGACCAACTCGGCGCGAATCGGAGAGACCAGCTCGGCGGCGGCGGTCGGGGTGGACGCGGAGAGATCCGCCACGAGGTCGGCGATCGTCGTGTCCGTCTCGTGGCCAATCCCAGTCACGACCGGGAACCGCGTGCGCAGGATGGCGCGCGCTACTGGCTCTTCGTTGAAGGCCCACAGATCCTCGAGGCTCCCGCCGCCGCGCACCACGAGGATCACGTCGACCGCACCTGTTGCGTCGAGGCGATCGATGGCCTCGGCGATCTCGGGCGCCGATCCCGCGCCTTGAACGGGCGTGGCAGACAGCACGATGTACGCCTTCGGATCGCGCCGGAGGATCGTGCGCACGACATCGCGCAAGGCCGCGCCGTCGCGACTCGTCACGATCCCTACGCCCCGTGGGAAGCGCGGGACCTTGCGTTTTTGCTCCGAGCTCGTGACGCCTTCGAGGCGGAGCTTCTCCGCGAGCTCGCGAAAGGCCAGGAGCAGCGCGCCTTCTCCGCGTAGGTCGAGCGCCTCGGCCACGAGTTGCATCTGGCCGCCGCGCTCGTACACGGTGACTCGTCCGCGTGCCACGAGCTCCTGACCATCCTTGGGTCGAAAGCGCAGCCGGATCACTTGGTCGCGCCACATGACACACCGAAGCTGCGCTTCGGCGTCTTTCAGCGTGAAGTACGCGTGGCCGGACACTCGGTGAACGTCGAAGTTCGAGACCTCGCCAAACACCCGTACGCGGCCGTGGGTCGACTCCAGCAGCTGCCGAAGGTCCCGGGTGAGCGCGGACACCGGCTTGGGCTCGTCAGCATCAACGGCCCGATCTGCGCCCGGATCGCGTTGCCGCGGCAGGGCGCGAGGCGGAAGGGCCACTCGATGGGCGTACACGAGCGAGAGCGTGATGACGAGGGTGTTCGAGTCGCCTTCAAGGACGACCGCAAAGGCGCTAAAATAGCTCCATGTCACGCGTGACGAAGCTGCTGCTCTCGATCGTCGCCGGCCTCGGACTGGGTCTCGCGACGGAGATGGCCTCCCCGGCCGACGCCGAGGCGCAGATCTACAAATACAAGAAGAAAGACGGGACGGTGGTCTACACCGATTCCCTCGCGGAGCTCCCGCCCGATCGACGGCGCTACTACAACGAGCTCGACGCCGCGCAGAAGGCGGAACGTTCCGAGCTCGAAGCGAAGATCGGCAAGGAGGAGCTCGAGCGGCGCGAAGAGACCGCGCGGCTCGCCAAGGAAGAAGAAGAGGCCCAGCAGATCCGCGAAGCCGACGAGCGAGACTCGGTGCTCGCAGACATCGCCAGGAAACGCCAGGCCGGCCGAAAGACTGGTGAGGCCGTGCGCAAGGTGCACGTCGCCCGCTACGTTCGCACCGTCGAACAGCTGAAATCCTTACTCGCTCAGTATGTGGCGGCGCAGACTGCGTATGAAGGCATCGCCATGAAGGCGCCGCACACGCTCCTCCCGGGTGAGGCCGCCAACCGCGACTCCTACCGCGCCAAGATGGAGGGCCTGGTCGCCCAGATCGACAACCTGATCAAGCTCGTGACGGAGACCTTACCAAAGGAGGCCCTCAAGGCCGGCGTCTCGCTCGGCAACGTGGAGACTGGCCTCGACATGCGCAACCTGCCGAACCCAGGCCGCGCCGCGCCCGCCGGCGCAGACGATCGAGGAGAGGTCGAAAACGAGGCCACCGATCGAGCCGCGGGGGGCCGAGAGGTCGACGAAGGCACGGAGGCTCCTTCGGACGTTGGCACCGAAGAATAGAGGCACCGAAGATTAGCGGCTCAACGCTCGCGCAGTCGCGGGAGGCACTCGAAGGGATCGATCTTCGCGACTGAACCGTTCAATCGCACCTCAGACAACTTCCGAAAACGATCGACGCCAAACGCAGCGAGGCCAGGGAGCTCCGGGCCAACGAGCGCGACCCGAAATCGCTCGAGCACACGCGCCAAGACCATCGCACGTTGAGCTCCCCCGCCGGCTTCGACTCCGAGGCGCAGCTCCTCGAGCACTCGGTGTCGTCCTCGCAAGATCGCCTGCTCGAAAGCGCGCTCCCCGATCCCCTGCCCATGCCCCTCCGGACACTCGGCGACGATGATCAACGAACCGCCTTCGACGATCGCAGGAGAAGGCACCTCTGCCACGTACGTTGCCGCGCGTGACGCCTGGTAGAAGCTCATCGCCTTCGAGCTCGGCACCTCGAGGACGATGGCGTCGAACGGGGCCCCCACCACCCTCAGCGAGCGAGGTTCGGCGAACGCGACGGCGGCTTCGAACGAGTCTCCGAGTCGACCAAACACCACGACACCTGCGCTCGGAACGAACTGGAGCCCTAGGAGCTCCGCGCGGAGCGTTTTCGCGATCGCGTCGAGGGCCTCGCGAAACGGATTGTCGTGGACACGCCCGATCTGCACGCGACGATCTCGAAGCAGCTCGGTCCCGTGCAGTCGCGAGATCGTCACGCGCGATCCACAGCCGATGGAGATCGCCTTCGATCCTCCCGAGAAGCCCGCGTACTGGTGAAGCTCCACGACGCCTACCGCGACGATCACATCCGCTTCGAAAAGGCGCTCGTTGAGCCCCACGCCGCGATTGACCTCGCGACAGCCGCTGACAGCATCGTGCTCGAGGAGCTCCACGCCCCGAAAAGTGAGCTCGTACGGGCGTCGCTCGGCCGCCGTGAGCCTGCGATGGAGGCCGAGGCCGACGATCACGACGACCTCCGTCGCGCCGCGAAGACGCCTGAACAGCGGCTCGATGACTCGCGGATCGAAGGGCCGGGTCGCGTCGGGCACGATCAGCGCGACTCGTTTGGACTCAAACGTTGTCGAATCGATCTCACCGGCCCGCTCGCATCGAACGAGCTCGGCTTCGACTGCTTCGATCGAAGCGAAGTCCTTTGGAGGCTCCCCCATGTCGCTCGGACGCTTCGGGCCGTAGGATGTCAGGCGATCACGACGGGACGCCGACGCCGGCCCCACGTGCCAGCTCGCGTGCCGAAGCGGCCGGCGAGCGGGCGCTGACACTTCGGGCACCTTCCGTCTGCGGTGAGCTCGTACGAGAGCACGTCGTACCAATCACGAGAGATGAGCTCGGCGCCGCAGCCCGCGCACGACGTCGTGCCTCCGCCGATGTCGTGGATGTTTCCGGTGTAGACATGTCGGAGGCCCGCTCGCATCGCGATCTCACGAGCACGCTGGAGCGTCGCCGGCGGTGTCGCTGGCACGTCCATCATCTTGTAGTCGGGATGGAACGCCGAGAAGTGGAGCGGCACCTCGAGGCCGAGCTTCTCCGCGATCCACTGGCACTCCCGCTCGAGCTCCGCGTCGGAGTCGTTGTGGCCAGGAATCAAGAGCGTCGTGATCTCGAGCCAGCACGAGGTCTCTTTCACGATGTATTCGAGGGTCTCGAGCACCGGCGCGAGGTGGGCGTGCGTGAGCTTGTGATAAAAGTCCTCCGTGAAGCCTTTGAGGTCGACGTTGGTCGCGTCCATGTGGCGGAACATCTCGACGCGCGGCTCCTTGCACACGTAGCCCGCGGTCACCGCGACCGTCGCGATGCCGACCTCACGACATGCGATCGCAGTGTCGACCGCGTACTCGAGAAAGATCACCGGGTCGTTGTAGGTGAACGCGATGCTGCGGGCACCGTGGTCGATGCACGCCTGCGCGAGCTGCGCGGGGAGCGCGCGGCCGGCGAGCGTGTCCATCTCGCGTGACTTCGAGATGTCCCAGTTCTGGCAGAAGTTGCAGGAGAGGTTGCAGCCCGCGGTGCCGAACGAGAGCACACTCGTGCCCGGATAGAAGTGGTTCAGCGGCTTCTTCTCGATCGGGTCGAGGCAGAAACCGCTCGAGCGCCCGTAGGTCGTGAGGACCATGCCGGCCCCCTCCCGCTTGCGTACGAAGCAGAGCCCACGCTGACCGTCGGCGAGCTTGCACGCGCGCGGACAGAGGTCGCACTGCACTCGACCGTCCTCGAGCGTATGAAAATAGCGTCCCGGAAACGACTCCGTCGCTCTCATGATCCGAGCACACCAGAAGCGCGCCGAAATGCGCAAGCACCGCGGGGTCGCAGCAGCGGGCTTCCTTTAGGCGCTCAGCCCGCTCAGCCCGTTCAGCCTGATCAGCCTGATCAGCCCGACACCGCCGTCGTGAGGTCCGGGTTCCAGCTGTTCGACTCGATCGTCTTCTTCATCGTGACCTGGTCGACGGCCTTCGAATAAGCCTCGAAGGGCGAGATCACGCCGGCCCGGATCAAGTCCACCATCGCGTCGATTTGCGTCTGCATGCCGGATTTGCGGCCCATCTGCATCGAGGATTGAATCTGGAACGTCTTGCCCTCGCGGATCAGGTTCGAGACCGCGCTGTTGCAGATCAGGATCTCCAAGATGGCCACGCGACCTCCGCCGAGTCGCTTGGCCAGCGTCTGCGCGACTACGCCGCGAAGCGTCTCCGAGAGCATGATCCGGATTTGCTGCTGCCGGTCAGTCGGGAACTGATCGATGATTCGGTCGACCGTGGAAGGCGCGGTGTTCGTGTGCAGCGTACCGAACACGAGGTGGCCGGTCTCCGCCGTCTCGATCGCGATGGACACGGTCTCGAGGTCTCGCATTTCGCCGACGAGCACGATGTCCGGGTCCTCGCGCAGAGCCGCACGAAGCGCACGCGAGAACGATTGCGTGTGCGTGTGGACCTCGCGCTGGTTCACGAGGCACTTCTGGGACTTGTGCACGAACTCGACCGGGTCTTCGATCGTGATGATGTGATCACTTCGCGTCTTGTTGATGTGATCGACCATGGCCGCGAGCGTGGTGGACTTGCCTGAGCCGGTAGGGCCGGTGACGGTGACGAGGCCCTTGGGCAGCTCACAGAAGCGCCGCACCACCTTCGGGATGCCGAGGTCGTCCATCGTCTGGATCTTGCTCGGAATCTGCCGGATCACGGCGCTCGTGCCGTGGCGATCTCGGAAGAGGTTCATACGAAAGCGCGCGATGCCTTGCACTTCGTGGGCGTAGTCGGAGTCGTTCGTCTCCTCGTAGTCTTTGCGCGCGCGCTCGTGCGCGACCTCGGTCATCCACGTTTCGATCTGCTCACCGCTGAGCACGTCCCAGCCCGGAACGTCCATGATGTCG
This sequence comes from uncultured Myxococcales bacterium, assembly GCA_964463485.1. GTDB lineage: Bacteria > Myxococcota > Kuafuiibacteriia > Kuafuiibacteriales > Kuafuiibacteriaceae > CAYXDO01. The sequence continues at coordinate 15,304 of CAYXDO010000044.1, read as the reverse complement.
CCGTCTTTGCGCATCTTGGGACGATGCTGCGCCGTCATGTGGAGGTCCGAGGCGCCGGCTTGCACGATTTGCGTGAGGATCTTGTCGATCTGAGCGCTCTTGCCCGGGCCCGCGCCAAAGCCCGTCGCGAACGCCGACGCGCCGGTCTTCTTGGCTATCGAGGGCGGCGGCGGCGGTGGCGGCGGCGGCGGCGCGGCGGCGGAGCTGGACGCGGCGCGCATGACCGATTCGATGTCGTCCTCGTCCGCGCCGGAACCCCCCGTGGCGGGTGTCACCACCACCATCAAACGCTCCCCGGCGCGGCGGGTCTTGATGGTCACTTTTCCGTTCGGCGAGTCGTACAAGAACTCGCTCTCGGGAGCGGTCTGGTATTTCTGGGCGTCCCCGCCCTTGAGCGTTGGGAGGACGAGCTTGTCGATCTGCTCATTTCGGACGGGCGTGTCGAGGATGACCTTCTCCTGGCCTCCGACGTTCAGCTTCACCGGCTGACCCGAAGTAAAGATGAGCTGGTCGGCGCTCTTCTTGAACAGCGCGAGGATGAACTTGTCGAACTGGGGCGACATGCGCCGAGGTGTATAACAGAAGGCCCGGATTCGAGTAAGCTGTCCGAGTGGCAGGCCTGTCCGTGCTCCTTCGACTGTACGATGCGGCGGGCGGCCGCATCGGCCTCGGGGTCGACCCAGGGGCCGCGCCGGCCGATCTCTCGGCGTTGGCCGCCCGAGGGCTGGTCATTCTCGGTCCCAAGGGCGAAGCGGCGTTGACTGGCGAGGGTTTGAGGCAGCTCTTCGAGGGCCTCGCGCGAGCGTCCCGCGAGGAGCCTCCGGTCGAGAGCGCGACCGTGGGCAAGGACGACACCGCGCTGCGCACCAAGCCCCACGACGAGCTCGAGCTCGACGAGCTCGGAGCGCTCCTCGGCATGCGCACCGACGGCCTCGCCCTCGCCCGCAACGTCATGCCGCCTGCCGCCCGCCTGCCGCCCCCGCCGCCCACCGGAGAGGACGCCTCGCCGCGAGGCGTGCTCAAAAGAGAGGTCGATCGGCTCGTCCGGGAGCTGCTGACGTCGGGCGGACTCGGCCAGGAAGGCTTCGGCGACAAGCTCGCCCGAGCCCACGACCTCCAGCAGGCGGTGATGTCGCTAGAACAAGAAGGCGACTAGCTAGGCAGCTAGCGGCCCTACCGTCGGCCCTCGGCCCGCGCCTTGACCGCGGTGAGCGCGACCGTCCCCGACGCGATCACGACGCCATGCTCCACCAACGGCTGCCGCTCGATCAGCATCTTGGTGAAGAACGAGGCCTCGCGCACATCGCTGTAGGTGTAGTGAATCGGGATGCTGCTGGCGCCGGCCTCCGCGATCTCCCACCGGAAACGACCGCGCGTGATGTCGCCCGTCGTGTTCACGATCTCGACGCTGCCGTCGTCTTCCACGGTCATCTCCGCTTCCCCCTCGAGGTTCTGAAAAGGCACCTCGAGCTCCCAGCTGAGCTTGTTCCGACGCGCGTCGATCGGCGTGACGTCTTGTTTGGCGAAGTTGGGAATGAACTCCGGATACTTGCCGGCGTCGCGAACGATGGCGAGCAGCTTCTTCTTGTCGGCTGAGACTTTGGTCAAGAGCGCGACCTGACGGAGCGTGCCGTCTTGATTCGACTCGATGATCGCGAAGATCCCGAGATCGAGAAAAGGCGCGCTCCTGGCAAGCTCTGGGCTGTCCGCTCTGAGCGGCACGAACTTTGGCACCTGCCCCTTCTGCGCTACGAGCGGGAGCGGCGGCAGCTTGGCGGCGAAGCGCTGAATGCTTCGAAGATGAACGAAGCTCGAGGCTACGCTCAACGCCGCCGGAAACGTGGGCTCGAGGGACGCGAGCGTCTTGATGACGAGCCCTCCGGTCGACGTTTCGAGCGCGCGGTAACACGCGACCAGTGTTCGCTTGCCACCCTCGAGCGGGTAGAGCTCCCAGCGCTCTCGCGACCCCTCGAAGTTGCCTGAACTGAAACGGACTTCGACCAGGTTGGGGCGCCGCCCTCGCTGCACCCTGGTCCCCTGCAGGTTGATCAGCGGGACGTCGAGCTTCCAGCGATATTCGAGCATCGGGCCGCCTCGTCGCAGGACGAGCGTCGACCCGATCGTCGCCACGAACTTCGGATACTCTTCCACGTTCATGAGCAGGTCGAAGACTTGGTCCGGCGGCGCGTTGACGGGAGCGAGCAGCAGCACCTGCTTGAGCTGCTCTCCGGTCGTCTCGATCAACGCCAGATCGCCCCGCGCAAGCAGCGGCTCGAGCGCCTCGGGCTGAATGAGGGAGCTTCTGCTCTCGATCTCGCCCGCCTCGGAGACCAAGGACGTGAAGAGCAAGGCGAGGCCTAGACCGGCACGCATCGGAGACATCATGCGACGAAAGCGCCCACACTTCATTCGGAATGTCGGCCGACGGTCAGCGATCGGTGGTCCGAGATTCCTTCAACACCCCGAGGTGTATCCGCGACGAACGTTGGCTTTGGGATTGCCTGTCTGGATGCTCCTCCTTGCCGCTGAAGGGCAGGCGGCCTCACTGTCAGCGACTGCGGATGCCGAGCCGGAGTCACGCTTCGACGCACGACTCGAGCTTTCGCAGACGCTCGCCCTCGACGACGTGACCTCTCGGCGCGTGCTCGCTTCCGAAGTGCGAGGCACGCTGGACGCAGGCCTTCGAAGTGGGCTCGAGCTCGAGGTCGACGGCCGCCTCCGACTGGGTTGGAACGAGGAGAGTGACGACCGGACTCAGCTCGCTCGACTCTCCCTGGGATGGCACGGCGGGTCTGGCTTCATGCTCGCCGCGGGCCGCATGACCATGCCCGAGGTCGCCTCGGCCCAAGTCGACGGCGCCAAGATCGGCTTTTCGGACGGACCCAAGCTGAGTATCTTCGGCTTCGGCGGGCTCGCGCCTGACCCGCTCACCGGAGAATTCAATACTCAGTTCATCACCGCCGGCCTCGGGTATGGCTCGAGGGCCCGAGGTGCCGAGCACGCAGGCGGCGTCGCTCTGGCTCTATACGACGGAGCGCTCGATCGCCTGTTCGTGACTCAGCGAGTCGTCGCCGAGCTCGGAGCTGACCTTCGACTCTTCGCCCGCGCAGTGATCGAATGCCTCTCGCCGGAAGGTATCGCGGCATCACTCTCCGACTCCCCCACCGGTTCGGCCCTCGAAAAGATCGACGTCTCCTCAGGTAACCTGCGGTTGTCCTATCGAGTCTCCAAGGCGCTCGATATGGCGCTCGACCTCGACCATACCCATGCCCTCCTTCCCAACCGATTCTGGAGAGACTGGGCTCAACAGGAGCGCGAACGGCGCGGATTTTCGATCGAAGGTGATTTGCCGGTGGGTACTCGGAGGAGCCTCGCGCGACTCACTTCCAACACCCATCTCGGGCCTGTGAGCCCTTACCTCGTGCTCCGAGGCGACGTCCGCCACGACGACGTCGCGACCGCTTTCGAGGCGAAAGGTGGCGTCAAGCTCGACGTCCCCGAGTCCGGTTATTTCGATCTCTCGTACACGGAGCGACGCCACTTCGCGTCGAAGAATCGACTCATCTCGGCCTCCGGCTCTCTCGATCTGGGTTCCGCCGACCTCGAGCTTCGCGGAAGCGCCATGTGGGTCGGCGTCCGCGGCAGCGACGAGTCCTATTGGCTTTACGACGCCGGAGCTACCGCTTTCGTCGATCTGACTTCCGCCATCGACGGCCTCTACACTCTCGCAAGTTACACTCTGTTTCTCGACCCCGAGATGACGTTCCACGTCGGCTTGGTCCGGCTTGGACTGAGGATTCCCGGATGAATCGAACCACCTCCGCGAGGCTTGCTCCCCTCGTCGCTCTCTTCGCCTTCGCCTGCGCCAAGGACGAGCCTAGCGATCCGGTCCTCGTGGAGGGCTGTCGATCTTGCCACGGCAGTCGCGCCAACCCAGCGCCGCCCAAGGCCAACGACGGCTCGACCGACCGCACCGCGCGGTCCGTGGGCGCTCACCAAGCCCATCTGCTGGGCGGAGTCTCCTCTCGAAACGTCCCGTGCGAGGAATGCCATCGCGTGCCGGAGAACGTCGACGACGAAGGACACCTCGACGCGCTCCCAGGGGCGGAGCTCGTCTTCTCTGGAGCTTCGACCGCGAGCGCGGCGACCCCGCTCTACGACTCGGTGAACGGATCCTGCGCCAACACGTACTGTCACGGCGCCAAGCTCACGGGCGGAACCCAACTCATACCCACCTGGACTTCGCTCGACCCGATCCCCTGCGGGGGCTGCCATGGGTTGCCTCCTCCCGCGCCGCATCCCGAGTCGGATCGCTGCGAGACGTGTCACGATCCGGTGGCGGGACGAAACAAGACGATCGTCGAGCGACGACGCCACGGTGACGGAGTCCTCGACGTGGTCGACGGCGCGGCGTGCTTCGGCTGTCACGGATCGGGCTCCAACTCAGCGCCTCCCAGAGACCTCGATGGGGCGTCCGATCCGAGTCTGACGACGGTCGGCTCCCACCAGGAGCATCTGAGCGGCGGACAGTTTTCGCGACCGGTCGAGTGCGAGGACTGCCACCTCGTCCCCGCCCAGCTCGACTCACCGGGGCACGTCGACAGCGAGAGGCCCGCCGAGCTGTTCTTCGGCGAGCTCGCGCGCGCCGACGGAGCGTTGCCGGCCTGGAATCGAACCGACGGCACCTGCGCAAACTCATACTGCCACGGCGCCACTTTGGAGGGTGCGACGAGGAGCTCTCCGATCTGGACCGATCTTGCGAGCCCAGCCGAGTGCGGAGCCTGCCACGCGGTCCCCCCGGCCTCTCCCCACCCGGCCAACGAGCGCTGCGAGCTCTGCCACCTCCCAACCGCCGGTCCGAACAAGTCGATCGCAAATCGAGCCACCCACGTGAACGGGATCGTCGAGGTGGCGATCGAGGAGTGCGTCGGCTGCCATGGAAACGTCGACAACTTGGCTCCTCCCGTCGACATGGCCGGCAAGACCGAGACGACCCTTCGAACGGTGGGTGCGCATCAAACTCACCTCACGGGCGGGCAGAATGCCAAGCCCGTGGCCTGCGACGCTTGCCACGTCGTGCCTGACCAGGTCGACGACCCAAATCATCGCGACGCACCTCCGTCGGAAGTGATCCTCGCTGGGCTACCGAACGGAGCGACCGGAGCGACCGGACCGGCCGAGTTCGACGGGGTGAGTTGCTCCGGGAGCCCCTGTCACGCAGGTCCCGGCGCCGAGAACCCGTCACCGGTTTGGGTGAAGGTCGATGGCACCGAGGCGAAGTGCGGGAGCTGTCATGCGCTGCCGCCGCCGGCGCCGCACCCGGCCGCGGATCGCTGCGAGCTCTGCCACGAAGACGCGGGCCCGAACCAAGTCATCACCGACCGGTCGAAACATGTGAACGGCGTCGTGGAGGCCACGGACGATGACTGCACGGCTTGCCACGGCTCGCCCGAGAGCGGGGCTCCACCCAAGGACGTCTCCGGTCGGACCGACCCGTCACTCCCGACGGTCGGCGCGCACTTGTCGCACTTGACCGCGAGAAATCACATCAGCCTGCCCGTCGCCTGCAACTCCTGCCACCTCGTGCCGAGCAACGTCGACGACCCAGGCCATGTCGACACGTCCACGCCCGCCGAAGTCACGTACTCGGCGCTCGCGTCGAAGGACACTACGCCCAGCTGGAATCGAGTCGAAGGGACTTGTGCGAACTACTGTCACGGAGCGACGCTCGACGATGGCTCGATGACTCTCCCGATCTGGACACTCACCGACGGAAGCCAGACGGCGTGCGGGACGTGCCACGGAGCTCCGCCGGGCAGCGGTCACCCGAACGACGACGCTTGCGAGAAGTGTCACGCGCCGACGGCGGGTCCAGGCAAGACGATCGCGGACCCATCCACTCACCTGGATGGCATTCTGCAGGCGAGCGAGGACTGCACGAGTTGCCACGGGAGTCCGAGCTCGTCCGCGCCGCCCAACGATCTGGACGGTCAGGCGGCGAGGAGCCTGCCGACGGTGGGTGCGCATCAGGCTCACCTGTCAGGCGGCAAGGCGAGCCAGCCGGTGGCATGCCAGGAGTGCCACCTGGTGCCGAGCGAGCGGGCCGATCCTGGTCACGACGACACTCCGCGGCCTGCGGAGCTCACTTTTGGAGCGATCGCCGCGAAGGGGACTGTTCCCGCCTACGGTTCGTCGACGTGCTCGGACACCTATTGCCACGGGTTGGTCGGGGCAACTCAGCCGAACCCCACCTGGACCGACGAGAGCGGCGCGGCCTCGAGCTGCGACGCATGCCACGGCATGCCGCCGAATACGCCGGTCCACGCTTCAGCCGGAGACTGTTCCATGTGTCATTTGCCGACGGCTGGTCCCGATCAGACGATCGCGAATCGAGCGACTCACGTCGACGGCATCGTCGAGGCCGCCAACGTCGATTGCGCTACGTGTCACGGAGACGCGGACAGCTCTGCTCCGCCTGCTGACTTGAATCGCGACACCGCCGACACGGACCCTCAGGTTGGAACCCATCGCGCGCATGTGTCGGGCGGAACTTGGTCCGCGCCCGTCCCCTGCGACACCTGCCATGTCGTCCCCGACGCGCTCGAATCACCCGGGCACGTCGACACGGACCCTCCGGCCGAAGTGAGCTTCTCCGGTCGAGCCAGCGGCCAGCTCCTCGCGCCTCGATTCGTCACGGCCAATCTCACCTGCGCGGAGACCTACTGCCACGGGGCGACGACGAGCCTCGGCACCAACGAGACTCCGACGTGGAACTCACCCGGCACGGTCGACTGTGACGGCTGCCATGGGTTGCCTCCGGCCGCGCCGCACCCGCAACTCAGCAAGTGCGAGCTCTGCCACGCCGCGGTCGGCGGACCCAACCATACCATCGTGAACAAGTCTCGGCACGTGGACGGAATCACCGACGTCGACGTAGACCCAACCTGCGAGCGCTGCCACGGGACTCCGGCGAGCCCTGCGCCGCCGAGTGATCTCTCCGGCCAGACCACCTCACCGAAGGTCGGCGCCCACGCCGCGCACGTGACGGGCACCGGCAACTCGGCGCCCGTCGCCTGCGGGGAGTGTCACCTCGCCGTCGACCCGAACAACGTCGAGGCTCCAGGACATTTCGACTCCGCAGCTCCCGCCGAAGTCACCTTCGGAGCGCTCTCCCGAGTGACCGGTCTAACCCCCTCGCTCAACGGCGGCAACTGCTCCAACACCTACTGCCACGGCGCATCCCTCACCGGCGGCACGACCCACGACCCGAGCTGGACCGCCGGTGACATGGCCTGCGATGCGTGCCACGGCAACCCACCGGCCGATACGGCGCACGGCAACGGGACAGCGACTCAGTGTGAGAAGTGCCACCCCGACACCGCGGGACCCGGACGCACCATCGTTCGTCCCCAGAACCACGTGAATGGAGTGATCGACACCTCGGCGACCTGCGACGCCTGCCATGGTCAGAACGGCGATCCCACGCCACCCCGTGATCTCGCTGGCAACGCGACGGGGCCGAAGGTCGGAGCGCACGCGGCGCACCGAGCGCCAGCCTACTCAGTCCCCGTCGCTTGCACGTCCTGCCACCTGCGCCCGACCGAGTACGGCGATCCCGGCCACGCCGATACTCAGCCGCCGGCCGAGCTCACGTTCGCTGGGCTCGCCCGCACCGACGGGACGAACCCGACCTATTCGACGGCCGCGGCGCGCTGTACGAATACCTACTGTCACGGCGCGACTATGCCCGGCGGCGCTACTCAGGCGATTTGGACGGGGCCGGACGTGACTTGTACGTCGTGCCACGGCATGCCTCCAAGTAGCCCGGCGCACGCGAGCGTGTCGGGTCCCGACAGTTGCGATCGTTGCCACGAGGAAGTGGCCGGTCCAAATCAGGTCATCGTGAACCCGACCCTGCACGTCGACGGCATCGTAGAGGCGAGCGGCGGCGCGTGTGACTCTTGCCATGGGTCACCGCCGGCGCCCGGCAACGAGAGTTATGCGGGGAGCGCCGGCGCCCATGCCAAACACAGCGCAACGCTCGGTTTTGCGTGCTCGACGTGCCACGGGAACGACGGCAGCGGACCGCAGCACGACGAGGGCAACGGCACGGTGACTCGCGCCAACGTCGACCTCGTCTTCGATACCGCGGTGACTTTCCCTGGCGGGACCACGATGCGAAATAACCAAGCCAACGCGACGTATAACCAAGCGACTCAGCGCTGCGCGGTCGGTTGCCACAACCCGATCTTGGGCAACCCACCCGAGACGCCGAGCCTCGCCCAGACCGTGACTTGGTCGGCCGGACCGCAAAACTGCGTCGGGTGCCACGAAACGGTGCAGACCGCAATGCCGCGCAGTCATGACATTTCGGCGCTCGGCAACGCAGCCTGTCTGGAGTGTCACGACCAGGCCAACCACACCAGAGGTTTAGTCATGCGCGATCCCGACCCGGCGGATGGGTTCGTCTATTCGACCACGAACTTCGACGGCTTGTGCAAGACGTGCCACGACGGGGGCGGAGGCACCGCGTTCGGCGGCAAGTCTGCACGCAATGTCTCGGCCTACTGGACCACCGCAAGCCACGGAGCCGAGAACATCGCTTGCAACCGCTGCCACACGTATCACGCCTCGACGTCCTCCGGACCGTTGTTCGTCGACGACGCCAACGCGAGCTGTATGGCCTCCGGCTGCCACAACAACCTCGCCACTGAGTTCGGACAGGTCCCGAACGGCCCGATCTCTCACCACCGGATCGAAGGCGGGACGGGCATTCAGCTCAAGTGCGTCGACTGCCACAACCCTCACCTCGCGCGGCCGCACCCGCTCGCCGCGAGCAACCCAGACGATCTGTGGACTCTTTACAGCCTGCCTGACGACGCGAGGCTCAAGAAGATCTCGACGGGCGGCAATTTCCGCGCCTTTTGCCTCGCATGCCACGACGCCACTGAGCCGCCGGGTGTCACCGGAGCGATGAATATCTCGCAGGCGCTGTCCGGCGGGTCGGACCCGTCGTTTTTCAGAAAAGGTACTGAGTCCCTGCACAAGAAGGCGCACAGCGGCTACAACTGCATGAATTGTCACGACGACCACGCGAGCACGGGTTCGGGAGGGATAAATCGCGGCCGGTTGCTGAGGAGTTATATCATCATCAACCAATTCACCAACAACAACTACCCCGAAGAGCGAAACTGCAGCACGCCCAACGTGGGAGCGTCAGGCAACACGTTCCGTTGCCACTGAGTCACCAAACGCGCGCCACACCATAGGCGTCGAAGCTCTCGTCGGCGCTGACGACGACGAGCCCCTCCCCAAGCGCTTGGGCCACGAGGAGCCGATCGAAAGGGTCGCGATGAAGAAACGGCAGCGCCGCTACTCGGCTGACATGACGAATCTCGATTCCCAGAAGCTCGATCCCGTTGGGTCTGACGTGCCGTTCGACGAGCTCCTCAAACGGCAGATCGAGGCGGAGCTTTCCGATGCTCGCCTTGATAGCCATCTCCCACAAGCTCGCGACACTCAGAATACGCGTCTCACCTTGCTCGATGGAAGTCCGCGCCGCCGGGCTCAACTTCTCGTCTCCCGCAACGAACCACAGAAAAGCATGAGTATCGAGGAGTAGTTTCATCCGAGGTACTCGGCGAAGTCGGCGAGAGTCGCATCGAAATCGTCGTTCATGTGAACGAGGCCGCGCGCGCTCCCAAACCTCGGCCTAGGCGCTTGCATGTCGACCGCTACGTCGAGGGCGAGGTCGTGCAGAAGCCGCTCCGCGAGGAGCAGTCGCTCGCGCGCGGGCATCTGTCGTACCGCCTGAAGAATTTCGTCGGCGGAAGCAGAAGACATCAGAGAATCATAACCCAGACGCCCTCCCTGAGGAAGGCATAAAGTCGATCCTGCGAGGCTTTCGCTGTCTACCGAGCCCCGGTTTGGGGGCTTGTGAACACCCCCCGCCTTCGTCTACGTTCCGCGTCGCCCATTTTGGGCACTATGCGAATCCTTCTCGTGATGCCTGCACCCTTCGAGCCCGGACGCCTGGGACTCGAGAACGTCCTGTGGCTGTCCGAGCCCGTCGCGCTCACGACTCTGGCCGCCATGGTTCCGGAGCACGAGGTGCGGATCCTCGACATGCGCCTCGAGGAGGATCTCGAGTACACGCGCGTGCTCGCCGAGTTTCGCCCGCAGCTCGTCGGGACGACGTCGATGACCACGGATTGCTACCAGGCCAAGGCGTTGCTCCACATGGCCAAAGGGATCCTTGGTGACTCTTGCGTGACCATCGTAGGTGGCCATCACCCGACGCTCGCGCCGGAGGACTTCGAGGAGCCCGAGGTCGACGCGATCTGCCTGGGCGAGGGTGAGGACACCTTCAAAGAGCTCGTGGACCATCTTCGCGCCGGTGAGTCGGTGCGTACTTTGTCGGAGATCCGAGGCCTACGCTATCGGAACTCCTCGAACGTCTGGGTATCGACGCCGAGCCGCTCGCAGAACCGGGAGCTCGACACGTTTCCACCGCCGGCTCGGCACCTCATTTCCAAGTACCACGACGAATATTTCTTCGCCGTGGCGATGCCGATGGCTTCGATGGCGACCTCGCGCGGGTGCAGCTTCGACTGTAATTTCTGCGCCATCTGGGAGTTCTACGAGCGTCGAACCCGATACCTTTCGGCGCGCGCGATCTGCGATCAGCTCGAGCGAATGGAGGAGAAGTTCGTCTTCTTCCTCGACGACAACTTTCTGACGAATCGCAAGCGTCTCGAGGAGCTCGCCGACGAAATCCAGCGGCGCGGCATCAAAAAATGGTGGGGTACTCAGGGCCGCACGGACTTCATCGCCGACAACCCAGAGACGATGAAACGGCTTCGCGACGCGGGCCTCGTGATGGTCTTGTCCGGCTATGAGTCCAACGACGAGAGCGCGCTCGAGGCCCTCCTCAAGCGCAACACCGTCGAGAAGAATCGTCGAGCGATCGGAATTCTTCACGAGCTCGGCATTTTTGCGACGGGGATCTTCATGGTCCGCCCGGAGTTCGAGGAGAAGGACTTCGACGTGTTGTACGCTCACATCAACGAGCTCGGCGTCGCCATGCCCATCGTGACCATCCTGACTCCGCTACCGGGAACTCAGCTCTACCGGGCGATGAGAGACAAGCTCGTGACTGACGACGTTCGCCTCTTCGATTTGTTACACGCCGTGCTCCCCACGAAGATCCCTCGCTCGCTCTTCTACAAGAAGCTCGCGGAGGCCAACCGCACGACCTGGCCTTCGTTCGAGCGCGGCACCCTGGCGGTTTTGAAGCGCCGGCCGCTCTTCTTCCTCGAGGCGCGCCGAGGCATTCAGGCCTTGGTCGAGCGAGTCTCCCGGTATCGACCCATCTTCGAGAGTGCCGAGAGTCACTTGGCCGACGAGATCGGAATCATCTCACGGACGCTCACCGCGGGGACGGCTCCGGTCCGGGCCAAGCTTACGGTCGTCGACTCCTCGGAGCTCGACCTTCCGCGGTCGGCGGTGTAACTCATGAATATCCAGGACTCCCTTCTCTCCAGAGTTGCTCACGGGCTGGACCGGGCCCGCCAGAAACAACGTAAGCTCAAGCGCGAGCTGCTCGACGTGGCTCGGCGCGCGGGCGGGGCCGACGTGCATCGCCGAGTCGAGCAGGTCGAGTCGACCATCGCCTTCGTCGCCGATCCGCGGAAGTTTCTCGATACGCTCCGAGACGCGGTGTTGGCTCACGAGGCCGTGAATCACCCTTTGCTCGCAAGAGTTGCTCACGTGCCCTTCACTCGCGAGGACTATCGAATCTTCGGTCTGCAGCATTACGCGCTCGTCGGCACGTTCACACTGTATCTCGAGCACCTCTTGGTGCGAGGTCCGAGCTCGGACGCCAAGCAGTGGCTGGCCAAAGTGTTGGTCGATGAGTACGGAGAGGGCTCCGAAGGAAAAGACCACGCCGAGCTCTACCGGGAGTTTCTGTGTGCGACCGGCGCCGTGCCCAGAGAGGAGCGGCGAGTGTCGCTGCACCCCGACGTCACCGGCTTCATCGCGGAGCACCTTCGGATCTGCCAGCACGAGAGCTTTCTGGTGGGCCTCGGGGCGGTCGGGCCGGGCCACGAGTGGAGCATCCCGAAGATGTTCGTGCAGATCGTTCGAGGGTTGCGTCGAGCGGGTTTCAGAGAGGACGAAATTCGATATTTTACGCTCCACATGGCGCAGGACCAGGACCACGGCGCGTGGCTCGAGGAGGCTCTCCTGTTGTTTGCGACCACGCCTGATTCCCAGCAGGAGATTTGGCGCGGAGCGATGTTGTCACTCCGCGCGCGCGCCAAGCTCTGGTCCGCGGTGCAAGACAAGATCGTTCGTTGGCGGCAGCCCAAGAATCTTCATCTCCGATCACAGGCTCGATCGTCGAGTCGCGAGGGGCTCGGGGAGCTGACGCTCGAAGAGTGGCAGGCGCAGCTCGCCAGGGCTCACGTCGTGGGTGCGGCCGAGAGGGCCCGGCCGTGAAGATCCTCTTCGTCGCGACCAAGAAGAACGGGAATCCGGCCGACCGCGAGCTCTACGAGATGGATTTCATGAACGAGCTGCTTGGGTTCAAGCGCTCGCTCTTCGACCTCGGCCTACTCACCGTGGCCGCCGCAACGCCCGAAGGGGTAGAGGTCGAGCTCGTGGATGAGTATGTCGATCCGATCCCATACGAGACCACCGACGCCGATTTGGTGGCGCTCTCGGCGAAGACTTCCTGTGTCTCCCACGCGTACGAGGTCGCCGGGCGCTTCAAGCGGCGCGGCGTCCCCGTCGTCCTCGGCGGAATTCACGCGTCGCTCAGGCCCGAGGAGGCGCTCGAGCACGTCGACTACGTGGTCGTGGGCGAAGCCGAGCGGACCTGGCCCGAGTTCGTGAATCGTTTTCGGCGAGGAGAGGCGCCGCAGATCACTCGGGAGACGGACTTCCCGCCGATGGATATGATTCCTGTGCCCGCCTGGGATCGGATCGACCCCAAGCACTTCCTGTTTCACCAAATTCAGACCACTCGCGGCTGTCCTTACACTTGTCGGTTTTGCAGCGTCCCCGATATTTCAGGCAGCACGTTTCGATTCAAGCCGGTCGAAAACGTAGTCAAAGAGATCCGGGCCCTGCCGTCTGCCGGACCTCTGAAGGACCGACTCAAGGCGCTGTACGTGGTCGACGACAACTTCATCTCGCGGCTCAAATACACCAAGGAGTTGCTCGAGGCGCTCGTGCCGCTACATCGCTCCGGGGAGCTCGGCGAGTGGTCTGCGGAGACGACGTTGAACGTGGCCAAGGACGAGGAGCTGCTCGACTTGTTCGCCGCCGCCGGGTGCTCCACGCTGATCATCGGGTTCGAGTCGGTGAGTGAGGTCACGCTCCTCGACATGAAGAAGAAGGTGAATTTCAGCCTGAGCTATCCGGAGGCAATTGGACGGATCCACGCGCGCGGGATGTCGGTCGTCGGCAATTTCATCGTCGGTTTCGACACCGACACTCTCTCTGTTTTTCGCGAAATCCTGGAGTTCGTGGATCGCCACACCATCCTCTACCCCTTCTTCAGCATCCTCACGCCCATGCCGGGAACTCAGCTGTACGAGGAGTTCAGGGCGAACGGCCGCCTCGATCACACCGACTGGGCGCGCTACGACACCAGACACGTGGTGTTCGGTCCAAAGCACATGACCCGCGAGCAACTCATGGACGGGTATATCTGGCTCTACGAGCAGGCCTACACGACGACGGCCTCGCTGGATCGCTTGGAGCGTTACTGGCGCCTGCACCGCAGGAGAGCGTCCACGGCGGTGGAGCGCGGGTTCGTGAAGTGGAAGCTCCGACCGTTCGAGAAGAGTGGGACCGAGCGATTCAAGAGAGTATTGGCCGACGGCTGGCGGCGCCTCTCTGCGAAGGGCGTCCGGTCCGACGTGGGACAGCTCTTGTATTATTACGATTCCGCTCACTTCGTCGATTTCCTCGGGCAATTCAAGTCCAAGGCCTTCGACGAAAACGTCAGAATCTTTTCGACTCACCGATCGGTCGAGGAGACCGAGAAGGCGCTCGACAAGAAGCAGTGGGACCGCAAGCGCAAGCTGCCGATCGCCGAGGCGACCGCTCGAGAGTGAGTTACGTTCTGGCCTTCGAGCGCCAGGCGAATGACAGTTTGGTCTGGGCGCGCGACACCTACGCCGCTTGCCCTCGACGAGACCCATCGCGATTTCACGGAGCCGCGGGAAAGATTGACCCTCGGGCGCCAGCTCGGCGGCAATCCCTGTGGGTGTCGCCGCCGGACCGCGTCTTTGCTTGGCGCTGCCAGAAGCGCCGAGCAAGGGCCTGCGATCGCCCCGCGCCGTGAGGTTGACTCAGCGTCAGCGCAAGACGAGAATGGTCGTATGACTGTTCTCGATGTGGATGCTCCAGACATCTCGGAGCTCGTGACGGAGGATGACGAGCCGGTGGACAACATTCGGTCCGAAAAGAGCCAGCGAATACTCACCGCTCCTCTCTACGATTCCTGGGAAGGACCGACTTCCCAGGACGGAGAGGAACGCCGGAAATTTCTCGCAGCCGCGAACGTGGGCCTGTTCTCTTCGGTCCGCACTCTGCCTCTCGTGCCCGACGCGTTTCTGAGTCTCGACGTCGAGGTCGACCCTGAATACCTGTCGAGGGAACATCGCACCTATTTTTTCTGGGAGTTCGGTAAGCCTCCGGACGTCGTCATCGAGATCGTGTCGAACAAGAAAGGCGGGGAGCTGACGAGCAAGCGCTCGGGCTACGCGCGCATGCGAGTCTCGTACTACGTCGTTTGGGATCCCGAGTTGATCCTGGGCAGCAAGGAGCTGTACGCGTTCAGGCTGACGGATGGGATCTATCAGCCGATCGCCGAGCCGGTCTTCGAGGTGTGTGGCCTGAGGCTCGTGTTATGGGACGGCACGTTCGAGGGTGTCACCACGCGCTGGTTGCGATGGGCCCGCCTGGACGCCACTCTCATTCCGACGGGAAAGGAAGCCCGCGCCGCGGCCGAGGCGCAGGCCGCTGCAGCCAGAGGCGAGGCCGCTGCCGCCAAAGGCGAGGCTGCCGCCGCCAAAGGCGAGGCTGCCGCCGCCAAAGGCGAGGCTGCCGCCGCCAAAGACGAAGCTGCTGCCGCCAACGAGCGGTCACGTCGCCTGGCGGACCAACTCCGCGCCCTCGGTGTCGATCCGGGAGAAGCTTGAGCCGAGAAAACTCGAACCCGGGACGAATGCCGGTCGGATAATCTCTTTCTCCCAAAGTTCGCGCACGATCTGGCAAGACTTTGGACGCG
>CAYXDO010000043.1:27242-71193 GCA_964463485.1 uncultured Myxococcales bacterium | reverse complement strand
CAGACGCAGACGATCTTACGCAGACGCAGACGATCTTACGCAGACGCAGACGATCCTACGCAGACGCAGACGATCTTACGCAGATTCAGACGATCCTGCGCAGACGCAGACGATCTTACGCAGACGCAGACGATCTTACGCAGACGCAGACGATCCGACGCAGACGGTCTGACGCAGACGCAGACGATTCTTACGCAGACGATTCTTACGCAGCCGATCCGACGCAGCCGGTCCGACGCAGCCGGTCGGACGCGGATGCGGGTCTGACGCTGTTGCTGGATCAGTCCGTCGGAAACAGCGACATTTTGGGCTCGAATCGCGCGTGCGAGGCCAAGCCCAAGAAGCGGCCCAGGTCGACTGTGCAGACTGGCGAAAGTGTCTTGGCATCCAGCGCGCACGCCTCCGCTCGCTGCGTCGACGCGTTGACCAGCCAGACGAGGATGTATCCGTCGTCTTCGCTTGCGGGGTTCGGGCGTGGCGCGAACGCGGGTTGCGAGACCCACCGGTCGGGCCCGGCGTCCCATGTTGCGGTGGTTCGGGACTCGACGTCGGTCTTCGCTATGCGGTTGGTCCACACGAACGGGTCGGGCCCGCACTCCGCGGACGGGGTCGCGACGGAGTAGATGAAGCGGTACGGTCGTCCGTGTGCGCTCGGGTTGACTCGGGGCAGCTCCACCGCATCGGGGAACGAGCTCGAGGTCACGGCCCCCGTCCGCTGGTCGAGCACGTAGCGTTGAATGCCTGCGGACCGTGTTTTTGCGGCGTCGCGCGCTCGACGCTCCGGCGGTGTGAAGGCGAAGTCGACCCATGGGTAGCCGGCGGCGTCGACCACCACCGCGTCGTCTCGCTCGAACGCGTTGGCCACGTGAAACAACGTCTGCACGGGCGCTGGCAGGTCGAACGCGCGCGCTCGATGCTTGGCGCTCGGGACTTTTGGGACGAGGTGAATTCGCGCCGGCGCGCGCGTGGGTCGAATACTCTGCCAGATGGATTTTCTGCCGATCAGGGCCGACGGCAGACTCAGTTTGGCCGCAAGCTCCGTCACGACGTAGTAATTTTCGGTGAATGCGACTTCGTGGGTCAGGCCCAGGGCGTTGAAGAGTGTGTGAGTTTGCTCCCGAACCACGTGAAACGTCTCGTCGAGCTCCACCAAGCGAATCGAGTCCCTTCCCCTCGGGGAGGGTCGAACGGAGTAAGTCACCAACCGTCCGGAGCGCTCGTCCACTCGCGGCACCGGACACATCTTCTCCGCGCGGGCGGCAATGCCGAGTCGGTCCTCGCCTTGCGTCGCGAGCGTCCTGTCGTCGAGTCGAAACCAGCCTCCGTCGTCCGTCGCAAACAGTCTGCCCGCGAACCACACGGCGTCGTGCATGACCGCGTTGCCCAGGCGCATGTTCAGAAAGTTGCCTCGCGGGAGGTTCGTGAACGCTCGGCGCCGCATCATTCGCCCTGCCGAACGCTCCTCGAGCAAGAGTGGAGACTCGACCAGACGTGCCCGGAAGTAAGCCCTTCCCGCTTCGAAGCTCAGCCCGGCCACGATCCCCGCCGCGTCGAAGAAGCTGACTACGTCGGCGCCGATGTGGAACACACCGGGCCCATTCCGATAGAACGTCCCTTTCAAATCCAACGGGATCGAGCCTTCCGACGAGCCGAGCTCCCGGCCGGGTTCCTCTTCGCAGTTCCTGAAGATGAGCTCGTGGCGAGACACGCGGTGGTCTTTGCACGAATTCGCTTCGGACGCGACGCCTCGGACTTCGGTCGAACAGCCGTGGACTCGCCGACATGACCCCTGTAATCGTCAGCGATGGTCGGTGCCCTGGCCCTGAGCCTCCTTTGCTCGCTGTGGCTCCTGTCGCTGCTGGCGAACCTCAAGATGGTGCGTAGCCTCTCGCGCCTCGGCGATCTCGAGCTTCTGCCGCCGCCGGCCTGGCCGAAGCTGTCGATCGTCGTTCCGGCGTGCAACGAAGGCGAGACTCTCGGGCCGGCGCTTACGACCCTGAGAGCGCTGGACTACCCGAACCTCGAGATCGTACTCATCGACGATCGGTCTACCGATCGGACTGGCCAAATCATGGACGAGGCCAGGGAAGTCGATTCCAGGCTCACGGTGATTCACCTCGACCGTCTGCCAGAGGGTTGGCTTGGCAAGGTGCACGCGCTCGACGTCGGGACCAAGGCGAGCTCCGGAGAGATCATTTTGTTCACGGACGCGGACGTCGTGTTTGCGAGGGACGCGCTGACCCGAGCGGTGAGTTACTTCGAGCACCGAGGACTCGATCATCTGTGTGTAGTTCCCGATATCACCAGCAGGAGCTTCGTGGCTTCGACGATGATCGCCACGGCGCTCCGCGGCATCGCGTTGTCTCAGCGGCCTTGGAACACCGAGAATCCCAAGAAGAAGGAGACCATCGGCGGGGGTGCCTTCAACATGGTGCGTCGCTCGTTTTTCGAAGGCACGCCCGGTTTCGAGTGGCTTCGCTTGGAGGTTGCGGACGATATTGGGCTCGCCCACCTGATGAAGCAGTCCGGTGGGAAGCCGAGCGTGCTGATCGCGGGCGGGCTCGTCGCCGTCGAGTGGTACTCGAGCGTGTGGGGTGCGATTCGGGGCATGGAGAAGAATGGGTTTGCCCAAATTGCCCGATATAGTCTCGCGCGGGGACTCTTGTTGGCGGCGCTGATGGTCGGCGTGGGTTCAGCTCCATTCTTGGCGATGGCGCACCCGTTCGATTGGGTTCGGATCGCGGGCGTGACAGCCCTTCTCGTAGGTGCGGCCAACGGAGTGTTGTTGTCGCGATGGATGAAGACCCCGCTTTTGCCTCAACTCTTGGCGAGTCCAGTCGGGGACTTCCTGCTGGCTTTTTTGATCGTTCGTTCGACGGTGCTTGGTGTAGCCCGGGGCGGGCTGATTTGGCGTGGGACGGTGTATCCGACCGCGGAGCTGAGGAAGGGGGTTCGTATCAAGTTCTGACAGGGCGCGAACGCCGAAAGCGTGGTATGCGAGCGGTCGATCTCATGTCGCTCAAGCACCTCTCCGTCGACGCCATGATTCGGATCTCCGACCGGTGGCTGAACCCCGCCAAGGATCGGGCTCTGCTCGAGTCGATCCCGCTCGCCGCCGCGCTCCTGCCGGCGATCGAAGGGGCGCACCGCGGGCTGAGTGATCTGCGAGCAGAAGCCGAGGATCGCACCAACGAGCTCGCGCGGGTCTTTGCGGAGGCAGAGGCGGCGGATCAAATTCACGATCGCAAGCTGCGCGGATCTTTCGGGTTGCTGACGGTCCTCGCGGAGCTCGCTGATTCGAGCGAAATCTCCGCGGAGCTGATGGACCTCCGCGATCGACTCATGCCTCAAGGCTTGCGAGCCACGCATCTCTCTCACGTGGAGGAGGCAGTGAACGCCGAGAGCGTGAGGCAAGCGTTGGACGAGGAGACTCGCGCGGAGCTGCGAACGATTCCCACGATCGAAGGTCGCACGCTCGAGCAGGAGATCGAGACCTGGCTGGCGGCCGCCGCGGAGCTTGGCCATCTCACCGCCCAGAGAGTGTTGCTCGAGCACGAGGACCGATCGGCGGCGGAGGCTCGAGCGGAACGTATCGACGCGAAGAACGCATGGATCCGCTCGACCCACGCTCTGCTGGCCGTGCTCGACCTCACGATGGGACAGGAGCGTCGAAACCTCGAGACTCTCCTGAAGGAGCTGCGGGCTGCGGAGCGTCGGGCCGATCGAAGGCACGCCAAGAAGCTGGAAGCCATCAACGAGCCCAAATGAGCTTCGCGTTCCGCGGGGCCTTGGCGCTCTCGCTCGCGACGACGTGCCTCGCATCCACAGCCGGGGCGGGTGAGCCAGAGCTTCGACCGGGGCTGACCATTCCCTTCGTGGCCGTGAGCGCAGGCGTAGGCGCGCTGAGTGGCTGTGCGATCGCCGCGTCACGCGGCTGCTATCTCGGCAGCATCCTCGGCGCCGCCGCAGGCGTGCCGTTGTCGATGACTTACGCTCACTTCTTCGGAGATTTGCGGACTCAGCCCTGGCTCATGACTCTGCTCGGCTCGATCGTCGGGGCCACGCCGATCTTGTTCGTGCTCGAGCCGAAGCTCGCCGTGTTGTCGATGATTACGCCGGTGACCACCGCGATCGGCGCCGCGGCCGCTCCGATGTTGATCGAAGATCCGCCGCCCCATCGAACGGCGGGTCCTGCGATCTCGGTCGTCTTGACTCCGGGGGGCGCGATCACGGCCTTGAGTATGAGTTTCTGAGCGCCCATGAGACTCATGAGACCCGACGAGCGGGAGTCTTGTGCTGCTCTTCCGGTGCGAAGCTGCTTGGACGATTCTCCGGAACGTGATAGGCGGTGCCGTGGCGTGGCGCCGAGCTGAGTTCAAGGGGTCCCAGGTTTGGGCTGAGGTCGATGAGTCTGGGCAGCTCAAGGCCGAGCGAGGGATCGTGCTCGTTCGCTACAGCCCCAAGGCCGGAGCGAAGGCCTACGGAGGCGGAGCCTCTCGAGTGACTCTCGGAAATTCGGCCTCCGAGGACCTGCCCCCGCCGGCGCCGCGCGAGGACCCTCCGGACAAGACTGCGGACAGGAAGTCCACCGCGGGTCCGCAAAAGGGGCGCGGATCGGGCTTCGGCAAGGCCGGCGAACGTTCTGAAGAGCAAGCTGCCCTCGCCGCCGACGCAGCTCGCAAGCTGATTTTGGAGCTCGAAGCGCGTGCGGTGCTCTGCTTTACCGACGGCGCTTGCAGAGGTAACCCCGGCCCTGCGGGCGCGGGCGCGGTGGTCGTGCTCAGAGACGGTCGGCGCGGCGAAGAGAGTAGGGCGCTTGGGAGGGCGACCAACAACGTCGGCGAGCTCACCGCGATCCTCCTGGCGCTCCGCTTGCTCGAGGACGCGACGATCGACCGCCAGAGCGAGGTCGCGATCTTCACCGACTCGAAGTACGCCCACGGCGTCCTCTGTCTGGACTGGAAAGCCAAAGCCAACACCGAGCTCGTCGATGACTTGCGCAGGAAGCTCCGAAGCTGGCCCAACGCGCAGATTCACTGGATCGCTGGCCACGTCGGCGTGGAGGGCAACGAGCGCGCCGATGAGTTGGCCAATGAAGGGGTCGGTGGGCGAAGCCACCGGCGATGGTCCTAGGTCCGGCCGCGGGAATCGCGACCGAACCCGGGGCGAGTTTTCGAATTTGCTCGCCCGTCCGGGCGAAGTCACCCCGGCGTTCGAGACGTCAAGGAGGCCACGAGCGCTTCGAGCTCCTCGCGTCTTTTGCGCTCGGCAGCGACCTCGTCTTTCGCGGCCTTGGCTTCGTCTCTCGCGGCCTTGGCTTCGTCCCTCGCGGCCTCTGCGCGGGCCGCCTCGGTTTGTGCTCGAGCCGCCTCGGCCGCCGCGTGGGCCTTCAGATCCTCGTCGCTCGGGAGCATCGACCCGTCAGCGGTGAACCAGCGCAGCCACGGAGCATGAGTGCCGTGGTAGATTCCAACCCATACGCCCAGCTCGAGCCCGGTTCGGGCGGACTTCATTCGCCCAGATGGCTCGACCGGGATGGGACGGTAGACCCCGTTGCCGTCGAGTCTCAATCCCTCGAGTATTCCGGTGAACGGATCGAACAAGAAGTACTCACCGACGCGCATCGCGCGTTCATAGATTTGTCGCTTCCGACCCCGATCATCGGCCTCCGTGGACGGCGAGAGGAGCTCGATCACCAAGTCAGGACTCTTGCCGTTCTCCTCCCAGACGACCCACGCCTGTCTCTCGCGCCGGTCGGTGTCGAGCACGACGAAGACGTCGGGACCCCGAAAGTCGTTCCGCTTGGCCTGGATCGCGCTGAAGTAGACGAACATGTTGGAGCCCACGAAGAAGTCGTCGCGGGTGGCCCAAAACAGCTCGAGGGGCTCGCTCAAGAGAATGGTCGCTTGGCGGTGACGCTTGCTTTCGAAGGGCTCTCCGTCTTCCGTGGGGAGCTGATCGGCGCTCGGTGGGGGCGTTAGCCAGGAAGGGAAGCCGTTTTCTTGGAGCGTTCCGACCATGACACGAACCTCCGGTTCGTTGCCAAGCTAGCGCCGAAGAGCCCTGGAGGCAAGGCGGCGAAGCAACGAGCAACGCCGCGGACTTATGGAGTGAGTACGTGATCCGGACTCGAGCTCCGACCGGGCGGGTCCGCGAGGCCGCGGTGGAATGAGTCGTTGCCAGTCCTCGCTCAGTCCTTGCTCAGTCCTTGCTCAGTCCTTGCTCAGCCGCTCGAGACCGCGTCGGTTCGTTCGAGCCCACGATCGAGCAGGAAGGACTCGACCTTTCGTTCGACCTCCACCGCCGTCGTACACTCCATGGCCGAGGAGGCGAGCTGGGCACACTCCTTGGCCGAGATCCGCCGGATCACCTGTTTTGCCAGCGGAATGGCCTGTGGACTCATCGAGAGGCTGCGGACCCCCAGCCCCACGAGCAGGGGCACGTAGAACGGGTCGCTTGCTACCTCGCCACAGACGGAGACCGGACGGCCTCGCTCTCGCGCAGCGTCGACCACCATGCGAATCATCCTCAACACCGAAGGCTCGGCCGGAGAGACGAGCGCCCCCACGTCGGGGTCCTGCCGATCGGCTGCGAGTGAGTACTGAATCAAGTCATTCGTGCCGATCGAGAAGAAATCGGCCTCGGCCGCCAGCATGTCGGCGATGACGACGGCGGATGGTGTTTCGATCATGACTCCGAGCGGTAGATCCGGGTCGAACGCGACACCCTCTCGAGTCAGCTCGGCCTTGACCTCCTCGAGGAGCTCCTTGGTGCGACGAACCTCCGAGACCGTGGAGATCAGCGGAAGGAGCAGCCGGACGCGGCCAAAAGCGCTCGCTTCCAGAATGCCTCGGAGCTGGTCTTTGAACGGGCCCGGATCTCGAAGGCTGGCGCGGATCCCGCGGAGACCGAGCGCGGGATTTCTCACTTTGTTGCGCGGGTCGGCATTTGGGAGCTTGTCCGCTCCGACGTCGACGGTTCGCACGGTGACTGGGCGGGGATGGAGAGTCTGGACGAGCTGTCGGTACTCAGCCACGTGCTCGGCGAGGGTAGGGAGCCTCCTTTTGGCGAGCACCATGAATTCAGTTCGAAAGAGGCCGATCCCCTCGGCTCCGTTGTCGAGCAGCGAAGGCAACTCATCGGCGACCTCGACGTTGCCGAGCAGCTCGACGCGCTCTCCGTCGGTCGTCTCCGCGAGCAAGTCTCGAACGCCGAGCAACTTTGCTTCTTTTTCGGCCTCGCGGTCGCGGCGTCCGCGAAGGTCGACCAAGTCACGCTCGTCGGGGTCGAGGACCACGACACCCGCGTGACCGTCGACGGCGACTTCGTCGCCCGATCCAGCTGCGGCCATGATTCCGCGCACGCCGAGCACGGCCGGGGCACGGGCGGCGCGAGCCAAGATCGCCATGTGCGAAGTTCGACCGCCCTCCTCCAGGACGAAGGCTTTGCCTTTGCTGCGCACGAGCGCGATGGCGTCGGCCGGAGACAAATCATAAGCGACGATCACCGCGTTGTCGGGAAGGTTGGCCAGGATGTCGGTATCCTCGCCCACGAGATTTCGAAGAATTCGATCGCCGACCATGTCGACGTCCGAGCGGCGCTCCCGAAAGTAGTCGTGCTCGATGTCATCGAACATGCCGCGGATCTCGCGAAGCGCGTCGCGCAACGCCCACTCGGCGTTCTTCTTTTCGTCGGAGATTCGGATCAGCGCGGCGTCGAGCAGCATCGGGTCGCGCAGCATCAGGATGTGAGCCTTGAGGAGCAGATCGATCTCCGAAGCCATGGGTCCAATGGACTCGCGTCGACCCTCCGAGCGCCGCCCCTCGGGCTCGACGAACCCAGCCTTCCCCCGAACGGCCTCGAGTTGTCGCTCGGAGGCGGCGACAGCCGCGAGCAAGCGAGCGCGTTCGACTGGAATGCGCTCCGAAGTCACATGGTGACGGGGAATGGCCACCCGCCGACGGTCGATGACGTGAACCACACCGACGGCCAACCCGGGAGACACTCCGAGGCCGCGGTACAACGTGCTACTCACAAACTCTCCACAAATCCTCGGGCCTCAATCAAGAGTTGCCTTCCGTAGGTTCCATCGCGACGCCTTCTCCAAATCCGGTCGCAAAAAGGTTTCGAATGGCCTCGAGGCCCTTTTGGGCGTCGTTGCCCTCGACGCTGACCTCGAGCCAAGTTCCGAGCCCCGCCGCGAGGGTCGTGAGTCCCAGCAGACTCTTGGCGTTCACGCACTCTGTTCCGTGACCGACCTTCACCTCGGCGGAGAGTGTCCCGGCGAGCTGAGCGAGGGTCTGCGCAGCGCGGAGGTGCAACCCGCGCTCGTTGACGACGCAGAATTTCGCCGCCGCAAACATCGCCGAGCGGGTCCGAGCCCGAACGGGCTCCCGGTGCACCGAAGACACGATCGCTAACCCATCGGGCTCGATCGCGGTCGCCGCATCCCGCGGCAGCGGCTGTACGAACACTTCCGCTCCAAGCGCTTCGATGCGGGCAACCGCCGCGGCGTCCTCCGGCCCCAAATGAACGGCCGGGTGGAGCTCCCGGCGACCCGGCCCGGCGGGCAGGTGACCGATGTTGAGACGCGCCACGACCAGCCCAGCCTTCATCGCGCGCTCGACCGAAGCCAGAGAGGAAAACAGCACGAGGACATTACTCGTCCGACAGGCTGCGACCGCGTGTTTGGCGCGCTCCTCCGAGGAGAACAGGACCTCCAGCTGGCCCATGGCGGAGAGCTCGCAGATCGTCCGGCGCCGCTGATCTTCGACCAGGTCGGAGTCGACCAACAAGAGCGCCTGCGCTCCGAGCTCCGGCACCCAGGAGCTCATCGTGGTCGCGTGCACCAGCCGCGGGTCCACGCGAAAGTAACAACCGCTGTTCACGGCCCTCGCTCCTTGAGGGCCTCGCTGGCCACGATCACGTTGCGTTGCCCGTAGTATTTGAGCAGCTGCGCGAGCGCGAAGAGGTCGGTCGACGTCCTTTGTACGTTGGCCAACTTCAGCACCATCGGCAGATTCATCCCCGTGATGACCTCCACCGGATGCTCGTCGACCAGACCCAAGGCGACGTTCGCCGCCGTACCGCCAAAAACGTCCGCCAACACGATGACTCCGTAGCCACAGTCAACCTCCCGAACTGCATCGAGGATTCGGGCGCGGATGTCGTCGAGCCCAGCGGAACGAGGCACCGAGATCGCGACCGTGGATGAGACCTCCCCCACGATCTCCTTCGCCGTGGCGAGCAAGGCTTTGCCAAGCTCACCGTGGCTGACGATCACGCAACCGATCACCCGCGGGAATCCTAACTCAAGAGGGCGCTCGACGGTCATCGGTCTCTGGCCGAAGGCAAATCCGAAGTGATTTCGGGCATCTCCGGTCCCGCTCCGGGCCATGGCTCCCGAAGGACCTTTGGAGCTCGCGACCGGAGCGAGTGGACGAGAGCCCAATCTCGGGAGTGGGAGCGGGCCGGCCTTTCGTGCAACGATGGGACGAGATATGTCCGAGCAGAACGTAGTCCAGCGTCAAGTAGCCGCAGGCAAGATGCCTGCGGTCCCAGGGTCCTGCGGTCCCAGGGGTCCGGACTTGTGAGCTAGGCTCGGGACTTCTCCAGATCGCGGTGCTCGAGGTTGGGCCTCTTTCCCTTGCCTTCGAGCCACTTGGCTACGGTCTCGGCGATGGCGACGGATCGGTGGCGGCCTCCCGTGCACCCGAAGGCGAGGGTGAGATACGACTTTCCCTCAGCCTCGAATTGAGGAAGCAAGAACTCGAGCAGCTTGGTCAGGTAGCCGAGGAACTCCTTGGTCTCGTCCCGCCCGAGCACGTAGTCGGCGCAGGGCTGATCCAGGCCCGACAAGGGGCGCAACGAGTCGATGAAGTATGGGTTTGGGAGGAACCTGACGTCGAAGACGAGATCCGCGTCGCTCGGGAGGCCATTTCGAAACCCGAAGGACTTCACGGCGACGGCCATGGTCGGCAGCGAATCGCCTTGCGCCACACGTTTGTGAATCTCACGCTTGAGCTCGTGCACGCTCATGGCGCTCGAATCGATGATGGACGAAGCGATGTCGCGCACGGGTTCGAGCAGCGCGCGCTCGCGGGCGATCCCGGTTTTTACGGTTTCGTCCTCGGAGAGCGGATGTCGTCGTCGTGTCTCGGAGTAGCGGCGTTCGAGCGCGGCGTCTTGGGCGTCTAGAAAGAGGACCAAGACGTCGTGACCGTGAGCACGCGCAGACGCGACGGCTTCAGGGAGCTTCGCGACGCTCGCACCGACGCGGGCGTCGACGACGACGGCGAGCTTGTGGATCTCGCCCATGCCGCCGCCGGAGAGGTTGACGACTTTGTCGAGCAACACGACGGGCAGGTTGTCGATCGCGTAGAAACCGGCGTCTTCGAGGGCTCGGATCGCGGTGGTCTTGCCCGACCCGCTCATGCCTGTGACGACGACGACGCGCAAATTGTCCCCCGGAAGCGCGTAGAATACGCGATTTGCCGAGGGTTGTAAGTCTTTAGGCGCTCACTCGACTTCGTCTTCGAGCGCGTCGGTGGAGAACGGTCCTCGCGCGGCCTTTCGAAGCACGCCGCTTCGCCTGCGGCGCTCGAGGTCGGCGTCGATCTTGCCGGCGAGCGACTGGGCGGCGTCATGGCCGCGGAGCTTGAGGAGGAAGTTCAGCGCGGCGACCTCGACGAGGCTCGCGACGTCCCGGCCGGGACGTACGGGCACGAGCCGAGAGATCAGGGACACGCCGAGCAAGTCGAGCGACTTGGCGTCGAGGCCTACGCGGTCGTAAGCGCGATCGGCGCGCCACATCTCGAGCTCGACGTGGAGCTCGATGCGCTTGTGGTCCCGCGTCGCGGACACGCCGAAGAGCTCGGCCACGTTCAGGATGCCGAGGCCTCTGATCTCGATGAGGTTGCGGATCAAGGCAGACGACTGTCCCACGAGATCGTCGCCGCGCCTTCGTACCTCCACGACGTCGTCGGCCACGAGGCGGTGCCCGCGAAGCACGAGGTCGAGCGCACACTCGCTCTTTCCGATTCCGGACGATCCGGTGATCAGGACTCCGACGCCATCGACGTCGACCAAGACACCGTGCACTCGCGACCGTGGCGCCATGAGGTCCTCGAGCAGCGCGATCACGCGGCGTACACAGACCGAAGACGTCGCGGTCGTACGCAGGATCGGCGTGTTCGTTCGGTCGCCGCCGAGGAGGAGCTGGTCTGGTACGTCGAGGCCTTTGGTCACGAGCACACACGCGACATTCGCGGAGAGCAACGCGTTGATGCCGTCGCGCCGAGCTTGTTCGGAGATGGAGCCGAGGAAGGAGATTTCGGTTTGTCCGAGGACCTGCACGCGATCCCCATGGAGCGCAGCGGTGTAGCCGACGAGCGCGAGTCCGGGCTTTTGAATGCGCGGAGCGGTCAGCGTCTTCGAGAGCCCGTCTGCGCCCGCCAAGAGCTCGATGGGGATGAGACGGGAGACGTGGTCGATGAAGCTCTGGACACTCAGTTCTGACAACGACGTCACTCTTTGTCGTCGCGGGCCAGGCGATCATCCTTGTCGCGGAGCAGCTTCCAGAGCTCCGTACGATCGGGCTCGGCCATCAATCGCGCACGGAAGTCGGCGTCTTTGAAGAGACGGGACGCGCGCGCGAGCGCCTTGAGATGGATACCGGCGCCTTCAGGGGCGAGGAGTGTGAGGAAGAGGTGCGCCGGTTGCCCATCGAGCGATCCGAAATCCACCCCGTGAGCGGATCGAGCGAAGCATACGACGAGCGATCGGAGCTCCGGCCGCTTGCCGTGCGGGATGGCGAAGCCAGCACCGACGCCGGTGGAGCCGAGGCGTTCTCGGTCGAGGAGGACATTGAGGGTACGAATGCGTTCGAGCTCGGGCCGCGCGGCGACGATGCAATCCACCACTTCGGCGAGCACCTCGTCGCGCCCGGTCCCGCGCAGGCTCGCGACGATGAGCTCCTCCGACATGACGTCGGTGAGGCGCATTTGGCCGGAAGGTACTCCCGCTCGTTTGATCCGCCAAGCGTTGATCGGCTAGGCGAGGCGCGGGCTCAGTTCGGCAGGGGCGGCGATTTGGCCTCGATGAGGCCGTACTGTCCGTCGGGCAGTCGGTACATCACGTTGAGCTGGTGAGTGATGCCGTCCGTGTAAACGAGGAAGTCAGCATCCAGAAGATCCATTTGCAGGAGGGCGTCGCCCATCGACATCTCGCGAGCGACGAGCGTCTGGTGCTCGACAATTTCGGGAGCTTCGCTGGCGCTGTCCTCCGAGTCATCGACTTTGTCGACGCGAATGACGCGGCGACTGAGCTCCTTGCCGAGCTGCGCGCCGTTCTGGTGAGAGTCGCGGATCTTGTCGCGGTAGCGCTTGAGCTGGCGCACGAGCTTTTCGACGGCGACGTCGATGGAGCCGTACATGTCTTCGCTTCGAGCCTCTGCTCTGATGCGATGGGCGCCGGCCGTGAACAGCTCGATGTGAGCCACGTGATTGGTCTTCTCGACCGAGAGCACCACGTTGGCCTCGCAGCCATCCATGAGCTTGGTCACTTTGTCGATTTTGTCCTCCACGTGAGCGCGGATCGGGTCGCTCGGCTTCATGTGGCGAAAGGTCACCGAACACTTCATCGGAAGTCTTTCCTCTCGTAGGAGCTGGCGGGAGCTGGGCCCCCGCTTGGCTCAGATGATCTCCCGTCGCTTCGAAGACGAGAGAATGCCCAAACTCTCGCGGTACTTCGCAACCGTCCTGCGCGCAATCTCGATTCCTTCCTTCCCCAAGATCTCCACGATGGCTTGGTCGGAGTGAGGACGTTTTGGGTCCTCGGATTCGACGATCTGTTTGATTCTGTGCTTGACGGACACGCTGGCCACATCTTCGCCGTCGGCTCCAGACACGGAGCTGTTGAAGAAGTACTTCAGCTCGAAGATTCCACGAGGCGTATGGACATACTTGTTCGACGTGACGCGGGAGATGGTCGACTCGTGCATGCCGATGTCTTCTGCGACGTCGCGAAGAATGAGCGGTCTGAGGTGTTCGATCCCTCTGTCGAAGAAGTCTCGCTGGAACTTCAGGATCGACTCCATGACTTTGTAGATCGTTCGCTGCCGCTGATGGATCGAACGGATCAACCACTGCGCTGATCGCAGCTTCTCTTGGACGTAACTCTTGGCTTCGCCGTTCATGCCGTTGGCGAGGGCCGTCTTGTAGTACTTGCTGAGGCGCAACATCGGCATGCCGTCTTCGTTGGGGACGATGACGTACTCCTCGCCGACTTTGTGCACGTAAAGATCGGGCGTGATGTAGATGCTGTCCTCGCCGCCGAAGTTGCGGGCCGGGCGAGGATCGAGGCTTTGGATGATCCGGAGCGCGTCGCCGACTTCTTCCATCGGCACGTCAGCCTTCTTGGCGATGGCTTGGAAGTTGCGCTTCTCGAGGTCGGGCAAGAACTCCCGAATCAGGCGTTCGGCGAGCGGACTCTTGTACCCGTAGGAGTGGAGCTGGGTCAGCAGACACTCTTCGAGTGTGCGGGAGGCGATTCCGACGGGATCGAATTGTTGAACGAGGCCGAGCACGCGCTCGACGTGATCGACGGAGACCTCGAGGCGAATGGCAATGTCTTCGAGCGGTCGATCGCCGGGGAGAAAGCCGCTGTCGTCCAGGGCTCCGATGATCTCGTACGCGACGATCTTGTCGTGTTCGCAGAAGTTGGCGACGTCGAGCTGCCAGACCAGATGATCGAAGAGGGTCTCGTTTTTGGTGAGCGTCTGTTCGAGCGTGGGGAGGTCTTCGGAGGATTCGCGTTTGAGGCCGCTCGGCATGGGCGGCGCGGAGTTATAGGATTCGAGCCACTGCTCCCAATCGATCTCGCCGACGGTCTTGGCGGCGTCCGCTCCGACCTCTTGGGGGCGCTCGGGCTCCGGCGCGGGCGGCCGGGCGTCCTCACCGGTGATCGCAGCCTCTGCTTCCATCACCTCTCGCTCAGGGCGATCGGCCTCCTCGAGCGTTGGGTTCTGCTCGAGCTCCGCATGCACCGCGTCGATCAGCTCCATACGAGAGAGCTGCAACAGGCGAATCGCCTGCTGCAGCTGCGGCGTCATGACGAGTTGCTGCTGAAGCTTGAGGTTGAGGCCAAGCTTGAGCTCTAGGCCCATGACCCATCAGTACCACGGCGCCCTGCCGGAGACAAACGCGCCCTGCGCAGATCGTGCCGAGGGAAAAGTAATTGGCGCGACTTGGCTTTTCCGCGAAGCTGGGTTGACAGCTCGGCCTGGTCGTGCCTACCGCAGCTCGAACGATCGCCCGAGATAGAGCTCCCGAGCCTGCTCGCTCCCCGCGATCTCCTGCGCGGTCCCGTGCTCGATCACGCGACCGGTCACCAGGACATAAGCGCGGTCGCAGATCGAGAGCGTCTCGCGCACGTTGTGGTCCGTGATCAGGACGCCGATTCCGCGGCCTTTGAGCTTGCCGATCAGCGCCTGGAGCTCGGCGACCGCGATGGGGTCCACGCCCGCGAACGGCTCGTCGAGCAACACGATCTTCGGCCCGCTCGCGAGACACCGCGCGATCTCGAGCCGTCTTCGCTCGCCGCCGGAGAGCTGATCTCCGAGGGACGGCGCGAGCTTGGTCAGCTCGAACTCCTCGAGCAACGCGCGGGCGCGCGCGTGGCGATCCGCGCGCGACAATCCGGGTTGGAGCTCGAGGACCGCGATGAGATTGTCGAGGACCGAGAGGCGTCGAAAGACCGAAGGCTCCTGCGGCAGGTAGCCGAGGCCCTTTTGTGCGCGGCGATGGAGCGGATCGAACGAGATGTCGTGGGCGCCGAGTCGGA
Organism: uncultured Myxococcales bacterium; assembly: GCA_964463485.1. Taxonomy (GTDB): domain Bacteria; phylum Myxococcota; class Kuafuiibacteriia; order Kuafuiibacteriales; family Kuafuiibacteriaceae; genus CAYXDO01. The sequence continues at coordinate 56,352 of CAYXDO010000043.1, read as the reverse complement.
CCGTGCCGCCGTCGGGTCGGACGAGCCCGACCGCGATGCGAAACGAAGTCGTCTTGCCGGCACCGTTGGGTCCGAGCAGACCGACGACTTCGGCGGGCTTCACGACGAAGCTCACGTGGTCGACCACCCGCCGACCTCGGTACGCTTTCACGAGCTCAGTGGCCTCTAGGGCGTCGTCGCTCATGACTCAAGGTGGACAAGGACGCTCGTCGGCCATTGGCTCGGACGGCTTGAAACGAAATCGACTCGGGCCACCGGAGACCTCGAGCACGTCGCGGGCTACGTCGTACGTGATGACTTCGCCGACGAGGTCGGCTGTTGGAGCCCGAACCCGGGCGCTTCCCGAGAGCGTCAACAAGTCGATTTTGGCCTCGAACACGGCGGCGTCTGCGCGCGCGCGCGTCCCGTCGGGCCGCACGATCGCCACGCGCCCGCGACACTCCACGCGGGTGATCTGGTCGCCCTCGTAGGCGGCCTCGGCCTTGTCGCAGCAGACGATCACGTCACGCCGACGGATCACTACGTCACGCTCCGCGATGCCAAGCTGACGCTTGAGGTCGACGCGGAGCCGCCCTTTGGCGGTCATCTCGATGGGCTCGGCGCTCCCGAGGACGGTCTTCTGGACAGGCTCGCTGGCTGGCGGATCGGCGTGAGCGTCGAGAGCGAGTAATCCGGCCCAGAGGAAGGCCAAGCTCACTCTTGGCACTTTTCGCAGCCGGAATCGCCGAGCGTGACACACAAGCAGTACGTCGTTTCGCGAAGAGCGATCGCCGCCGCCGCGGCGCCCCCGACGACGGCGAGGCCGATGGCGCCCCAAAACCACGGAGACTCGAACGTGCTGGTTTGCTCTTCGAGCCGCAGCGCGACTCGAGCGTCCTCGCCGCTCTTCGCTTCGACCTTGCCCTCGGCGCTCGAGAAGCCTTCGAGTGTGGCCTTCACGACGTACGTTCCGGGCGTCACGGTGAAGACGTTCGGAGTGCCTTTGTCGGGCTCGACACCTTCTCCTAGTGTGATGAGCGCGCGCGGAGGGTCGGCTTCGACGATCACTCGCGCGCCACGAATGTAACCAGCTCCTTCGAAGATTTTGGCGGCGCGAGTTCGAATGGCGGAGGAGACCGATCCCTCCTCGGGTTTGATCTGGCCGGCGTCGCTCGCCATCGAGCGGAGCTCCTCCGTGTCGATCATGTTGAGCGACAGCAGCGGCGGGCTGAGGGCGCCGTTCACGACGACCACCAACCCCATGCGCGCGTCGAAGGCGCGAAGGCGATCGGCGATGCACTTTTCGTCCGATCCGCAGTCGCGAATACGGTCGCTCACTCCGCTGCGGCTCTCGATCTCTTCGAACGAGATCAACCCCAAGCCCAGTCGGTTGGAAGCCGCGGAGCTCACGTCGTCAAAGACCGAGGACATGTTCACGTCGCCCTGAGCGGAACCGATCACGATCGGGATCACGGCAAGGCGGTCGTTACGGCGAGTCTGGGCCGAGGACGTTCCTGCGGCGAGGAGCAGGAGCACGACGGTCGATGAGAGCCTCCGCATGGGCTCCCACTTTGTTCCATCTCGCGCGGTTCGACGCAAGCGGCTCGCGGAAGGCCCGCATCGTGCTTTTCAGTCCTCCCTCTGCTATCCAGCGCGCGTGTTTCGGGCCGCCAGCGTCATGGTCGCGCTGCTCGCCGCCTCGAGCCCGACCTTTGCCGCAAAACCACCGCGTCACCCCAAGCTCCTCGTGATGATCGTCGTCGACCAGCTGGGCTCGCTGTACATGGCGCGCTACGGCCACTTGCTCGAGGGCGGAATCCAACGGCTGACCGCGAGCGGCGCCTACTACCCGAACGGGGAGCACGACTACGCGAACACGGCGACGGGCCCCGGCCACGCGACGATCGCCACCGGCGCGTACCCGAGCGAGCACGGCATCGTGAACAACGACTGGATCGACGAGCGCACGGGGTCCACGGTCTACTGTGTCGGGACCCGCAGCGCGACGGCTTCACCCGGCTCGTTGCGCGCTCCGACGCTCGCGGACGCGATTCGTCTCGGCAGCGTCGGACGGAGCCGCGTGCTGTCGATCGCCATCAAAGACCGCGCCGCCGTGCTGTCGGGCGGCCAGCGACCCACCGCGGTCGTGTTCTACGACGAACAAAAAGGCGCCTTCGTCTCCGGAAGCTACGCGGAGAAGACGAAGCTCACGTGGCTCGAAGGCTTCGATCACGTCGCGGAGGCCGCTCATGGCACCACCTGGAATCGCCTCCGCGCCGACGTCGACTACGAGGTCGCGACCGGACCCGATGAGACTCCTTGGGAGACGCCCGCCGTCGCGATCGGAAGAACGTTCCCCCATGCGTTGGGACAGGGCCTCGCCAAGACCGATCCCATGTGGCTCAAGGCTTACCGAATGACGCCGGACGCGCTCGAGAAACTCTTCGAGCTCGCCGAGCGAGCGATCCAGGCGGAGCAGCTCGGCGCGGGGCCCGCCACGGACGTCCTCTTCATCGGAGCTTCTTCCTTGGACTTCTCGGGCCATATGTTCGGCACGTACGCCCACGAGACCCTCGATATGCTCCTCCGAACCGATCGCCTGATCGGCGAGCTCCAGCGAAGGATCGAACGGCGCTTGGGGCGCGACGAGACCGTGTGGATGCTCACCGGAGACCACGGCATGGCCGACGCCCCCGAGGCCGTGACCGCCTTCGGCAGTCGGATGTCGCGCTTTTCGATCGACGCCATGTCGTTGGCGCTCAATGCCGAGCTCGCGAAGCTCGTCCCGCGCGGAGCCCAAGCTCCCCAGGTCGTGTCGCTCGATCCGCCGCAGGTGTACCTGCGACACTCTCCGGCGGTCGATCGCACTACGGCCCGCCGAGCCCTCGCCGAGCTCCTCGAAGCGACGGGGCCCGTCATCGAAGCCCACGCGGTCGAAGATCTCGGCGCGTTTCGAGAGCCTCATCGAACCTGGTTCGAACGGCTGATCCACCCTGGGCGAAGGGCCGATGTGTATGTCTGGACCGCCTCCAACGCGTTGCTCGCGTGGGAGTCCGGATCGAACCACGGCTCGCCTCATGTCCACGATCAACGCGTGCCCATCGCGTTCTACGGCCCCAACATCGCGCGCTTCGTCGACCCTACACCCGTGTCGGTCATTCGGATCGCCCCGACGCTGGCGTGGCTGCTCGGCGTTGTCCCGCCATCAGCCGCGCACGCCGGACCTCTGCCCGTCCGAAATCTCGCGCGCGAAACCAAGGCGAATTAGGAGAACTCATGGCGTTCTATCGCTGGCTCTTGTCCTTCACCCTCACCGCGACGCCCGTGTGGGCCGACGAAGCGCTCCCCGAGGACGGCGCGCCCATGACTCCGGCACCGATGCCGGAGACCGCGGTTCCCGGCCTCACGTCTCAGCCCGAGCCCAAGAAAGAAGCGCCCGCTCCGACCTTCGAAGTCGGCGTGGGCGGCTACGTGCGCGTGGTCGCCGAGGCCATCGAGAACGACACCGTCGCCTATATCGGCAGGAACGATGGGTTCAGGCTCGCGGACGGAAGGCTCGAGATCACCGCGGCTCGCGGCGACGACCTTCGCGCGGAGCTCTCTCTCGAGGGCGCGCTCGCGGAGTCCGATGGACGTAACGATCCGAACGAGGAGCTCGCGGTCGGGCTCAAAGACGCTTTCCTCGAATACGACTTCACCAAGAAGCTCACGCTCAGGGTCGGTCGCTTCAAGGCGCCGTACGATCGCTCCGAGCTCGAGAGCACCGAGGCTCGCGTCTTCATCGATCGCTCCATCGAGTCCCGCGGCGTGCGGGCCACGCAAGGTTATGAAACGGACGGCCTGAGCGTGGGCCGACAGATCGGCATGATGCTCCACCGCCCGAGGCTCGGCTACTCGAAGGACGGCTTCGACATGGGCTACGCGCTGGCCCTCACCAACGGGCGCACCGAGAACCTCGCGCTCAACGACAACGAGTCGGTCGCCGGCTTCGCGCGCCTCAACGCGTTCTGGGGCGACCTGATCTCGCTGTCGGTCGCTGGCTTCCTCGACGGTCGAACGATAGGAGAGCTCCCGAACCTGTTCGAAGAGTCGGTGCTCGGCGCGGAGGCCTCGCTCTTGCTCGTGTTGGCCGATCTCACCGTCGAAGGGCAGGTCTTGTTCCAGACCACGAAATTCGTGACGTCCGGCATCGATGACACCAAGAGCCTCGGGTTTCATGGCCAGTTCGGCTACAAAATCTGGGATCTGCGCTTCGCCTATCGGTTCGGGTGGCTCGACCCCAACGATCGCTTCGACGTAGACCAAGTCTCCGAACACACGCTCGCGATCTCCTACTTGCCCAAGGACCTTCCGCTCATGTTCTCGCTCGAGGGGACGCTCGCGCACGAACAACGAACGATCGCCAACAACCGCATCGACGCGCTCGCGCAGATCGACTTCTGACCGAGTTGACGACTCGACCGCACCTCGAAGGAGGATGATGAAGATGTTCCGCGCTCGATCGCTCCTCGTGCTCGCGCCGCTCTGGGTCGCTTGCAGCGACAAACCCCCTTCGGCGGTGGCCAAACAGATCACCTCTCGAACGGACCTCATCGGCGGGCCTGGCGCGCTCGGCGAGGTCGGAGACTACCTGCTCGCGAACGACCAGATCCGCGTGATCATCCAGGGCGCCGGCTTCTCGCGGGGCTTCGGCGTCTACGGCGGGAGCCTCATCGACGCCGACCTCGTACGCACGGCAGCGGCTGGCGACAGCGCGGGAGGGCGCGGCTACGACAACTTCTCGGAGATGTTTCCGGGCTTCTTCTTGCGAGCGATCTCGCCGATCGAAGGTGGCATTTCGACCGAGATGGCCGAGGACGGTTCGGCGAGGGTTACGGTCACCGCGACGGCCGCCGATTTCCTTTACCTCGTGCAAAAAGTGAACGACGTCGTCGCCGACACCAAGGACCTGATCTTCACGAACGAATACAAGCTCCATCCTCAGAAGAGGTACGTCGAGATCACCACGACGGTGCTCAATCAGGGCACGCGCAGCGTGAAGCTCCCGAGCGACGGCATCGACTCCCTCACGATGGGCGCGGAGTTCACGATGCCGGTCGGCGAGGTGATCCTCTTTGGCGCCGGCAACAAGGTGTTCGCACCTGGAGCGGGCTTCGATCTGCGCTACACGTTGGAGCGTCTCTACAAGAATGGGCCGGCGCTCCCGCAGCTCCCTGGGCTCGTCACGCAGTTCGTGGCGACGAAGGGTCCGCACATTTCGTATGGCTTCGCGAGCGGCGTGACCGAGGACGATCGATCATTCTTGAAGCGGACCGGAAACACGACGGCACGAGCGGACGATCTGCTGATCCCATTCATCTTCTCGGCGTTCACGGGTGCGTTCTTCGCCGCGCCTCCAGCGGTGCTGAAGGAGCGCGAGTCTTTCTCGTTCAAGAAATATTTCATCGTCGGCTCAGGAGACATCGCCTCGATTCGGGACGTGGTGCTGGAGATTCGAGGCGCACCGACGGGCCAATTCTCGGGCGTCGTGTATGACGGTGAGACACTCGAGCCGCGGCCTGGCGCGAGCATCGTGACCTACGACGCCAACGGTTCGCCGTACAACCAACATACGGCCGATGCGACCGGCCGCTTCAAGGGTCGCTACGAAGCTGGGAAGTACACGTACCGCGTCGTGGACGAAGGGATCTTCACGACCGCTCCGGTCGCGTTCGAGATCCTCGCCGACGACACGACCCCTGCAGAGGTGTACCTGGCCACGCCGGGATGGCTCAACGTCTCGACGTTCGACGCCTCGGGTCGCCCCATGCCCGGCAAGTGTACGGTCGTAGGCAGCTACCAAGGTCTGGCCGCCAACAAGCCTGGACACGAGTTTCTCTACGACCTCGTCGTGGGTGAGTCGTTCCGGCCGCTCGACTTGGTGCCCGACACGACGGACGCGCGAACGCGGGAGTTCATCGAGAGCATCACCATCACCGACGGACGCCCCGTGCGCTCACGCCTTCGACCCGGCAGCTACCGCGTCGTGTGCTCGCGCGGGATCGAATACGACACGTACGAGGAGCGCATCACCGTCGAAGCTGGCAAGCAGGTGGAGATCTCCGCGACGTTACATCCGGTGATCGACACGACGGGTTGGGTCTCCGGCGATTATCACCTGCACTCGATCAACAGCGTCGACTCGTTCATGCCCCTCGATGAGCGTGTGCTTTCGTGCGCGGCTGAGGGCGTCGACATGGCGCTGTCGTCCGATCACAACTTCGTGACCGACTACAGCAGCGAGATCGGACGCGCGGGGCTCGAAGATTGGATGCAGAGCATGGTCGGGATCGAGCTGACGACGCTCGAGGTGGGCCACTTCAACGGCTTTCCGCTGCGCTACGACCCAGGTCCCACGACGAAAGGTTCGTTCGAGTGGTCGGGTCGGCCGCCCGCGGCGATCTTCGACGACCTGAGAGGGCTTGGAAAATATGGGCCTGATCGCACGGTCGTTCAGGTCAATCACCCGCGCGACTCGGTGCTCGGTTACTTCAACGACTACAACTTCGATCAGGAGTCGGGTCTGCCGGAGGAAGAGACGAGCGTGATCTTGAAGCCCGAGGGTCCGGAGTTCGGGCCGAGCCGATTCTCTCTCGGGTTCGACGCCATCGAGATCTACAACGCCAAGCGCTTCGACATCATGCGGACCTATCGCGTGCCAGAGATTCTTCCTCCTCCTCCGCTCCCGCCGAGCATCCCGTCTCCGGGGACGGTGCTTCGCGACGAGGCTGGAGACATCGCGTTTCCTGGTGGGCTCGAGGATTGGTTCACGCTCTTGAACATGGGTCACCGCTTTACGGCGACGGGCAACAGCGACTCGCACGAGCTGCTCGACGAGTGCGCGTACCCGCGAACGTACACGCCGGCTACGAACGACAAGCCGCCGAAGATCGACGAGCTCGAGATCGTAGACGCTATGAAGAACCAGCGCGCGCTCGCCACCAACGGGCCGTTCCTCGACGTACGAGTTGGGGGCGTGGGCATGGGCGAGACGGCGAGCGCGTCGAACGGAGGCGTCGATGCCGAGGTCCGCGTGCAGTCGGCGCCGTGGATCGAGGTCGACAGGGTGCGGATGATCGTGAACGGCGAGCTCGTGGACAGCTTCGCCGTGGCCGCCAAGGCGCGCGCGTGCGTGGGCCGCAACCCGGCCTACTGCGATACGTTGGTGGACTCGCTCGGGAGCTTTGGGCTGCACGTGGACGTGGCGAAGGACTCGTGGGTGGTGTTCGAGGCGATCGGCGAGAAGTCGATGTGGCCGGTGTTGACGCCGCTCGAGATCCCGTCGCTGCAGGTCGCCGACGCGGTGGGCGGCATCGCCGGAGCGTTCGGCATCTCACTCAACCCTTTCGGCAACCTCCAGCCAAACCGCGTGACGGTCGCCTATCCGTATGCGTTCACGAACCCGATCTTCATCGACGCCGACGGCGACGGGGCGTTTCGAGGGACCGGCACGAGCGGGCTCGGGTTGACGTCGCGAGACGAAGGTCGCGTGGCGGGGAAGAAGACGCGGGTCCCCACGCTGATGTCGATCTTCGAGGCCTTCGACGACGCGAACTGATGCGTTCGGCCGCCTTCGCGCTCGTTCTGCTCAGCACCACCGCCGCGAGCGCACATGACTTCCAGGTCCAACGATCGCTCCTCCTCGAGCCGTCTGACGACGAGTTGGAGGTGCTCGTTCACTTGTCGGTGCCCGCCAAGAAGCGCGCGGTGATCTTGGCATTCGGCGACGCCAACCACGACGGGCTGATCGACGCGAAGGAGAAGGACTCGCTCGAGTCGCTGCTGCTCGTCCGAGCGCTCGCCGGCCTCGAGCTCTTCGTGAATGGGCGGAAGCTCGCAATCGTGAAGCCGTCGATCAAGAGCCACTTCGACTCGGACCGAGTCGAGGTGCTGGTGCTCGGGCGCGTGCCCTTCCCGAAGCTCCGAACGACAGTAAGAGTCCGAACCAAGCCACCTGGCGAGAGGCTCGACCTGCGCGTGCTCGACGCACAGCGACGTGCGCTGCCGACCGCTCGCGCCAAGCGAGTGGATCGGGGCTTTGGCCTGTCTCTCGGCGCTGAAGACTCCATCGAGCTCTCGTTCGCCGCGGTCTCGCCGTAAGCTCTGCGTGGATCGCGTGGATCGACCGGTGTACAATCGAGACGATGGTTCGCGGGAACGGCCGATCACGTCGCGACACGGACTCCACGCTCGACGACATGCTCAAGAGCATGGTCTCGAGCATCAAGGTGCTTGGGGAGTCGGTCGAAGAGCTCAAAGGTGTCGTGGCCGAGCAGGGCCGACAGAACGCCGAGCAGGCTCGCCAGTACGCACAGCAGGCTCGCCAGTATGCCGCGCGCGACGCCCGGATCGACCGCGAGAACCTCCAGCGGGACGCGCGGATCGATCGGGTCGTAGCCGAGCTCCGAGAGTTCAACGCCGGGCAAACCAAGATCAACGCCGAGCAGCGTAAGACCAACGCGGCCCTCATCGCGCTCCTGCGGCGACAAGGCGCGAGGCTCGACAAGATCGAACGAAGACAGAAGTCATAGCGGCTCCGATGGGGACGCTCGCGCTCGCCGGACTCCCGCACAGCGAGAGCAGGTGTCTCCAGGACGTCGCTCACCTCGTTGGTGTACAGACCATCTTCGCGCCCACGATCGAAGCCCTCGCAGCATCCGCCGAGCTCTTCGACCTCGCGCTCACTGATCTCGATCGTCTCAGCTTCGTTGACGCCTACGCCCTCTCGCACTTGCCTCCGGTGATCGGCTTGGCCCTGGGGCCGGTGGGCCTACCTCCCTCGGCGCGAGCGCCGAGCCGCGTCGTGCTTCGCCGCCGAGGCTGGGCCGCCGAGGTCATCGAGGCGATTGGCCTCCGCGGCAGCCCGGCGTTCGACGCGCTCCAAAGCGGCGAATTGGCCGGGTTGGCAATGGACGCCCGAAGGGAATCGAGGGACCGTCGCGTCGCGCTGGCCTTACTCGCCCTAGAGGGACCCATCGCTGCCTCGGAGGCTGCGAGCGCGATCGTGCGCTCCTCGACGGAGCGTGTGCTGCTCGATGCTGTCTTCGATCTTCAGCCCCGAATCACGCCGGACCCCGACGCCCTCCGGGAGTTGGTCGCGGCGTCCGACCCAGAGGTCGGGGCACGAGCGCTCCGAGCGGCGGCCTTCGAAGATCCGGAGGGCTCCCGGAGCGCGCTCATCGACGCGCTTGGATCCACGTCCCCACTGCTTCGGTTGGAGGCCGCGGAGGTTGGCGCGAGCGCCGGACACATCTACGGCGACAACGATCTCCTCGCCCGCATTGCTTCGTTGGACCTCGAGACGAGCTCCCGCGCCGCTCGAAGCCTCGAGGCCCTCGATCCGACCGAGCCTCGCGGCGCTCTGCGCGACGAGATCGCCAACGCCATCTCGCTCGCGCTTCGAGAAGCTCCAGACCCGATCGCTCGACGCAGCGCCTTCGAGCTTCTGCGCACGGCTCCCGGGGGCCGCGTCGTCGAGACCCTGCTCGAGGTGGCCGCGGGTGGAGATGCGACGCGCGCAGGCCTCGCCGCGCTGCTGCTGGCACGAAGGCCGGGTCGGGCGTCTTGGGGCGCGTTGTTCGCCTTGCGCAGACCTCACGTCGATCGTGCGCTCCTCCAAGAGGCGGTTCAAAGCCCGCTCGCCAACCTCGTGGTTCGTTTGGCGGAGAGCCCGAGTGTGGATAGCGAGGTTCGCACGGCCGCGCTCCTGCATGTCGCGCATCGCCGAAGCGCTCGTCGCGCGCTCTCGCTGATCGAGGAGCTCGCGCAGCACCCGGAGCTCGCGGACGCGATCGTCGAGGCTTCGACAGAGCTCGGCCTCGATGGCACGGAGCTCCTCGCGAACATCGCGGAGTCCTCGGCCGATCCGTTCGTTCGCGCCGAGGCCGTCGCGGCGAGTGTCGCGAGCGGTCGCGAAGAGCTCATCGACCGCTTGGCTCACGACGCGAGGCTCGAGGCGCGCATCGGGTCCGCCTCCGCGAGAGCGCGGCGTGATCGGCACACGCTCGCGAGCTTGTGCCCTTCCTTCGCGACGGACGGGGAGGAGAGGCGCTCGATCGAGGCGGCCGTTCTGCGCGTCGGCATCGAGCTCGGGCCGGCCGGCTATGGCCTCCTCGAGCGTTTGGTGAGGTCGGATCAGATCGAGCCTTCGATTCGGTCGGCGGCGGCCTCGCATCTTCGCAACTCGTTCTCGCCCAAGGACGCGGAGCTCGCGCTCGACGACCTCGTGCTCCCGCGAAGCTTCGCTCCGGTCCCTGCTCCTCTGCGACCTCGAAGAGACGCGGAGCTCTCGCCCCATCGATACGCGGAGCTCGTCGAGGATCTGGTCGACGAGACACCGACGGAAGCTACGCGCCCGGCCGAGGTCCCGGCTTCAGACGGGCACGAACCGGCGAACGCGGAACGAAGCGAGGCTCAGCTCGCTGCGCCCGCGATTTCCAAGACCGTGCCGGTCTCGAACGAGCCTGCGTCTCTTCCTCCTGGGCCGGTCGCCGAGGTTTCGTCGATTCCGAGGCCATTCCGGTTGATCCCGCTCGAAGAGGCTCGCCAAGTCCTGGCGAGCCTCATCGCAGAAGGGCAGGGCGGCCTCCCGAGGATCGAGCTCATGGCGCGGTCTCGGCGGGTGCCCGACCCGATTCGCATCGACGCGCTCCACTGGCTGCATCACCAGCTCGATCGTCGGGCTCTGCTTCCGATCCTGAAGGTGGCCTTGCTCGATCGTTCCTTCCGAGTGAGCACGGCGGCGATCGGGATCGCCGGCCGCCTCGGGAACGCGCTCTTGCCCGAAATCGAGGCGCTCGCTGAAGATCCCGATCGCGCCCCGGAGACACGCGTTCGCGCGATCACGCACCTCGGAGCGAAGAAAGGAAAAGCCGAGACCGCCGCCATGTGTCAGCGACTGCTCCACGACCAAACGCTTGTCGTGCAACGAGCTGCCCTCGATGGCCTCTTTCCTTCCGTGCGTCTCCTCAAAGGTCCGCGACTCGAAGAAGCGCTCGTGAACCTGCTCGAGCAGCACGAGAGCACCAACGTCAAGGTCTCCGCGGCGCTGGCGCTCGGCTCGTTCGGGAGCCTGAAGGCGATCTCCAGGCTCTCCCATCACGCGCGCGGGGTGCTCGCGATCGGGAGGCTCAACGATGCAGCAAGGACGGCGATCGAACGGATCGAGTCGCGGCACGCGAAGTAGATCATTGGACCAGAAAGCTTCCCCTCGCACGAAGTGAGCAGTCCGCGCCGACGGAACGAAAGGAACGACCAGGTCTTTTGCAGGAGCTTGCGAGCGCCGCTCCGCAGTAGGATTGGTCATGTTCACGTCGCGATGGCTGCCGGCCTTGCTGATTTTCACGGGCTGTGCGCACTCGACCTCCCGGACTGAAGTGGAGACGAGCGCCATCCCGCCCAGCGCGAGCTCGGGCCAGGCGCTTTCGCCCTTCGAAGATCGCGCGGTCAAATGCCTCGAGAGGGCGAGCCCCGAGGGCCTCGGTCCATCCAAGGCCACATTCTTCCTGCTAGCGAACATGAGGGGACGACTTCCTGCCGCGCTGGTGTTCGAAGGATTTCAGAAGGAACCAGAGACCGAGGCATCCGCGGATCAAGCGATCGAACCCGGGCTCGTGGCCTGCCTTCACCAAGCCGCCGCGTTCGTCGTCGAAGGACCCGCTGGACAACCGCGTGTCACGACCGCTCGCGCGAGCATCTCCCGCGCGTCGCTCCAGCCCCCGGTGATTCCGGGTTGGATCCAGAGCTCGTCGAAGGTCCGAGTCGTCGAGACTTGGATTCCGTGGATGTTGGGGCGCATCGAAGTCGAGGCCGATGAGCTGAGCGAGGCGATCGGCGATTTTTACTGCGGACCGCCAGGCCCGGCGACGCCGCAGGACGACGACATCTACCTGTTCGTCGAAGTGGGTGAAGGGCGAGCGCGTGTCGCGGCGAGCGCGGGCCTGATTCAAGCGGGCAACCCGTCGACAGGAGACTGGCATTGGCTCGGGTCCGATCGCGGCTTCACCGTGCTCACGCGATGCCTCGAAGCACGCGTGAGCGAGTGGAGACCTGCCGCCGATCAGTGGGGGCTGTTGATCCTGCGCGCGCGCCTCGACGTGGAGGAAGCGAAGGGGCCGTAGGCCTACGACGTTCCGGGACGCTCGATCCCGCGGGCTCGTTCTATCGCCTGATTCGCCGCGTCTTCTCGTCCGATGGCGGCCCATTGTTTCTCGGCGACGCGCAGGGCGAAGAGCGCGCGATCTCGCTCGCCCGCGTTCAGAGCTCGCGTGGCGGCTTGCTCGAGCTCCCACGCCAGATCTCCGTCGGCCTTTTGGGTCTCCTCGACGAGCTCGACGAGCCGCGAAGCGGTTCTGTCCCAAGCGTCCCAGTCGTTTCGAAACGCGTCCATGGCAAGGACGGCCCCGAGCACCGCGGCCTCGTCGCCGCGGGATCCGGAGCGCAGCAGCGCGGCGTGTCCCTCTCGAATGAACGGGTCTGCCTCGTCGTCGCGATGTACGGCCATCAACACGAGGCCCAGATTGATCAGCACGACGGATCTCATTCGAGGGAGGTCCAGCGCTTCGCAGATCTGCAGCGTACGTCGATAACGTTGCTCGGCCTCGGCCCATTGTTCGGTGAGGCGTGCGATCTCGCCGAGGGAGTTGTTCACGCGCCCGATGCCGAAGCGGTCTCCGAGGGCCTCGAAGATCTCGAGCTCCCGGACGAAGCAGGCCCTCGCTTCGTCGTGTCGACGGCGCCACATCGCCACGTAGCCCGTCCCGTACAATGCGTCGGCGACGTATTCGATGGCGCCGACCCTCTCGAGCGGTCCGAGGGCTGCGCCGTACAATCGTCCGGCTTCGTCGAGATCTCCGAGGCGATAGGCGACGTCGCCGAGGCCGATTCTGCATCGCTCCGCGCCGATCACGTCACCGACGTCCGTGAACGTGGCGAGCGCTCGGGTATATCGCTCCTTCGCCGTCGCGAACTCTCCCCTCATGTACTCCGCTACTGCCAGTAGGCGCCTCGCTTCTGCCAGTTGCCGTCGTTCGCCCGCGAGGTGGCACGTGCGTTCCACTTTCTCGGCCCAAGCGATCCCGCGATCCATGGCGTCGGTCCGGATGCTGACCTCTGCGCGCAGGAGCCACCCGTCGACGAAGCGCAGGCTGCTCTCGTCGAACCCTCCCCGCGTGAGCGCGAGATCTCGCAGATCGAGGATCTCGGTGACCGCGGGATAGTCGGATAGGTACCAGCGTTCTCGTGCGCCCGCGAGCAGCCACTCGCTCGCGGCGGTGTAGGCGTGCCCATCATAGAGGTGCCGTCCTGCGCGCTCGGCGACGCGATCGCCCTCTCTTGCGCGAGCGACGAGCGCCTCGCCAGAGCGTCGTGAGATCTCCTCGAACTTGTTCGATCTCTTGGCCGCTCGTACGATCGACTCGCGCAGGAGCACGTGGACGAATGACCAACCGCCTTCGATCCGACGCGCGAGATCTTCACGCAGGAGCCCATCGAGCAGCGACGCCGAGGGCAGAGGCTCGCCCGAAGCGGCCAGCACGTCACGCCACTCGGCGTCGATGACGTCGCGACCGAGCACGGCCGCAAACGCTAGGGCGCGAAGGTTCTCCGGGTGTCCACGCACGACCGGAGCGAGTCGAGCGGACCACAGCTGGTACACATCGTCGGGTACGTCGAGCTCGGCGGGCCGGGCCAGGGACCAACCGTGGGCGCTCGGCGTGAGCACGCCACGCTGCACCCAGTCGCCGACGAGCTGGACCGCGAACATCGGATTGCCGCCGGCGCGCTCCACGACTTTGCGCGCGAGCTCAGCCTCGAGCCCGAGGAGCTCCTCGACGAGCCTTCGCCCTTGCTGTTCGCTCAGAGGAGCGAGCGGCAGCTCCCGGACACGCTCAGCGGTGGATAGTTTGGACAACAACGAAGCCTCGGTGGGCCTCGAAGAGAGGTCGGTCCTCGCGCCGAGCACGAAGAGGAGATTCCGTGGGGTTCCTTCTCGCCCAAGCGCGTGCTGTACATAACCCAGCGCATCGGATCCCCACTGAACGTCGTCGATGAACACGATGACCGAACGCTCTCGCGCTTCCAGGTCGATCACCCGATCGACCAAGCGATAGCGCTCCCGCGCGTCGTGAAACCGGACGTGTTTCGTCGCTGAAGGCGAGATGAGCTCCGCGAGCGCCAGGGCCTCTTGGCGATCCTCCTGACCTCGAGCGCGCAGCCAATCCTCTACGCGCAGCGCGGTCTCGGGGGGAGGCAGCCCGACCACGGACAAGTGCCGGCCAAGCATCCTCGGCAGACCGTCCATCGGCGACGCGGTCTCTGCGTGTGTAGCGCGAAGGTTGGTGCCCGCACCGATCTCGTGGGCCGTCGTCAAGAGCCACTCGGCGAGCCTCGTCTTGCCTTGGCCAGGATCCGCCCGGATGAGCACGAGCTCGGGGCCACCTCCCGCGGTCGCGCTCACGAGCTTCTCCCACAATACGTCGCGCGCATCGTCGCGACCGACGAGCGGCACCTCGCGCAGCCCGAACAGGCCGAGTCCGACGCCGGCAAGGTCGAATCGTCGTTCCCTGGTGTCCAACGCTCGCCACGAAGCAGGGATCGGAGCGCGCGCCGCCGCGACACCTCGCTGCGGCCACACACGAGGCCGAGACAGGAGCTCCCGCCATCGCTCGACGGCAGACACGTCGGCCGAGGCCGGCAGCGTCTCGAGGTGAGTGGAGCTTCCAATCACGATCACGCGGTTGCCGGTGGCCAACACGGTCTTCTCTTCCCCGAGCAAGTCGAGCAGACCTGAAGGTGAGAGCGCGACCTCGATGTCACTGTTTCGAGCACCCTCACTCGGACGAAAGGACGCTCGCTGCCTTCGCCTTCGACGTGCGATCGCTTGAAGCTCCTGCGCCGCGTCGGCCGCGCGTTGAAAGCGGGCCCGCGGCTCCTTCTCCATCGAGCATCTGACCCAGTCCTCGAAGTCCGCCGGATAGTCGTCTCCGAGCGTCAACCGCGGCGCTTCCTCGGCCGTGTGGGCCAGCGCCAACTGCACCGGAGTGCCGCTGAACGGAAGCCTCCCGACTGAGAGCAGGTAGCTCACACAACCGAGCGCGTACAAATCGGTCCACGGACCCGCGTCGGCCTTGCGCCCAAAAAACTGCTCCGGCGCCATGAACGCTGGCGTCCCACCTCCGGCGTCCCCCGATTCCTGCTCTTGGGCTTTGGAGATCCCAAAGTCCGTGAGCTTCATGCCAGGCCGAAGGTCGCTCGCCGTCGCGATCAACACGTTGTCCGGCTTGAGGTCGCGATGGATCACGCCGCGCGCATGCGCGTGCCCCAACGCGCCGAGCAAGAAACGCAACACCGGATAGAGCTCACCAAAGCTCAGCGGACGCCGCGCCCGCGCGAGCGTCCCGCCGCTCGCGAGCTCCATCACGAGGTACGGGCTCCCCGCCGCCAACGCTCCGCTGCTCGCCGCCGCCGCCTCCTCGTCCACCTTCCCGTAGTCGAACACGCGAACGATCCCCGAGTGGTCGAGGCGAGCGACCGCGCGCACCTCATTCTCGAGAGACGCAACGAACCGCGGATCTCCAGCGTACGCCGCCGTGATCACCTTGACCGCCGCCGGCACGGCCTCGTGCCCCACGTGCGCGGCTCGATAGACGGTCGCCATTCCACCGCGACCAACCGGCTCGGCGAGCCGAAAGGATCCGAGAACCGCCGCCACCTTCGGCTGAGTCTACACGCGCGCGGGCGCGATCGATCGAGGCCTCACGGACGGACCAGGCTCACGGACGAGGCTTACGGACGAGGCTCACGGACGAGGCTCACGGACGAGGCTCACGGACGAGGCGGAGGGACGATCGTGATTCGACCGTCGGGCGACAACGGCGGCGGCGGACGCGCCGGCCGGCCAATCAAATAGCCTTGTCCGTAATGAACGCCGGTGTCTCGCACCGCCCGAAGCTCACCCCGCGTCTCGATTCCTTCGGCGACTACCTCCGCGCCCAGATCCATGCAGAGATGTACGATCGACCCAACGAGCTTCCGCAGCCGCGCGTCCTCCGACAGGTTCTTCACGAGCTCCCGGTCGAGCTTCACGACCTCTGGCGCAAGGTCCGCGATGTATCGAAGATTCGAGTAGCCCGCGCCGAGATCGTCGACCGCCAGATGAACGCCCCGCGCCCGAAGCTCCGCCAACGTCCCGAGCCCTCCGTTCATCCGCGATAACGGCACCGATTCGGTGATCTCGAGAAACACCGGCGCGTCGTGCGCGTAGATCGGGTCGTCTTCCGCGAGAAGCCACCCTTCCTCGAGCTCGTTGGGGTGCACGTTCAAGAAGAGCGGCCAGCCCGCGCACTCCGTCACTGCGAGGGCCCGAATCGCACGCCCGAGAAGCCCCGCGCACTGCCGATCGACGGCCTCCGCAAAAAGTGTTGTCGGCGCGATCACAGGATCCACCGTCCGGACCAAGGCCTCGTACGCAAACACGTCGCCGGTGCGGAAATCGAGGAGCGGCTGGAAGACGACCCGAAGCTCGCCGAAGCTCACGAGGGCCTCGTAGATCCGGACCTCCGGAGCGAGCCGCTGAGCCAACGCGACGGCGGACACCACCTTGCCCAAGATAACCGATAGGACGCTCGGACGATAAGACGCGGTTCCCAGGATGGGCTGAGTTCCCGACGCCTGGACAATCCGTCGGTTGGCCGCGCCGCGCTGCGTCAGTGTCTACGACTCAGGCGTGCGCATGGCCTTCGTGTTCGGCCGCTTTCTTTCGAACGTCGTCCATGTCGAGGCCACGCACTTCCTGCACCAACCGGTCCAGCGCCGACTCCGGCAGCATCCCAGGCTGCTCGAACAGCAAGATGCCATCTCGAAAAATCATCAGAGTCGGAATCGAACGAATTTGAAACGCCCCGGCGAGCTGCTGCTCCGCGTCGGTGTCGACCTTGCCCCACGTGATGTCGGCGTGTTTGTTCGACGCTCGCTCGAAGATCGGAGCGAAGGCCCGGCACGGAGCACACCAACTCGCCCACCAGTCGAGGACCAGGATGCCCTGCTTCTCCACGTTCTCTTCGAAATTGTTCTGGGTGATCGCAATCGTTGCCACGTCGATCTAGAGCCAGCCTGAAGTGAAAAGGATTCGCATCAGAAAAAGCTTGCGAGGGGCAGGTCCCCGCGCAGGCGCATCTGCGGCTGGAGACTCGTACGACTCGAGCGCGCAACTCAGGAGCCGTCAGAGAAACCACAGAGAGCCCAGAGCCGAACTTCTGAGGACGTGCTACTCAGCCCGCCGGTCGACCGCTGGACTTTCCTCGCTCACCCGATCTAGGGGCGATGACCCGTGCATGCTTCGCCCAAGATCGGCGTGATCACCAACCCGAACTCGAAGAAGAACCAGGGCCAGCGAGACCGTCGCGCCACGCTTCAGAAGATCGTGGGCAGGCTCGGGATCGTCCGCGAGACCCAGAGCGTCGACGAGATCGCGCCAGTCGTCGAAGAGTTTCTGAGCTCGGGTGTGAAATACTGGGTCACCGATGGAGGGGACGGGAGCCTGCACTGGCTTTTGAACGTAGCGATCGAGCGTCATGGCACGTCGATCCTGGAAGCAGTGCCCGCGGCCGTGCCCGCCAATGGAGGTACGATCGACTTCGTGGCTCGGCACGCCGGACTCAAGGGGCGGGCCGAAGATATCCTGACTCACCTCGTGGCGGGCTTAGAGCGCCATAGGAGTCCAGACTACGTCGACGTCCCGAGCCTCATGCTGATTGGCGAACGGGACACTCCCGGCGGAGAGATCCACAGAGTCCAAAAGATCGGCTTCGCCGCAGCGATGGCCGGGATCGGCAACGGGTTCTTCAAGAGGTATTACGAAGTCGGCGTGAAACGTGGCAGTCGAGCGATCGCCAAGATCATCGCCAAGGGCGGCAGCTCGCTCTTGCTTTCGAACACGCCCGTGACCAGGTGGGCGCCGAGGTCGTGGATCGAATACGGCGAAGGGATGCGCGCCATCGTCGAGGCGGAAGTCAGGATCGACGGCCAAACTCTTCCGTATCGACGTCTCACGGCATTTCACGTCGGCGCGTTTCCGGTGAATCTCGGAGACGTCGTCAAGGTCTTCGGAAAGGCCGAGAACGGAGTCCTTCACGCGATGATTGGTGAGGTCTCCGATCTCGAGATCGTTAGAAACGTGCCGAAAATCATGCTGGGTCGGAAGGTCGTCGGGAGTTGTCTGTACGACGGAGCGGCCCGGTCGATCATGGCCACGGTCGAAAGGGGCGAGAGGTTTCGACCGGTGCTGGATGGAGAGATTCTCGAGGAGCTCGACCGGTTCGAGATCAGGCCAGGGCCGGCGATTCGAATCCCGAAGCTCGACGCTCGGCAGTCTCCTGGCTGAGTTCGAGGACGGAGCGCGAATGAATTGCAGGGGACCGCCGCGCTGAGGTCTTCCCTCGAAGTCGGCGATCGTGCAGAGTGCCTCGCCGAGGCATGGACGGGTAAGGCATGGCAGCGAGATTTCACGTCATAACATTTCCGAGGAAGGCCCTGAGCTCGACCGAGCTCGACACGGTGGCTCCGCTCGCCGGGATGTCCGCGTTCGACGCCCGGCAAGCCCTCTCCACACCCGGTCTGCCCTGCCCACTGGTGCAAATGGCCGACGAGCAGCGCGCCGAAGAAGTCGCCTCGGCGGTGTGCGCCCTCGGCATCGCGGCGGCGGTCGTTTCCGAGGAGGCGCTCGAGGCCGCTCGTGAGACCCGATACCTCGCGACGTCCTTCGACCTGACCTCGGGCGGAGCGACCTTTCGCGCCAAGGGCCTCGCTCCGATCGAAGTCAGGCCGGGCGAAGTGGCGGCCCTTTATCGCGGCCGCCAGGATCGCATTTACCGAACCGCGACCCGCGCCGACTTGAAAGTCAGCAAGACCTCACCTGCCGTTGGATCGCAAATTCGCTCGACCTCCGTCGACGTGGGTACCGACCAGAAGACCATCGACGATCAGTTCCTGGCGATTTACCGCAGCGGGGGCGGCGAGCCGATCGTACTTTGGGCCCGCCTGGCCTCGAACCTACCTGCGGGGCGCACGGTCTTCGATTCGTTCGACAAAGCGGTGGCATCCATCGCCGCGGCGCTTCGCGCTCCGATCGACGCGACCCTGCTCGAAAAGCGCGTGCTCCCCGCCGGCTTGAAGCTCCTCGGTGACGGTCACTCGAGCCAACTCGAGATCGCCGACCTCGCCTGCATGATGAGAATTCTGGTGCCGGAGCTCTCGAAGTCATCACCCGCCGCCGTTACGAACACTCAACCGCCGGCCGCCGCACTCTCTGAGCAAATGCACCGTCTCGACGGCATCTCCGAACCTACGACGCTCGGCCCCGAGTCACGCCGCAAGGTCCTGATTGGCGCCGGTGCGGCCGCCGCCGTGGTCGCCGCCGGCGCTGCTTGGACCTTCCTCAAAGATCCACTCGACGAGCTCGAGCGGCTGAGGGCGACGAAGGCTTCGAGAGAACAAATCTATCGGGAGGCGCTCTCCAAACTGAGGGCGGTTCAGAAGAGCTCGAAGGCCCTCGACATCGTGCTCCAGACCATGCGGTTCGATCGATCCCCAGAGCGTTATTCGCTCTGGAGCTTCGACGCGGGCTACCGTCTCGCGACGGGTACCTGGGCCGGCAAGCACGATCCCTCGTACATCGAGAATCAATACAGGCTGGACATCGAAAGAGTCGACGGTTCGACGTTCGAAGGCAAGATGACTTGGTTGGCCAAAGCCAAGACCATCCAGCTCGGGGGATTCGTCGAAGGCAATCACATCGTCTTCTCGGATTTTCACGATCTCGAGGGAGGTGAGCTCGGGTGGCTCGGCCCGAGAGAAGTCTTCGTCTACAAGGAGCGTGAGATGATGGAACGAAGTGGACTCACGCTGGCGAGACGAGTGAGCTAGAAGTCATGGGGGTGCAAGGTCCAAAGGCGATCATGATTCGCTGCCCGTCGTGTGAGTTCGTGCAGCCGGACGGTGACGAGTGTCTGGCGTGTAATCGACCGCTGTCCAAGGACGATCGCCAGCCGGTGGATCAAGGCGGGCCGCTCCCGATCTTCCGAGCGAGCTCCACCTCGAAGGCCGCGATCCGAGCTGCATCCAACCCGGGACGCGGGGTCGTTCCGACGCCAACTCATCGGCCGAGCGCTTCTGGGACTCAGGCGCTCCCGTCGAACGCCGAACCACGAGCAAGCTCTGGAGCCCACCCTGTTCCGAATCCGTCGCCAAACGCCTCCGGTGCTCACCCGCGTGTGGCCTCGAGGGCCTCTGGAACCCATCCGATCCCGGTTCCCGGCGCACCTGCCGCAGCTGCCGCGCCGATGGCCGGACCGGGCCCAGAGGTCTCTCGACCCATGCCCCGGTCGACGAGCTCGACCGCACGGCGTCGCCCCTTACTCCCGGGCGCCCGACCGACCGTGATGAGTCGATCGAGTCAGGGTCCGGCCCATTTCGAACCCTCTCCCGAGCCTTCGGCTCAGTCACCGCTCCGACTGCCTCCGCAGCGAGCCGGCGCGATCCCGATGCCGGCGGAGGTCGAGCAGACTCCGGAGGAGCGCCCGCCACTCCTGGAGGTGCTGCTCGGCTCCCTCGCTGCCCCGGCTCGCGGCTGGGCGTCGACTTGGATCTTGCTCTTCGGCGCGCTGATCGGGCTTGGGATCGTGCTCGGAGACTATATGGGTCTCGGAATCAAGCTTGCCTTCGTCGGACTCATCACCGCCTACTCGGCCACCAGCTTCAAGAGCGGATTGACGAGGGCGCCGATCTCCACCGTTCACGTGGATGACTGGACGAGAGACTTGGTCATGCCCGGCTTTGCGCTCTTGACGCTCGTCATCTTGTTGCTCGGAATTCCATTCACCGTGATTGGTTCCCTCGCGGAGGAGGCGAAAGCCGGTCGGTCGACTCAGATCGAGCAGCAGCTCGTCGCGCTGAAGGAAGAGAGCGGAAAGGGCTTCCGGAGCAAGCACCAATACTTCGACGGCCAGGAGTCTTTCAAGCTCCCGAACGGGTCGGTGGGTCGCGTCACCGGGACGGATCCGGTGATCGCGGAAAGAATCGGCGGTGGGTTTGTGAAAGTGTACCCAGGCGATAGGTATCTGATGACGATGCCACCAGGGTACAAACGCGGCGATCCGGAGCCTGTCGAACCCGAAGCGGCGTGGGTGCAGGTCGAGCGGTTGGAGAAGGAGAGGGAGTCTTTCGAGGAGCTCGGCCGGTTCGAGCTGCTGGCGAAGCTGGGCATGCCGATGGGCGGCCGATTCTTCCTGCTGATCCTGTCGCTGTTGGTCGCGATCGCATTCTGGCCGGGCGCGCTGGCGGCGCCCGTGCTCACCGGCGAAGTCATTGATTTGCTGAATCCTCTGACGGTAGCCAAGCTTGCGACGGGCGCCAGAGCTGGGTACGTCGTAGCCGTCGTGGTGGGAGCCTTGATTGGGTTAGGGCCCGCGCTGCTACTCGGGGCGCTGGGTTTCGACCCCCGGGGCGTATTGATGGTCGTGTTTCTCGGGCCGGGGAACACGGCGTTGCGACTGGGCATGGACGCAGCGTCAGACGGGATCTGGTTGTCGGTCGTCCTGATGCTCTGCGTGGCTTATGGCTCCGCGGTGCAGGCGCACTTCCTCGGCCGGCTCGTGGCGACTCGCCCGGAAGTCTGGTCCCAGGCGCGAAGTGACAGTCCCTGAGCGATCGTCATGAGACGGTGCCGGTTCGGCGGTTCGGCCTTGGACCTCGTCAATTCGTATCCGATCGATTAGATTCCACGGGATGGTACGAGCGTCGAAGACCTCCGATGCGGACGTCCCGCTGCCGCCGAGCACGCGATCGTACGGCGTCAGCGAGCGGCTCGTGATGCCGGATACTCGCTTTGAAATCATCGATGGGGAGGTCCTGTACGTGAACGCTGCCGGACCCGTGCATGGCTCCTTCCACAGCAAACTGTCGGCGTTGCTCGAGGCGTGCGCCGCGGAGGGATACGACGTCGCCTGCGACATGCTGACTCGCACGTCCGCGTTCAGTGATTTCGCACCGGACGCGAGCGTCTTCCCGGAGGGTATCGATCCGGAAACCGAGGACCGGGCGCTCGAGGAGTTGGCGTTCGAAATCATGAGCTCTGAGACCGCGGCGCGGGCTGCCCGCAAGGCCCGCGGCCTCACTGGACGGGGGGTGCGGCGAGTTTTCGCAATCGACGTCAACGAAAAGCGAGTGCTCGAATGGTCGCGCGACGACGACGGTTGGTTCGCATTCGCGAGCTCCGAGGAGATCGTGGATCGTATCCTTGCTGCCCCGTTGCGCATCGCGGATCTCCTTGACGCGGCGAGAGCTGACGACGCGATGGCCCGTGCGCTGCTGCTCAAACGCAATCCAGTCCTGCTCGAGGCTATCGACGCGGCCAGGGCGGACGGATTGTCGACTGGATTGGCAACTGGATTGGCAACTGGGTCGAGAGCGCTCGTTTCGATCTTGAAGAGTCGAGGTTTGAAGGTGAATCGGGCACAGCTGGCGCGAATCGAAGCGGAGCGAGATCCCGAGACCTTTGATCAGTGGATTGCGAAGTCATTCACTTGCGCGTCGACGGAGGAGCTCCTCGGAGTTGCTCGGCCCGGGAAGAGCACGCGCAAACGTCGAGTGAAGTAGTCGGGCCGGTGTAGAGGTGGATCCACTCTCGACCGTGGCCGATCGTTGCACCGCGGATTGACCCGGCGCGCGGGTTCGGGAGTGATCGGTCGCCTTGGCTCAGGACGCGCTCATTCGGGACCGAGCCGGGATCGACGCGCTCCTCGAGGAGCTTCAGGGCTCGCCTTTCCTCGCGGTCGACACCGAAACCACCGGCCTGACCCCCGGGGTCGACCGGTTGCTGCTGGTGCAGGTTGGCGACGCGCGTCGTCAGGGGCTCGTGGATGCGGAGTCGGTCGGTCCGGAGGGTATTGCGGCCCTGCTCTCGTGGGATCGGCTCTTCGTCTTTCACCACGCGAAATTCGATCTGCGGATGGTGTCGGCGTTCGTGGGATCGAGGCTCGACCTCTCGCGGGTCCACGTGATGGACACGATGTTGACCGAGGCGGTGCTGCGTAACGGTCGCAAGAGCGAGCTCGCGCACGGCGGGATGTCGCTCGCGGTGCTCGCCGAGAGACACGCCGGCATGGAGCTCGACAAGACCGTGCGCGAGAGCTTCATGAGCGCCAAGTCGGTCGACGACCTCGGCGAGGCGGCGCTCCGGTATGCCCAACGCGACGTCGAAGCGACCTGGAAGATCTTCGCGAATCAGGTCCGGCAGCTCGAAAGCGACGGGAGCACTCGCGCAGCGGCGATCGAAGGTGCGGCCTGCTGGGCGTTCGCGGACATGGAATCGGCGGGCTTCCCGATCGACGTGCCGGCTTGGCGGGCCGTGCTGGCGCGCGAAGAAAAAGGGCGGTCCGAGGTGCGGGCGAGGCTCGACCGCGAGCTCGAGTCGGTCGTGGGACGCGATCTCTTCGGCGCAGTGACGATCAAGTACGAGAACGACGAAGAGGTGCTCGAGGCGTTGCGGCGGCTGGGCGTGAAGATCGACGGGATCCGCAAGGAGTCGCTGCTCGCCAGCGGCCATCCGGCCGCGCTCGCGCTGGTCGAATTCCGCGAACACCAGAAGATCGTGTCGACGTATGGAGAGTCCTTCCTCGAGCACGTCGACCGTCGAACGGGCCGGATCCACTCGACCTTCAAAGCGATCGGCGCGACCACCGGTCGGGCCGCCTCCGCCGAGCCGAACCTGCAGAACATCCCGCGCGGCTCGGAGTTTCGGGCCTGCTTTCGCGCGCCGCCGGGCCGCAAGCTCGTGACGGCCGACTATTCGGCCGCCGAGCTTCGGATCCTCGCCGAGCTCTCTGAAGATCACGTCTTCATTCGCACCTTCAACGACGGGGGCGACCTGCATTCGATCGTCGCCTCGAAGATCTTTGGGCAGAAGGTGTCGAAGACCGAGAACCCCGAGCTGCGGGC
The DNA here is from genome assembly GCA_964463485.1 of uncultured Myxococcales bacterium. Taxonomy (GTDB): domain Bacteria; phylum Myxococcota; class Kuafuiibacteriia; order Kuafuiibacteriales; family Kuafuiibacteriaceae; genus CAYXDO01. The sequence goes on along the minus strand of CAYXDO010000043.1, from coordinate 32,343 downwards.
GAGGGCGAAGGCGATCAACTTCGGACTCGCGTATGGGATGGGAGCGCAGGGCCTCGCCGCTCAGGTCGGCATACCGCTTCGCGACGCCGAGAACCTCTTGGAGCGATACTTCCGAGCGTTCCCCGCGATTCGCGGCTACCTCGAGGATTCTTCGAGGCAAGCCTTGAAGCGCGGCTATGCGGAGACGATGGCGGGAAGGCGCCTTTGGTTCAACGACATGACCCGTTCGGGCGACGACGATGGCTCGCGGGCGCGGGTCGCCAAGAACATGCCGGTGCAAGGCACCAACGCCGACATGATCAAGCTCGCGATGGCTCGAATCGCGCGCGCCTTCGCCGAGGCACGAATCGATGCGCGGCTCGTGAACATGGTGCACGACGAGCTCGTCGTGGAGGCCTCCGACGCCGACGTCGAGCGCGCGAAAGACGTGGTCGTGTCCGAGATGAAGTCGGCGGGTCGCGAGTTCGTACGGAGGGTGCCGATCGAGATCGACGTGGAGGTCTCGGAGACATGGTCGTGAGGTGCGTCCTCGGACTCTTGTTCTGCACGCCCGCGTGGGCGGCGCCCGTCGTGCTCGACCCGGGCCACGGCGGAGCCAAGCCCGGAGCGAAGACGAGCGAGGGCGTCTACGAGAAGAACATCGTGCTCGAGATCGCCCGATCGGCCCGATCGGCGCTCGAGAGCGCGGGAGTCCCGGTCGTCATGACACGAGAGGGCGACGCGCACCTCTCTCTGGCCGAACGTGTTGGGCTCGCCAATCGTGTCGGCGCCCGAGCGTTTGTGTCGATTCACGCGAACTGGTCACCGGTGTCGTCGCGTCGGGGTGTGGAGGCCTATGTGGTGGCGGCCAAGGTCTCAGAGGACACCGACGTCGATCTCGTCAGGCTCGAAAACGAGGAGGAAGGTGTCGTCCCTCGGGCCTTTGGGGGCGCGGACTCGGATCTGACGGCGTTGCTCGAGGACCTCGAACGAATGGGAGCGCACGAAGGAAGCGCAAAGCTCTCCAGCGACATCGAGCGTGAGCTGGGCGGAATCGCGGCGCTCGGCCCGGCGCGCGGGCTCCGGCAGGCGCCGTTCGCGGTGCTCGTCGGCGCTCGAGTGCCAGCGGTCCTGCTCGAGGTGGGCTACCTGAGCCATGCGGCTCAAGGCCGCGAGCTCGCGAGCCTCGAGGTGCAGCGAGCCGCGGGGCGCGCGCTCGCCCGCGCCATCCTCGCCTTCACCCGCCGATCTCCCGACTGAGCTCCTCGACGTTCCCCAATCCGGGCATCTGTGGTTAGGCTCGCAGTTTCCGATGACGACCCGCAAAGACGGCAGAGCTCCGACCGAGCTCCGAAAAATCGAGTTGATCACCGACTACACGAAGTGGGCGGAAGGCAGCGTCCTCACGTCGTTCGGCGACACGCGCGTGCTGTGCACCGCGACGCTCGACGAAAAGGTACCGCCGTGGATGAAGGGCCAGGGCACCGGGTGGGTCACCGCCGAGTACTCGATGCTTCCGCGGGCCACCGACAAACGAAACTCGCGCGAGTCCGTGCAAGGCAAGATCGGCGGCCGCACGCACGAGATCTCGAGACTGATCGGCCGCGCTCTTCGTGGCGCTTTGGACCTCGAGGCGCTCGGCGAGCGAACCATCACGCTCGACTGCGACGTGATTCAAGCCGACGGAGGGACGCGCACGGCCGCCATCACGGGCGCTTGGGTGGCGCTCAAGATCGCGCTCATGCGGACGAAGAAACGTGGAGGTTTCGATCGCGACCCGATCAAACGACAGGTCGCGGCGGTCTCCCTGGGCGTGAAGAACGGCGAAGTGCTGCTCGACCTTGCCTATGAAGAAGACCAGGCGATCGACACCGACCTCAACCTCGTCATGACGAGTGAAGGTGGGATCGTCGAAGTCCAGGCCACGGCAGAGGGCACGGCGCTGGCGCGCGCGGAGCTCGACTCGATGTTGGAGCTCGGCAAGCTTGGGATCGGCCGGCTCTTCGAGGCCCAGCGCGCCGCCGTCGACGCGGCGAAGCGATGAAGCCGCATCGGACGGATCAGCTGAGGCTCGTCGTCGCGACCTCGAACGCGGGCAAAGCAAAGGAGCTCTCGTCCCTCGTGGCCGGGCGGGCGTCCGTCGAGACCTTGCTCGACCATCCCGACGTGGTGATGCCACCAGAGACCGGAGAGACCTTCGAGGCCAACGCGATCGCGAAGGCGGAGCACCTCGCCAAAGAGCTCGACTGCGTCGTGATCGCGGACGACTCTGGGCTCGAGGTCGATGCGCTGGATCGACGACCCGGGGTGTTGAGCGCGCGGTACGTCGAGGGCTCGGACGCCGATCGCAGCGAGAAGATCTTGAAGGAGCTCGGAGACGAGCGGCAAAGAACGGCGCGATTCGTATGTGCGATGGCGCTGGCTCGCCCGGGATCGACATCGCTCGTCGTGAGAGGGACCGTCGAAGGCAAGATTGGCCGAGCGCGGCGAGGAACGGGGGGCTTTGGCTACGATCCGATCTTCGAGCTCCCCGACGGTCGGACCATGGCGGAGCTTTCGATGGACGAGAAGAACGAGATCTCTCACCGAGGTCGAGCGCTTCGGGCTCTGTGGCCCCAGCTCGAAGCGCTGATCTCGACGAGCTCCGCAAAAGTCTCTTGAACGTCCGTATTTTGCTGGCATGATGGGCCCGCTTCGCCAAAGTCGAGGCACCACGGGGCGTAGCGCAGTCTGGCTAGCGCACCTGCTTTGGGAGCAGGGGGTCGGAGGTTCGAATCCTCTCGCCCCGATCACAGCCCGGATAGCTCAGACGGATAGAGCAGCGGCCTTCTAAGCCGACGGCCAGGGGTTCGAATCCTCTTCCGGGCGTCCACCCAAACTCGCCGAAAGACGTCGACTTCGCAGTATGATGAACGGTGTGACAACCGAGAAGATCGCCGTGTCGGTCCCGAGCGAAGTGCTGTCACGGGCCCGAGCGGCCGTCCGCGCCGGCGCTGCTCCGAGCTTGAGCGCGTATGTGAGCCGGGCACTAGAGCAGCAAACGATGCTGGAGGCCCTCGAGAAGATGCTCGACGAGATGCTCGAGGAATCGGGTGGTCCGCTGACGCCCGAAGAGAAACGTCGCATCGATCGGGAGCTCCTCGGTCCGCGGCGTCGCAAGTCTCGCTGATGGAGGCGTTGACGCTCGACTCCGGCGCTCTGATCGCGTTCGAACGGGGCGATCGCGCTGCAGTCACACGCATCGCAAGAGCAATCGAGCGGCAGGTTCCGCTCGTAGCGCCGGCCGGCGTCGTGGCGCAGGTTTGGCGCGACGGTCGCCGCTAAAGTCGTCTCGCTCGGCTCCTCGCGACTGCAGTCCAAATCGAAGCTCTGAACGACGAGCGTGCTCGCGCCGCGGGTCAGCTGTGCGGTGCCACGCGCACGAGCGACGTCATCGACGCCTCGGTTGCGCTGTGCGCGCGAGCCCACGGCGGCAGGGTCATGACATCCGACGCCGAGGATCTTCGACGTCTCGACCCCACGCTCGACTGCATCGAGGTCTGACCGTCGCGGACGCTGCTTGGCGCCGTTTCTGCCCCGTCCCATCGCCTCAGCGGCGAAGCCAAGTCGCCAGCGCTAGCAGCACCAACCCGGCCACGGCCATCGTCACCGCCGACTTCAAGGAAGGGCGGGGGGGCGGTGCCACAGAGGTAGCTCCGTGACTTCGAAAGAACGGGCGGAGCGCACGTGCCATGTTCTCAGGGGTGTCTTCGCCCCACGCGCCGCCGTCGATGGGATCTCCGATGGGTTGCCCGGACTCATCGAATGGCAAGAACATCGGAATCTTGGTGAATCGATACGGGCCGGCTTGGAGCTCTTCGGAAAAGTCGTCGATGCTCGCCAACACGACGTGAGTCCCCGCGAACGCGTCAGTCATGAGTGGATGGGCGAGCGATTCTTTGATCGCTCGTGCCGGCGGGCACCAATCCGCGGTGAGGTCGATGAAGGGCGCGCGCCCGTGTGCCCTCGCGGTCCGCGCTTGCTCGGCAAGCTGTCGCAGCAAGGGGCCGTTCGCGGGGTCGAGCTCCACGACCGAGAACGAGGGTCCTTCGTACGAGAATCGAATGAGCGAGAGTACGAGCGTGGGTCGGGAGAGTCAACGAACCGGACGATCCAGGGCGATTGGACGCTTCGACGGGTCGAACGGTGACGGACGAGCTCCCACCGGTCGAAGGAGGAGCCGAAAAGTGTGATATGACTCCTCCATGAGTCGGCGTTCAGGGTCCCTCTTTGCGGTCCTTCCGCTGATCGTCGCCGCTCCGAGCTGGGGGGCCGAATTTACGCTGGCCTGGGATCCAAACCCAGAACCCGAGGTCACTGGCTACAAACTCTACTATGACGGCGACGGCGCGGAGCCATTCGACGGAGTCTTTTTCAATGAAGGCCCCTCCCCGATCGACATTCCCGTCGCGGGTCTCTCCGACCCAACTCAGCCGAGTTTTCGACTCACCGGAGTTGGCTCGTGTGTACACGTCTACTTCGCCCTGACGGCTTACAATTCCGCGGGGCTCGAGAGCGCCTTTTCGAATTTCGTCGATGCCACTGCGCTCGCTCGACCGTCGACGGTCGCGGTGGCTGCCGTCGAGGCGGGCCTCGCGCTGAGTTGGGACTCCGCGCTCCCGGAAGATCGAACGGTGGAGACGATTCGAGTCGAGTATGATTTCGATTCCGGCGACCCGTACGCAGGGAGCGGCGCGTCCGAGGGTGACTCACCGATCACGACCGACTTCGGAGTCGTCGACGCGTCGAGCCCGACGTTCGCACTCACTTCGCTGCCGAGTTTGCCGGTGTACGTTCGCGTCGTTTACGGCTGTCTCGACGGCACCGCGAAAGCCTCCCCCGAGGCCGTCGGGACTCCGCTTCTGGCTTCGAGTCCAGACTCTGGGGTGGACGCGGGCCCGCCGGATCTCGGGATCGACTCGGGGTTCGTTGCAGACGGCGGTTTGACCGACGCCGAGGACCTCGACGGTTCGACCGCCCCCGACGCCCGCGCCGACGCGGCTGTCCCCGCCGACGCGACGACCGCCCCAGCCGACGCGACCGCAGCCGACGCGACCGCAGCCGACGCGACCGCAGCCGACGC
>CAYXDO010000043.1:0-27142 GCA_964463485.1 uncultured Myxococcales bacterium | reverse complement strand
CAGCCGACGCGACCGCAGCCGACGCGACCGCAGCCGACGCGACCGCAGCCGACGCCACCGCCCCAGCCGACGCGGTTTCGGTAGACGGCCGCATCCAGGAAGCCGATTCGGGCGGTGGCCCGGACGCACGCGCGGAGCTAGGCGTGTCTCCGGTCGCAGCGACGATCGGCGGTGGCTGCGGCTGCAACGGCTCGAGCGCCAAGTCGTCCCCCCGGTCGTCTCCCCGGATCGGCCTTTTCCTCCTTCTCCTCGCCGGCCTCGGGAGGGTGCGGAGAGTTCCTCGGCGCTGAGGCACGCGTTTCGAAGACGCGCGCCGAGCGCGCTCGAACGACTTGGCAACGAAGGGCAACTGTGCCAACAACGAACCGGGTTGGTGCCCATAGCTCAGTTGGTAGAGCGCCGGATTGTGGCTCCGAAGGTCGCGGGTTCAAGCCCCGTTGGGCACCCTGAAAGAAGCAGTTCTTCTTGCGCTGGACGAAGGAATGTGATTCAAGCGTCCGGTCTTGAACGCCCAGGGGGCGTAGCTCAATTGGTAGAGCAATGGACTCTTAATCCATAGGTTGCGGGTTCAAGTCCCTCCGCCCTCATACGAAAGCCCAGTCAATCGTAGCGCTTGGCTGGGCTTTCGTATTTCCAGCTCAGTCGGCCCGATCAATCGGCCCGCTCACCCGAAGAGCTCGATCTGGGTCGTGGGACGCCGGAACGCGCTCGGCCGGGGCGGCTCGGGACGATCCACGTACCCAAGCCGCTTCGCCGTGGCGTCGATCAAAGTCTCGATGGCCCGCCAGCGCTCGCCTTCGCCGCTCATCCGATGATGGAATCGGGGGTCGTTGCGCTGACCTCCGCGGCAATCCTCGATCGACGCGAGGATCCGCTTGGCGCGGTCTGGAAAGGCGAGCGAAATCCTCTCTTCGAAGACGGGTCGCACCGAGCTCGGGAGGCGCACCAGGATGCGCCCGAAATACTGAGCTCCGGCCTCCCTCGCGGCCTCCAGGATCACCGGGGCCTCGTGGTCGTTGAGGCCAGGGATGATGGGTGCGACATTCACACCGACCCGAAGCCCAGACTCGGCCAGGACTCGAATCGCGGCGATCCGACGCTTCGGCGTGGGCGCTCCTGGCTCGACCCGTCGAGCGTTGCCCTCGTTCCAGAATGGCACGCTGATCGTGACCGACGCGAAAGATGTCGCACTCATCTCCGCGAGCACGTCGACGTCGCGCTCGATCAGCGCGCTCTTCGTGATGACTCCGACCGGATTTCGGAAGCGTGCGCAGACCTCCAAACACGCCCGGGTCAGCCCGTAGCGAGCTTCGATGGGCTGATACGCATCGGTATTGCCGGAGAACGCGATCAACTCACCCGCCCAACTCTTGCGAGCGAAAGTTTGCTCGAGCAACCGCGGCGCTTCAGGTTTGACCACCAGACGAGTATCGAAATCCGTTCCGGCGCCGAGATCGAGGTACTCATGAGTGGGCCGAGCGTAACAATAAGCGCACGCGTGCCCGCACCCGCGGTATGGGTTGAGGCTGTACCGGAACGGGATGTCGGGGCTGTCGTTCTCGCTCAGAATCTCACGCGGTGACTCCTCGAAGATCGTCGGCCGAAGCTCCGGCGGGGCCTCCTCCAAGCACACACTCCGTTCGTGAAACCGGTTCGGCGGATTGGAGACGTGACGAAGCCGAGGCGGGCTCGGAGGCATCGCCGAGCTATACATGTGTTCAGGGCTAGAGTCAGCCGCGCGCGGCGTGACGCTACGCTTTGGCTGCGACCATGTTCGCTAGAGGGTCTTCTTGGGGAGGTGCAGGTCCGGGTCTCGGTGACCGCCGCGAACCTGAATCTTCTCAGCCGCCGCGCGGCCCAGGCGACTTCCGAGCGCCTCGCCGGCGAACTGTCCGAGGATGGGCGCGATGATGCCAGCCCCCGGAAAGGACGCGCCGGCGATCCGACCCAGCTGGAATCCGGCCGCGCCCAGGCTGACGGCTCCGATGTTCTCGCCGGTGGCCGCCCCGAACTCCTTCTTGTCGATGGCGCCGGTCGCGAGCTGCACGCTGCTGCGGCCCAGGCGGTAGGTGAAGCTGAGCATGCTGCCGAACGCTAGCGGATGGCGTAGCAACTTCGAGATCAGACGCTTGGGCAGTGGCCGCCTCTGGGGCATGATTCACCTCCGGCCGCCTACAAGGCGCTCGCGATCTCCTCGCGCTCGCGCTTGTCGAACGACTTCGAACACGAGTCTATCCTCTTTGCCGCTCGGTACGCGAGCCACGCCGCCAAGAAGTGACAGACCCACCCGAGCAACCCGCCCGTCCCCACCCACATTCCAGGGGTGACGATCAACCAGAAGAGTGCCCACAGGAATTGGCCGTTGTAGATTTGCCCAACGCCCGGAATCAGAAACGAGAGGACCGCAGCGGTTCCAGGATTCTTGCTCACAGCGACCCAATCGTAAGCGCACACGGCCGGCGTAAATGGTGGTAATTACCCCCTGTCAACATTGACCCAGGATCGACGAAGTGGTAGCGGCGCTTGTTTGGGTGCGCCCCGCTCTCGGAGCGGCGCTCGTTGGGATCCTGAAGATGCTGTCGATTCGATCCGAGCCAGCGGCCGACGTCTCGATCGTCGGCGCGTTGGTCGCGCGTCGTGCTGCGCTGTTTCGTCAAGGACTGGACGCTCCTGACGGTTTTTTCGTCTCGGAGGCCGACTGGAAGGCGCCCGATCGTCTGGAGCAGCTCGATCGAGCGGTGCACGAGCTCGAAGCGCGGGTGGGCCTCCGACTTGGCGATCCGAGCCGGCTGCTGTTGCTTGCGGTGCGACCGGCCGCTGGCCGCCCGGTGCTTTGTGTAGGCGCCTCGCCTGGCCTCGGCGCGCTCGAGCCTCGTCGGTTTCATCTGGAGCTCGAGCGGCGTTTCGTCTCGTCACTTGCGGCGCATCGGACCAAAGCGTTCATCGCTGAGCCATGGTCTCAGCTCCTTGCCGAGTCGCTGCGCGAGGCGGGTGCGGTCAGCGCGTCGGAGCTCGAGGTCCGCTCGCTCGCGAGCCTGGTGGCCAAGGGCCGCGCGGCGTTGGCAGCAGACATTCGTGAGGAGCCTCTCGAGCAGCTCGCGCAGGTGATCGACATCGTTGGTGCTCCGGCTTTGGTGAGCGAGGTCGTGTTCGGCAACGCCGACTCGCGCAGCGGGTGTGGCCACGCGAGCAGCCACGATCCGGACACTGGAGAGCGACGTCTCTCGGGTGCGTTCTTCATGGAGTCGTTGGGCGATGAATGGGGCCCTGGGGGGCGCCCATCCGTGCCGCTCACGGCTCCGCCGGAGCTCGACGTGGTGCGCCTCGAGGCGATCGTCCGAACCGTCGAGGCGCGCCTGGGACGTCCGGCCCGCGTGGATTTCGTGTTGGAGCGCGGCCGCCTCGTGGTGCTCGATGCAGCGCCGCTCGAGATGAAGGGGTTGGCGCTGGTTCGAGCGGTGGTCGAGCTGGTGCGTGCGCGCGTGATCCCAGAGGCGAGCGCGCTCGAGGCCGTGAACGCGCAGGTCGTCGAGTCGGTCGTTCGAACGGCAGTGTCGCCCGTGAATCGAACGTTGCTAGGCAAAGGACTGCCCGCCTCTCCGGGATCGGCGAGCGGAGCGCTCGTCATGTCCGCGGCCGAGGCGGAGGCGCGCGGCCGACGCGGTGAAGCCGTGATCTACGTAACTCGCGAGACCATCGCCGAGGACGTGCCTGCCATTCGCGCATCGCGTGCGGTCGTCACTGCGATCGGAGGGCTCACGTCTCACGCCGCGGTCGTGGCGCGATCGCTTGGCCGGCCAGCGATCGTCGGCGCATTCGAGCTCGGGATTGATCCGGCGTCGAAGACACTTCGCGGTCGCGGACACGTGACGCGTGAAGGCGAGATGATCTCGATCGAAGCTGCTACCGGTGAAGTGCTTCTGGGAGAGTCGGTTGCGGCGATCGAACGGTCGACGGAGCTCGAGGAGCTGTTGTCGTTCGCGGACGCCGCGGCCTTCGGCATGGGCATTCGTTCGCTGGCCACGTCGCTCGAGGACGTAGAGCACGGCCACGGCCTCGGGGCCCGCGGAGTGGGCTGGCTGCACAGCTCGGCTTTCTTGGCTCGGACTCCGGCGTCCGACGCGCTCAAAGCGCACCTGCTGGCCACCGACGAGCCTACGAAAGCCGCGATGCTCGATCGCTTTCGAATCGAAGCGCGAGAGCGATACGCGCAGGCGCTGTCGCTTGCAGGCGGCCCGGTCGCGTTCGGCCTCTCGGACGCGCCGGTGGCCCGACTGCTGGCCGCGAACGAGGATCACGGCGGCGCGGCGGCGTTGCTCGAAGTGCCGGTGGAGGTCGCGATCGCGCGCGCCGAGAAGCTCACCCGATCTCCGTCCGCCGGCTGGTGCGGAGTTCGATTTTTGTTGCACGAGCCCGGCGTGTTCAGAGCGCAGGTGCGAGCGATCTGCGAGGCGCTCTCGATCCGGGTAGCGGCCGGGCATTCGGTCCGTGACGAAATTCTAGTGCCGTTCGTGTCGGACCCGCGGGAGGTCCAGCGAGCGCGAGCGATCATCGACGAGGTCTCGGCGGAGGTCCTTGGGGGCCGCGGTCGGCCTCGCGTGGGCGCGTTGATTTCGGTTCCGAGGGCCGCGGCGATGTGGTCGCGTGTTCAGGCCGAAGTGGACTTGATGGTGGTCGATCTCGCAGGGCTGACGGCGTGGAGCTTTGGGCTCGAGCCGGGAGACGCGCTGCCTCCCGAGACAGTGGCCGCCGATCCCTTCACGACCTTGGACGAAGGCGTGGCGAGCTGGCTGATCGGCAAGGCGCTCGGACCGTTCGCGCTGGTCGGACGCCAGGTGACCGATCCGAGCGTCCTGATTCAGTTACCAGGCGCTGAGTGGATCGCTGCCGCGCCCGCTCGCATGCCCGCGGTTCGGCTCGCGGCGGCTCGAGCGGCGATCCGATCGCGACCGGAGGCATCTACGTGAGGAAGCTTCTTCTCCTGCTCTTGTTCACCGGCTGCGCTGAGGACCTCCCCGGTCAAGCTCCGCCGCTCGACCAGCTCCACTACCCGATCGGCCTGAGGGTCGATGACGGGCGCCTGTTCGTCGTGAACAGCAACTTCGACCTTCGCTACCAAGCGGGTTCTCTGCTCTCGATGTCGGTGGAGGGTGCGTACGCGTTGGCGTCCCAATCGACCGTCGACCTTCCTGTAGATCGCTTACCGGACGGCACGAGCGGTGTGCGCATTCCTTCGTTGGCCGGCGAAATGGTGCTCGCGCGGGGCGCCGAGGACGAGCGCCTGCTGGTGGTCGCGTCTCGTGGCAAGAACCTCGTCTCCGTCGCAGAGGTCGACGCGGCTGGTGGCGTCTCCTGCGCGACGCCCAACGTCGAGCCCATCTTGGGCATCGATTGCACTCGCGGCTTCGTGTTGGAGACGAACGGGATCGATCCGTTCTCGCTCGTGGCGCTGGATCGGCCGAGGACCGTGGCGATCGGTCATTTGCGATCAGACGAGTCGCACGAGCCGATCGCGCTGCTCGACCTCGGCGCGTTCAAGGCCCGACGTTTGGCCGAGTCCACGGGCGGCGCCCTTCCCAACGCGATCTCCACTTCGACGTCGAGCGAGCTCTTGGGCGTGGGCGGCCTCGCATCGATCGACGAACCCGACGGGTCTTCGATCTTGCTCGCAGCAGGGCGCTACTCCGAGGCGGCTCCGGTGAGCGCCTACCGCGTGAAGTCCAGCGGCTTGAGCGTGGAGCTGGAGGAGATCTCTCGATTGTCGGTCGGAGCGATCACCGGCGCTATCGACCTGCGCGGGCTGATCCTCTCCGCGGATCGCACGCGAGCCTACGTGAGTATGCGGATCCTGCAGCGCTCGACCTCGACTGGGGCCGAGCCCACTCGCTACAACTCCGCGGTCGCCGTCGTGAGCATCGTGGACGGCGAGCTTTCGCTCGTAGCTGCGATCGAAGTGGGCGAGGAGCTCGGTTCGCCGGCTTTGATCGAGCGCGGTGGTCGTCGATTCCTGCTGGCGCCGGATCTTCGTACCTCGGTCATCTACGTGCTCGACGCGAGCTCGGACGTGCTCGCGGTGGCGGCCAAGCTCACCGGCTTCCGTACTCGCGAGTCCGGGGGCGAGCTCATCGAGGTGGGTTGGTTGAGCGTGCCGGCTGGCATCGCGGTGGCCGAGGTTTCGTCGGTTTCCAAGACGGTCGCGTTCGTGTCGAATTTCGGAAACAGCACCCTCGCGGTGCTCGACGTGACGGGCGAAGATCCGGCGAAGTTTGCGATCGTTGGGCGGATCGGCCGAGTCCTGCGTCCTGATGGGAGCTCTGAAGAATGAAGGCTCGACGATGGATGATGCTCGGGGCGTTGGCCTTTGCGTGCGCGGACGAGCCTCCGCCGCCGTCCGGCAGCTTCGCCCGCCCGAGCGGTCTGGCCTACGTGGAACGCGAACCCGAGTCGGGGGCCAAGCGCGCCGATATCTTCGTGGCCGATTCAGAGGCCGAGGGCGTTCGGGTCGTGCAGCTGCGGCAGCGCCTCGACGAAGCTGGAGCTCCGGTCGACGAGCACACGCTCGTGCCCGGACTGGCGGCGCTGTTTCCGATCGCGGTCAGCGCGCCCGGCTTCCCGACGCGCCTCGCGATCTCTTCCGACGGCAACCGGCTCTTCGTGCTCGCCCCCGCCAAGAGCTCGATTCACGTGCTCGATGTCCGGCCGCTCCCCTACGGCGCGAGCGCCGCGCAGACGGACGCCCTCGTTCGGCTCGGCACCATCGATCTCCCAAGCGTGCTCGCCCAGTCGATCATCCTTACGGACCTCGCCGTTTTGCCGAGCGCGGACGCGGACCGCCTCGTGGTCGTCGGACGCACGGAACAGGACGACGGTGTGGTCGTCGCGCTCGAGGTCGCCGCTGGCGGAGCCACGGTAAATAAGGTGGAGCTCGTGGAGGGGCTCGAGGCTCCGACCACCATCCTCGTCCACGGGTCCGAGCTCGTCATTTCGTCGCCGACCTCGAGCTCCGTGGCCATCGCCCGGGTGCGGACCTCGACCGAAGCCGGAATCCTTGGAGCGCTGCGCTTCGAAGACGTTGGGGGCCCCACGGACGGACTCGTCGATGCGGGAGCGTCAGGTGTGTTGGCGCTTCGGCTCGATCGCACTTCGGCCGTCGTCCTGTCCGAGGCGAACGGCACGCTCGCACGTTCCACGCAGCTCTTCGCGGGATCGCCGTACACACCCGACGAGGAGCGTTCCGATCCCGACCTCGGCGGACGCATCGACCTCCGAGGTCCGCGCGTGATCTCCGGCGCCACAGCCAGGCTTGCTTCGTTCATTCACCCTTCGGACGTGCAGAAGAAGAAGGAGGAACAGCGGGACCTCTTGGCGGGCAAGCTGGACGATCAGGGACTCGGCAACGTCGTCCTGTTGATGCATGCCGACGCCCGCGCCACGTTTTTGATCGGGCCGATGTTCGACATCTTCATCCCCGTGCAGCCATACGTCACGACGATGCGCATGGACGCTGCTTTGGCGGAGCCTGCGTGCGGGAAGGTCGAAGAGCTCTGCGGTCAGACCGTGGGGACGAGCTGCTCGGGGGTCGAGGTGACGATCGATCCGGAAGCGTCCGAGCGTCGATACACGATCGAATATCGGGGGCGAGTCTCTGCTGGCAAAGGGGGAGAGCTCATGCCGAAGCCCGGCGGGTTCGTCTTCGTTCCCGACGGAGCAGACGTTTCACTCGTGCAGCCAGGGGACGCGATTGGGATCGCGCTTACGTCCCGCGAGAACTGCGACTCCGAGCAGCGAGTTTCGATCGCGACGACCGGCACGGTCACCGCGGTAGGCGAGCAACAGATCGAGGTCGCCTTCGAGCTCGCCGTGCCGCGCTGTCCGTCCGACCCCCTCGAGCTCCTCGAGTTCGAGATTCGAGCTTCGAAGAATGGCGTTTCGGTGAGCGAGGTCGATGGTCTCGGGCGCTTCGTCCGGGTCCTCGAGCGGGTGGCGACGGCGTCGACGGCGAACGCACGAGCGTCGCTTGCCGTGCCCGCCGCGCTCACGATGACCACGACCTCGACGTCGACCGCGTTCACTTGCCGCGCGGTCGAGCCCATTTGTTTCTCCGACGACGACTGCACGACCAGTTGCGACGCTGCGAAGGACGAGTGCCCACGGCGTTGTCTGCAATGTCCCGAGTCCGATCCGTCGTGTCTGCGCCTGCGGAGCCTCGAGTGCTCGCGCATCGAGGTCGTGGTCCCGGCGAGTCCCGCCTTTGTCCTCGACGCTTCGGTGCCGGGTTCGTTCTTTGCTGCAGTGCCAGACCGAATGGTGTTCTCGCCCATGAGAGGCAGTTGGTTTGCGAGCTTCCCCGGTGCTCGAGGGCTTTCTGAGACCGTTCTCTCCGCTGCGGAAGGGCTTCTCAACGACATCATCCGCTGAGGGCGGCAAAGGAACTTGTGTGCCCTTCGGGGTTTGGTACACTCCCGCGAATCCTCATGTTCCAGATCGTTATCAACGAGAAGGGCGGCCAGCCGAAGTCCATGGACTTCGACAAGCAGGAGCTCACGATTGGCCGCGTCCAAGGCAACGACATCGTCTTGCCGAAGGGGAACATCTCGAAGCGTCACTCCCGCATCGTCGTCAGGGACGGCAAGTTCATCATCATCGACATGCAGTCCACCAACGGGACGTACGTGAACGGAAAGAAGATCACGACGCCCCAGGTGATCAAGTCGACCGATAAGATCTACATCGGCGACTACACACTGCAGCTCACGCCGAATGGTGAAAAGAGCGGTGCGGTCAAGGCGAAGACGGACGAAGAAGGCGCGGTCGAGTCCGCCCCTCCGTCCGGAACGCAGGAGGCGTCGAAAGAGCGTCCCAAGGCTGGCGGCCCCGGTCTGATCGACGAGAGCTTCGACCAGGAGTTCGAGCCCGAGCCGCAGAAGGGCAAGGCGCCCGCCGCTGCCAGCAAGAAGCCGGCGAAGGCGCCCGAGCCCGAGCCGGAGCCCGAGGACGAAGATTCCGACGAAGGCGGCCTCGAGCTCGAGCTCGGCGGCGGTCCTTCGACCCCCGAGGCCGACGACGAAGAAGAGGTCCCGCCGGAAGAGGAGCCCGAGCCCGAGCCGGAGCCCGAACCCAAGCCCCCTGCGAAAGGCAAGGCTACTCCACTGCGAACGCCCGCTCCCAAGCTGTCCAAGCCCGCTGCTGCGAGCGCCGCGAAGAAGCGCGACGCCGAGGAAGAGCTCGATCTCGAGCCGTCTCCGCCGCCGCCCGCTGCCAAGCCCGCGCCAAAGATCGAAGCCAAGACGGCACGACCGTCGCCTGTGAAGCCACCGCCGAAGCCCGTCGAGCCCGAACCGGAAGCGGAAGACGATCTGCTCGACCAGGTCACGCCGGCGCCCGCACCAAAGGCGCCGCCCCCCGAGCCCGTCGTGCCACCGCCCGAGCCCGAAGCTCGTATCTCGGATACGCCTGCTCCGGCGCCCCCGCCCGCGCCTCCGGCCGTGGCGACAGGCGCCGCGGCCCCTGCTGCCATGGTCGGCGCCGTTCGCGCAGGTCCGTTCCTCGAGCACAAGCAGCTCGTTCGCGAGCTGCACGTGCGGGTGGCAGACGGTCTGGATCTCGCCACCAAGGACATCGCGGCCCTCCCTTCGATGAGCGCCAAGGCATCCGACTTCGCGCGCAAAGCGTTGGAGCGACTGCGCTCCGAAGGCCGCGTACACGACGCCGTCGATGTAAACCTCGCCGTCCGCGAAGCCGCCGCGGCTGCGACCGATACAGCGCTGATCTCCAAGCACTACGCCAACGACAAGGTCCTCGAGATCACCATCACCCCGTCACGACACATGATGGTCGAGCTCAACGGCCAACCTCCAAGCGCGACCGAGGATCGCATCGACTCCGAGACCTCCGTGGTCTCGCTGATTCGGTGCCTCGCCGTGCTCGGCGGGGGAGATCCGGACAAGCCGCTCGTCGACGTTCGCCTTCGCGACGGCGCGCGGGTCGTAGCCGCGCTGCCTCCCTTCTCGTTCCGCGGGCCCACGCTCACGATCCGAAAGGCCCAACGCGAGGCCTACTCCGCCGAGGATTTGGTGGCGAACAAGTCACTGTCCGAAGGCATGATGAAGCTCCTCGCCGACTACGTGATCCCGCAACGTCGGGGCATCATGGTCGCGGTGGGTCCCGGTCCGTTGAGCAGCGCCACCCTGAACGCGCTCGCTTCGTTGATTCCGGCCGACGAGCGCATCGTGACGATCGAAAGCGGCGTCGAGCTCCAGCTCGGTCACTCCAACGTCGTCGCGCTGCAGCCGAGCCCGCGCGTGTCCATGCGTGAGCTGATCGAACACGCGGTGGCGCGCCAGCCCGAGCGCGCGTTGGTCGGCCTCGTGCCCGGAGACGCCGCATTTGACGTGCTGACCGCGCTCGCCGGACCGCTCCAAGGATCCGTGTTCTGTTACGCGGCGGCAGGCGTCGAGGAAGCGATCGACCAGCTCGCCACGCGTGACTTGGCCGGCGTGGTCAAGGACGCCCGCGAGGCCCGTCGATTGATTGCGCGCGCGGCTCCCATCGTGCTCAAGGAGGAGCGTTTCAACTTCTTCCGCTACATCACCACCATCTCGGAGCTCGTCATCGACGGAGACGACGTCAAGGTCGAAGACATCTTCCGCTTCGAAGAGACAGGCGCTGACGACAACGGCGAGATCATCGGCGAGTTCGTGCCGACCGGAGCCACGCCGTCGTTCCTCGAGAACATGGAGGGCGTCGATCTCTCCATCTTCAAAGCCTGACCTTTGATCGGGGCCGCCCGTGCCCGGTCGCGTCATCCTCGTCATCAACGCTCCGAACGGCGACGTTCGGGAGCTCCCGCTCGAAGACCTCCCGGTCGTCCTCGGCCGCGACGAGAGCTGTGACGTTCGTGTCGACGACCGAAAGGTCTCGCGGCGCCACGCGTCGTTTCGGCTCGTGGACGGCGAGCCTTGGGTCGAAGACTTGGGCAGCCAGAACGGCGTCAAGCTGAATGGGAAGCGGATCCCGAGAAAATCGCGGATCCTCCCCGACGACGTCGCGCTCGTCGGATCCTACGAGGTGCGGATCCGAAACGCGCCGGAGGTCGAGCCTGCGGCGCCTCGTGGACCCGGGACGCGCGTGCTCGCCGACGCCGATCGCGAGCCCGACACGCGACATCCGCGCGCGGACCCTTCCGTTCGCCCGGAAGGTACGGCGCTCGTGGGCTTGGACGGACCCACCCGCGGCCAAGTCTTCGAGCTCGAGCCCGGCGAGCACATCGTCGGGCGCGCGGACTGTCAGATCCCGATCCTCGACGACTCCGTTTCGCGTCGTCACGCCAAGGTGACCCACACCGGCGACCGGATCTCCGTAAAGGACCTGAATTCGGCCAACGGAGTGTTCGTAAACGGCATTCGCGTCGGCACCGAAGATCTCAACGACGCCGACGAGGTCCGGTTCGGCCGAGTGGCGTTTCGGGTCAACCTGCCTCGCGAGCTCTCGCGGCGCGTCGGGGCGGTGGTGCCGGATCCGAGCCTGGCTCGCGACGAAACCAAGCTGCCGCGGAGCCCTGCCCGGCGGCGTCTCCTCGTGGCGGGTCTGGCCGCCGCCCTCGGACTCACCATCGGCGGCCTCGTGCTCGTCTTGATCACCCGCGGACCGCGCGCTGAGTCCGCCGACGCAGGAGATCCTGCGCTGCTCGCCGCGAACGATAACTCAGCCGTCCCGGACGCCGACATCCCGTTCGCCGATCCCTCCGACGAAGATCCGGAGCTCGATCCGGAGGCTCCCGCCACCGATGCGAGCTCGGATCTCGACTCGGGCGTAGGCATCCCGATCGAAGTGCCGGCAGCGATCGAAGTGCCGGCAGAGCCAGACGCGGGCCCGGTCGCCGAGGATGCCAGCGAGGCCATCGACGCCGGAGAAGCTGACGGCGGCGCGCTGGTGGTAGCCCCGCGGCGAATCGCCACGTCGACCTCTCCTTACTCTCCGAAGGGGTCGGATGGGTTGCCTCTCGATCTGCCGAACGTGGACGACGCCTTCGATTTCGACGCCTTCGTCTCCGAGCAACTCAGCCGAGCGGAAGCGCTCGCGGAAAACCGAGGCTATCGGGAGGTCCGCGAGGTGCTCGCGACGCTCCTCGAGCGCGATCCCATCAACGCCAAGGCACAGACTCTGCTGGAGAAGGTGAGCCTGGCCGAGGTCGCCGCTCAACGGCTCGCGCAGGCCGTCGAGCTCGAGACGCGCGGGCGACTCGTGCGCGCGCTCGAGGTCTATCGAGAGGTCCCGAAGGGGTCCAAGGAGTTCGAAGAAGCAACTCAGCGCCTGAGTAGCCTCGTGCCTAGGGTCGTCGAATCGGAG
This sequence comes from uncultured Myxococcales bacterium, assembly GCA_964463485.1. GTDB lineage: Bacteria > Myxococcota > Kuafuiibacteriia > Kuafuiibacteriales > Kuafuiibacteriaceae > CAYXDO01. The sequence goes on along the minus strand of CAYXDO010000043.1, from coordinate 14,794 downwards.
CTCGAACACGCCAAGGACGAGGTCGCGTCCAAGAAGACCTGGAAAAAGGCCCACAAACGCCTCGTCCGGCTCCTGCAACTCGTCCCTGACGCCAAAGGAGCGGAGACCGCCGTTCGCGACCTCGAAGGCCGCATGAAGGAAAAGGAAATCATCTTCACCGCCTACGAACCCCTCCCGCCAGAGCCTCCATCGGGCCCCGTCACTCCGGCCGAGGTCTTGTCGGCCCGATATCCCGATCGCGATTTCGCGGCCTCCGTCGCCCTCTACATCGACGGAAAAATCGACAAGGCGATCGGGAGTCTGTCCGCGATCGAAGCTCGGGCAAGCGGAGATCGGAAATCGGCCGCCCGCGAGCTAGGCCAAGAGCTCGTCGACTTACGCGAGCGCTACCTGCGTGTTCGAACCGAGATGAGTAACGATCCACAGCGCGCTTGGTCGCAGCTCATCGAGCTCGAGGCCGAGGAAGCCAAGGTCCTTCCGACCGGGCTCGTGTCCTTTTCCCATCGGGAGCTCGCCGGCGACCTCGCTCGCGCCTTCGCCGATCGCGGCGCCGCGCTCCTCGAGCAGACGAAATACGAGGACGCGTTTCGATTCTTCGAGACCGCGGCGAAGTTGAACTCAGAGAGCTCCGTGGCCGGCGCAGGGCTCGCCAGGCTCGAGCAGAAGGGCCTCGATCTGGTCAAGGAGGGCGATCTGCTGCTCACCAAGAACCGGAAGGAGGCTTGTGATCGTTACAAGCGGGTGACTCGAATCACCCGCGCGAGCTCGGAGCCCCACAAGATCGCACGCTCCCGCGCCGAGGAGTCTTGCTCGGGTTGAGTCGGTGAAGCTCAAACGCCGCCCAGAAAGCCGTGAGTTTCGTACCTCAGAGTCACGTACCCCTCGACCGCGTGGCGGTCGAAGATCTCGATCCCTCGATCACGAGCGCCCTGGTAGCTCTCGTCGGACTTTTTCGGCATGAACGACGACCGTGGGGTAGCGGGGTCGGTACCGATCGTAGTCCTCGACTCTGTCCGTAAATCGTTGCGTCGAGTCCAAGCCTCACCTCACCGAGAGTAGATGCGCGAGCCGAGCACGGGCCGACCCTCGGTTGAACTCTCTTCGACCACGACCGCGCCCTCACCGAGCGCCGCCGCGGCGCCGATGTTCTCCTTCACCGTGATCGTGCCTTCCCCGCAGCTCTCTCCGTTCTGCCATTGAAAGACGATTCCATTGTGCCCGCTGAAGATGGCGCCCCCCGCGAAGGCAACGCCTCCGGACAGGAGCTGCCCCAGACGGTCGGAGGACGCAGCGAAGCTGCGCCCATCGGTCGTGTGGAACACGTACCCGAAGTGACCCAGCGCGAAAACGCCGAGGTCCGGAATACTGACCAGCGAGTAGAGCCGCTCGAGGGCAATCTGGGCGAGGACTTCATCGACGACCACCCGCGGCTCGCTGGTCCCGTTTTCCCACGAGGTGACTTGGGTACTATCCCGTTGCAGAGTGAGTACGGCCCCGGGCTGGTGGGAGACGACGAAGCGCTCGCCGTATCCAGTCTCGTCGACCGTGCCCAGAGTCGCCCAAGAGTTACCGTCGTAGCGTTCGAGCTGCCCCGCCGACGAAATCAGATAGGTCGAGCCCTCAGTGACCGTCAGCGACGCGTGAGTAAGGGTTCCGGGCGCGTGACCCGTGTCCTCGAGCAACTCGACAGAGGGACCTCGAAGCACTCGCCCATCGATACCCACCAGCCAGAGCTCGTCGGACGCCGGGTCGACAAACCCAGCGAGCGAGGGCAAGTCACCCGGGAGCCTCTCGGAGGCGTCGGCGGTCACGAGAAACAGCCCCGCGCTCGTACCCACGAGAGAGTCTCGGCCGTACGACGTCGCGAAGTAAGTGCGTCCGCTCGGAGCGAGCTCGAAGTTCTCATGCTCCAGCGCGACACACGGGTCCGGGCGTGAAATCACCACGCCGATCTCGTCGACCGGCGCCGGAAGCTCCGAGAGCTCGGTCCACGGTGACATCTCTCCGGATCGTACGGTCGAGGTCGCGATCCGAGAGTGGCTGGGCCGACGCCGATCCGAAGTCGTCGTGACCCAACCCGCGGTCAACCCCAGCGCGTCGAGCGACCGGTCGAGAAACAACGCGTACAGCTCTGCGTCCTCGGCATCGGCGCCTTCGAGCTTTACGCGAACCTCGGATCCTGAAGGTTCGGCCGCGAGAGCCTTGGGCGGGCTCGAGCCCGGCACGATCAGGAGCAGCACCGAGACCGAGTCGACGGGCAGCGGGAACGTGGTCTCGGAGGCGCATCCGAGGCTTGCGCAGAAAACCCATCCGAGAGCCGATCGGAGAGCACTCGTCGACATCGACCTCGACCGAGCCTGGCGCAGCGAGGCGGAGGGCGCAAGCCGAAACGGGGGGAGCGCTCGCGACCCGAAACATTCCGCTCGGCGTACCCACGCCCGACGTGTATCTGTCGACCGTGCGACTTTTCGCGAAGGTCGTCTACGCCGCACTCCGCCTCGCGAGCCTCTTCGTTTGCGCGCTCCCCGAGTCGTGGGTGGCAGGGCTCGCGGCCCTCGTGAGTCGCCTCCTGTTCGGACTCATCGGCTACCGCCGAAGGGTGATTCGCGAGAACCTGAAGACCGCTTTTCCCGAGCTCGATCGGGTCGCGAGGAGAGTCGTCGCCCGGGACTTTGGACGACACATCACCCTCAGCCTCTTCGAGGTCTTTCGGGCGCCTCGTTACGCCGCCACGCCGCTCGACCAACTCTTCGAAGTCACCGGTCTCGAGCACTATGAGGCGGCCGCACGCAACGGTCGCGGAGTGCTCGCGCTGTCCGGGCACCTCGGGAATTGGGAGCTCGTCGCCACGGGTATCGCGCGGGCGCTCCCGAATACCGTCCTCAACGTCGTCGTGAAGAGCTTCCCTCCGGGAATCCAGGAGTTCATCGCGGAGCTGAGGACACTCGGCCGAGTCATGGTCATCCCCGCCAAGGACGGGCTCCCCCAAATCATCCAGGCGCTCTCGCGCAATGAGATCGTGGTCATCGTGTTGGACCAGAACGCGACTCGCGGCCTGGGGGTCTTCGTCCCCTTCTTCGGCCGCCCGGCCTGTACGATGTCCGCGCTCGCCTCGATCGCGATGTGGACCGGGGCCTCCGTGCTCCCCTGCGCGGGCTACCGCGGCGCCGACGGACGTCACCACCTGGAGGTCTTCGCGCCGTTGTCGACGGCGAGAGAGGGGTCCCGCAAGGAGACGATCCTCTCGATCACGCGACGAGCCACCGAGTTCATCGAGCGCCGAATTCGCGCCCACCCGGAGCAATGGCTGTGGACTCACCGCCGCTGGAGGACTCAGCCGCACCCGGAGTCAGGCGAGCCCGAGACGAAGTCCTGAGCTCTTGACCCCGAAATCCGTTTCGCGCCCACGTATTCGACTCGCGCCTTGGCTTCTCGCCTTCCGGCCGGAGCGCTCCGGGAGCTCAGTACTGAAGCTGCTTCGGGGGCGGCCGCGTCAGATCGAGCCGTGTTCGCTCAGCGTCCGCCGCGTTCTTGAGGAACTTGAAGTACTCGGGGTAGTCGGCGGGCCGCACCAACAAGCCCGTGACCTCGGAGATCCGCGACAGCCCAATTCTCTTCTTGGATTCGCTGCGCGAGGTGATCTCCACCGATCCGTTGGCCCACTTGGCCGAGAACGGCGCCGGCAGCGTCCCGACCTGGTGATCGTCAGGGATGAAGAGGGTCACGTTGATCTCCGCGCGGCGAGGGTAGGGCAGGACCAAAGGCGTTCGGCGTCGCTCCCGCGCCGGCGGGGGTTCGCTCCCAAGAATTCGCTCGAGGACGATCGAAGCGGATCGATCAGTTGGGTCGGTGAATACGTCTTCCACATCGATGGTAGCGGACAGCAGCACCGGCTTTCGTAGCTCCTTCAGGTCAGCGATATTCACACTCGACACGGGGATCGAGGCGCCCCGTTCCTTGAGAAACTCGATCACCAAGTCGGAGTACTCGGAAGGGTCTCGCATCAAGAGCAGCTCTCGGACGGTGCCCGCCTCCGCGCCGGTGAGCCGGCCCTCCAGCTTTCCCGATAGGTGCCCGGCGCGGTCCACCCGAAGCACGTAGGTGAGTTGGGTGAGGCTGTGGGCGGGCAGGGCGATCGGGACCTCCAGCACCTCGGTCGAGTCGTCGCGGAGAGTCACGACCCGCGTACCCATCAATCGCGGCGCGGGCACCGCGGCGTTCACGGTCAGCTGGCCCGGGTCGAGCACAAGCGCTCCGTTGGGTCGCGGGATGACTGCGACAATGCGATCGACGACCCTGAGGGTCGCGAGGTCGGGGAGGATGGTCGCCTGAGTACGATCGGCGGCGAAGGCCGGCAGGGCGTCGATCCCGGCGCCTCGCAGCAGCGCTACGAGCAAGAGGCCGCGGCTCGTGCGATTGCCTCGCTTCTCGGTCAACACGACCGAGGCGGTCGGGGTGCGCGCCCAGATCAGCGGGCGGTCGTGAGGTTCCCAACCCAGATCTCGCGCCACGAGCGCTTGCAGCTTCAGCGCTTGCTCCTCCATGGAGGTCTCTCCGGCCAAGTGCCTCGCCTCGAGCCGTTGGGCCTCGGAGATTTCCAGGCCGTGTTTGCTCCGCTCGAAAAACCAGTCTCGTGCGTCTTCCCAACCCTCGAACCCACCTACCTCCCGGGTGCCGTCGATCTTGCCGCCCGTGAACACCACGTGAACTTGCGGAGAGCTGAGGCCCACGCTCGGCATGTCCGGCTCGTCGAACGTCGCCGGCACGTCGCCGAGGGTCCAAAAGAGCCGCGTACCTTCGTCCACGGCAAATCGCTCCGGAGGCCGATTCGCCGGCAACCCTTGGTCGATGAATCGGTAATCGACCGAAAACGCCGGAGGCACGACCACCGCGAGCTCCGATCGCAGCGTCGGTATCTTCGACTGAAATTTCCACGCAGGGACCAACCGAAGGTCGCGGTAGAAGACGTCGTAGGTGTGCTCGACGATCGAGCCCGGAGCTACGCCTTCGACACGGAATGACCGCGTGGGCAGCCCGAGCTCGTTGGTGATGTCTACGATGCGGTCGTCGGGTACGCGGATCGACTCTCCCTCGGGCGTGATGTGGCGGGCAACGAGGCCCTGCAACAAACTCCCGGGCTCCACCTGAATGTCGACTCTGGCGAGCTCGAGGCCGGTGTCGCGAAGGATTTTGGTTCGAGTGTAACGCCGCAGGCGAGCCAGCGGACGCTGAGTGTCCCTGTCGACCGTGAAAATCAGCTCACCCTTGTCGAGCAAAACCACGCCCGGCGCGTCCGGATAGGCGTCCGGCCCGGGAGCTCGCGACAAATCGAAGCGTTCGAAGTCCGGGCTCGACCCGGTCCCGCCGCTTGCGCAGGAGACGACGAGGAGGAGCGAGAGCGAGCGAAGCGTCCGCATGGTCGACGTGGAGTTCGAGCCGAACGAAGCACGCTGTCAATGCGGGAGCGATTGATCCTGGCGCGCGGAAGAGTAATCTGAACCTGTGGGCCAGATCTCGGCAGACGCTGTTCTCCGTTACCGGGACCGAAGCTGGTGGCTCGGCGCCTTCGGCGTGCTCGAAGTCCTCTTGGGCTTGTTTCTCGCGGCCCTCATTCCGCTCCTGCTGTTGGCGCAGGCCGCGGTCGACGACGAGGCGCGCCCGAGCGGTTACGTGCTGCAGGGCGTTCTCATTTACGGACTCCTAGGAGCCACTTTCATTTGGCTCGGTATCGGATCTTTCCGTTGCCGTCGGTGGGCTCGATCCCTGTTGCTCGCACTCGCCTGGAACTGGCTGGCGGCGGGCGCGACGGGTTTGCTGATCGGTGGGTTCTTGTTGCCGAAGCTCCTCGAATCCGTTCCCGAGGGCGCCAAAGGGATCGTCACGGGCGTCATCGGAATCTTCGCCGCGATCTTCCTCGGTGTACCCGTCGTACTCATCGCGTTCTATCGCAGCGACGATGTTCGCGCGACCTGCGAAGCCCGCGATCCCGGACCGAGCTGGGTAGCGACGGTGCCAGTTCCGGTGCTCATGGGATCGATTTGGTGCGGAGTGGCAGCTCTTGGAGCGGTCTCCATGGGATTCATGTCCAACAGTGTCCTCCCTTTCTTCGGCCTCTTGCTCTCGGGGGCGCCTGGGCTCGCCGCAAACCTCCTGCTCGCCTGCGCGTGGGGATACTCGGCCGTGGGACTCCTTCGACTCCGGCCGGCCGCCTGGTGGCTCGCGACCTCGCTGCTCGCGGGCATGACGGTGTCCGTGGCAGTGACTTTCAGCCGCGTCGATCTCGCTGAAATGTACGGCCTGATGGGTTACGGCGAGCAGGTCATTGCACAGACTCAGGCGCTCGGGTCCTCGGTGCTCTGGTGGTCGGCCCTGGCGTTGGTGCCAGTCGTCGGATATTTTCTCTGGCTTCGACGCTACTTCGTCTACTGCGGTGGAAATAGACCTTGAGCTTCCGTACCGTAAGCCCTCGAAATCTCGCGAGCACGAGCACGAGCACGAGCACGAGTACGAGCACGAGCACGAAACTCCGTGCATTCCACCGCATCTCGTCCTCGTCCGATTCTAGAAGTCGACGAGTCTCGAATTCGCTTGTGGCATTCGTGCTCGTGCTCGTTCGTGCTCGTGCTCGTTCTCGTGCTCGTTCGTGCTCGTTCGTGCTCGTGCTCGTGCTCGTGCTCGAACTCGAAATCTACGGAGCTCACGTTACTCGTGCTCTGGCCTTGACGCAGTAGTGGTAGAAAGCACGCAATTCGCCTCAAGCTACCCGATCGGGCTGAGGTCGGCGAAGCTCAAGCTCGAGCTGACCGGATCAACGCTCGATTCCACCGCAGTAAGGGCCAGAAGCGCTCGGTCGAGATCGCCACCTCACTCGGCGCGTCCTGGAAGTCATGTCCGTCGATGAGCCGGCCGAGGGCCTCGGGTCATCAGCACGCGTCCCCCTTTTCCAGACCGTCAAGGGGGCCACATGAGCGCCTGGCCTCCCGTGGACGCGCGCAAAGCCGTCGATCTCGCGGTCGTGGGGCCGTTGCTGCCGATCGAGGTGCTGTATGATTTCGATGGCCCATGCATCTTCGTGGCCCGCACCGCATCCGAGACGCTCGTGCTCGCCTACCTCAGCGAGGACTTGAAGGACGAGCATCTGCTCCGATTCGTTGTCTCGACGACCTCCGACGTCACGGTTTCCAAGTTGAAAACGGGATTGATCTCGGTACGTGAGGCGCTCGAGATGGGCTCGCTTTGGCTGGTCGACCTCGACGATCGCCGGGCTCCCAAACGGGCCTTTGCGGTAGCACTGGGCGCTCTCCCGGAGGACGCGCTGCCGCTCGCGGGCACCATGCTGTGGGCCAGCCTGGAGCCTGCTCTCGTGGTTCGCATCGAGGGATGAGTTCCTGCTACGGCCAGCGACGCTGTTGCCAAAGAGTTGCGAGAAGCTCGTTGAGCTCACCCGCGCTCTTTTCGGAGATCGCCGTTCGTCTCTCCTCGTCCAACTCGACGCCCAGACGTGCAGCAGCCGTTTCGATCGCCTCGATCAACGCCTTCTTCTCGCCCCTTTTTTCGCCCTTTTTTTCGCCCTTTTTTTCGCCCCTTTTTTCGCGAGCTCGAAGCGCGGTTGCGAGGACGCGGTTCTTTTTCGCCAACAGCGCCCGAGCCACCTCGTCGTCCTGCTCCGCCGCATCCAACAGGGCACGCACCGAGAGCGGTCGAATCAGACATGGGTCAGTGATGGATGCTCCGAGAGACAACATGCGCCAGTCACCGAGTTGGGAGTCCCACTCGAACACGCGCTGCCTGGCCACCTCGAGGCAGAAGACTCGACGAACGCCTCGGTTCGTGAAGTCGAGGGCGCGCGCGGCCACTTCCTTCAGCGACTGCGTGCTCGCGACCTCGAACGCGAGCTCCTCCAGCTGACGTCCTCCAGTCACCGGGTCCCGAGCCTCCGGATAGACGCTCGCGTCGGGCGCCATGTCCTTCGTCGGGCTCGTTCGCGTGAGCATCTCCGAAGCGCCTATGTACCCTCTGGCGACGTGCGCTCGGAGAATGTAGTCGAGCCCGAAGTGCGCGGTCCCATGCGGCTCGTTCGCGGGCACTACGTAGACCTTCTCTCCATCCAGCACCTCGTATCGAGTCTCTGGCTCCGCGAGGCGCTCATCGGGAGGCAACGGGGCTTCCCGATATCCCGCAGGCGGATCGATTCGACCGCGCACCATTTCCAAACGCTACCATCGCGCGCCCGACGCGTGAAGGAGCCAGACGCCCAGCAAACGTTCAGCCCTCAGCCCTCAGCCAAACCAAGCGCGAGCTGCCGTTGGGCCTGAGTTCCAAGCACGCGACTCAGCCGCCGCATCGTGTCCTCGACCACGTCCGCCGAATCAGATTCGAGCGCCTGCAGGCACGCGGCTACGGCCGGCCGATAGCTCGAGAGACTTCGGACGAAGACCGCGTTTGCTGTCCGGCCTCGTCCCGATCGACCAGAACCGACTCTTCATCGTCGCCATCGACCGCACCTCGAACCGATGTCGCACCAACTCCGGCCGCACGATCACGGCGAGGAATCGCCAGACGCCCGGCTCCGAAGCCGATCTCCGAGACAGGGGCAGGTTCCGGTGAACGCGAAGCGTCGATCGAGCTCTTGCGCGCGGCGCCCGAAAGCTCCGCTAGCGAGCATGCCGAGACGCGCGACAGTGACGGAAGGTTCGGGGCGGTCGAGGTTTGAACGACCGCCCCGAACCTTCTGTCTCCTGACCGGGTTCAGCAAGCGATACGTCTTTGCGAGAACCGCATCGAGCTTCTCGTCGGGCGCCACGATTTCGGCCTCGCCGACGTAGCCCCATGCGCAAGCCGTCAGGAGCGCCGCCCGGCTCTCGTTTGCGGACCCGGACGCGGTGTTGAGCCGGGCCCTGCGGTTGCCAGGGTCGCTGCCGATCGCCTCTCCGAGGTTGAGCGCCATCGAAGTCGCGGCATCTCGAAGTTGTTCGGCGAGGTTCTTGTCGTGAGCTCTGATTTTCGGGATGAGGGGTCTGATGAGTCGAATCGCCCCGAGGGCGTCGTCGAGAGCGGTGAGTCGGTGGGGAGATCGCATGCCCTTTCTCGGCACGCGAGGTGCGCCACAGGGGGCAGCGATCTCCCCACCGACTCACCGTCCGACTGGGCTGGAGTCAGAACCGGTGAAGGACTCGGAACCGGCGACGGACTCGGGCCCGGTGACGGACTCAGAACCGGTGACGGGCCCGGTGACGGACTCGGGTCCGGTGACGGACTCGGGCCCGGTGACGGAGACCCGGCGACGGACTCGAGCTCGGCCACTGACTTGGTTATCGGTCACGGGCCGATTCGAGCAGAGACTCAGATGCACGCACGGATTCAGACCGCCGCGAAGCGGCTCGTGCTCGAAAAACGTGGGGGATTTCGTGTGACACAGTAGCGCTAGCTGGCTAAAAAGCCATCCCTCTCACCGCGAGGTGCTATGCTCGACAAGTGCATCGCTTCGCACGCGGACTGATCGCTCTAATCCTGTCTTGCGCGGCCCCGGAGCCCTCGGTCGGCCTGGTTCCGCGCGACCACATCGGCGTCCTGGTCCGGGTGTCTGGCGAGCAGCTCGAAGTGACTCTGCTGACCGACCACCAACCCACCACAGTCCCGTTCGACGGTCCTGTCTCGTACCTCTTCCTCGTTAGTGAAGCCGACTTTGTGGGATTCGGGGGCAAGTTGTTCGACTCCAGCAAGATCAGCGCGCGCGCTTCGACGACTCCTGCTCCTGCTGGGTCTTGCGGGCGTTGCCCAGTGCCTGTTGGCCGGGCCCCCGCGCCATTTGGGCCGGGGTTCGACTGCGCATTCCCGGCCTTTGGTTCGGCGTCCGTTCTGGATCCGAATGAGGGCACGTTCGTGCCGTTCGACCTGCAGTCCATCGGGCCGACTCGCAGAAATGTACGGCTCGATTACGAGGGACCCTGCGAGCTCGTTGGCCTCGACCCCACTCCATTCACAGAAGTCCGTTCGCGTCCCATCTTTCCTCCAGGCCCGAGTCGCTATTTTCCAGCGTCGGCTAGCATGCCGAATGGGTCGCTCGTGCTCTTCGGGGAGGAGTCGATGCTCGCGCTTCGGACGGACGGGACCTCGGTTGAGGCGCCGGCGCCCGTCGAGGGCACCGCCCGGCAGTGGACGGCGACCGACGACTCGCAGCTGGTGCTGGCGAGTGACGCGGACTTCGGTCGTGTGCTGCGCCTCGACGTCTATGACCGAGACCTGAGTCCGATCATTACGAACGCACGCCTGCCCGCCACTCCTTCAACAGGATGGATCAAGTCCATAGAGTCAGTTTCGAGCACGATCGCCGCAGGTTGGGGCCTCGATCCCTCGCCTCGCTTCGTCATGACGGGCAACGAGCACGGAGTTCCGGCCGTTTTTCTCTGTCGGATCGAACCCATCGAGTGCGACCGGATCACCCCCCCTGGATTGTTTGCCGGTGGGGTGGAAAGCTCGGCTGTGCATCCCCGCGGTCTAGTTACGGTCGACGCCGCCGGTCGGGTCTACTTTGGGCAGCCGATCGAAGGGCATTGGCAGTTTGACTCGCTGCGCCTCGACGTGGACGAACCTCGCGTACCCTCGGTGGTAGTCGTTGATTCGACCGTGGTGGTGTGCCTGGGGACCTTTCAAATACCCGGGGGGCTGAAGTTCTTTGCCGGGGAGTGGGTGAGCCAGCCACCGACTCTGTCTCCTTTCTTCGAGTTTCCGCACCATCGTCACTGTCACACCTTCTTCGCCCCCCCTTCTGATCCCAGGTCCCGGTGGATGAGATTCGACGACCCGCACTTCGCGCGCCTCGATATCCCAGCGCGGTCCGGACAGGTTGGAGATCTAGCGAGCTTTTCGGAGGCGATGGGTACGCCTGGCACTCTCCCCGTTCTAGTCGGCGATTTCGAGTTCGCAGGCCTTCGCGGGGAGAAGTGGGTCAGGAGACGGCACGCGTCCGCCGCCTGGGAATTGGTCTACGAGGAGCCGCGAATCGACGGTTCCGAGATTGCTGGCGTCGTCGCTCGGGAAGGTGAGTTTAGAGTCGTGACTGATCGCTCCTTGCTTCGAGTCGATGTCGCCGCCGGCATCACCTCGAGCACGTCCGTGACCCTCCAAAGCGCCTTCGAAGTCGCAGAATTAGGCGACCTGCTCGTCGTGGCTCGCGAGGAAGATGATGGAGTGAGGTATGATCGTGTGACTTCCTCCGACCTCCTCAGCCCCTCGTTCGTACGGGGTGCAGGCGGCCGTGGCGACGTGCATATGGCGTCCTTGGACAAGGATCGAGTCCTGAGTTCGTGGGAGCTTAGTCTCTACGTTACTGACGTGGGCTCGACAGAGAAACTGGAGACGAGTTGGGACGACCCAATGACGACCCAGGAGGAGCAGTTCCCGAGCGGCTCCCAGTTTCAATCCGTGTCCTCCAACCAGTCGATTGGGTGGGCCGTCGGTATGGACCGCGATCGACCCTTCGCCGTTCGCGTCATTCCGAGCGGGGCGTCCTTTCGCGTCGAGCGCGTGGCGCTTGGCCAGGATTCGCTGAACCTGCTGTCGGTCGCTGCGCTCCGTGATGGCAGTGCCTTGCTCGCGTCGTTTGAGGACTCGGTTCTCACCTTCTGGATCCTCGCATCAGATGGCGAGCGCTACGTCCTCGAGCAGGTCGGCGGCGCCGTGCGAGTTTCTCGGCCGGAAGGCGCGCGATTCATCGAGCGAGCAGGACAGGTCGTGCTGCTGGCGCACGACAACTGGCACTCGACCTTGGTGTGGCCGGCCACCGGCAAGGTCGTTGAGTGGAAACGGACTCTGAGTCACGGCGCAATGGGTGACGACGGCACTCTCCTGCTTGGTGGTCGCGGGCCCCGCCTCGAGATCCTGGAAGGGATATGAGCGCCGGCCAAGAGCGGTGACCGGCTCCCCAAAATTCAAGCCGTTTGTGAATTCTGCCCGGTGCCGGTCCTCATGAGCCCACGCTGCGGCATGCTCGAGTCTTGCGGCCACTATCGTCTCGGCGGCCCCGAGGCTCTGGCGGTGCTACCCGGAGGGTCACCCGCGGACCGCAAGCTCATCCTCTTCACCGGGCGATCCAATTGCCTCGTCGCGTTTCGAGTCTCGGACGCTCGGCGAGCCAGGGCTCGACAGCCCCCGAGCCCGAGTGTGACGAGCAAGAGCCCGGAGAGCCCAGAGCGCTTCGAGTGAGGCGGGCGCGCCGCGCGACAGGCGCAGCTCGACTCACCACCCGGACCGGCCTGCGCGACGGCCCCGGCGTCGTCAAAATCAGCGACGTCCTGAGTCAGGCCTGCGTCGCCCACGCGGGGGATGGTCGCGTCGTCCCTCGTTGGTGATGTCGCATCTGAAGAGAGGGCGTCGAGCCCAGCGGAGTCAGGCTCCGGCGCGTCAGCGGGCGTCGCATCCTCTGTGAATCCTGCGTCGAGGAGGCTTGCGTCCGGAGACGAGCCGTCTGACACCGAGGCATCGAGGACTCCGCCGTCGGGCACGAAGCCGATACAGGTCGTGGTGGTGCGGCCCTGCGCCCAGGCCTGCAGGGCTGAGTAGGCGGGAAGCGGCGCTTGGCCGAGATCCACGAGACCCCACCCGGACCCCGGGTCGTACGGGAAGTGATAGTAGAAGGTTCGGACCCAGACTGGCCAAGGGTCGTGCGTGCTGGCGACGTACTCACCTGCGCACGCCTGCTCCTGGAACGAGTAGAGCTCGACCGCTCGCGTAGCCACGTCGTCGAGCGAAGTGCCTCCTTGGGGAGGGTGCTCCCAGCCAACCTCCGTGAGCCAGAAGTCCTTATGACCGTAGCCTTTCGAGTCGATGACATTCTTGACGGAGTCGTGCACGAGCACGCCAAGGGTCGTCTCTCCCTCGAGCAACGCCTGCATGACCCCCGGCGCGTCGCCCTTGTAGACGTGATGCGTGACGACGTCGAGCTCGGCGCCGACGCGCTCGAGCATCTGGCCAAGGTCGAGCTCCCAACCGTTTCGAATGCAGTTGCCGAAGATGCAGGTCCCATTGCGGCCATTCCAGTTCGAGCTCTGAGTGAGGTGAGAGAGTTCGGGTCCGCAGATCTTGGCAGCCGGGTCAGCGCCGCGGATGGCCAACACCGCCGGTCGAAAGACTCCGTCCACGAAGGTGTCGATGCTGCCGTCGAAGAAAGTACGGAGGTTTGGCTCGTTCCAGATTCCCCAGCAAGCCACCCGACCGCGATAACGAGCGACGACCTCGCGAACGGCGGCGGCCCAGGCGGCGGGGTCCGCGGGAGGCTTGTTTCCACACCAAGTCGACTCGTCGCCCGAGTCCAAGCCGCACGAGGGGAGGCTCGAAGCCCAGGCCGGCGTATAGGCGACCGTGGCGTAAATCTCGAGGCCTTGCTGGGTCGCTCCATCGACGACCAGGTCGAGGTAGCCCCACTCGAATCGATCGGGCTCGGGTTGGAAATCGAACCAGTTGAAGTCCATGCGAACGATACGGGTCCCAAGCGCGGCCATCGAGACGCTGTCGTCGGGCGAAGGTAGATGCCCGTTCATGCCCATCGTCGGCGCTGCTCCGGTGAGCAGAAGGTCGAGTAAGATTGGGAGCACGAATGTCACTCCCTGGCCGGGCCATGCGGCGCCATCGGTTCGATCGGACTCACGGGTGCAGCATACCGCAAACGCGATGGCTGGACCTGATCTGGGAGCTCGCTATGGCCAGCGACGCTGCTGCCAAAGGGTTGCGAGAAGCTCGTTGAGCTCACCCGCGCTCCTTTCGGAGATCGCCGTTCGTCTCCCCTCGTCCAGCTCGACGCCCAGACGCTCAGCAGCCGTTTCGATCGCCTCGATCAACGCCTTCTTCCCGCCCTTTTTTTCGCCCCTTTTTTCGCGAGCTCGAAGCGCGGTTGCGAGGACGCGGTTCTTTTTCGCCAACAGCGCCCGAGCCACCTCGTCGTCCTGCTCCGCCGCATCCAACAGGGCACGCACCGAGAGCGGTCGAATCAGACATGGGTCAGTGATGGATGCTCCGAGAGACAACATGCGCCAGTCACCGAGTTGGGAGTCCCACTCGAACACGCGCTGCCTGGCCACCTCGAGGCAGAAGACTCGACGAACGCCTCGGTTCGTGAAGTCGAGGGCGCGCGCGGCCACTTCCTTCAGCGACTGCGTGCTCGCGACCTCGAACGCGAGCTCCTCCAGCTGACGTCCTCCAGTCACCGGGTCCCGAGCCTCCGGATAGACGCTCGCGTCGGGCGCCATGTCCTTCGTCGGGCTCGTTCGCGTGAGCATCTCCGAAGCGCCTATGTACCCTCTGGCGACGTGCGCTCGGAGAATGTAGTCGAGCCCGAAGTGCGCGGTCCCATGCGGCTCGTTCGCGGGCACTACGTAGACCTTCTCTCCATCCAGCACCTCGTATCGAGTCTCTGGCTCCGCGAGGCGCTCATCGGGAGGCAACGGGGCTTCCCGATATCCCGCAGGCGGATCGATTCGACCGCGCACCATTTCCAAACGCTACCATCGCGCGCCCGACGCGTGAAGGAGCCAGACGCCCACCAAACGTTCAGCGCTCAGCCCTCAGCCAAACCAAGCGCGGGCTGCCGCTGAGCCCTCGCGTCGCTCGAACCGCCCTCGACTGCACGTTATCTCGACTCTACCCTGCGTGCCCCGCCCTTCGTCGCGACTTGTCCGCCAAGACCGCGCTCCTGACTTCCGACACCAACTCCGAAAGCTCCTCCTCGGTGTGCGCTTCCAGCGGCTGAGTTCCAAGCACGCGACTCAGCCGCCGCATCGTGTCCTCGACCACGTCCGCC
>CAYXDO010000042.1:0-71282 GCA_964463485.1 uncultured Myxococcales bacterium | reverse complement strand
CGCAGACGATCTGACGCAGACGATCTGACGCAGACGATCTGACGCAGACGATCTAACGCCGACGATCTGACGCAGACGCAGACGCCGACGATCTGACGCTGACGATCTGACGCACACGCAGACGATCTGACGCAGACGATCTGACGCAGACGATCTTACGCAGACACAGACGCCGACGATCTGACGCAGACGATCTGACTCAGACGATCTGACTCAGACGATCTGACTGAGACGATCTGATTCAGACGATCTGACTCAGACGATCTGACTCAGACGATCTGACTCAGACGATCTGACTCAGACGCAGACGCTGACGGAGGGGACGCGCCGACACGGACGCCGACGATCTAACGCCGACGCTGCCGATGACGCTCACGCTGACGATCAGCTGGCGGTCGCGTTCGCTTCGGTCGCTCGGGCCCTGCGCTTGGCCATGACCGTTGCCGCGATGATCCCCACTTCGTAAAAGACGACTAGCGGGACCGCCATGGCGGTCTGGCTGAACGGGTCCGCAGGCGTGAGCACCGCCGCAACGATGAACGACAAGACGATCCAGTACCGTCGAAACTTCCTGAGCCGTACCGGCGTGACGATCCCGAGCATCGCGAGCAACGCGATGATTAGCGGCGTCTCGAACACGATGCCGAACACGAGGGTGAGCTGAAGGAGCAGCGACAAGTAGCTGTCGAGCGTGAACGTCGCGATCACGGCGTCCGGCATGAGCTGATTGACCAAGACATCGAACATCAGCGGGAACATCGCGAAGTACGAGAAGGCGCCGCCCGCCAAGAACAGGAGCGAGCCAGACGTGATGATCGGGCCGACGAGCTTCTTCTCTTGCGGAAAGAGGCCCGGCTCCACGAAGCGCCAGGTCTGGAGCAGCCAGATCGGGCAGGCCAGGAACAGCCCGACGACGAGCGCAATCTTGAGGTACGCGACGAAGTAGTCGAACGGTGACAACACGGCCAGGCCGGCCTTCTCTTTCTTGCCCGCGGCCACCGCGGCTTTGCGAACGACACGCGCGACCAGCGCGAGCTTCGGCGGAGCGACGATCACCGAGGCGTCCTCGCCCATGAGGCGGAGCTGCACGCCCGCGTCCGCGGCGCTCACGAGGTAGGCGACCGAGGGCGGCGGATCCACACCTGCTAGGCTGTCGGAGGCAAGCGATCCGTCCGATGGGAGCGCGTCTTCGGCGACGAAGACGAGATCGACGGGGCGCTTGGCCGCCTTCGCTTCTGCAGCCACGCGCGAGATCTCCCCGATGGACGTGAGGCGCGCGCGGACCTCGGCTCGGCCGGTGCGCTCCAACGCCGACGCCATGAGGTCACCGCTTGGCCCGTCCTTGGCCACCAGGACGCACACGACCCGATTGCTGAGCTCGAGCACGTGCGTGAGCGGTCGGGTTGCCGCCGCGAGGAGCTCGGGGGCGAAGATCAACGCGCCGACCGTCGTGACGACCACGGCGATCATCGAGAGCACGAGCCGAGCACGTAGCTCGGTGAGGTGCTCGGTCAGCGTGTACTTGTTCGGATCCATCGCAGCAGCTCAGCCCCAGCTGGAGCCTGTTACGAACATCCTCAGGACCAAAGGTCCGTAACAAGCCAGCCCGAGGCAACGCCCCGGGTTACAGACGAGATTGGTTTCGGCCTGGTCACGAGCTTCCGGGGACTTGTGCTCAGCGTTCTTTCTTCGAGCCCTCTGTGGCCTCAGCAGGGTCACGCTCAGGCGTCGGCCTTCTTTTCTGCGGAGGGCGGGGCGGCCGGCTCGGGCGCGGTCTCGGGAGCCTTCACTTCGACAGCTCTGGTCTCTCCGGCCGGGAGCGGCGTGGAGGCCGGAGCGCTCACGCGAGGCTTCGGCGCCTCCGCTCGATACGCCTCTTCGTCGAACTGGTGCTTGAAGTCGTCCGTAGCTTTTCGGAACTCACGAAGCCCCTTTCCAAGCCCTCGCGCGAGCTCGGGTAGCTTCGAGGGGCCGAGGAAGATCAGCGCGACGATCATGATGATCCCGATCTCCCAGAAGCTCAGTCCAAACATGAGTCGATGCTAGGGAGCCTGTCCGGCGTGTGGTCAAGCGGAGATTCGCGCCAGGAGCAGCGGGCTAGGCGCGCGCGAGCAACACGATGCCGGCGAGCGTCAGCGCGGAGAACACGCCGGTCCGAAAAACCTCCTGACGGACTCGCTCGTGCAGCGCTTCTCCCGCGATCGATCCGACTCCGAGCGCCGGCACGAGCGCCAATGACCAAGCCAGCGACGCGCGGGAGATCCTTCCGTCATGGGCGTAAGAAACGAGAAGAGCTACGTTCAACACGATCCAGAGCGCCGACAGGGTCGCCCGAAACGCACCTTTGTCGTCCAGCGCGCGGCCCAGCACGTAGACGGCGACGGGTCCGCCGGTCGCGAACGCACCGTGAATCGCGCCGCCGAGCAGTCCCAGCGACGCTTCGAGCGGCCGGGGCAACGGCCTGCGATCGACCGCGCGAGGCCGCAGCTCGAGGAGCGACAATACGATCACGAACACCGCCAGCGCTCGCGTGAGGTCCTTCTCCGACAAGTGAACGAACGCGAAGAGCCCTAAGGGCAAGCCGAGCGCCATGAAAGGGAGCAGCCTCGTGAGGAGCAGCTCCCAAGCGACGGCTCGGCGATATCGAGCCACCAGGTAGGTCGACAGCACGACGTTGAGCGGGACGAAAGCTGGGAGGATCTCCCGGACCGGAAGCACCATCGAACCCAGCGTCACCGTCACGATCGCCGCGCCGAAGCCGAGCGCCGCTTCGATGGTGAAGGCCAGCGTTACGATCGCGACCAGGACGATCAGCGCGGGCCTACTTCACGTAGCGAACCATCATGCGCGCGAGCCCCGGAATCGCGGCGATGACGTTTTTCTCGCCTTGCGGACGCAGAGCTTCGTAGCTCCTGCGAAGCGTCGCATGGCTGGTCTTGCGCGCGCGCTCGTCGGTCACCGCCAAGAGCGCATTCGCTACCTCGTTCCTGCGAGCGTTCAGGAACGCGTCGAACGGCTCCTTCTTCCCACCGTCCGTCCAAGACTTGAAGAACGACTCGAGCCGCTCGACGAAGCGATCGAGCAAGTTGTCGACGACCTCCTCGATCAGGCCAGGCTTGATCTTGGTGACAGCCTTGTACGCCGCTTTGATCGCGATGCCGGACAGGCCGGACTTCGCGTCGACCTCGTCTTGAATGAGGCGCGCCGTGTCGGCGACGATCCTACTGCGATTATCCGGTCCACAAACGAGCTCCTTCAGCGTCACGGCGTGCGTCTAACACGAGAGATCGGCTGTTCAAAGGGCAAGCGCGGTGACCGCCGGGGTCTTCCGGGGACCCGTGGCGAGGCCGCTGGAGCGGGTCGTGGGCTGGCAAAGTCCGTCCCGTCGTGCCACTCGTAGAGAGTGCGTTGGCTGATCGCCGTCTTTCTCCTGCTCCCGGTCAACGTCCTCGCTGCACCGCCGCAAGCGCCGACCACCAGGAGCGCCAAGAAATCCAAGCCGAAGAAACCGATCACAGCAAAGCCTCCGCCCGCTGTCGCCATCGCCAAGCCGGCGATCCCTCCGCCGGTGGTGTCGATGCTCGAGCTCTCCGTGCGCGGCCGGACACCCAAAGGTTTGGTGGACAAGGCTGTACGTGTGGCGATCCCCAAGGGTTGGGAAGGCGATCTCGAAGACGACGGCCGGTCGATCATGCTCTCGGGGCCCGAAGGGGAGGGCGAGATCCTCGTCGCCGCGGTGGCCCACCCGTCCGAGATCGGAGCGTTCCTTGGAGAGCTGAAGGGGCGGCATCCCGGCGCGGTGCCGTCTCCGCCGCAGTCCGTCGAGATTCCCGGAATCGACCCAGACAAAGGTGAGCGGGCCACTCGCTTCGAAGTCACCGGCCGAGAGCTCGGAGAGTTGATCACCATCGAGCGAGGCGACGTAATCGTGTTGTTCGCGACGCTCGTCGATCCCAACGCGTGGGAGGAACTCGCTCCCGTGCTCGCGCGCTGCTACCCGGCCGTCGAAGTCTCCGACCGAAAGACCTGAGAGGCCAGAACGTCTGACCCTCTGCAGCTCCGATCGGTCCTCTTCGTGGCCATCGCGGAGAGTTTTCTGCCCAACCCATCCCTGCGACGAGCAGATCCAAGACTCGCCACGAAAGCCGCCAAGCTGTTCACTCGAGCTTCAGGAGACGCTAGACCGGGTCCATGCTCGTCGAGATCGCCCGCACGTTGAGTCGTGAGGTGAGCACGCTGCGCTTTGGTCCGCCCGTGACTCACGTGTACAACCCGCTCGAATACGCGTTCGAGCCGCACCGGATGTACCTCGAGCGCTACGGAGCTGGGCCGAAAGAGGCGGTGTTCTTTGGGATGAATCCCGGTCCGTTCGGGATGGCCCAGACCGGAGTGCCCTTTGGCGAGGTCGCGCTCGTCCGCGACTGGCTCGGGATCTCTGCGCCCGTCACCAAGCCCCCGAACGAGCACCCACAGCGGCCGATCGATGGGTTCTCGTGTAAGCGGAGCGAGGTGAGCGGCGCCCGCTTGTGGGGTTGGGCGCGCGATCGCTTTGGGACGCCAGACGTCTTCTTCGGCCGCTTCTTCGTCGCGAACTACTGTCCCCTCGTCTTCATGGAAGCGTCGGGCAAAAACCGAACGCCCGACAAGCTCCCCGCCCCAGAGCGCGAGGCGCTCTACGCCGTCTGCGACCGCGCCCTGCGGGCCACCGTCGAGGCGCTGCGTCCCCGATTCGTCATCGGCGTGGGCGCTTTTGCGGAGGCCCGCGCCCGAGCGGCGGCGGGAGATTTGTCGGTCCAGCTAGGAAGGATCGCTCACCCGAGCCCGGCGAGCCCTGTGGCGAATCGCGACTGGGCAGGGACGGTCGAAAACGAGCTCGCCACCCTCGGGGTGAGATAGCTCGATCCGTTCCCTGGGTGTCGAGGTCAGGCCGAGAAGACCCTGGTGTCCTTCGGCCTCCGTGACTCGTCACGTGGCCGCGCCCGGGATCAACTCCGGCTTGGGTGGATCAGCGACGTCGACCCGTTGGCGCGGGAGCAGGCTCTCGAGCTGCCTCATGAGCGTAGCCATGTCTCCCACGGGAACGGGCGTCACGCGGGTCGTCACTTCTCCGGTGGCCGAGACGACGCGCAGCTGAAAGACGAGCACCTTCTCGCGATCGTCGGATCCGAGCTTTCGCACCACCGCGAGCCCTTCCACGCCGAGCTCGCGCCGCAGGTTCGCGAGCTCGACCTCCGAGGCCTTCGCCACGGGCTTCTGCGCCAAAGCTTTCACGGCCGTCTCGGTGACGGCACGTCCGAGGATGCTCGGCCCCTTCTGCGAAGCAAAGTGCGCCTCGAGCGTGCTCCGCAGCGCCGCTACTTCCGACGCCGTGACGCCCACGAACACCACGGCGGCTCGGACGCCCGAGGTGTTGTCGGGCTCCGCAGCCCACACCGGAGCGACCAAGAACGCGGCCAGCGGGAAAAGGATCGTGGGTCTCATGAAGGAAATCATAAGACCGTCCGGACACGTCGCCGATTTCGTTTTTCCCGTAGACGCGAGCCGGATTCGAGAGCGAATCAGGGGACGCCAAGATGATAGATTACCTCATGGAGCTCTGCCCAGGCCTGCTCATAAATGCCGGGCAAACGCACCGATGCGGAGTCTAGTGTCCCCGCAAAAATCGCGTATAGACCGACAAAACGCGCAAAGATTTCAGAATCTTATCCACGCACCATCGGTCAGCCTCACGTGTGTCCAACAGAACTTGTCCGAGCGCATCGGCCACTTGACCTAAGGGCATCTTCCGTGGCGCAAATGGGCATCCGAATCTTTCGGATTCGGAAAGGATGATGTCGAACGTGCGAGGGTCGCGATGAAGATGAACAAAGAACGCGGATTGGGCCTCGGCGTGCTCGTGACGGTGTTGGGTGGTCTCGCTGGATGCGGTGAGACATCTGTAGAATGCGGTGCCGGTACGCAGCTCAGGGTAGCTGCGGACGGAACGCAGTCTTGTGAGCCAGTCACGACATGCCCAACGGGGACCACGCTGGTAACAGCGGAAGACGGATCGAAGTACTGCAAAGATACGAGCACGATGAATCCGCCGGACTGCGCGACCGCGCTGCCGGGGTCGGAGCTCAAGGAGCTCGGGGGTGCGCTCGTTTGCATCTGCCCGACAGGAACCGGCCTGTTGCCGGGCGGCGCCGGCAACACCTGCGAGCCCGTCGGCTTGCCGGTTTGTGAGTACGAAGGCCAGACGAGCTGCACCCCGCCCCCCACTCCTCCGCCGATCCTCTGCGTCGAGTTTCCCGACGATCCGAACTGCATCGGCGGAGGCCCGCAGCTCCCGCCTCAGGCGGCCGAGGAGAGTTGCGTGGGTTGCCACGCGCCCAACAACCAAGGGATCGAAGACCCACACCCGTGGCTGTATGTGAAGTGCACGGACTGTCACGGCGGAGATCCGACGAAGGCGAGCCAGGCGGAGGCGCACGCCGCGATTCCGGCGGTGATGGCCAATCCGAAATATCCGGGTCGACCCAACGTCCAATACTATTACAACTACCTCACGACTCACGGCTTCGAGAATTTCGGTGAGGAAGGCCTGAAATTCCTTCGCTTCATCAACCCATCCGACCTTCGCATCGCCGACCAAACCTGCGGCAAGTCGACGGGTTGCCACGCAAAGTATGTCGCCGCGTTCAAGGGTTCGGTGATCTTGACCATGCCCGGATTGCTCGACGCGTCCCTCTACCGAGTGGGCGCTCGACGCTCGTACAACTCGGGTTCGACCGAGCGTGACGCGCGCGATTTCACCTCCGGGATCACGCTGGGGCTCGACCAAATCGCCGACGCTTTGTTCGCCCAACGCTCCGACCCGAACTCGGCGGAGAGGATCGTTTACTTCACGGTGGCGGGGTTGCGTAGTCAGAACCGCGACGAGACGGGAACGTACACGGAAGAAGACATCCTGCGCGACATCACGAACAAGACCTGCGGTGACTGTCACGCTGGCGGCAAGGGTCGCAACGATCGGTACGATGATTACCGCTCGGGCGGTTGCGCGGCCTGCCACATGCCGTACGCGATGAGTGGTCAGTCGGCGTCGAACGACCCGACCGTCGATCGTCAGGAACCCATTTACCCGGCGGCGTGGGCCAACATCGCCGGCTTCAACGTGAACAACTTCAATCAGTACAACGACCCGGTGTTCATCGCGAACTTCCGCCCAGAGAAGTCCCACCCGATTCGCCACCAGCTCACCAAGACGGTCTCCGACAAGCAATGCAAGCCGTGTCACTCGGGCTCGAATCGCACGGTCGATCAGTACGAGGGGCGGCAGTGGGATCCCAACCGCGTGTATTTCACCGGCCTCAACAACGGCGCGGTCAACGCGAATCAGGTGAAGTTCGCGACGATCATCCCGCAGAACGACGCGAACGCTCGCTACAACGGCCAGGCCTTCAACCAACTCATCGAGTATGCGGACCTCGGATCGGTCATGCACGGTGTCAACGACCAGCCGAACGTCCCCGACGGCATCAACGACATCGCGGCGGACGTCCACAAGAAGGCGGACCTTTGGTGTTTGGACTGCCACCAATCCAAGGAGCTGCACGGTGACGCGACGCTAGAGGACGAGTCACAACCGTTCGATCCGGTGACCAACAAATACTATCCGGTGATTTTCAGCCGAATGGACGCCCAGACCAAGATCCGCTGCGAAAACTGCCACGGCACGCCGGACCTTCAGACGGAGCCCAACTCCGCGCAGACGCCGAACCCCGTCATCAACGTTCGGAGGTTCTCGCAGGAGGACGTCACGAACATGGGTCAGGCCCTCGGCATCACGGTGCCAGGCGTCTACTTGTCGCTGCGCAGCAAGCCGGGCCAATACCGCTACATCCCACAAGTCAAGGACATCTCGGAACCGAGCTCGAACGCGGTGAAGCCGACCACACGGGAGCGTCTGTTCCGACAAAACGCGTTCGTCGCCCACGCTCGGGTGAGTCCGCAGACGTCGGCGTCGAACGTCGGGCCGGGCGTCGGCCCCTGCAAGAATGGCAACTTCAACCGAGGCAACTGCGTCGCCAATGGCTCCGAGCTCGTCCCGAATGGGTTCTCCCACGTGGGCTCGCAGACGACCGACAGCGAGGGAAGGCCGATCAAGCCAGGCGCGCAGCCGGCGAACGGCCTCGCCTGCTACACCTGCCATGCGACTTGGCAAAATGCTTGCACCGGCTGCCACCTGACTTTGGCCGACAACGACGGCAACAATGTCCGGTACGCCGGCTCGCCCATTTCGGGCGCGCTCTCGATCGGAATCATCGCCCAGGCCGACTTCACCTGGATTCCAAGCCAAGAATGGCTGATGGGTATCAACTCGCGCGGCAAAATCTCTCCTCAGATGCCCATGAGTAAGGGCTTTTTCCGCCACGTGACTCGAGACAATCAGCAGTACGCGGTCACCGTGCTCGGCGCGAACGCCAACGCGACCCAGGTGGCCACCGGCTACAAGACCTATCGAGACCGCCTCGGCTTCGGAAACGTGACCAACACGTTCGCGGCAGCTCAGGGCGTTCAAGTGGGTATCAAGACAGTGGACGTCTACGGCAACACGGATCCGCAGGGCGTCCCGACCTACAACCACGACCCTCGATCGGATGAGAACGGCGCCCTCGGTATGCAAGCGTTCGCGCCGCACTCGATCCAGAACCGCGCTCAGGTTCGCAACTGCCACACCTGTCACTTCAACTTGGCCGGGGCCAACGACGGTAACCAAGTGAATTACGCGATGGCCCAGGTCGGCGCCAACCCGAACGGTTATCAGGCGGCGAACTCAGGCTATGTCCAGGCCTTCCAGAACGTGACGGCGGTCCGCAACAACACGAATCAGCCGGTCTCGTTGGCTCAGGGATACCTGTTCGACCCGAACACCGACCCCCAAGGCAACGACGGCTTGGCACACCGCGCGGACTACTACGTGCGGCTGGCGGATGGGTTCCCGCTCTCGTACAGCAACCACGTGATTTTGAACCCTGCCTCGATCGTGGATTCGAAATATCGACGTATCTACGACTCGACGGCGGCCGGACCGTTCACCCTGGATCTCCTCAAGAACTGGGATCCGAACAACGCGCAGACTCAGGTCCTCGTAGCTCCGCTGAATACTCAGCAGTGACCTCTGGCCCCTCGTTGAATTTCGTACTCTCGAGTCCGCCAAATGAGCCGCAGCAAGATGCCTGCGGTCCTAAGTCAGTCGCCCACGCTCTTCTCGATCTTCAACCCCGGCCGTGACCCATCGACGCTGTTGCCGAACGGCCCGAACAGGCCCAGGGACGCGGCCAGGATCGCCGCCAACGCCGCCACCAAACCCACGCCAGCGATCGGTCGAAGGAGTTGAGAAGCGGGCAGCGGCGTCTCTCCGCGGTCCGCTCTCAACAGGTCTTCGTCGCCAAGCAGCGCTGGATCCACGTGCTCCGCGGCGCCCCCATCGACCTCGATCCCGCGGTTCTTGAGAAACACCACGACCCGCTGCCGAGGCTCGCTCTTCACGGCCGTGGTGGTGAACGACGCGAGCGCTCGCCGGAGCTCGTAGGTGCTCCGATAGCGGTTGTCTGGATATTTTTGCAGGCAGCGCGAAATGATGCGCTCGAGCGCCTCCGGAATGTCCTGGCGATGCTGAGTTATGGGTGTGAAGCCTTCGTACAGGACCTTCCTCGTGATCGCCTGGCCGTCGTCGTCGCCCCACGGCCGGTGGCCGGTGAGCATCTCGTACATGCAGATGCCGAAGCTGAAGAGGTCAGCCCGAAAGTCGATCTTGTCGCCCGCGATCTGCTCCGGAGCCATGTAGGCGGGCGTCCCGAGCGACATGCCGATTTGTGTCAAATCTGCGCGGCCCGGATCTCGCGCGATCCCGAAATCCATGATCTTCACTTCACCGCTCTTCGAGATGAGTATGTTCGAAGGTTTGATGTCGCGGTGAACGATGCCTCGGTAGTGGGCATATTCGAGGCCCTCGGCGATTTGCAGCCCCAAGATCGCGGCGACGTCCACGGGCAGCTTTCCCACGCGAGCGAGCACGTCGAAGAGGTCCAGGCCGTCGACGAACTCCATCACGATGAACGCGCTCTCCGCGTCGCGGAAGAAGTCGTAGATGTGGACGATGTTGCCGTGTTGGAGCGCGGCGAGGCTGGTGGCTTCGCGCTCGAACCGGGCCAGCACCTGGGTGTCGGCCATGTACTCGGCACGCAGCTCCTTGATGGCCACCAAGCGGTCGAGCGTAGGCTGCAGGGCTTTGTACACCACGGCCATCCCGCCCGATCCAAGCTCCCCCAGCACCTTGTAGCTGGCGATGCCGCGAGGCGCGGTTTTCGGCACCGGAATCTGGCTCGGAATCACCGGCTGCTGGACCGTCGGTCGATCCGAATCCACGAGCGCCGGCCGAGGGAGACCGGAGCCCGAACGCGAGCGACCGCGACCGGGGATGTCTTGCGTGTCTTGCTGCCGCCGCTTTTCTTTGTTCTCCTCGCCGGTCGTTTCGGCGGCTGCCTCGGCCAGCAAGCCCGCGAATAGCGACTGCTTTCCACCCGGCGGTTGCGTCGGCAAGCTCGACGGCCAGCGGTCCTGAATTTCTTCTTTGACCGGCTGCCTCGAATCGATCGTCACGGCCTCGGAGTCCACGGACTCGACGGACTCGGGCGCTTGACGGCCGGACGTCACCCTCGAACCCTATCCGCAACCCTGGCGCGTTTGCATCCGCCAGGCATCGGTAACGGCCCTAAGCTTGACCCCCTGCTCCGGAGTGCTAGCTTCAAACTCAGAACCCACGTTTTCATGATTCGCCTGAATGACATTCTCGAGTCGGTGCGGAGCTATCACGCCGAAGCCGACTTCGACCTGATCCGGAAAGCTTACGTCTACTCCGCGAAGGTCCATCAGGGTCAAGTCCGAAAATCAGGCGAGCCGTATCTGGTGCACCCGCTCGAAGTCTCGGGGCTCCTGGCTCAGATGAAGCTCGACGAGTTCACGATCGCCGCGGGCATCCTGCACGACACCATCGAGGACACGCTGGCCACGCCCGAGGAGCTCCAAACGCTGTTCGGCAAGGAGGTCTCCGAGATCGTCGAGGGCGTCACCAAGCTCTCGAACATCCCGTACAGCACCAGCCACGAGCGCGCCGCGGAGAACTTCCGACGCATGGTGGTCGCGATGGCCAAGGACATCCGCGTGGTGCTCGTGAAGCTCGCGGACCGCCTCCACAACATGCGGACCCTCGAGCACATGAAGCCCGAGAAGCAGGAGAAGATCGCGCAGGAGACCCTCGACATCTACGCGCCGCTCGCCAACCGGCTGGGCATCAACTGGCTCAAGGCAGAGCTGCAGAACCAGTGCCTGCGGTACCTGCACCCCTCGGACTTCGCGGAGATCGAGGCCAAGCTCGAGAACAGCGCCAAGGACCGTGAGCAGTACATCGCGGACGTCAAGGGCGTCCTCACCCGCAAGATGGTCGAGAACGAGATCCCCGCCGAGGTCGAAGGCCGCGTGAAGTCGATCTACAGCATTTTTCGCAAGCTCAAGGCCACGGGCGGACAGTTCGAAGACATCCACGACATCGTGGCGTTTCGGATCATCACGAAGACCAAAGGCCACTGCTACGGAGCGCTCGGGTTGTGTCACGAGGACTGGCGCCCCGTCCCCAACCGCATCAAGGACTTCATCGCGACGCCCAAGCCGAACGGCTATCAGTCTCTGCACACGACGGTGATCGGCCCGGACGCTCAGCG
The DNA here is from genome assembly GCA_964463485.1 of uncultured Myxococcales bacterium. Classification (GTDB taxonomy): domain Bacteria; phylum Myxococcota; class Kuafuiibacteriia; order Kuafuiibacteriales; family Kuafuiibacteriaceae; genus CAYXDO01. The sequence continues at coordinate 59,517 of CAYXDO010000042.1, read as the reverse complement.
CATCGAGATCCAGATCCGCACCGACGACATGCACTCCGTGGCGGAGCTCGGGATCGCCGCGCACTGGCGCTACAAAGAAGGCCTCCCCGACAAGACCTACAACCGCGAGTTCAACTGGCTCAGGCAGTTGATGGACTTCCAGCGGGAGCTCTCCGATCCGACCGAGTTCATCTCGAGCGTGAAGTTCGATCTCTTCGGAGACTCCGTCTACGTCTTCACGCCCCGCGGCGAAGTGAAGGAGCTCCGCGCCGGCGCGACCCCCATCGACTTCGCCTTCGGCATCCACTCCGAGGTCGGCCACCACTGCTACGGCGCCCGCGTCAACGGCCGCATGGTGCCCCTCAAATACAAGCTCAAGAACGGCGACACGATCGAGATCATCACGTCCCCGACCGCTCACCCGACCAAGGACTGGCTCTCGATCGTAAGGAGCGGCCGGGCGCGCAACAAGATCAACGCGTACCTCCGCGCGGAGCAACGAAAGCGCGCGATCTCCATGGGCTCGGACATCCTCGAAAAGGAGCTCCGCCGCTACGGCACGACGCTCTCCAAAGCCACCAAGAAGGGGATGTTTCAGCCCATCCTGTCCGGCAAGCACTACCACAAGATCGAGGATGTCTTTGCGGCAGTAGGCTACGGCAAGGTCACGCCAGGATCCGTCGTCCACAAAGTGCTGCCTCCGGAGATCACCGAGAAGGGCCCCAAAGAGGAGAGCACCGCGCCCAAACCGCGCCTCACCCAGCTCTTCGAAGCGGTCGCGCGAAAGAACACCGGCGGCATCCGCGTGCAGGGCCTCGACGACATCCTCGTGCACTTCGGCAAGTGCTGCTCCCCGGTGCCCGGTGACCCCATCATCGGCTTCATCACGCGCGGCCGAGGCGTGACCGTCCACGCCGGGGAGTGCCCAAAAGCCCTGCTCCTGGACCCCGAACGCAAGGTGGAGGTGGGTTGGGACAAAGCGGCCAACGTCCCCCGCTCCGTCACGCTCCGCGTCATCACCGACGATCGCCCCGGCATTCTCGCCACGATCTCCCAATCTTTCACCGGCGCCGGCGTCAACATCCTCAACGCCAACTGTCGCACCCGCAAAGAGGGCCGAGCGGTCAACACGTTCATCGTCGCGATCAAAGACGTCTCGCAACTTCGCTCCGTCATGCGCTCCATCCAAGCGCTCGCAGGCATCCACTCGGTCGAGCGCACGCAAGTCTGATGGACTGACGCGGCGTTCATTGCCCGCAGTCGACATAGAGCGTCCGTCCAACGACGCTCCCGCCATGAAGAAAGCCGTCTCCACCGATCGCGCACCCAAAGCGATCGGCCCCTACAGCCAAGGGATCGTCTGCTCCGGCAGCATGATCTTCTGCTCGGGCCAGATCCCTTTGAACCCGGACACTCAAGAGCTCGTCGCGGGCGACATCCAGCAAGAGGCCGAGCGCGCGCTCGATAACCTCGGCGCGGTGCTGGCCGCCGCCGGAGCCACCTTCGAAAACGTGGTGCGCACGACGATCTTCCTCACGGACCTGAGCCACTTTGCCTCGGTCAACGAGGTCTACGGGAGGCGTTTCACCCATGCGCCTCCGGCCCGGGTCACCGTCGGTGTGGCTTCCCTACCGAAGGGGGCCCGCGTCGAGATCGATGCGATCGCCATCCTTTGACGCAATCCACGGGAAGACCAAACCCCATCGCCCCCGTGGTTGCGAAGTCGAAGACACTGCATACTCCGCCCATGAACCGACCCGTGAAGCGAGGCCGGCCCGAGACCCAAAAGCCCAAACGTGTGGATCCCGATCTTCGCATCGTCATCGATCTCGAAGCAGGGATCGTGCGGCTCCAGCAAGACGAGAGGAGCGTGAGCTTCTCCTGGCAGCCGTTCTTCTGGGAACAGCTCGCGAACGGCGATCCAAGCGTCGAGCGCCGCACCGTGCACCGCGAAGAGCGTTATCTCAAGAAGGCGCTCGTGGAGCTCGGTCTCGATCCGGCCACCGAGATCATCCCGCGCAAGCGTCAAGGCCAGCCGTACGAGATCCTCGCGAAGGTCGAAGTCAAGAAGGCCAAAAAGAGCAAGCGCAAAGGCTGAGGTTCGGCTCGCCGGCGCTCGGGCGTATCCGTTGGAGCTCGAACGATCATCTGATCGACGATGTCGGCTACGGAGATGTAGGCGGCGGCAGCCGAACGCTCGACAACATCTTGAAGACCTCGGGACCTACCGCGTTCTCGGCTTCGGAGAGATAGGAGATCGAGATCGAGAGCATCACGTCGCGATCGCCTTTCGTCCGCTTCGTAATCATCGATCGCTGAACGACCTCGCGCTCGCCCTGGGGTTGGCGGATCTTGTACGCGAGCTCGAGCTCCACGGTGTCGACCCCGTCGATGACGCGATGGGAGGTGCTCGATCGTTTGAGCACCAACCCTCCTTTGGAGCCGAGCGCGGAGATTTCGTCGATCTGAGATCTCGCGAGCGCATCTAGATCGAGGCCCGGCGGAGACGGCGCTTGGTGAACCACGACGCGAGGCTCCACGAGGTAGACGTAACCGGGCGTCGGCCGACGGCGCAGATCGAGCACGGTGGAAGCGTCGACGCTCGGTCGAGCTTCCCAATCCGGCAGCGGCGTGATCTGGAACCCGAGCGACTCGTCGACGAAAGGACCTCGGGTGGCAGCGTCCGAAGGCGCGTCTTCGGAGCCCTCCTTCGTGCAGCTCGAAGTCGTCGCAATCGCTAGAGTGAGTAAGAATCCGCCTCGGCGCTCGAGGAGCTGAGTCGAGGTCCTCATCTCGCCTTGATGTCGCCGGTCGGCTGGGCCTCGGCGGACGCGAGCATGGCGTGGATCATCTTCACTCGACGCGCGAGGTCGTCACGTCGGCGAGGAGGCAAGAGCTCTCCGGCTTCGAAGAGCAGGAAGAAGAGGAGCTCCGAGAGCGCTTCGCTCATCTCCTGGATCTCTCGTTCATCATCGAGCCCGCGCAGCACGGCGAGCTCGTCGAGCTCCCCTCGCGCAGAGATTCGAATCGAGGAGAAGCGGCGCGCGTGCTCCGGAGCGGAGAGGAACTGGCGGGCGGCCTCGGCGAGCTGATGCTGTTTTTCTCCCCTGAACACGTCGTAGATCTCGCGAATCGCCATCCCGTAGATCGTCACCACGTTCTTCATCTTCGCCTTGGAGACCGTGGCGAAGGAGAAGGATCCGGGCGGCACGCTCTCGGGCGCGGCGAGGCGGACCAAGCGCGCGGCGCGCAGATGGTAGACCAAGCGAGTGATTTCGTACTCGCTCTTGCCCATGAGCCGCATGAGATCGCGGACGGTGTACTCGCCGTCGAGCCTACGCACGAGCTCGTACGCAGGCCCGCGAAGGTCCTCCTCGATCCGCTCGAAGCGCGGGTCGTGGAGGTTCGGGAGATGTGCGTCGACACAGAACACGCTGACGTTGGCCGACCGAACGACCTCTCGGTACATGCGCATCTCGTCGAACTTGCGCACCGAATCCATGAGGAGGCCCTGCGTGGACATGTGGACCTGCGAAGCGCCGAGGCGCTCGGGCGACACCCGCGCAAACGTCCAGATCCCTCGATCGGAGGCCAGCGCGGCGTCGAAGATCTCCGTGAGCTGCGCTTGGACCATGTCCCAAAGCTCGTGCGCTTTGAGGAGGCCTAGGTCCACACACGCGCGGCCGATCCGTCGCGGCCCCTTCTTGGTGACCATGGCCAGAGCGTCACGCGTGATGCGTCCGCGACGCACCAAGAACTCGCCGAGCTGGTCGTCGGGCACGGTGGACGACGCCCAGACCACGTCGCCTTCGCTCAGATAGATCGATCGGTTCTCGGTGCCCGTCGAGACAGAGAGCACACCGGTCTGAGCGCTTTGCGCGAGAAAGCCGAGCACGTCGATCATCGACAGCGCGCTCTCGCCCAGGGTACCGGCCATCACGACCTCGCGGTTCTCTTCGGCCTGCTCACGAGACGACGGACCGGCGACCGGATCGACAGAGCGTAGGAGCAGCCAGCCCGGGCCGGTGCGATGGACCTCCGCCCGAGTCATTCGATCGCGCAGGAGCTCTCGAGTCTCCTCGAGCGGCGCCCGCAGTCGCCCGTCGCGCATGAGCTCGATGATGAGCGGCTCGTCTTGGTTCTCGAGGAGGTCCCCGGAGTGCGCAGCGTTGAGATCCTGCGAGATCTCGGGCGCCGCTTCGGTCGCCCCTTCGAGCGGCGTCGCGAGGCTCAGCTCGACCGGAGACTCGATCGCGATCAGCGGCGCGCTCGCTCCCGGGTCCGCGAGCGGATCCATCAGATCGGCGACCTTGGGCCGGCTCGGGACCTCGACCGGCGACTCGATGATCGGGAGCTCGCTGGACTCCTCTACGAGGACCTCGACGACGGCTTGAGTCTCTTCGACGAGCACCTCCACCGCCTCGGCAGCGTCGTTGGGGTCAAAGCCGATCCGAAAAGGGTCGTTCGGGGAGGCGGTCACTGCTGCCTCGTGTCCAGCACCAGTTTCACTCCGGTGGCACCGGGCGACAGGTTCACGGCGCGAGGGCCGGTGAGATCGCCGGGTGCTCGCGACATGACGTTCCCATCCTGGTCGAGCCGGGCCTCCAAATCTAGTGGCCCTAAGAAAGGAGCTCCAGGGATCATGACGTCCCCGGGTCCGAGCTGGACGGTGACCGGGAAGCTCGGGTTCGAGATCCGCTTTACGGCCATCGGCGGGCCTGCCGTCACCCCCGCGGCGCGCGCGAACACGAACAACGTTCCCGCCGGAGCTGCTCCGACTTGCGGAGAGAGCTCGACGGTGGCTTGGACCGGACCGCTAGCCACAGGCACGGGCGATGGCGCAGGTGCAGGTGCAGGCGACTTGCTGCCCGCTTCCGCGAGCGACATGTCGATCACGAGCTCGATCTTGGCTCCGGGCATCACGCCGGTCAGCGAGCGACTGACCACGAGATCGTTCGGGTCACGCGTCATCGCGTTGCCGTCCGAATCGAGCCGCGCGCTGACGTCGAACGGCCCCGTGAACGGCATGCCCGCCATCATCACGTCGCTGCTGTCCACGTGAAACGTCAAAGGGAACGACGGACTCTCGATCTTCTTGACGGCCAGCGGAGGTCCGCGATCGCCCGAGCCTGCATTACGCACAGTCACGAACAGCGTCGCCCCCGATGGAGCTCGGTTCGTGACCGACACATCCAGCGACACCCGCCCATCGACGCCGACCCCACTCCCACTAGGCGCTCCGCTCGATGCACCCCCCATCGCGCTGCCCGGCGCGGGCCCCCCTTCGAACGGGCTGACCTCCTTGGGTGCGTCTTTGTTCATCTCGATCATCACGACGACGAACACGAGCACGATGCCGACGAGCAGCAACGTGTTGGACATGATGCTGGTGCCCCCGCGACGATCCTCGAGCGCCTGGACGGCCGCGCGCGCCTCCGCCGCCGACGGCGTGGCTCTTGGCGTCGGCGGTGCCTGCTCCTTGGACCGCGCGCCGGCCGCGCGGTCCACCTGCCAACGCGACAGCGGCTCGCTGATCGGACGCGCTCCGACCAGGCGCGCGCCGCACTCGGCGCAGAACTTCGCCCGGACGGGCACCAAAGCGCTGCACGCCGGACACTTCTCCGGCGACTCGATCGCAGCTCCACAGCGGCCGCAGAATCGATCCTTGGGTGAGAGCGCGTGCCCACAGGCGTCACAGACGCCGGCGCCGGACTCGAGCTTCTGCGGTTGGGTCGGCGAGGTCTCGATGTGATTTCTATAGCTTGGGCCGGATGTGGAAAAAAGGAGCGATCGCGCGAGGGTTCCTCAGCCGAACGACCGCGCGGCGCCTATGGCCTCACCAAGGCGCCGCCACACCAGGCCCAACGGGATCAGCGGTTCGCTCGATCGGCTTGCCCTCGGCGGACCCCACCCTCATCGCTCGCACGACACGGCGCTCGGCCTGCGGCGTCCGAGTGATCGGCTCCGGATCGCGACCCAAGGCCAGGGATCGCGCCGAACACAGCTCGGATCTCGGTCCGTCCCGAACCTGCCCCGCTGATCCACGCCGGGATGGACTGGGACACGGCTCGATCCGTCGCCCGGTCCGAACCAAGGCCACGGGCACTAGGGGAGCGCCGCTCGGATCGGTCCTCTCGGCATGGCGCAGAGGCGCCTGTTCACACGCCAAAATTGCGGAGTGCGACCTCAGCGATGGGTCGGTCATCTGGGCCGATCCTCCTTTTCAGCCCTGATTTCGACCTTTTGAGAGGCAATCTGTTTTTTCGGCCGATCTCGATGGTTGACGGCAGACTCGGCTCGTTCGACGGATCACATCGCGAGCGACGCGGTGACGCGAAGCCTTTCCGCAACCGCGGCGTCGCTCGGGGTGCCCCTGGAATCCAGGGCCACCCCGAGGGCGCCGACCTGCGGGCGAACCTTATGAGGGCGGCACATTTTTTTTGAGCTGACCCTATGGCAGGTCGAGACTCCGAGACGGAGCCGCGAGGCGCGGCAAAACCGTGTGGGAGGAGGTCATGTATTGGCCACCGCTGTAGGGAAAGAGCCCTGAAAAGGATAAGGGTAACGACTTAGTGGGTCCGGTCGAAGAGTCGACCGGGAAAACCCCATGAGAGGTGGCGCGATCACGCGGGTGCGCGGATCGCCGACCGGGACGGGTCATACGCCGAAGGGGAGGCCTTGGATGGCCCAACCCCATGGGCGTTCGCTGGGAGGGACCGGCGAGCCCGCTCACGGTGGGATCTCTGGAGGGGCGAGGTGACGCTCCCGCGTCGTTCGCGCTTTTGCCCACCACGCAGCATTCGACTTGGCCGGCTCGAGCGGCCGAGGCAACGTGGCTCGATGCGGCTCTGGTGGCTCTCGTTCTGCGTGATCGCGTGCGCCAAGCAGCCCGAAGCTCCGACCGCCGCTGACGCTGGCGCCGTGCCACCCGCCGAATCGCGATTCGTTCGCATCCGAGAGCTCCTGCGGCTCAGCCCCGAGGACGAGGGGCGGGCGCGCACGCTTTATCCCATCGTGGCGGAGATCTGCGCTTCGGACGCGTCCCAGGAGGAGCTCGTTCAGCACGCGGAGTGGGTTTCCGGAGGTTCTCTCGGCGGCGCGGCGCAGACCGCAGGCGACGTCATCGAGCACGTGGCGACCGCATGCCTGCGCGATCGGCCCGAGGCAGCGTTCCACCTCCTGGATCTCGCCGGGAAACGACTGGCGCACAAGGGTCGCTTCGAGGTGCTGCGCGCGAGGTTCTTGGCCACATCGGGCCGGACCGACGAAGCGCTGGTAGCGGCTCGCGCTGCGAGGGCGGCGGGTGTGTTCCACGCGGTGTCCCTGGAAGCCAATCTCTTGGCGGACCAGGCCCGCGCCAAAGGCCCTGGGTACGCGGCTTCCATGCTAGCCGAAGCGATCAAAGCCGTATCCATCGAGCCCGACGGCTCCTGGCAGCTCGTCGACGTCATGGCGCTGTTGTCCACGCGCGCGAAGCTCCTCACGGAACGCTCCGTCTGGGAGGACAAGGCCGCGTCGATCGCGACTCGGCGCTTGGCCGATGCGGTCCACCGCAGGCTCGCGGTGTCGCCGTTTCCGAAGCAAACCCGTGCGCTGGCCCTCGACGCTGTTTGTTTCGAGTCCGCGGCGATCGGCGATTCGTCCCACGACGAGCTCGCTCCATGCACTCGCGCGCTATCGGAGTCCGGCAACCTCGGCGCGGCCTTCCTCCTCGGCGCCGGGCGCGATCCCAAAGCCGTCAGCCTCGCCCGCGCGGACGCCATGGCGGACATGCGCAAACGACTCGAGAAGCTCGAAAAAGGACACGTCGCCTTTGTCGTGGCGCGGGGAGACGAGGTCGAGCTGGTCGCTTGGATGCACGCTGCCGCCGAGGTCGTCGCCCTGCTCGACCGTCGCGCTGCGAGGATCATCGCGGTCGACCGAACCTCCGACGCGCGAGCTAGCGCGTTGTTCGATCGCCTCTTCGTGCTCGCCGACGCCAAGCCCAAGCTCACCGTTCGACTTGGACGCGACCCCGTCGCGTTCGCGTGCCTGGTCGCGGCCGCCGCGAAGAAGCCGGGGCCGAGCCCGGGCTGCGCGGACAAAGTCAGCGGGGACGCCACGAACGCGCTGGCGGCGCCCTTCGCGGTGGCCGCGCTGATCGGCCGAGACCTCGACTCGGAGATCGACGACCTCGCGACGGCGGGCCTGCCTTCGATGCTTCTGTCACTGCGCGAGCCCAAATCCGAACACCCCGCGAACGCCCACCTCACGAGCCTATCCGACGCTTGGCTCATGTCGGCTCGCGCCGTGGACATCGCAGGGACGATCCGTGAGCGCGAAAAACCGGTCGCGGAGCGCGAGTGATCAACACGCTCCTGCTCCTCGCCGCGCCCTTCGTCGTCGAACCGACCGCCCCGGCCCCCTTCGAGCGCGGCCTCGCGCTTGGGCTCTTTTCGCAGGACGCGAAGTACGACTACTCGCAGCTCCTCGACGAGATGGCGGCTCACGGCGCCACGCATGTGTCGATCACGTGGGTCTGGTGGCAGGACGACCTTCGGGCCGCGTCGATCAGGCCCGTGGAAGGCTGGACCGCGACCGACCGACAGATCGTCGACACGCTTAGAGCCGCAAAGGATCGCGGTCTGTTCGTCACCGCCTTTCCCATCCTGAGGCTCATCAAAGCGGGGCCTTCGGAGTGGAGAGGCAAGATCACGCCGGACAGCGAGGCGGACTGGTGGCAGAGCTACCAGGCGTTCATCCAACACGCCTGCGAGCTCGCGACCCGAGGGGGCGCGGACCGCATCGCCGTAGGCAGCGAGCTCATGAGCAGAGAGAGCATGCGCGGTCGTTGGAGAGATCTCATCGAAGCCGTTCGCCTCACCCACCCAAGCCTCGAGATCCTCTACAGCGCCAACTGGGACCACTTCCGACCGGTGAGCTTTTGGGACCTCGTCGACGTCGTCGGCATCACCGCCTACTGGGAGTTGACCAAATCACCCTCCCCTTCCGTGTCGGAGCTCGCAGCCGCGTGGAGTCCGGTGATCGAAGACGTCCAACGCTTCGGGAGCTCGATCGGACGCCCCGTGTTGATCACGGAGATCGGCTACCCATCCATCGACGGCGGCGCCAGGTGGCCGTGGAACGAGGCTCGGAAGGCCCCCATCGATCTCGAGGAGCAGCGAGCGGCCTACGAAGCCTTCGCGTCGGCGTGGACCGGAAAGCGCGTGCTCGGCGGCGTCTACTTCTGGAACTGGTTCGGCTTCGGCGGCGAAGACGACGCGAGCTACACGCCGCGCAACAAGCCGGCCGCGAGAGAGATCCGGAAGTTCTTTTCCGCGAAGTCCGTCTTCCGTCCGGTCTCGGTGCCAGTCCCGGTCCCCGTCCCGGTCCCCGTCCCGGTCCCGGTCCCGGTCCCGATCGCGATCCCGGTCCCGATCCAGTCGACGGCGGGCTCACTCCCTTCCAAGGAGCCCTGACCGACTCACAAAGCCGCTGCTGGCGAAACTGTCGCAGGTCGGGCCACCTCCTTGATTCCGAGCTGACCTCGTGTACCATCCGCAAATGCTCGGGGAGGAAATCCGATTCGGAGCGATTCTCACTGCTGCCTTGACTCTCGCGTGGCCTGCGTTTGGACAAGCTCCAGAGGGTGCCGCGGAGGGTGTCGCGCCTGTCGCGGAGCCCGAAGGAGAGGACGAGGACCCCCTCTCGCAGCTGCCGTGGGTGACTTCGGGGAAGGGCAAGCTCGGCACGCGGGCGACCATCGCGATCCCCGAGGGAATGAGATTCCTCGCAGGTCCCGAGGCCGGAAAGCTCCTCGAGGCCCTCGGTAATCTCTCCGATCATGACGAGCTCGGGCTGATCGGCACGCCTGACTTGTCGTGGTTCGTGGTGTTCTTCTTCGACGACGTCGGCTTCGTGAAAGACGACGACAAGGGCGATCTCGACGCCAGCAAGCTGCTGAAGCAGATCCAGGAGGGCGTGGAGGCCTCGAACGAGGAGCGAACCTCACGGGGTTTGGGAAAGGTCACGCTGCTCGGTTGGGCGATTCCGCCCCGCTACAACGACAAGACCAAGACGCTCGAGTGGGCCGAACGATTCAGCTTCGCGGAAAAAGACGAAAGCGGCAAAGAGGTCTCCGACATCTCCGTAAACTTCAAAACCCGCGTGCTCGGGCGAAAGGGAGTCATTCGTATCATCTTGGCGACCGAACCCGAGTTGCTCGACAAGGTGCTTCCTGATTACGAGAAACTCATGGCGGGCATGGAATTCATCGAAGGTGAGCGGTACGCGGAGTGGCGGCCTGGCGAGAAGGTGGCAGAGTACGGCTTGGTCGCCCTGGTCGCCGGCGGCGCTGGGGCCGTAGCAGCCAAGACTGGGCTCCTCACCGCCATGCTCGTCTTCATGAAGAAGGGCTGGAAGCTGCTGGTGCTCGCCGTAGTGGGCTTGGGCTCGGCCATCAAGAGATTGTTCTTCGGCGGTAAAAAGGAGTAAGTCCGCCCGGATGCGCGCGCCTGTTCGCTTGGCACTCTGAGCCGAAGGAACGACGTGGATCCTGCGGTCGGACTCCTCTTCGCCATCGCCTGTCTTCACGTCGTCGAAGGGGTGTTCTGGGTACGCCGAGGTGCGCTCGGCTTTCGGAAGAATCGGCTGGTTCGACAGACCGAATGGTTGGGCAACCACAAGGGAAACTTCATGCTCCTGTCTCCCGTGCCGGGCCTCGACAACATCCACGTCGTGGAGCCTTGGCCAATCTTCGTCTCAGCTGATGGCGTCGTCCTCACCAGAGTCGAAAATTTCTCGACTCTCGCCGACCCCGGGACCGGAAAGCTGATTCCATTCTCCGAGCTCGAACGCGCGCGGGCCGACGGGAAGAAGCTGATCCTCGGAGCCCACGAGTGCCGAACCAGTAGCCCCATGCTGTCGTGGACGCTGAGTCGGCGCCTTCGACGACTTGCAAAGCTGAGCTCGGCCGAGAGGCCCGCTGAGCTCGCGAAGTGGCTGGCGGAGGGTCACGACCTCGACGGGGCGCGAAGTCGGCTGCTCGCGCTCGCGTCCGCCACGCGCAGCCTCGCCGTCTTGGGCCCAGCAACCTTCGCCATTCTCCTTGGCGGAGCCTACGCGGTCTTCTTCGTCCCGGTCGCGGCGACGCAGTGGCCCTGGGTCCTCGGGGCGCTCGTCACCACGGCCACGATCACCGGCATCGAGGCCTACCGGGCTCACCGAAAGCTCTACCCGGAGCTCTCCGACGATCGATTCGTGAAGACCGCGCTCATCTTTCTGTCGCCGGTGAGCGCCGCGCGGGCCCGGGCCTTCCTCTCGCGAGACGCGCTCGCGACCTTCCACCCCTTGACCGCCGCGGCGGCGCTCCTCGGAAAGGACAAGCTCCAGGCGTTCGCGGCGGAAGTTTGGAGGGACGTCGAGTTTCCCGTCTCGTCCGAAATCAGCGGCGTCCAGGAAGCTCGAGCTGAGTTGCGTGCGCGCCACCGAAGCCTGCTGGAAGCGCTCGGCCTCGACTCGGCCACTCTCACTCGTGCGCCCGAGCGCGAAAGCGATCGCGCGGTCGCCTACTGCCCCAGGTGCCTCGGTCAGTATCACGCCCCAGGTGAGTGCGGAGAGTGCCCAGGCGTCCGACTGGTGTCGTTCTGACCTCGCGCTAGAGACCTTGGAGCTCCGCGGGTCGCTTGATCGTGTACCCGAGCTCGATCGTCCTCTTCTCGAACGGGCCGAGCTTCACCACGAATCTCAAGAATCCAAGCTCGTCGGGCTTCGTCGCGCCCGTCGTCATCGCCTCCTCGACATGAATCTCCACGCCCGGCACCTCGGAGACCGGCACTCTCTCCTCCACCACGAGCTCTCGAAGCTGATCTCCGAGGTTGGAGAGCCGGATCTTCGCCCGCAGGGTCTTGGTGATACTTTGTCCGAGCAGGCCGCTCTTCTCGATCGCCTCGACGTCCCGTCGCACGCGGATCTCCGGGTCGGGCCCGAATCCCAACGTGAATCGTTCCTTTGGAGCCACGAACAAAATCGACGAGCGGCCTACGAGCCCGCTCGAACGCACGAGGTCAACCGGCCCGGCGAGCAGCGGATAGGGCGAGCCGTTGGTCTGCACGCTCTTTTCGAACGCAGCCAAACCAAGCTCGGGCATGGCGACTAGGCTGAGCTCGCTCTCCGACACGGTCTCGAATATGGGGATCCGGTGGGGTCGCCCGTCCGAAGGGACATCGACCATCACTTTGGCTGTCAGAGCCACCACCGCGCCGCCGTCGTCGATACCGAGCGGCGCGTCCGAGATCGACGTGTCGCCCCCGAGGCCGGCGGTGAAAACACGTTGCTCTCGAACCTCGACGACGGGCGGGCTCTTCTTCTGGGTGTAGAGAACGTCGTCGGTGAGTATGGGAGGCTTGGTCCCGAGCGAAGGCCGCTCCGTCGAGAAGCAGAGCTCCACGTTCTTCCAGTCTTCGCCCGTGCGCTGCCAGACACATCCGAACGAAGCGAGCTCGAGCCTCGGGGGCGGACCGCTCACCAACCGCGCGACATACTCGGGCCGCCAGCAGGCATTGGGAACGACGTAGTCGATGATGACCTCGTACTCTCCGGCGACAGGCACTCGCACATCGACCTCGACGCTCGCGCGCAACTCCACGTCGCCCGAAGATGCTTGTGTCCGTAGCGCTTGAAGCTGTCGCTTCTTCAGATCGAGCTTCGCGATCTCGGCATCCAGCTCGACGCGTCGCGCCATCGAGTCACGTCCGCGGCTCATGATCGGATCTAGCGAGAGGAGCTGCGCGTCCGTGAAGCGCCCGTGGCTCACGTCTTCGGCGAGCTCCTCGAGGCCGAGCTTCGCGATCGAGTGGAGGACTCCGCTCTCTCGATCGAGCGCGGCGAGCCGATCGGCGAGCTCGGCGCGGTGCTTGTCCAGAGCTTCGATCTGAGTCTCCAGCTCGCGCCGATCAGGCGATCGTTCGGCGCGGGTGGTGATCTCGCGACGCACGACGCGCGTGTCGTCGATCCTCGGTAGCTCCGCGCCATGAATTCTGACCTGAAGTGTCTTATCAGCGAGGATCGGAGCCACACCGTCGCATCGGATCCTGGTGTCGCCGGCCGGCAGCGATACTCCGCCCCGTCGGGAGACCTGGGCTCGATCCTCCATCACCACGACTCGTCGAACGGCGATCGCGACGTCAGCGAGCTGCCTACTCATGACTCCCTCCGGTTGCCGCCGACCAGCTCGTTCTTTCCCGAAATCTTGACCGCATACACGGCCGACAGCATTCGTCGCTGCCCTGGCGACAACAGGACTCTCCAGCGCTTGCCGCCCTTGATCGGCGCCGCTCCCTGTTCGTACCCATCGATCGCCGGCTCGGCCTTCACGAGCTCGACCTTTGCGTCCTCGTCACCTTCGCGGGTCACGGGAATCCGTTCTCTCACCTCGATCTCGGCGGGGCGAGTCAACAGATTGACGAGCTCGATCTTGATCTCGTGCTTGAGCGACAAGCTCCCGCGCATGAGGCCAGCCGTCTCCTCGAGGAACGAGGTGTTACGAGCGACCTTGATCGATTGCTCCACACCGAGGCCGAGCTCCACGCCGCCGCGCGGAGGCGTCGGGTCGATGGAGGAAGTCATCAGGTACGTGCCACCGACGTAAACGTCGGCCGGACCTGGCAGCAGCGGGGCCTCGAGCGGGTTCTTCAGCGTGGCGAAGCGGAACACGTCCTGAGTTTCGCGGGGAACGGTCACGTAACGAACGCCGCACTCCGCTTCGCGCGCCATCACGGCGATGGCGTGAAAGGTCCCGTCCGATGGAACATCCGCCGGGCCCTCGGTGAGGTAGGCATAGTCGAAGCCGTCGAAGTCGCGCGGAGGCACGAAGCGCGGAGGCGAGGCGCGGCTGGGCTCGATCGCTTGTCGGCGCGCGGTCTCTACGGCCGCAAAGAGCTCGTAGGTAAGCTCGATTTTCGCAGAGACGAGCAGCTCGGCGTAGAGCTCCAGGCGCTCCACCGCGATCAACCCGCCGCGTCTGCCGTCGGTCGCCGCCGGGAGGCGCAGCGCGTCGTAGTCGAGGTGTGAAGGGACCGGTGAACGCTCGGGCTCGTCGAGGAGCATCATCGACGGAGCCCCCGGCCCGCCTCCGCCTCCCTCGGCGCGTCTGCGTTCAGTGATGACGCGTCCGAGACTCATACGCGCGGCCTGCTTGGGCATGGGCGCGGACAACATGGGCGCGGGGGGCGCCATCGCCGGGGGCGCCATCGCGCCGAAAGGGACGTCCATACTCGCCATTTCCTTGGCTGGGCCCCCTGCCCGTTTCTTGGCCATCTCCGCGGGTGGCGCCGATTCGTCGTCGTCACCCCAGTCCCCATCCTCTTCGGCGAGGTGACTTTCAGACGGCGTCGAATTTGCCATCGCCCAGGAGTCAGTCGCGTCCAGCTCCGGCGCCGGAGTTGCGACGTCTTCGAAGTCTTCGAGCTCGTCCACCTGAGTCGATCGTCCGAGCGGGAGCTCGCGGGCATCCGTCTTCGACCGTCGCGGGGTGCCGCTCGCGAACTCGTCGTAGCCGCGAAAGAGCTCGTCGACGCCCGGCGGAAGCGCCCGCCAACCGCGCTTGTCGACGCGGGCCTGCCGGCGGCCGATGCGAAGGCTCGAGAGCTCGGGGAGCTCCATCCAGGCCTGGGACTCCGCCGTCGACAGTCGCAGCCCGACGCCGGACCAGTCCTCGCCGCTCTGCTGCGCCACCACCGCGCGAACGCCGAGGTGGGCACGCTCCATCGCCGCGTCGAAATGAAACGAATAGGCCGGCATCCAACGCGCTCCGGGCACCAAGTACTCGAGCTGAAGCTCGGCGCTCGTTTCTTGGCCTGCCGTGCGCACGCCGATGATGACCGCTTTTCTGAGCTCCTCCGGCTTCGGCGCCACGCCTGAAGAGGCCTCTCGGATCCGCGCTTCGGCGGTGCGACGTCGCTCCTCGACCTCCTTCAGCTCCTCGAGCGCACGGGCGCGCTCGGCGCGGCGCCGCGCGAGCTCCGGCGCGAGCGCGTCGAGCAACGCGAGCCGCGAGATCGTGGGTGACGCGTTCGGCGCCTCGCCGGGCTTTGGCAAAGGTCGACGATCGAGCGAGATCGATCCGAGCAGCTCGAGCTCCGCGTCGATCGAACCGATCCGTCCGCGGATGAGAGCTTCCTGGCGCTTCGCTTCGTCGCGCGCCGACTCTTCTGCCTCAATCGAGCGCGGCCCCGTCACCGAAGGCGCGTCGAGCACGACGCGGATCGAGGTCGCGATGAGCGACCCTCCGAAACGAGCGCGGACGCTGCCATCATCGATCGCCAGCGGCAGATCGGGCACGACGAGCTCGGACGGCCAAGCTTCGCCAGAGGACGTGACTCGCGCGACCCTGCGCACGCGAGCGCCCGAACGAAAGACAGTCACTGAGTCGATCCGAGAATCGCGGAGGCGCATCGAGGTCGTTTGCACGCGCAGAGGATAGTGCGAAACGAGACGGCGCGTGACCGCGTGACCGCTCAAAGCCCGTGACGTGGGCACCGCGCGGTGCTAGCGTTTGAGCCGATCAGCGCGCCTATAGCTCAATTGGATAGAGCATTGGGCTTCGAACCCAAAGGCTGGGGGTTCGAGTCCCTCTGGGCGCACTACAGAGACAAGGGGTTGAGAGCGAAGCGGGCTGCGGGCCTCCTTCGCGGGACCAAGGCAGGGACCAACGAACTCCGGAGCGCTTATCGTGTAACCCATCGGCGCACCCACGCCCGTTGTTCTCGGGAGAGGGACTGCCCTCCTGGCCCGCGGCCTTGTCGACGACTGGAAGCGGATTTGGCTCGGAGAGTGTGACGAATGACTACCGACGAAGATACGTTGGAACAACTCGCCCTTCGTAGTTCGATTCTCGTGCGAGCACTCAGGAGGCCTTGAATCGCACGATCATGGGCCTCCTCGATGGCATGAGCGCTGCCTTCATGTGTGATGCCCAGGTAGTCGCCGGTGATCACTCGAACGTGGGCGCCGCGTTGAAGCGCGCCATCGAGGGCAGCGCGTATCCGGCGAAGACCGCTCTCCTGAACGAACGCAGCGACAATCGCAATATCTTCCGCGCGGTCGAACAATGGGAGAATGTGTCGAGCGAATGGATCGGACTCGCCGCCCGTTGCGAGCGGCGCGACCTTGCGAAGGTAGTTACCTCGACTCGGAATGACATGGCGCACGCCACCGCGCGGGTCGTCCATGTCGCCGTGGAAGCGCGGGATGACGTGCACGTGAAGGTGCATGACCGTCTGGCCCGCATCTGCACCAGCGTTGAAACCGACGTTGTAGCCATCGGGCTTGAGCTCCGCGTCGAGCGCGCGCTTCACGACGTCGATGAGCTCGAGCATCGCGACTTGCTCCTCGCGGGTGGCATCGAACCAAGTCGCGACCACGCGTCGCGCGACGATCAGCGTGTGTCCCGGACTGACCGGATATCGATCACGAATGGCGAATGCGTGCGCGTTGTGCGCGACCCAATCGACCTGGGCGACCAATGCGAACGGATTCCTGAACTCGCCCTCCTCGAGCTGCCCCGACATCGCAACCCATCGTACTCGAGGTCGCCGCGTCGCGGACGTTCGAGCTGCGGCATGGGCGGCCCTGCTCGACACGTCACTCGATGGGACGCCATCGCCAGAGCGCCGGGTCCCACGTTGCGTTGAGATCGCCGGCGAGGACGGGGTCGAGGAAGTCGCGCGCTGCGGACGTGACTGCTCCGAGCGCAGGCCACGGGAGAAGATCTTCGCGCGCCATCGAAGCGTACGGAGCTGACCACGCCGACGAAGGCTCGGGGAGCCTGTCGGGCACGGGGTGCGTCTTGCGGTGGTCGAACGTCTGAACGATGGCGGTCCGCAGCCTCTTGGCGTCCAGAGCGCGTGCGGTCGCAAGAAGCGCGATGTCGGGCAGGTCCTTCACGCGAGAGTTCGGGCGCGAGCGCGGCATCGTGAACGCGTGCAGCTTCTCAGCGATGTGTGTCTCAATCGGGTAGATCTGCACTCGCGGCGACTCGATGCCGGCGAACGCGAGCTCATCATGAGCCGTTGCGACTTCGATCTCGCCGAACATCGGCTCACCGAGCACCACATCGACCCCGAACGGTCGGCCGTAGATCTTGCCGGCGAGCCTGCACTCGGCGCGGAAGCGCTGGCCCTCGTACTGCATTCCGTCGTTTTCGATCTCCGGATGGTCAGGATGCGGCGCGACCTCGAAGTTCATGTAGTCTCCGAGGTTCAGGCGACCGGCCGTTTGGAGCTTCGCAAGCAGCTCTCCTGGTGACCCGATCACTCGCAGGTCGATGTCCTTCGTCGTCCGAGCCCGCGTGAGGCGGAGCTCGAGCACGAGCCCGCCCTTGAGCACGACCGCATCACCAAACACGGTGATGATGCGCGCAAGAAGTCGGTCGAACACGAGGAGCTGCCGCTTTCGGGCGAGCTCGACGCCGGTCTTCGTCGCCGTGCGAAGGCGTTGCTCCAGTGCGTGCTTGAAGGCTCCGGGTGTCGCGTACGTTCGGGTGGTCATGCGGCGATGCCTCCGAACGCCTCGAGCGCGTGCTCGACGTCCGCGAGCTCGCTTCGAGCAACGAGCCCGCGTCGTAGAGCTTGCTGCACCGCCTGTCGCAGTAGCTCAGGTGACAGATGGTCGCGAGCGCAGTCGCTGAGCGTGCGGCGGACGTTGGTGGTCGGCACCGCGCCGAACCAGGTCCGGTCTTCTGAGGGCACGTCGCCGTGATGAAGCACCACGCCTTCGGGAACACGAAAGCGACGCTGCGCCCACGCGCCAGGGAGCGTGAGGTGGACCTGGGCGGGTAGAACGTCGGAGAGCTCGTGCAGCGCCAGGGCGGTCTGGTGCGAGATGACCCCGGCCTGCTCCGACCAGAGCCAGATCGCGACGAGATCTTCGTGGTCGCCGGCCGGGAAGTGGACGAGCCGATAGATGCCGCGGCGAAGACGTACGACGCGACCGATGCGGCCGTAGTGCACGAGGAGCTGCGGCGAGTATCCGGCTTCGGCGGCCTGCTTCGTGGTGAACAGGCCTTCCTGGCCGAGCGCCGTCTGGAAGAGGCGGTCCCAGTCCGGGTGGCTTGCGAGCTCGGTGTCCACGCACAAAGAGTAAGCCACATTATATATTTGTGTAAAACTGGTGTTCGCGTCGGGCTTACCACCGCGCTCCGCCCGCGCCAGATTCCTGGATGGGTTGGCGGAATGCGGGCTTGGGCAGAGCCGCGGGAAGGGTCGGAGCGAGCTGAGGCAGGCGGGGAGTGGCTGTTCGACCTGTCCCGAGGACGCCGCGATACGCGGCAGCTGCGGCCAACCGTGCGCGAACGTTTCGAATTGACGGTCGCCAGCGGCTGCCACGCTAAGTACAGGTCCCCGCAAATTCGTGACCACGGGAGAAACCACAGAGAGCACAGAGCCGAAGCCCACAGAGCACACAGATGATGGAATGAGCACTTCTCTGTGTCCTCTGTGTCTTCTCTCCGCGTCCTCTGTGGTTTCAGCGTGGTCACGAACTTCCACGGACGTGTACTAAGGAGCACACCGTCAGAGAATCGCAACGCCGAGGGGTGCCTCAGGCTGAACGTCTGCTCCGAACACCGCTTGGGACAACGGCCTGTCGTTTTTGCTTGACATGGACTTCGAACCCAAAGGCTGGGGGTTCGAGTCCCTCTGGGCGCGCGACCTTCGGCGCAGGGCGAGGTTGGGTTCGGAGGGCGCACGGCGTCGGCAAACGCGGAGATCATTCCCCTTTGGGGATGCTTCGACCCTCGAGCTCAGCCAGGCGCTGTTCCAACGACCGCACCCTCGATTCCGCGTCGGCGCGTGCCTTCGCTTCCTCGGCTCTCGCCTTCGCTTCCTCGGCGCGGGCCTTCGCCTCTGCCTCGGCCCGCGACTCCGCATCGGCCCGTGCCTTTGCCGCGGCCTCGGCCCGCGATTCCGCAGCGGCAAGTGCCTTCGCCGCAGCGTCAGCGCGCGATTCCGCATCGGCGCGTGCCTTCGCCTCGGCGTCGGCCCGCGACTCCGCGTCGGTCCGCGCTTTCGCTTCCTCGGCGCGCGCCAAGGCCTCCGCTCTCCTCTCTTCGATCACCGAACCGACCATCGATTCGAGACGCTGGATGAGTTGATCCGCGCCGGGGAGTTGCGCGGTGCCCGCGTAGAATTTGAGCGCCGAACCTACGACCGCGAGGTCGAGACTCAAGACGGCCGAGCTCAGCCCGAAGCCAGACGGAACGATGGCAGAGTACACCGACGCTCCGGGCCCGAGCCGATGCCCCCAGAGCGCCCCGGTGGGTTGGTCGAAGATGAAGTACTCCCGAATGCCCAATCGGGCGTACGTGGCGGTGTTGCGGATCGTGTCTTTTCGCCGGTGGCCGGCGACATGCACTTCGAGGATGAAGTCGAGCCCTCTCCCTTCAAAGCTCACGACCCACGTATTTCGCTTGTGATCGTCGGCATCCAAAACGGCGAGCAAGTCGGGGACGATTCGGGGCTCGTCCGGGTAGTAGACGGCCAAGTCTTTCGAGATGTAGATCTCTTCCGCGAGATCTTTTTGAAGTACCGCTCAAGCTCGTCCAGGGCGTCCTCGCAGGCGTTGCGATGGACATCGCCCTCCATGGCCATGGCTTCGAAGGGGATCAGCGCAGGGAGCGCTTCCACGGCCGCTCTGCGTTCGCGTTCGGACATCGACGCCCAAGCCGAAGCGCTCGGAGCGCGAGGGTCGTCTGCGTTCAAGGACCAGCGGTGGGCAAGAACCACCGCTTCACTGTGGGAGAGTATCGCAGGGATTTCAACGGCAGGAACGGATCGACGCAGCAGGGGCTGCGCAGCGCTTCCGGCCGTAGCGCTCCCGGCCGTTTTGGCGACGAAGGAGCCGGTTGATTCGAAGCGGAATCCGGTGGGCTATGAGTACAAGAACGGGCCCGCGAACTCGGCGGCCGGCCCGAGCGCCTCTTCGATGCGGAGGAGTTGGTTGTATTTCGCGACGCGGTCGGATCTCGACGCTGATCCGGTCTTGATTTGACCTGAGTTCGTGGCGACCGCGAGATCGGCGATGGTACTGTCTTCCGTCTCGCCCGACCGGTGACTCACGATCTGACCAAAGCTCACGGATCGCGCGAGGCTCATGGCTTCGAGCGTCTCGCTCAGCGTCCCGATTTGGTTGACCTTGATGAGGATGGCGTTGGCCGCGCCCTCGCGGATCCCTCGCTGCAGGCGGTCGACGTTGGTCACGAACAAGTCGTCTCCGACGATCTGGCATCGGCGACCGAGCTTGTCGGTGAGCTGCTTCCAGCCGGTCCAGTCGTCTTCCGCGAGGCCGTCCTCGATGGACACGATGGGATATTTGGACGCGAGCTTGTCGAGCCACTCGATCATCTCGGCGCTCGAGAGGAGCGACCCGCCGATCTTGTATTTGCCGTCGGTGAAGAACTCGGTCGCGGCCACGTCGAGCCCGAGCGCGACCTGCTCACCTGGCCGATAGCCGGCCGCTGCGATCGCTTCCACGAGGAGCTCGAGGGCGGCTTCGTTCGACGCGAGCTTCGGCGCGAACCCGCCTTCGTCTCCGACGGCCGTCGATAGGCCCTTCGCGTGCAGCCGCTTCTTGAGCGTGTGGAAGACCTCGACACCCCAGCGGAGCGACTCCGCGAACGAGGACGCACCACGCGGCACGAGCATGAACTCCTGAACTTCGAGCCCGTTGTCCGCGTGGCGTCCGCCGTTGATGACGTTCATCAGCGGCACCGGCAGCATGCGGGCATTGACGCCGCCGAGATACCGATAGAGGGGCATGTCGTAGTAGTCCGCCGCCGCCCGCGCCACCGCCAAGGACACGCCCAGGATGGCATTCGCCCCCAGGCGGCCCTTGTTGGGCGTTCCGTCGAGCGCCAAGAGCGTCGAGTCCACATCGTGCTGATCGAGCGCGTCATAACCGAGCAACGAAGGCGCGATCTCGTCGTTCACCGAGCTCACCGCACGACGAACGCCCTTGCCGAGATAACGCTTCTCGTCCCCATCTCGAAGCTCCACCGCCTCGTGCGCTCCAGTGGAAGCTCCGGATGGAACCGCAGCGCGCCCTAGCGCACCAGACGCTAGCTGGACCTCGACCTCCACCGTCGGGTTGCCTCGGCTGTCGAGGATCTCGCGCGCGTGGATCGCGTTGATGTTGGTCATGGCAGCCTGGTCTCGCAGGATCCGAGAACGATCGCAAGTCGCGCGGACAACCGACGGGATGGCTTGGGACGAACTATGCCCCAAGCTCGGCGCTCAGAAGATTCTGGCCGCGAAAAATTCGCTCGCTTCGCGAAGCTTCGAACACACGGATGTCCCGCGCTAGAGCTGAATGCGAATGACGTTGTCGTCGCCGCGATCTTCGTCCGACTCTTCGTCGTCATCACGCTCGCGCTGAGGCGCCTCTGGTCTCGGACGCTCGGGCCGCGGGATCTCGATCTCGAGGCGCGGTCGGTCGTCACGGCGCTGCCGTTCCTGCCGCTTGATCTCCTCGATGATGTAAGCGTCGAGCACCAGGCCTCCATCTCCATGTTCCGCTTTGGAGCCGCTTCCTGCAAGACCCATGGGGCCGAACGGGCCGGGCCGATCCGGCTCCAGATGGGAAGCCAACGTTCTCACGAGTAGTCGGGCTTCCGATCGAACCGGTGATGGGCCGTAATCGTGCGCACAGTCATCGTCTTGCTCCGCATCACCATCGAGCTGGTGACCGCACCTCCGCGCACGAATCGGACGCCGTCAAGCATCGCGCCGGTGGTGACGCCGGTTGCGGCGAACACGACGTCGCCGCTCGCCAGGTCCTCGAGGCCGTAGACGCGTATGGGATCGAGCCCAGAAGCCACGAGCTTCTCGGCCTCCCGGTCGGACCGCAGCGCGAAGCGCGCCAGCATGTCGCCCCCAAGGCAACGCAGAGCCGCAGCGGCGATCACCGCCTCGGCGGCGCCGCCCGTGCCGATCGCAAGATCGATTCCCGTGCCGTCCTTCGCCGTGGCGACCGCGGAAGCGAGCTCCCCGCCCTCGACCAAACGAATGCGCGCTCCGGCCTCCCGCACCTCGCGAATGAGCCGCTCGTGGCGTGGATGATCCAAGATGGCGATGGTGAGGTCTTCGACATAGACGCCCTTCGCGTCCGCTACTGCCTGTAAGTTGTCCTTGGGACTCGCAGAGAGATCGATCGCGCCACGGGCCGCAGGTCCGACCGCGATGCGCTCGACGAACACGTCCGGGACGTTCAGGAAGCTGCCGTTGGTCATCGCGATCGCGGCCATGGCTTCGTTCCTGCCTTTGGCGCAGGAGCTCGCGCCCTCGAGCGGGTTGATGGCGAGCGAGACCGGCGGGTCCTTGTGCTCCCACCGCCCGAGCTTCTCACCGACGAACAGGACCGGCGTGTCGTCGCGGTCGCCCTCGCCGATCACCACGGTCCCGCAGATCTCGATGGACGCAAAAGCGCGCCGGATCGCCTCCGAAGCCACTCGGGTGGCTTGATGCTCACTCCCGAGGCCCATGAGGCGAGCCGATGCGAGCGCTGCCGCTTCCGTGACTCGCACGGCCTCTAGCGCGAGGTTCCGCTCCATTGTCACTCCTCCCGAAGTAGGATCCGTCGCAGCTCTGGCGGGATCCGGGTCACCTTACCGTCGGGGCCGATCACCGCGTGGGTCGTCTCGCCCGTGGCAACGAGCGCGCCATCGGGCCGTCGCATGAGCCTATACCGAATCCGCACGCTCGCGTGGCGCACTTCGACCAACGAAGTCTCGAGCTCGAGCTCGTCGTCGTAGCGCGCCGGGCTCCTGTAATCGACCTGCGCCGAAGCGACGGGCAACGCGTACCCGAGCTTCTCGAGCTCCTTGTACGGAAGCTCCATCTTGCGCATCAGCTCGTTCCGTCCCGCCTCGAAATAGCGCAGATGATTGGCGTAGTAGACTATGCCCATCTGATCGGTGTCGCCGTAGATCACTCGAAGTGTGTGGCGGTTCGAAAACAAAGCCGCTCGGGATGTAACACGCTCGGAGCGTTTCCGCGCGTTTGTGGTCCGGCGTTTCAGGAAGACAGCCGACACCCGCAATTCGTGCAACGTGACAAGCCGAGCGGCGCCTCGAAGCCACATTCGGAGCAATGGCGAACCTCGCCGAGGTTCACGTCCTTGATCGTTTGGCGTCGTCGCCCGGCGCCGTCCCCCACACCGGTTCCTTCGAATCCATCCATCTCCGGCGCGGCGCCTGGCTCCAGCGTGACGCTCTTGGCTCTTCGTTTCTCGGAGGGCTTGGGTGGCGCCTTCTTTCGCGGGCGAAGCGCAGTGCTGTCTCGCCCCAAGTCGATCCCTTCCATCATCGGAATGGGAGGTTCGGCCGGCTCGGGAACCCCTTGAGCCACAGGGATCTGCTCGATGGGCGCACCACGAGCTACCGGAACGCCCTGAGCCACGGGCGCACCGCGAACCGGAGGGGAAGCTGGCGCTCCACGAAGAGGAGGCGGCGGTGTCGACGGCGCGCCGAGCAACACGCGCGCCGGCTGCGCGGGCTCGTCGTCGAGCGACAATCCGAGGTCGTCCAGATCCGGATCCGACTCGACCTCGGTGAGGGCCAAGCCGATCGCGTCGGCAGCGAGCGGCTCGGGATCGAGCGGCGTGAGCACGAGCGCGGAGGCGGGCAGAGGCTGTGGCTCTTCGAGGAGCGTCAGACCGATCGCCGACGCTGGAAGCGGCTGCGGCTCAGGGTCGTCGACGAAGGTCAACCCAATTGCGTCGGCCGGCAGAGCCTCCGGGATCTCTTCGAGCACCAACCCGAGGACGTCGGCGGACACCGGCGACCCTCGAATGGGCGGAGGGGGATGCCGTGGCGGCTCGCGGGTCATGGCGCGTCCATACGAACCCTTCCGCGTCGCGAGAGCAAGATGGAGTCGACACGCCTGGGTTACTGCGCTGACGACTCGTGTCGACTACTCCCCGACGAAGTTGGAGGCCCAACTTCATCCGCCCCTAGACTAGGCGTACAATGCGCGCCCCATGCGGCACCGCCTCGGGCTCCTCCTGTCTGTCGACGCGTTGCTCCTCGACGTCCATGACGCGCGCGCCCAAGCGTGGGTCGAGGCCCTCGCCGAACGCGGCGTTCGCGTCCGCTTCCCCGAGGTCCGACAGTCCGTCACCCTGGCTCCGCACGAGCTCCTCAACCTCACCTTGGGCGCCGGCCTCGACACGCCGCTCGGCAACGAGACCTGCGAACGCGCGCGCACGATCTTCGGGATGCGCTACCTCTCGCGAATCCCACCGCGATATCGGGCCCGCGAGCTCCTTCAAGCGGCGATCCGGTCCGGCATGCGCGTGATCGTCGTGAGCGCCGACTCGGCCGAGACCTTGCTGCCGATCTTGAAGAAGCTAGAGGCCGAGTCGCTGATCCATCGCGCCATCTACCCATCCAAGAACGATCGCGTCGGATCGAGGCGTGACCTTCTACGAGTAGCGCTCGAGCGCGCTGCCTTGACCAACAAAGCCGCCATCCAACTGACCGACTCGCCCGACGACGTCGACGGAGCCGCGAAGCTTGGAGTTCAAAGTGTCGCGCTCCTGTCCGGGGGTTGGACGCGCAACCAGCTCCGGGGCGCCACGATCTACGACTCCCCTAAGGCGCTCCTCGAGAGCTTCGAGACCTCGCCGTTCGCGTCGGATCCCGACGACACGGCAGCGGCCTGAGTCAGCTCAGCCCGTGCATCGCTCGGACCTGGGACGGAACGGGCACCAGCAGAGGGAGCCGATAGCTTCCGGACTACCTACCTTGCCAGCTAGACGAACTGAACTTGGAGCAACTCGTAGACCTTCTCACCGCCGGGCGACCGGATGATCACCTCGTCCCCCAGGCGCTTTCCGATCATCCCCCTCGCGATCGGCGAGGTGACAGAGATCTTGCCGGATTTGAGGTCGGCTTCGTCGACCCCGACGATTTGATAGGTCTTCTCATCGTCGGACTCGGTGTCGCGCACCGTGACGGTAGCGCCGAAGACGACGCGGTCACCGCTGAGCTTGCTGGGGTCGATGACCTCGGCCAAGGACAGCTTGCTCTCGACCTCTTTGATGCGCCCCTCGAGGAAGCTCTGACGCTCCCGCGCCGCGTGGTACTCGGCGTTCTCGCTGAGGTCGCCGTGGGCACGCGCTTCTTCGATCGCACGAGTCGCCTCCGGTCGCTCGACGGTCTTCAGGCGTAGCAGCTCGTCTCTCAGCTTCTGAACGCCGGTCAGCGTCATTGGAAATCGATCGGCCATTCAAACCTCCTGAAGTTCGCCGCAAAGGAGCCCGAGGCGCGCGGCCTTCCGATGCGTTCCTCGCTGGGCTCGCGTATGCTCGTTGGACGGTCTCGTGGGCATGAATCTCGTTGTGGCGAACGCGAAGGGTCGAAATATCGCGCGAGGGTCGCTCGGGTCAACGACCTGGGTGTGGGCTCTGAGTCGGTTCGGCAGGATCTCGACGCGTATTCTCGCGCCCGCTCTCTACGCCTCGGCCTGCACGTTCAGTCCTCCCGCGTTGCAATCGCCCTCGCAGGATGTCGGAGGCCCTGGCGAAGACGCCGCCACGCCCGACGCCCACCCCGACGCCCCCGACGCGGTCGCGCTCGACGCAAGCGAGGACCGCGACGCTGGCTTCGAGCAGGACGCCACGGATCCCGACGTCGGAACGCCGGATCTTGGCTCCCCTGATCTAGGTACGCCCGATCTCGGCGTCCGAGACACCGGAGTCGACGTCGGCTTTCCGGACACCGGCGCGTGTCCTCCGGTCGGTGCCACGCCTGCCCTCGTGGCCCGCGCGCAGGTGACGCACGGCTTGGACCAGGCCGTCTTGGTCGACGACCTCGACGACGACGGCATCGACGAGCTCGTGGTCTCCTCACGCGCGGACGGCCGCTTCAGCGTGCTCGCTCCGGGCGCGGACTGCACGTTCGGCGTGGCCACCGCGGCGGCCTCTCTCCCCGTGGGCGGCCCGCTCGTCGCCGAGCCCCAGAGCCTGCTGGTCACCGCCAACGCCACGGGCCTCGAGGCGTTCTCATACGACGTGCAGGGAGGGCTGAGCTCGGTGTTGACTCTGCCGCTCGGCGACCGCATCGACGCCGCCGCTTCGAGCCCCACCGGGACCTTCTTCGTCGCGACCGGCTTCGACGGCGGCAACACCGGCTTCTTCGGGCTCGACGAACAAAATCAGCCCGGCTGGACCGAGTACGGCTCGAACCCCCTCGCGCGCCCGGCCTATTTTTCCTTTCCCAGCAGCGCCAACTATCCTCGCTTCGTCTCGCAAGACGGAGATCGCGCGGTGATCCTACGGCCGCAATCGCAAGAGTACGCGCTGAACGACGGAGCCACCGTCACGCCGGATGGCCCGTTGTCGACGATGGCGGGCGGCGGCGGGCACGTTTACATCGCGTACGGCTCCCACAACGGCTCCGGCCCACTCATCACCATTCATGACGTGAATTCGAACAACTTCGGAGACTGGGACCTCGCGAGCCCAACCCTCCCCTCCCCCGTCGTCGGTCCGGCCATCGGTCACGACGCGACGGGTGCGCCCCGCTTTTATTACGTCCTCGAGTCGGGCACCGTGATGGGTTGTGAGATCGATCGGGGCGTCGCCGGGTTTCGTTGTGATCCGAGCCCGACCAACATACCCATTCATCAATTTTCCGTGGGTGTGGGTATGGCTTCAGTCGGTCTGATTTCGGCCTACGTCGATGGCGACGACATACCCGAGATCATCGTCGTCGACGCGGCCGCGGGCGTGGTCCATTTCCGAGGCGCCGATCTCGCCGTCCAGGCCGCGCCACCGGTAAATCTCGGGCGAGCAGTCGCCGGCACACCGGCCTACACCGAGCAGCTCGCCTTGGATCCCGACGCAGTGGGTTTGGTGATTCCGCATCGAACCGGGGAAGTCTCGATCGTGGCGTGGCGACGCCCGGCCAACGCCGGAGGCCCCGAGCGGATCTGGGCCCAGGACGGCCGAGACCCCTACCACAGCAGCTTCCTTCCATGAGCCTCCATCGAAAGCTCGCAACTCTCGGCCTTGGTCTCGCGCTCTTCGGCTGCCCATCCCGCGGCATCGACGGCGCACGCAAGCTCGAAAACGAAGGCAAGCTCGCTGAAGCCGCCGCCGCCTACAAGGAGGTTGCGACCAAAGAAACGCAGAATTTGGCGGCATGGGATCGAGCCGTCGACCTGACTTGTGACAAACTCGGGAGGATCGACGAGTGCGCCCAGCTCCTCGACCTGGAGCTGAGTATCCTCGGGAGCATCACCCGTCACCGCGACGCACTCAGCTCCGCGCTGGAGAAGAGGGCACGCGCGCGCACCGAACAGGGTCTCCCGGACGCAGCCATCCAAGACCTCGACCGCGCCCAAAAGGCCAGTCCCTGGAGAGCGACGGTTTACGCGGCGAGGGCCAGAGCCCACGCGATGCTCGGTCACCGCAACTCAGCCGAGCACGACATCGAGAAAGCCAAAGAAATCGACCCGACTTTGGCCGAAGGCGACGCGCTCGCATTCGAGCTGCCAGCTCCGGACCCAGAGCCGGGATTTGGCGGCACCTCCACGGCTGCTAACTGATACTGATTCGGACGCAAATCCCGATTTGCGGTCGATCCCGATGACGGCCTGCGTCATGAGTTGGGAGAGTCGGTACCTTTTGGCGTCGCGTTCGCCTTTCGGTCGCCAAGCCGGACCGTTCGAAAACGAAAAGGCCCGGACCGTTCGAAAACGAAAACCGACGCCAAGGGCTTGCCTTCGCGACCGTGGCCGAGCTCGCCATCATCGAGCGCAGCCGGGACCCCGCTGCGAGCCCGCTTTGCAGACTCAGGCGTCTCGTGCCAGGGATCGCCACCAACGGGAACGGGGGAGCCGTGAGATGCCGCTCAGACAGATGTGCGATTCCCAAAACCTCTATCGGGCGACCGAGCCTGTCGACAGGGTGCCTCGAACCATCCATCGGATTGCTCGCCGAGCCTGTCGACAGGTGCCTCGAACCATCGGATTGCTCGCGGAGCCTGTCGACAGGGTGCCTCGAACCATCGGATTGCTCCTCGATGCCTGTCGACAGGGTGCCTCGAACCATCGGATTGCTCGCGGAGCGTGTCGACAGGGTGCCTCGAACCGTCGGATTGCTCCTCGATGCCTGTCGACAGGGTGCCTCGAGCCATCGGATCGCTCCTCGATGCCTGTTGGCAGGGTGCCTCGAGCCATCGGATCGCTCCTCGATGCCTGTTGGCAGGGTTGCTCGAACGATCGGGTCGCTCCGCGAGCCTGGCGGCAGGCCGAGACACGCCGTTCCCTGGCGCTCGAGCGGCGGAAAAACGCTTCGCCGGCCTTGCGACCGTCTCGGAACCGGTGGTATCCGAGGACGTCGTCGACGAGAAGGTGTCGACCTCAGGGAGGAAACGTGACGGATTCAACTGCAGGACAGAGAGTGGAAGCGGCGAAGGCGGAGCTCCTCGCCATTCCAGACGGCCAGGTTCGACGGAGCTCGATCTCGGGGGCGCGAGCGACCGAGCTCACGAATGCGCTGGTGACGACGTTCACGCCGCACTCGGGGCGGCTCTCGGACGAGCTCAGCCCGGAACGAGTCGCGTCGGTGGAGAAGGACTTCGCAGTGGTGTCGTCCTGGTGCGAGGACTTCGTGGCGGCGGACTTGCTTTCGGAGTTTCCGTGGAGCACCGAGAAGCGGAAACGCCGCCAAGAGCTCGCGCTCGCGCTGCGCGAGCACGATCGCGTGCTGACGGATTGGGCCACCGTGCTGCTCGCGGGCAACCCAGACGCGGCGAAGAAGATCGCGGTGATTCGACCGGGCTCGGGCGTGCGGGACGACGCTCGGGACGTGTCGCAGTGGGTGGAGCTGTATCAGGGGCACTGGCCGCTGGCCGACGGGAAGCTGCCATACTCCCCCGAGCAGCTCGAGGCGGCGGGCAAGCTCGCGATGGAGCAGCTCCAGTTGCTCGAGGCCACCGACGAAAAGAAGGGCAGCCCGGGTGACTTGCGGAACCGCGCCTTCACTCGGTGGGCGTCCGTGTACGAGAGCGTGGCGCGGGTGGGTCGGTATATGAGCGATTCCGACGACACCGCCATTCCCGGCATTTCGTCAAAACGCCGCCCTGAGCGCGCGACCGAACCCACGCCAACCCAGCCGCCTGGCTGAACGACTATCGAGCAGGGCCGAGCACAACCCTTTGGCGAGCAAGAAAGTCGTGAGCGGCGGTGCCCTTCAGCCAGGGGAACTGGTTGTTGGTGATGACGCGTCCGAAGTGCACGTCCGATGTGCGTCTGCCACCGAGCCGCGGCGCGGTATCGCGGATGCGAAGAGGAGGCAAGGCCTGGCCCAGGCGGTGGCCACGATCTTGACGGGTCCAAGCCTCCTCAAAGGCGGCACTTCGTCAAGTTGATCCACTCAGGCTCGTCGAAACAATGGCTGGCGTTTACGACGAGTTCCCGGACGCTCTGCCGAAGCACGACGTCCTCGCGCCACTCATACGGTCCCACGGTTGCGAGGTTACGGCGCAAGATGGAGAAGGGACTCACGATCCGCTCCGCGACTTGGGGCGGGAGCTTCATGCAATCCAACCACGTGCGGCACCCGGGTGAGCCGGGCAAGCGCGTCGATGTCGATTCGTCCGATACCGTCGTCGAGAGTGCCTGCGTCGTCCGATTGAGCACGACCTGCGCCTCGCTTGGGACTCGGGCGAGCAAACCCACTTCTGACCGTTCGGTCAGCTTCAAAGTGGCTCGGGTGAGTGAAATCGTCGCCGTGTTCACGGTCTGGCCCGAGAGCGCAGCCAGCGCGTTCCGGATTCTCTGAACGGCGCCCGTGATATTCTGTGAGAGGCCCGCTTCGTCCAGCGGCGTGGCCTCGAGCGTGGTTGGATCCGTTCGGGAGAGATCCGAGAGGCGGACCAGACCCGGCGGCACCATCCCGCGTTGTTGCTGAGCGGCGAAGAACAGAAAGTCCAGGCGTCCGGCCTTCTCCGATACCACCTTCTGCTCCGAACTCCGCGCGAACCAAGGGGGTTGATCGAGCGCGAATACGACCAAAGGCGGGCGCGGTCCGGAAACCACGTTGTCCTCGATCATCGTCAGCATCTTCTGAAGTGGAACGACCCGAGCACCCTTCGCCGGCCGCGGCGCCAGGACCTCCTCTACGGAGTCGCGCTCGCCTCCGCGGTCCCGTAGGCCCGCCCGAACCCCACTCTTTGTCATCACGAGTTCAGAGAACAGGAGATTGCAGTTGGCATCGGAGGTGCCCGTCGCTTTCCGACAAGCCGAGGATGCCACCCGACGGAGCTGTTCGTGCCGGTTCTTGCTACCCAAATCAACCACGACTACGACGTCCAGAGACCGGTTACCCAGCGGAATCTCACGGGCCTCGACCATGGCGCGTGTCGCCGTCCTCGACCAGCCCGCCACCACAACTTCGACACTCGACGGACGAACCGAGGCCTCCGGCCATTCAACCCGCGAAACAGGCAGGCGGCCGAACCTCTTGCAGACGTTTTCGAGACTTTGTCTCGTCACGTCGAGCCGGAGCCCGTCGAAGTCCTTGGGTGAAATATCTCCACAGGAGACACCCAGATTCGACCTGACGATGACTGTATCGCGAGCGCTGATATAAGAGCGACCCCGGTTGAAGACCCAGGACTGGACAAACTCAGCCGGCAGCTCGATCCATCCATCCCGCTCGACGACAGCGGTCGGCAATTCCAGACCGGCAGGCAAGCTGCCAACCTGCCCACCGCCAGGCACGACGAGCACCGGCGTCCGTTTTAGCAGAATGAGCCTTGTTCCGTCATCTGACTCGTGGGCGGCTGCCGTGCCAGCGGCTGCGTCTTCGGGTGGGGCATGAGTCCAAGCCGAACAGCCTGCGAGCAACTGAAGCGCAAAGAGCGAGGGAATTCGGGAATCCATGCCTGTCAAGCGACCTTGTCGAGCCAATCGATGGGATTTACCGTGTACAACTTGATACCCGCGAGAAGGGAAGCAACGATCGGCAGCAAGACGCCGGCCGCCGCTGCCACCCAAAGCCATTGGGTGGGCCCGAGAGGGTCGATGCCAATGTTCAGTCTCGGCATCGCGAAATCCATCGCGAAGCGATGACCCGCAACCGACCGCAAAAGATAAAACACGCATAACGAGACGGCGTCCGACACGAGTCCGATCACAGCCGCCTCAACGACTCGAACACGGTACATCAGTCCAGGACGGATTCCAATCACCCGCATCAGAACGAGTTGCGGCTCGCGGACCTTCTGAATGGAGTAAAACGTGAGCAGCACCGAGCACAGGCCCCCAAATCCGATGAGGACGAGAACGAGGATGGCAAAGCGGCGCGCGAAGCCTATGAGGTCCTTGACGAGTTGCAGTTCCCGTTGCTCCCCGGCGGCGAAGCAGTCGTAGAGGGCGTCAGCTTCCTCGAGCAATTCACATGCTTCAGCGGCATCTGTCTTGCTCGTGTAGATCTCGAGCCTCCCCTCCTTGAGCTTGGAATCGACGGACGCGAATTCAAGAACCTGGGGAGCAAATGTCGACCCCACCATGACGGCCTCGCACTCTGGGAGTCCGGCAAGGTGCTCGAGAATCCGAACGGTTCCCGCCGGGGCGAGGGCTTCGTCGTTTCGTGCCTCGTCCAGTTTGCCGAATACCGCGTCATTGCCGACCCCGGGCTCGACCTTTACTTCCTTCACGGGAAGCACGCATTTCCCGATCTTGATTTGCCAATTCCGATCCGCCCGCCGCTGAATCCCGAATTGGGAGAGGACTCGGTTGCTGAGGATGAACTCAAGAGCAACGCTCGATGTGAAACTGCCGCAGGGGACATGCCCACTTTTGCACAGCGGTGACTCCGCAGGAAGCCCCGTAAGATTGACGGAACGGCAGGAGTCACATTCCTCACCCCAGGCCTCACCGGGTCCCTGAATGCGCATGAGCGGACTTTTCCGAGGCACTTGATGAACCTCCCACTCGCATTCCTGGCCCTTGTTGGCGCACAGCAACTTGCGCACAGCCTCAGCAGCCCCGGCGCCGAAGTCCAACGACGGCGTTTCGAGGACGGCGGCGACCCTTAGCTCCACCTCCATACCCGCGACGTAGCGCTGGTTAGCAGCGTACATCGAAGCAATAATACTGAAAACAAGCACTGTCACACTGAGCGAGCCCACGCTCAAAGCGATTGTGACACCCGACCGCCTGAGGTCCTGAACAACCAAGGTCCTAATCGACTTGATGCTCGCGCTCCAACTCACGGGACAATTTTCCCGGCAGCTAGGTTTGTCTTCGAAAAAGCAGCAGGACCATCTTCATGAGTAACTACGACTACCAGGCCGTTGAAGTCAGCAAGGCACTTCCAGATTGCCGGACGATCAACGTTGGACAAGCTCGCTGTCGGCTCGTCAACGAACAGCGCCGTCGGCCCTGTCACCATCGCCCTCGCGAGGGCCGCGAACTGGCGTTCCCCTCGAGAAAGTTCGCAGGGCAGTCGGGAACGCCACTTGCATATCCTTGTCCGAAGCGGGTCCGGAACCTCTTTCATGTCAAGATTCCTGCCTGTCCCGACCAGCGGAAGGACGATGTTTTCTTCGACTGTCAAGTGGGGTAAAAGCCGCAAGTCCTGATGCATGAAGCCGAATTTACTCCGGACCGCCCCGCGAGCCTTCTCCGTTTTCTCGATAAGCGTCCCGTTAAACCGGTAATCCCCCGTATGGCGGAAATCGAGAGCACCCATGATGTGTAGCAGCGTCGACTTCCCCGCTCCAGACCGACCGGTTAGAATATACTTTCCGCCATCCTCCAGGCTGAGGCCGATGCCCTCAAGAACAGGAGTCTCCCCGTGTTTCTTGCCCACCTTTTCGAGTTGTATTATTGGCGTTGTCATATCAGCTACCTACTGACCCGTGAGTGAGCACATCGATGGGAAGCCAGATCGCACCGAGTTCACTCAGCGTCTTCTGAGTCGCTGGATTCTGCAGCCAGGCAGATAGGCGCTTGGAAACGGCCTTGACGGCAGGTTGAAGGTCCTCGAACCGATTTGATTTGTAGGCCGACCGCGCCAGCTCAAGGAGCGGATATGGGAACTCGGCCTCGATGGCGCACTTTAGTCTATCGTCCTCGGACTGAGGCTTAACGCCGGAGATCGCCGTGCATAGAGCGTTGATGGCCTTCGCCGCCGCCTTGCCACCGCGCAGACTAGCTGCAGCCTGGAGGCCCTCGCTCAGAACTCCGACCTCGGGAGACGTGAGCAGCAGACTGGGTGTCAGATACGATTGAGTTGGAATCCAGCCCTGCGTGAACACCACTGGACTCTTCGACGCCACTACCTCCCTGATCACCAACTCTCGGTGTTCAGCGGCCTCAGGGCTCAGACCCTCGTCCCGATCCAGAAGGGTGATCACGTCGAGTCCCTTACTGCTAACAATCGGATCGACCGCCCGATCTCGCATTATCCCCACTTCCTTCCCGACCTTGTTGAAGTTCTGAGCTAGGCTGCGCACCCAGTCTCCTTCGGCGAGCAGATAGGCGCCCGATGTCGACACCGTGAGATCGCGCAGCCGAGTCCATGTCGCGACGTCCCCCCATTGCCCGGTCGAGCCCGCCTGAACAACAACGACCGTCTTTGTCAGGGCTTGGGCCAATGAGGCGATCTGTTTGGCGGTCTCAGGCGGGGCGCGGGGATCGACGGTCTGTGGGTGTACCTCTCCAGCGACGACCGCGTAAACGAAGGCAAAGGAGGGCTGCCGCCAGCCGACGTCTGGTCCTAGCGCGGTTCGAACTCCGTCGAGGAGCGCTTCCGCCTTGCGGTCCGCCATCGACCCTGACTTCGAATTCAACTGCAGACTTTGGAGGCTGCTGAGTCCGGAAGCGACGTCCGTTAGCTTTGAAACGATATTGGTCAAGTAGTCGCTCGCTGCGTCCATGTCCTGGTAACAAACGATCCCGATGCGAAGGTCGAGGAACGCAGCCCCTTTCACGAAATCGTCTAGCACCGAGACGACCTCATGGAGGACTCCCCTGGCGCGAAACGAGCAGTCCAACACGAAGACAAAGTCTACGGCCCCGACCTTGTCTCTCACATCGGCCGCCCATTCCTTGGACAGTCGTACACCCGCCAACTCCCGCCGGGGGGCCTTCTTGAGTGCTACGGGTACGATCACTTCGTACAATTCAGCCCACTTCGTTTTCCTTTTCTGGATCAGGGGGTACGAACCCAGTCGGCCCCCTGCCCCGACCGCCGAGACGGGTTCCACGAATGTCGGGCCATGACCTGCATGTCCTTGGAGATCCTTCACGAGATCGTCCGAGGTAGACCAGACCTTCAGTGGGCTGCGTCCCGACGAGGTCAGACCTTCCGGCGCCGGAGTGAAGCCTTCCCTGGTCGGCCACTCGATGACCTGAGACTTCTCGATGAGGAAAGTGATTGTGTCACCCGGACGCAGCTTGAGTTCGAAGGTCGAGTCGTCAGGCTCGGCCACGACGAAGTAGGGCCGCAGTGCCTCCATCATGGCCACGGCGCCTTCTGGTGTCCTCCCAGCCGAAACCATCGTCTTGCCGACGACTTTCCTCTGCACCGGCTGGGCGAGGCCTGCCGAAGAAGAAAGGAGCCCGAAGAGCAGCGACAGCACAATGCAGTTCGACGACTTGGGGATGGGATCTCGGAATCGAGTCATGGTTGTGCTCCAAGGTGGGTAGCGAGGAAGTTGAGCGCGAGCTCGCTCGTCGGGAACTCGAGGTCTTGCCCGATCCACAACGCAAGCCCCTCACCAAGCGGTCGATAAACGGCCAGTGCGTTGCCTCCGGCTGAGAGTACAGGCTCGAAAGGCTCTGGACCCTCGAGAGACATCTGCTGGGCAGGCGGGTTGACTTTGACTCGGTCAGCGAAGTGACAAATGGCTGGGAATCGGTTCGCGAGTCTCGAACAACTTAGCGACAACTCATCCTCAATCGACTTGACCCCGGGATTCAAGAGCCCCGCAAAGACCAGGGCGCCAAAGCCACGCTCCTGGTGGCCAACCTCAACGAGTGTGCTCCCGTCTGCACTCATGGCCTGGACGAGTTGCTGCCGCAGCGTGTCGCTAGGTACAGGCGAAGACGCGTCGAATGCGAGACCTGGAAGCAACACGACAGCAGTCCCAGACGCGAGGGGTGGCTCAGGTGTAGTGGCGATTGTGAGCCTAAAGTAGCGATCGAAACCCGAAAGCTGGCTTCGAATTCGAGTCCACTGGTTCGGGATGTTCGGCGGCAGCCAAACGGTGAGTCGAATCTGTTCTCGCGCCGGCAGGCGAAGCTCGGCAGGGAGCGTGAGGGACAGCGTTCGCCTGTGGCCGCGCGCGTGCAGGATTTCGACCCGGGCGTTGACCTCGCCCGAGGCGCCGAGGGCGAGAATCGGCTCGACCTGCCAGCCCTCCCGGGGCGGTCGGCATTCGATCTCAGCAGGTAGGGTCTTCACGGGATCGAAACCTTGTTGAGCCAACACGTCGCGCAGGTCCTCCTGGAGCCGCGTCAGCTCGCGAGGGACAAGCCAACCGTCCTCACCACGCAGAGGACAAACGACGGCACCGGAGGTGGGGTCTTCGATTGGCAAGCTCAAGTCGGGCAACAAGCCCAGCGTGTCGCGATCCCGACCAACCAGGAGGGGGACCCGTGCAAACACCTTCGGCACGTCGGGGCGCCACTCCTGGATGGTGTTTCCGTCCAGGTCCAGCCAACCCACTGACAAGGCGACGATGCCCGCAGTTGCGATGCTGTCTTGGGGCAAAGGTTCAGCATGCGCCACTTTCGTAACGAGCAGAGTCCGACAGCCCTCAGCCGTGATCGGAGAGGGGGGCTTGATCCATCGAATTTCCTCGCCGCTCCTTTCGAGGCCGTACTCCTTCAGCGTATCCCGCCCAACCTCCAACTTAACTCTCTTACTGAGCTCTTGGCGAAAGGAGTTGTGGAACTGCTGGTCGAGTTGACCGAGCCCCACATCTCGCTTCGAAACGCAAAAGCTCCCGTTCTCTCTTGCGGCGAGGGCGGGCTCGTACGTGATCACGAGCCTGCGCGCGCCGTCCATGAGGTTCTGAACCAGAGCTGCCCCGTTCCGTTCCAAGTATTCTCGGACAAGATCTTCCTCTTCAGGCAAGAACATCCTCGGTTCGCCGTCGCCTTTCCCGCGTGACGCGGCGGAGAAAGCACCAGCGTGACGAAGGTGGCCGCCCGGGTCGAGCACCCAGATGGAGACGGATCTTGAAGGCTCCCGGATCAGATAGAAGTGCGCCTTCGTGGATGACTCCAACGCCAACTGGCGAGCTATGTGGTTCCGAAGCGGTTCAACGCCGAGCGCTGGTAGCGCATCGATCAGCCCCTGGTTTCGGGCCTCGAACTTGATGGCCCGGTCACACAGGTCGCCGAACGTCGATTCGATTGCCGCCGACACTTGTGAGTCCCCGAACTTCACGGAGGTTCGCCACCACGACCAGTTGACTTCATCCACGAGTGGATGTACCGCTATTTCGCGGAACCCACAGAAACGCGTGAGTTCGCTTGCGAGGCGTTCGAGTACCTGAGGCTGAAGACCGCGATCGGCCTCGGAGTATTGCGTGCTCGAACAGTGGATTGAGCCTGCGGCGAAAGCCAGAAGTGCCAAGGTGCCTCTGGTCGCGGCACGAACGAGGTTTTGTCGGCTCTCAGCCATCATATCGGTATCCGATGCCAACAGAGAGGCGACGAAACCCGTATCCTTCACCCTCAAGCGTCGTCAGGGCTGGAAGGAACCCACCCACCAAAACGAGCGAATGCTCGGACTCACTTGGCGACACCACCAGGCGTACCATCGGTCCGAGCAGCAACCCATACTCCCTGGTGTAAGTGGGCGCATTCTCTTCGAATTCGAGAAGATTCAGGAACACGAAGTGGGCAGCGAGTCCCGCCTCGAGGAATCGAAGCGGGCGTACCCACAACTGGAGAAAGGGCTCGTGTTCCGTGTTGACAAGGCGCGAGGAGCCGCTGGCGAGCTCGACGGCAGGCCTATGCACAGCCCAAGAATCCCCAGCGCGGAGCCACCACGCGGACAAGGCCGAGTTCTTGGGGCGACGATAGATGACGGACGGTTCGACAGTCACGAGCTGAGTCTGGACGTCAACCGCCGCGGACAAAGAAACGGCTACCTCTTCGAAAAACCAGAAGTCGAGACCCGCCACTGGCAATAACTGCAGAAAACTGTGTTCGGCCTCGACGCCATCCCGCGCCCGTCGAAGGATGCGATCCTCGACCGCCAAGAACGCTAGATGGAACCGCAAGCTGTCAGGAGACCGCGACTCCGAGTCGGCGATGTTCAACAGGCTCAGAAAGCCAGTACCTGTCGCCGAGACCTCCTGCCTATAGCGGGCCGCGAACAACCAGCGCTGTACATCTGGAGCGCCCTGAGCAGGAATCGACCTCGCGTAACTAGCTACGAAGTGGACACCGTAGCTGGACCGCTCGAGAAACCGCAGGTCGAGCTCACCCCCAACGAGGAGTGACGCGAGCGAGTCCGAGTACGGCCCGTCGTCGACGTAGAAGGTGGTGGTCTCCATGGACCGAACTTCGAGGGAAAGTCGGAGTGTTTCGAGCGGGGCGGCTCGCAAGGCGCCGTACAGCTCGTAGATGTGGCCTGGTGCTTCCGGCGGGCCAGGAGCGTAGAACGTGCCCTCTCCGCCGACCGCGAGCTGAACTCTCGACCAGCAATCGGTGCCGAGCCGAAACGATAGCTCACCCCGAACGAAGTATCCGGACTCGGCCGCGGCCTCACCGGTTATGGCGGCCAAGAGACCGGCTGACGCTTCGATACCAAGGAGTGAGTAACTTGGAATGTCCGTCGGCGCCGTGTCCACGTCATCGCTTCGCGTGTCCAAGGAACCAAAGAGCCACGGCAAGAGCCACGACCGCAGGCTAACTTCAAGGATGGATGTGTCATAGAGCGACCGCGAGCCTCTGGGGGAGTCGACCCAGAACCCCCGAACTCTACCAACGGGCACGAGAAAAAGGCCGCCGCTTACCGTTGACGGACGGTCCCACCACAGGCACTTGTCCTTCTTCTCCTCCTCCTTGGGCGGCTCCGGGCTGAGCAAATCCCCATACCCTCCGTCTTCCTGCGCACTCGCAGACCGGATGAAGGCGGCCCCAAGGACGATTCCGACAACTACAACTCTGTCCCATCCAAGCATCGTGCCTACCTGCCCCTTTCTTGCGAGGGAGCGCAACTCGTGTTACCCACCCCCATGTCTGGTCATCCCCCATCAGCGACTTCTCGCCGACTCGCGTTGATCCTCCAACAAGCCTCTGAGACTTGCAGCAGTCGACATCGGTGTACTCTGCGAAAGCCCGTCCAGACTCATCCCCTGGCAACATATTTGAAGCTGGTGTTTGCCCTGATCCTGAGCATCCACTACGTCCACCGAGTAGTCTCCTCCGCACACATTCGCGGCCAAAGCGGCGATTCCGTATTCGGTGAGCATGGCCCGAACATCTACGGCGCGCTGAGTATGCACGTCGATCGGGTCACCTCTTGCAGCGCAGCGCCGATAGCGGGCCGCGTCTGGCCGTGGCAAGGCGTCATTGGCACCTGAATCACCCCAATTGATCACTTCGTGCGCCTTGCGCGCTGAAAGCTGGCGACGGGCGTCCGGTCCGGTAGCATGACCGCTCGAGGAGCCGGCATCTTCGTCGTCGATACCGAAGTCGTCCGCCCGAGAATCACTCGCATCCGCGTCCGGGTGGGCGAGCCCCGCGTCTGGGCCATACGGGTTCGGCGTGTCACGTCGACCCGCAAGAAGTAGCACGAGCACCAGAAATACTAAGACGAAGGTGAGTGCCGGAAGTAGCTGTGTGCGGGCCGAGCCTGAGAGCCGACTCCTTGCCTCGGGCTCGCTGGACGGTTCGGTGGGGCGCTCGCTGGACGGCGGATCGACGTCGCGCCCATGAGCCCGCCCCCACTCCCGCACCATACGAAGCGCGTCCTGATCGGTCTTGGCCACGAGCAGGTCCAAAGAAGCAAGCTTTTCGCTCGACGAAGCGTATCTAACGGTGACAGTGCCATTCTTTTGATCGAGCTCGATGGACAAATTCCACTGGTGAGTCTTCCTAAGGGTAGCGTACTCATCGATTGCAGCCGCGACGTCTTGGCCATCGGCGATGACCACGGGCGCGATCGGCGTGCCGTCGGTGGCGCGAACGATCAGCTCTCCCCATTCTTCCACCAAGTCGGCGCCCATGAGTGCCCCGGCCGCGGCGAGCTTAAATCCAAGACCCCCAATCCTCTGGAGATTCCCGTTCTCGGCGACTTCGGCCGATCCGAACCACCAGAAGCGCAGCGAGACGCGGCTTGCCAGCGCCCGCATCGCGACCGATGCCGTGCACCCTGCCGACGTGTAGTCGACGGGTATTTCGGCCTGGTTGAGTTCCTCACCTACGCCGATCTTGGACTCTCCAAAGCGCTCGAGCTCCCGGTTGAAGTTCTGTTCGACCAGGTACTGGCGGGTCTTGTGGGGCTGGAGAACCCATGCGGAAATCCAATTCGCCCACCGCCAGGGATCCGTGTGTTTGTCGTAGTCGGGGTCACATTCGGCGTTCACAGGCACGGTCAAGATGGCCGCGAAGCTAGCAGTCGCCTCCGTCTCGCGCATGATCCCCGCCTTTCGCATACTTAGTTCGGCCAGTTCGACTTCACCAAGTTTCGCAACTGCGAGTGGTTGCCGACTTCGGTGAGCCCCAGCGCCGCCCTGGCCGAATCTTCCCAGTAGCACTTCGCGAGCTCGGCAGCGAACCAGGCGAGCATCAGAGCGCTCCACGGATCCAGCGTGCGGGGCCCACCCTGACCTTTCTTGCCCGACCGGACAAGCCGGCGAAATGCCAGCGCGAAGTCGGCTTGGTGCTGCCTTTGGTTCGCGCCGGCACCGAGTGCATGGTACGCCTCCAGGAGGTTGGACCATGGCGGCTCGATCGCCTGACAGGCTCGGCCTGAAAGCGCCGGAATCTCGAACACCTCGCCGCAGTCGCACGTGATCTTCGAAGCGCGGAGCTCGACGACTTGGTCCTCAGCCAGCACTTTGAGCGCGAAGAGCTCGCTGATTTCGTCCGTCGGTGCGGTCTGAGCCTTTGTCAAACCATGGGCCAGTGAAGGCAGATTCATCTGCCTTATGAAAACGCGGTGTGACCCCTCGACGGCGGACGTGGAGGTCCTGAGCATCCAAGCGTGGACGCCACCGCCAAGATGGCGCGACAGCTCGGGAAGGTAGACGAGGGCGATGTCCGGTGGCTTCGTCGCGCTGACTGCGCGCGCTGCGGCGGTCGACAGCTCCTGCTCCCCGGCGGCCTCCGATCCCGTGCGCCCATTCTCCTTCTCTGCCGCGTGCTTCCGCGCGTCTGCGGCTCGCCTATTAAGCGAGTCGCGGGAGGACAGGACCGACTCCCGAAGGGCAAGGAAGTCCGCGCCCCGATCTGCGATGTGTTGCAGGGCCCGTTCTTCGAACATGATCGCCGTCGTTTCGTTCGCACTCATGATTGCACCTCGTCTGCGAATATCACTCGCGTCTTTCTCTCGCATCATCATCATTGTCTCATGGTCCATGCAGGCGCCGCTGGAGGTCCTCCGAGAAGGCACGAAGTGCCTCGGCGCAGTAGGGCGCGCCGTTCGGGTGTACGTATTCTTGCGCCTCGAGGAAAGCGCACACCTCGGCTGCTTCATTTCGGGCCAGAAGCAGCCAACTGGCGAGCCGCACATTCATGGTCTGCTGCGTGAAGAATTTTCTGAGTTCCACGTCTGCCAACTCTGCGTTTGCCACCTTCCGGAGCACGCGAAGCATATCATCGGGCACGTGCACAGGCGCGATGGCGCAGAGCCGTCGCAGAGTAGATGCTCCGGACCCATAGATGATCAAATCCAGGTCCGCAGCATGATTTCTGACACCACCGGCTTGCCACTGATGACCGTGTTGGTTCTTGTATCCTCGAGCATGTAGAAACGTGGCGACTTCTCGTTCACTGTTGTCCGTGTAGCTGTAGAGAATCCACATCGCCAGCTTCGCGTCGAGGAGCATGGGGCTGAAAAACGGTTCCAGCTCCCCCGAGCCGCGGGGTAGCCGGTTGTCCGCCGTCTTGCCGAGCAACTCGGTCACAGCCTCGTTCGAGAGTGCGCCTGCGCCGATCGCAAGGCGGTTCATCGCAGCCACGCGCTCAGGAATCTGCCTGATGGCGGAGGCGACGGCCGGCGCCTCCAGCATGATCTCTTGCTCGCGGTGAACGTCGCGCCCTTTTTGCTCAAGCCACAGGGTCGAGAACTTTTTTGGCGGCCTCGGCGTCGGTACCGCTTCGACTCGGTCGACGCGTTTCAGTAGTCCTTGGAGAGCTCGAAAAAACTCGCCGGGCGCGAACATCCGTTCGAGGGGTGCGCGAACATGGCGCCGATCGAGCCAGAGCTCACCCAGTACTCGGTGCACCCGAACTTTGGTCGGCCGACTCCGCAGTCGGGTGAGTGGCGCTCGCGGGTCACTCGAATCGGGTATGGCGCTCTGGAACCACTGCGCGAAGGCTTCGCCCAGGACGCGGGCCAAGCAGCGAAGAACCGTGAAGTCTCCCGAGTCCAGGCGCGTGAACAGGTGGTCCGGCATAATAGTCTTGTCGAGGCGAAGAATCTTTGGGGCCTGCCCGAGGACGTCTCCGTCCTTGGACCACTCGATCCTGTACGGATCAATCGACGGCAGCTTCTTTGCGTCGCTCCAACTCCAGAGTTTGTCACTGTCGTCCATCGTTCTCCTCCACGACTTGAAATCGCATCGTACCTCGAAGCCGCGCACGAGTAGCAAGCACGCGTGCGACGTATTTCGCTGACTCCGGAGGGACCTCGCCCCAGAGGCGGGCGTACATAGGTCCCGAGTGGTAGCTCGACAGCGCGCACTCTTCGTCGCCTTCACACAGGCGCAGAAGTTTCGCGAAGTACCTCGCGCCTCCGAAGATCGCCTTCCGAGGATCTAGCCGCTCGTCCGGGGGGCCAACACTCAACCCCACTTCCCGAGCCGCAGCAGCCGTGAGTTGGGTGAGCCCGACTGCGCCCGCTGATGAGCGCGCCTTCGGGTCGAACGACGACTCCACCGAGATGATTGCGGCCAACAGCGCCGGATCGATCGCTGCTTCACTCGCCGCTTCCACGACGCCAGCTCCGTAGGGGACGCCATGCGCTTCAGAGCACGGCATCGCCGACGCCGCTCGACCGATTGCAAGCCAACGCGCGACGAACCCAAACGCCCAGACGTTACGCGAACTCATTCGAACCTCTCACTTGTCACGGACGAAGCGGCAGCGCCGGGAACTCTGCGAAATCCTTCGGCGGCAGCCGATCGTTCGAGGCAGCCTGGCGGCGGCCTCCTCTCGGCCATCTCTCTGTCGGGGCCGGGGCTCACGGCTTGCCTCGTCTTCGCCTCCGCGATACAGCCGCCCGACGATGGCCGGGCGGGATCGAGTGGTCGTGGCGCACATCCCCTGGCTCAAGGGCACCGCCGCCCACGACTTCGTGCTGGCGCTCGCTTTACCCTCGGCTCTGCTCGATGTCCGTCATGATCTCGAGATGACCGACGACGAGCATCTCAACCTCATTGCGAGCGGCGACCTGACAGCCTCTGGCGCCGAGCAAGAGTTTCACGTCGCACACGCATTCCTTCGGAGCCACTGGCAAATGAGTCGGTTACGCAAGATTGGCAGTGTGGGACTCGACCTGAGCTCTGCGACGATCGGGTCTGTGGCGGGCAACCACGACACCTCCTCCGCGACCTCCTGCGTACAACCCTTCCGTCTACCCTGGTCACTCCCGGCCCAGTCCGTATGAAGCTCGGTGCGTTCGAGCCCATGAGATCTTGGCACGAGCACCCGCTTGGCGAAAGAAGTGTGGGAAGTCGCGGAAAAGACAGGCATCGGAATCCTAGCGCTGCTCCGATTCCAGGGGGAGTCTGTACTCCGCCACGTCCGGCGGGATTGAGCTCGGTGCACGAAGCAGAACGCCCTTCTGCTCGAGGAGCCCCAGCCGCTCCCCGATCATTCCTCTCCCCTCTACCCGATCGAGCTCGAGGTGCAGCACCCCATGCCGCTCACCGACGACACGGATCAGCTTGGCGCGCTCTCCCATCTTGGCTCGCAAGATGCCCCTGGCCGACTGTGCGACCTCGCTCATCGGGCGCTTTCGCCCGACACAGGCCACGTCGGCGGCCAGTCCCATGAGGTGGAAACTCTCCCGCGCCGCGAACGCCTTCAGGAACGGGTCGGCCAAGAGCCGCTCCTGGTCCCTCCGATCGCGGGCCATGCTGCTGACGAAGAGCCGGCGAGCCACCCCTTCGGCAGGGAGCCCGGTCGCTTCGTCCATCAAGACGCGCACGGCCTGGATGATCACCTCGCTCGTTTCCACGGCTCCGCCATACACCGCCGTCCTCGTGGAGGGCGACGCGGCGCGCACCGACTTGAGATACCGGACGAGGCCGGGTCCGTCCTCGGGAGACCACTCGCCGATGCAACGGAGAAACTCGGGTTCGAGGGTCCGTGCCAAGTGGGCATGACGATCGAGCATTGCGACCCGGTACGCTTCGAAGGTGAAGTCGCACCCGCTGTTGGTGGCCAAGAGCAGCAACATGGACAACATGATCACCCCCTGATGGCTTGGACCGAGCCCGAAGCGTCGATCTGAAGAACCGTATTCGCGGCGGTAGGCTGCAGTTCCCCCACGGCCCTCGACAACGCCACGGCCAACGCGTCGTCCAAGACGAGAAAGAACCCGTCAGCGCGACCGGTGCCGAGCGCAGCCCCGAGGGACGGATCGGAGGAGAGATCGAAGATGGCGCCGGCGGCGACCCAGGCTTCGAACCGGTCGTCGCTGATTTCCGCGGAGCCCACGTCGGCGGACGCCACGAGATAGCGGCGAGGCCCCAGGCCCTCCCGGAGAGGAGCCAACTCGAAGCCGATCGTCACCCGTCGCGCGGACTTGAGCGACACGAGCGCCTCTGTGGACTGGAAAACGATTCGCACCTGACCGTCCCGGCCCTGAAGGATGCCGCGGGCTTCATGTCCGCGAGCCACCTCGCCGCTCGCCTTCGCAAACGAGGTCGGGGCCGACGAGGTCGCGGTCGTTCGACGGCTCTTGGCCTCGTTCGAAGGCCCCGCAGAAGGGTCCGGTGGCTTCGGCTCGAACAGCGTCGAAGCGGCTGAG
Organism: uncultured Myxococcales bacterium; assembly: GCA_964463485.1. GTDB lineage: Bacteria > Myxococcota > Kuafuiibacteriia > Kuafuiibacteriales > Kuafuiibacteriaceae > CAYXDO01. The sequence continues at coordinate 15,327 of CAYXDO010000042.1, read as the reverse complement.
GATGGGGCAGGCGGCTCCTTCTTGGCGAGCGCCCCGGTCTTGGCGAGCGCCCCGGCGGCCAAGATCCGGAGCGTGCCGGTCGCTTCTGGTGGGTTGGAGCTCGCAGGCGCCCTCGAGCCCCCAAAGAGCAAGACCAGCGGAACCAGTACGGCGAGCACGAGGAGACCCGACGCGACGCCCCCGAGAATTCGGTGCTTCACGGCATCCCCTCGGTCGAGTTGATGAGGGCGTCCAGCTTGCGCAGACGCGCCGCGCGCCCTCGAATGGCCGCGGCGCGGTCCGGATCGCCCGTGGCCGCCGCGCCGACGGCGGCGTCCTCCAGGCGCCCGATCGCGAGCCGCAAGCCCGCGCGTGTGTTCGGCAGCTCGAGGAGCGTCTGATCATCGGGAAAGAATCGAAGGACGATGTCGGAGGCAGCGTCGCGAACGCGCTCTGAGCGATTCTCGGCCAAGCGCTGCTCCAGCGTGTCTTGGGCGATCGGCACGTTCGACTTCAGACACCGGCGGCTGGCCGACGTGGCGGCGGCGGGGCTTGGCGCGAGGGCGATTTCGGGGCAGAGCGTAGCGCAGCTCGTCGAAGAGACGACGAGCCCGGCGGCGAGTGAGTAGCGCAGCATCATGGCGGGACCTCCTATCCTGACCGGAGAGACTGGCCTCCCTGGGAACCCTTTGGAAACATTGGAGTCTCGTCGGAGGGCCAGCCTCCGGGTCGTCACGGGACGACTGGCAGGCTCGTGCCGTCGCGGGGGGTGTATTCGAGTGGTGCAGCTGGCTGAACGTCCCTCGAGAGTGCGTTGGGTGGGACAAGGTTGCACCTTTCGCCGATTTTCCAGAGCATCGGGTCACGCTCCGGCTCCCCAACGCGAAGACTGCCGGAAAGTGCGAGCGCATTCCTTAGGTCTTCGGCGCCAGCAGGCTTTCGAGCGCATCGGCGGGCTCGTCGAGCTCAGGCTCGCTCTCGGACGCGAGCTCGCCCAGATCGATCTGGGGGTTGCCGGCCGAGTCGCCAACTTTGGTGAGCAGCCCGAGGGTCCGTTCGACGCTCTGTAATGCCGAGGACAGCTCGCCCAACGCCGATTCCCGAAGCAACCGCACGATCTTGCCCTCGAGGCGCTGCGTGGCTAGGGCGAACGCCAGCGGTGCAGCGCTCGCCGAATCCGGGTGTCCGCGCGTCCATCCCTTAATGAGTGCGCCACACCGCCGAGGATCCGCGAGCAACTTCTTCGTCTCTGCGGAGCTGGTGTCCTTCATGGTCGCCAGCGGTTCGAGCACGGGCATCAGGCGCTCCTTTGCGACCCGACGGATCTCCGCGCGAACGGCTTCGAGCTCCGTCTCGGCGGCCACGCCTTGCATGGATGCGGACCCCTCCCGCCGTGCAGAGTCCACCTTGCTCTTGGCCTGGGTCAACCGCGCCTGAAGCAACACGAGATCGGTCAGGGCAGGGGAAAGCGAAGATTGAACCGCCATCGTGGTGTCCACGAGCTGCTGGAAGCCCTTGAACTCGCGCTGGGTGATCTCGGGCCCCGCAGCCTCCGCGGTGATCACGAACAGCGGCGCGACCAGCGACAACAGGGCGATGCTCAGGCGGCCGCGCAGCAGGACGAACAGCGACGCCAAGGCGCCGAGGAAGAATGGGTGCAGGAACGGGTTTGACGTGTATGCAGGTTGAACGAGCTTCTTCATGAGGGTCTCCTTACACAACCGGCGCGAAGCCGATCCTCGTGGGAAGTCTTCGAAACCATTGGCAGCACGTCACTGACCCGTCGGAACGCTGAGCCACGCCACCCAACCTATTGCCCGATGGTTCGCGTCATACAATCCCGACAACCTCATCGGAGCTCCGATGGTTCGAGGCAGGTTGTCGGCGGCCTCCTCGGAGCGATGCGTTCGAGGCAGACGTACTCGAAACAAATCAACGAGTTCCCACAATCGAACGCTCGCCGGTTGCTCATAGGAGGTCACATGAAAAGCCAACTCTCACTCTCGCTGATGTTCACGCTGGCGACGGGGTCGACGGGGTGCGCCACCCTGTGCCCGGAGGTCGCCATGGCCCCGAGCCCGGCTTCTGCTGTCACGGCCAGCCGGCGATGCCTCAAAGGGAAGCCCCAGGCGCCTGAAGAGACGCTCAAGGCGCGGCTTGCTGACAACCGGACCGAGCGAGTCCAGGAGGCAGCGGGTGATATCTTCGACCGGTTCTTCCCCAGCGACGAAGACGTGCTGGCCCTTCCGGACTCACGAGCGGGCCTTCGCCTGAAGATTGAACGCCTGGAGGACGCCGCTATCGGAGCGTCCTCGGTCGGTGATCAGGAGAAGGCGGACGCGCTGCGAGGTCGGGCCACGCGGCTCCGGAAGCTCGACAAGGTACTCACGGAGGTCGAGGCACCATGAAGAGGAAGATCGTAGGTTGGATCGCCTCGGGGCTCCTGGTCCTCGCGGTGGTCGTCCCAGGGCTAGTCCTGTTCAGCGGCCGGTCAAAGCCAGGGGCCACGAGCAGCGGCTCCCTAAAGGCCCCGGAGACGTCCGCCCAAGCCGCGATGCTGGCCAAGACGGCCTCTACATCGGCGGATCCGCAGTCCAAGACCGAAAGCATGGAAACTGGCGCCCAGCTCCAGACCGCTGCGGCAACACCGAACAGAGTGGCCCCGACCTCGAAGTCGCGCATCGAGCCTGTTCACGGAGCCCGCGCGCTGGCCGTCCTTGCCGGTCGAGATGGACGCGCGCGAATCGCGTTTCAATCGATCGAAGCCCTCGTCGCCCTTCAGACCGAACGCCGGATAACGATCGGGTTCGAGCTCGAGCCGCTTCGAGAGGGTGGATCGCCGCGCCGATTCCTCGTCGCTTCCCCGGAGGTCGGGTCCACCGAAATCAGTCGTGCGCGCTTCGAGTCGTGGGTGGCAGGCGGTGCGATCTTCGACCTCGGGACCGATGCTGCGATCGGTTCCGCGCTTCGGGTCGGAGCGGGATCATCGGGTTTTTTCCTCGTCATGGACGATGCGTTGGCCGCGACGCTCATGCGGGCGGCTGACGTCCCACGGGGCCCCTCGGACGTAGTGCTCGAGATCGACGCGATGGGGTTGGTCCGCGCTCTTGAAGGATAACGAGGAACCTCGGAAGCACGGTTTTCGTTTTCGAACGGTCCTTTTCGTTTTCGAACGGTCAGCCGAAAAGCGAACGCGGCGCCAAAATGTGTTCGTGAACGCGTGGCCCGGAAGCCGCTTTGCCGTCGCGCGTGCAAGCGACGCCGCGAGCCTACGAGCCGCGAAAGACAGTCCCTGCAGCGGCAGGTCTTGCGACGCACGACACGACGACGCTGGTCACCCACGCCAAGGGCTTGCCTGTCGGGCGACCGAGCCTGTCGACAGGGTGCCGCGAACCATCGGATTGCTCGCGGAGCCCGTCAACAGGGTGCCGCGAACCATCGGATTGCTCGTGGAGCCTGTCGACAGGGTGCCGCGAACCATCGGATTGCTCCTCGATGCCTGTCGACAGGGTGCCGCGAACCATCGAATTGCTCGCGGAGCCTGTCGACAGGGTGCCGCGAACCGTCGGATTGCTCCTCGATGCCTGTCGACAGGGTGCCTCGAGCCATCGAATCGCTCCTCGATGCCTGTCGACAGGGTGCCGCGAACCATCGGATCGCTCCGCGAGCGAGACGCGCCGTTCCCTGGCGCTCGAACGGCGGAAAAACTCTGCGCCGGCCTTGCGACCGTCTCGCGTGCGATGGTGTGTCGACCTCAGGGAGGAAACGTGACGGATTCAACAGCAGGACAGAGGCTGGAAGCGGCAAAGGTGGAGCTCCTCGCCATCCCAGACGACGGGACCTTCTTCGTCGCGACCGGCTTCGACGGCGGCAACACCGGCTTCTTCGGGCTCGACGAACAAAATCAGCCCGGCTGGACCGAGTACGGCTCGAACCCCCTCGCGCGCCCGGCCTATTTTTCCTTTCCCAGCAGCGCCAACTATCCTCGCTTCGTCTCGCAAGACGGAGATCGCGCGGTGATCCTACGGCCGCAATCGCAAGAGTACGCGCTGAACGACGGAGCCACCGTCACGCCGGATGGCCCGTTGTCGACGATGGCGGGCGGCGGCGGGCACGTTTACATCGCGTACGGCTCCCACAACGGCTCCGGCCCACTCATCACCATTCATGACGTGAATTCGAACAACTTCGGAGACTGGGACCTCGCGAGCCCAACCCTCCCCTCCCCCGTCGTCGGTCCGGCCATCGGTCACGACGCGACGGGTGCGCCCCGCTTTTATTACGTCCTCGAGTCGGGCACCGTGATGGGTTGTGAGATCGATCGGGGCGTCGCCGGGTTTCGTTGTGATCCGAGCCCGACCAACATACCCATTCATCAATTTTCCGTGGGTGTGGGTATGGCTTCAGTCGGTCTGATTTCGGCCTACGTCGATGGCGACGACATACCCGAGATCATCGTCGTCGACGCGGCCGCGGGCGTGGTCCATTTCCGAGGCGCCGATCTCGCCGTCCAGGCCGCGCCACCGGTAAATCTCGGGCGAGCAGTCGCCGGCACACCGGCCTACACCGAGCAGCTCGCCTTGGATCCCGACGCAGTGGGTTTGGTGATTCCGCATCGAACCGGGGAAGTCTCGATCGTGGCGTGGCGACGCCCGGCCAACGCCGGAGGCCCCGAGCGGATCTGGGCCCAGGACGGCCGAGACCCCTACCACAGCAGCTTCCTTCCATGAGCCTCCATCGAAAGCTCGCAACTCTCGGCCTTGGTCTCGCGCTCTTCGGCTGCCCATCCCGCGGCATCGACGGCGCACGCAAGCTCGAAAACGAAGGCAAGCTCGCTGAAGCCGCCGCCGCCTACAAGGAGGTTGCGACCAAAGAAACGCAGAATTTGGCGGCATGGGATCGAGCCGTCGACCTGACTTGTGACAAACTCGGGAGGATCGACGAGTGCGCCCAGCTCCTCGACCTGGAGCTGAGTATCCTCGGGAGCATCACCCGTCACCGCGACGCACTCAGCTCCGCGCTGGAGAAGAGGGCACGCGCGCGCACCGAACAGGGTCTCCCGGACGCAGCCATCCAAGACCTCGACCGCGCCCAAAAGGCCAGTCCCTGGAGAGCGACGGTTTACGCGGCGAGGGCCAGAGCCCACGCGATGCTCGGTCACCGCAACTCAGCCGAGCACGACATCGAGAAAGCCAAAGAAATCGACCCGACTTTGGCCGAAGGCGACGCGCTCGCATTCGAGCTGCCAGCTCCGGACCCAGAGCCGGGATTTGGCGGCACCTCCACGGCTGCTAACTGATACTGATTCGGACGCAATCCCGATTTGCGGTCGATTCCCGATGACGGCCTGCGTCATGAGTTGGGAGAATCGCTGCCGGAGACTCGCGCGAGGAAGCTCCAGAGCTCGTTCGCGTGGGCGTCAGTCATGCCTTCCGCGACCGAACCGTAAATCAGGGGAGCGAGGGTGCCTCCGCGAGCTTCGACGTTGGCCGCCCGCGTCGACGTCGCGTCACGAAAGACATCGAACGCTTTTTCGGCGACACGAAACATCGCGAGCTGTGCGTCGTCGAGCTTGGGCTCGATTTTGCCTCGAAGGTCTTCGAGGACGAGGCGCGAGGCCTCGTAACTCTCAGCGACCAGCCGATTCATTTCCTGTTGCGGCGCGTCGTCGGGAATCGCGGCTTTGGAGTGGCCGTCGACCTGAGCACCGCTCTTCAAGAATTTCACACGCGCGTCCACGAGCTCCCCGGCATTCGAGGCGGCCTCCGCACGCCAGATGCTTCCGCCCTCGTTGTCGACGAAGGCACGCAACGCCGAGCTCGATCGAGCGTACTCCTTGAATGCCTTCTGCTCGACGCCGAAGTCCTTGGCGTCGAGCTTGTCCCAGCCCTTGGTGAGCTTCTTGGCCTCCTGATCCATCTTCTTTTCGGCCTTACCGTAGTCGCGCCAAGCCTGCTCATTGATGCCGAGCTGGCTGTCCGCGTAGGCGACGCGCGTTGCGAGCGCACGCGAGCCCGCCTTGGGGGCGCTTTGTCCCTTGGCGAATTGCCCGGCCGTCGCCTTGGGAACCGCGTCGAGGCCGGCCTCCGCGTGAGTAGCCCTCGTCGACGCTCGGACCGTTGTTTCCGTGGCCGACGCCTGAGCCACCTCCGTCGACCCAATCGGTTGGCTTTGGCTGACTTTCATCTCGTACTCCTCCGGCCCGTTCGCTCTGGAAGCGAATGGGCCCGAGAGGTGTGCACCAGATTTCACGCCACGGCAAGCACCTCCGCAGCGGTAAAGAAGCAATCCCGTTCGGCAAGGATTTGCGGAAATCAGCACCGAGCGAATCGACCCTGCGTCGCCCGAGGCCGCGCTGGCCCGACGCGTGCGCTGGGGAACATGCGAAATCCCGGAATCCCAACTCATCGCCTGCTTCTCCGCCCCTGTGGGTAGCCCGAGCCGACGTCAGGCGTGACCTTCAACTCGGAGATCGAAATGACCTCCGACCGCGAGGATGCGATGGCTCGAACCTCAGTGCTCATTCCGAAGCTCCGACCTCCTCAGACCTGCAACAGAGAGTCATCCTGACGTTCCTCGAGGCGGAAAGCCCATGAGCGCTCCTCAGCGCCGCAGAGACCGTCGCACGACCCCAAAGTCGCACCACCCGAAAGTCGCACTCAACAAGACCAACGCGTGGGCGCGGCGAAAAATGGGTGTAGTCGAGAAAAAGGTTGGTGCTATCCGACCAAACCCATCTCGGCGAGGACCAAGAGCGGGCTCTCGAGCTGCGGGCGCTTGGGAAACGCATAGAGCTCGGCGTCGTCCCAGCCCATGTCCCGGGCTCGCAACGGATTCCAGTGATGGCCACGGACTTCGAGGTTGACAGTATTCCGCCGAACCGCGCGACCCATCACCGAGTCGTCGTTTCCGAGCTGTGCGTCGAATCGAAGGACCTGAGTATCGTTGTCGGTTGGGAGTCCGCGGGCTTCAGCGGCGAGCTTCATGTCCGCGTAACCCTTCTTGAGGACCATCGGGACTTCGCACGGCTCACTGACGGCGGTGATCGAGAGGTACGGAATCTGGCTCGGAAGATTGGCCGTCTGCCAGAATTTCGCCCGCGTCGATCGCTTCAGCGAATCGACGCCGCCCGCGAGGATCGTCCCGAGCCCTGCTGCCCCGGACAACGCATACTCTGCGGCCTTCCCTCCAGAAAACCGCCCGAGCACCGACTTCACGATCTCGACCCCATCTTCGGCCGCGGTCGAGCCGTTGTGCGCGCCGTACAAGCTCGCCATCGCCACCACGTGATCGGCGAGCGCACGATCTTCGTCGCTTCCGGTGCGGAGCTGGTCCAGAAGCGCAAGTGAGTTCACTGCCCCTTGGCTGTAGCCCACCATCAGCACACGAGCGTTCGGATCCTTCTTGATGATTCGCTCGAGCGCGCCGCGAACGTCTCTTGCGTTATCTTCTTCCGAACAGAAAAAGCCTGTCTTCGCGATCTCCGAGCGAACGCCGAGGGTTGATTCGAGCGACTCGAAGGTGTCGTCGAATACACCGGCGATCGGGACGACGCCTGGCGCAAACAACACGTGGACGTGGTGAAGCGACGGAACCTCCGCAGGAAGATCGATCGCAGTCAACGGGTCACTCGCGCACGGCCCGGCAAACAGCGACGCCTCGAGCTCCGCGAAGAGCTTCGCGCGGTCGTTCGGGGCGAGCTTGCGACCTGGATCGAACCCCAACCTTCGAGTGAGTTGCTCGAGGAGCTTCTCTTCCGCCAATCCCGGCTTGGCGACGAGCCTCGACACTCCGGGCACCCTCGAGAGCACACCCTTTACCAAGCGAGTCACTTTTCCAGCGGTCGCTCCCGATTCGACCTCGCCCGCGGCCCCGCTGACGAACAGCGAGCGCTGTCGGCGCGTGATCCACAGCTTCACGTCGGGATTGGAGATCGCCGACGGATCGAGCGCGACCACCCGACGAAAGCGCTCGGCCGCCTCGGAATACAACTTTCGTGCCGTCTCGAGGGTCTCCGGGGGTGAGCCCAGCGTCACTGAGTTCTCTTCCGCGTATGCGTCGGCATTCTCGAGCGCGATCCGGGCCACCGCGATCTTCGCGCGAACCTCGGGGGAGAGGGTCGTCGCCTTGATCGGTTCGCAAACTCGTTGCGTCGCCAAATAACTCTTGAGCCCATCCAATCGCGTGAGCTCCCGAGGGAGCTCTTGCTCCGACAAGCCGAGCAGCGAGGGGCTGATCGAAGTCAGCTCTTCCAAACCGACTTGCTCGATGAGCCGCGCGACGAGCTCCTGATCGATCTTCTCGAGCTCGTACGCCGTTGCCCGAAGAAACTTCTCCCGACCGCCCGAAGGGACGCCGCGTACAAAACTCATGAGACCGCGCAGAGCGTCGAGATCGGTCGACCAAAGGGGTGAGTTCTTGTCGAAGATCCCTGAGAGATCGAGCTTCTGCCAATCGAGCGTGATCGCGAAGTGCCGAGTCACCGGGCCCACGAGCAAGACCGCGGCGAGCTTCGCAACCATCGTCGGCGTCAACGCGCCCGATTTCGCGAGCTCCGGCACCGCGAGCCGAATTCGATCGTCTGCTTTTGGATCCCAGTATCGGCGAGTGAGCTCCTCCACCGTCCGATGGTTCTCCGCGAGGGCGGCAAAGCGCGCGCTCTTAGCCTTGGCGTCGGTTCGCGTCGACAGCCGCTCGATCTGGCGGCCGGAAAGCCAGGCTGCGTTGGATTCGAGTAACTTCACGTCGTCCGTTGAGAGCGGACCGCGCAGCGCAAACAGACGCCGGGCCGACCCGGTAAACCCCTGATCTCCGGAGTCGACTCTCGCTGTAGGTGCTCGGCTCGGGACCGACTCGAGAGCGATCGCCGGAAGCGGGCTCGGATTTCGGACTGCGACGCGCACGAGTCCGTTATCGGCGCCGACACCCACATGTTGCCACAATGTCTTACACGACACAAACACGGGTTAGGGGATATCCGGTCGCGGGGCGGGCCGTCGGCAGCGTCGTACCTGTCCTTCGCAACGACGGCTCCGGCAGCCGTGAGGCGTGTCGAGCTTCGAGCGTGGCCGATCTGGCTTCGCCCGAAACCCTGATTGGCACGCGCGAACGGCCCCCACGGCGCCCCATCCACAACGCCCGTGAGGACTCCCAGATTGCTCAGCCTGCTCCCGATCCTTCCGCCCGCGATCGAGTTCGCTTAGGGTGCGCGCAGTGCGGATCGTCGTCTTCCTTGCAGTCTCACTCTCCAGCTTCGCCTGCTCCAGCGACGACGACCCCGGCGACGCAGGCATGACTCCGGCCGACGCCAGCGCGGTCGCGGACGCCGGACCGGCCTGTGCCTCGATCAGTTGCTACGTAGCCTCGGAGAACTTGTGCGATGACTACACCCAGGCCACGACAACCCAGTGCGCGGACGTCCCCACTGCCTGCGCGACCCGGGGCGGGGTCGCAGCCGGACCCGCGGCGTGCCCGACGGCAGACTTCCAGGCCAAGTGCTCGATGCCCGGCCCCGGCGCCTACGTTCTTCGCTTCTATGGGACACGCGGCGACGCCAACGATCAGAGCTTCTGCACCGGCGCGGGCGGTGGAAGCTGGTCGACGACGTTCTGATCCGATCAACTCATTCGACCGTGAAGTCACAGCCTGTGCCGATCAGTCGGCTTTCACGGATGAGTCCGCCATCGCCGCCCGAGGCTCGAGCCAACTCCAGGCTCGGCAAGTCCGTGCTCAAAGGCGAGCTTGAACGAGCGGAGATGGTTGGCATCGCCATGAAGACTCTGAGTTTGCTGGGGCTCGCGACGGTGTCGTGCTCGCCCGCCGTAGTCCCAATCCCATACGAAGAAGGGGACTTGTTGGTGCTTCTCGCGGTCTTCGAAGGAGGCATCGAGCTCGGGACCTTCGCGACCGGGCCCGTCAAGCGTGAGTATCCAGAGCCTCCGATCGAGCTGCATTGGTGGACGATTCCCGAAAATTCGCTGAGCGCCCCACCCTCCGTCGAGGTCACCGCGCTGAGCGCGAGTCAAACCGTGCCGAACGGATTTGGTGAGTGCGGCCGATGCAGCTTGGGCGAGCCGACAAACACGCTTCTCGCCCGCCCTGGCGACCTTTGTCCAATGCCTCCGGCAATCCGGGGACACTGGCCCGCGGACGTCGAACCAACAAATCAGCGGCTCTCGTTGGCTTTTTCGGGTCGCTGCGAATGCGCAACCGACGAGCCTTCGGATCCTCGACCCGTGGACATCGAGATCGAGCACTTGGTGGGCTCGGAGCAAAACCTGCCGAACTCGAGTGTGGTCGCAATGCCGGACGGAGGCTGGGCGTTGCTCGGTCAGCAGAGTCACGTGTCGATCTCGAGAGATTCGACGGTGACTCGAATCGCGCCGAGCCGCCTGCCTGGAAGGATCCGGGCGGCGACGCATCTCGCTTCTGGGCTGCTAGTGCTCGCAGACCCGGACCACAACCGAGTATCGCTGACGCTCTACGACTCTCACCTCGAAGTCTTGGCCGAAGCCGAAATTCTGCCTGACGTCAGACCCATTCACGTGGAGCCTCTCGAGGACGACGCTTTCTTGCTCATGGCAGATCGGCAATTCACCGGGGGTAAGTCGCCCTTCTTGGCCATCTGTGAGTACGACCGAGAATTCAGCTGCCGAGAGCTCCTCCACGGCCAGCGAAACGGAGAAACGAGAACCGCGACGAAAGCTGGGTCGTTGACCGCGGTCAATCTCGTCGATGCCCCCCGCATCCTCTTGTTCGAAGGCTTGAACGCGACCTCGGAGCTTGGAACCCTCGCGCCTCTCGTCGGCGGAGCGCGCATCGCCGACCTCTCGACCGGCGGATGGATGCTCGAAACGCCGATGCCAACGGACTTCGACCGAATGGCGATCATAGGACGAAGAGTCTATCTGTGCGCCTCCGAGGACCCCGCGATGGTTCACTTCGAAGTACCCACCGAGAAGCCGACGAGCGCCCTCGAGGTGCGGTCGTTGGTGCTCCCAGCAGCCTGCGGCTCTTTCGTCGCGGGCGAAAACGTGAACGAGCGCCGGGTCGTCTTGCGAAGTGGCGCCTCGTTTGTCGTCACGAGAGACGGCGCGATGTCGGCCGATCCGAACCCTCCCCACCGCGCAGGCGTGTCTTTTCAGGCGGTCGTCGCGACGCTCGGTCGCCCGACGGAAATTTTGGGAGTCGATTGGAATGAAGCCGTGTACCGACTGTCCGACCCGCCCCGAAAGGTCTACGGCGCGGACCCACGATACTCATGGACCCGCGCGACCGTCCAGACCGCAGACGGACCTCTGGAAATTCACGACTACGGGGAGCTCTCGCGCTGGAGCGACGGAAAGCACAAAATCGAGACCATGCCGGGAGTCTCGCGGAACGAACGCGTTCTGGATGCTGCGCTGGACCCGGAGACCAACACGGTTTGGATGGTTGGCTTCGTCTCCGGCACTGAAGACCGGACCAACAATCGGGAGGTGAGCGGGTCGCTCATTCGATCTTTCGCCCTGGACTCCGGAGAGTCGAAGCAGATTTCTTTACCCGGCGACCCCAAGATTTTGTGGGCGATCACGAAGCTCGAGGACACGTGGCTGGTAGCCTCAGGCGAAATCGACCTGTTCCGATTGACCGAAACTGGCCTCGAAGACATTCCGATTCAGTGGGACGACCCACTCACCATCGAGAGTGAGTCGGAGCCAAACCAGGAGTGCCAGACGACCGCACGATTTTTCGATCCTTTGACCTTCAACGGCTCGGTAACGCTCTCGAGCTCGGGGCCCATCGCCTGGATGAACGGATGTAATGGACTGCTCGTGAGAATCACGAAACGAGGCGACGAGCTGCAGGCGAATCGAGTCGCCATTCCGAATGGCATCGTCGATCCCTCCGCGCTACTCAGCACATGCCCTGGTGAAGCGGTGATGGCGGCAAGGGACCAAGATCGAGTCCGCATGTTCAAGGTCGAGGGTGCGCGCGCCGAAGACTACGGGGCGCCGGCTCCGCGCTCGATCGGCTCCGGGGTGGTCGTGTCGATCGTGGGAGACATGACTCGGCCGTTGCTTCTGCTGAGCTCGGAGGTCCCACGATACGGGGAGATCTTCGATATTCGATCGGCAAGGACGACTCTGCTCGATGTCCGACAACTTCGGGCGGTTCAGCAAGGTCGAGAGGTCTTCGTGCCCGTCCCGGATGGACGCGCGGTCCGCCTCACCCTCGATTGAGGGCTGGAACGCCCTCGACCTCGACGCGTTTCCGTGATCCAGAAAATCGACGAATGACGCCCCCCATGGCTTCAACTCCGCGGGCGCGAGCGCGCGACTCCGTAAGCGTCGAGCCGGGCGGCCAACGTGTTTCGGGCCATGCCGAGGAGCTTAGCGGCCCTCGTTCGATTCCCGCCGCAGCGCTCGAGCACCTCCAGCACCTTCTGCCGCTCCTCGTCGTTTGAAGTCGGAGTCGGCTGAGTCAGTCCGGGCGCGCGCATTCTATCGAGGGGCAGATGGCTGGGTTCGATCGGTGCTCCGCCGGAGAACACGAGGGCCCGCTCGACGACGTGGACCAACTCTCGAACGTTTCCGGGCCATGAGTATCCGCGGAGCACCCCGATGGCTTCCTCGGTGAAGGACGGCTCCTGCGCGAAGCCCATTCTGAGTTGCGCGCGCCGAGCGAACGACCGCGCCAAGGGCAGCAAGTCCTCGGGCCGTTCGCGAAGCGGCGGGATCGACAGAGTCACTCCGTTCAACCGGTAGTAGAGATCTTGGCGAAAGCGTCCCCGCTCGATCTCCTCTACGAGGTCGCGATTGGTCGCGGAGACGAACCGAACGTCGACCCGGGACGGCCGCACGGCGCCGACCCGTTTGATCTCGCCCCGCTCGAGGACGCGCAGGAGCTTGACTTGGATCGACATAGGCAACTCACCGACCTCGTCGAGGAGCACCGTGCCTCCATTCGCAGTCTCGATGAGGCCGGGTTTGGATCCCTCTGCGCCCGTGAACGCGCCTTTCTCATGCCCAAAGAGCTCACTCTCGATCACGGACTCGGCCAGCGCGGCGCAGTGGAGGCGCACGAAGGGTCGGCCGGCCCGAGGAGAGCCGGTGTGGATGGCTTCGGCGAGGACCTCCTTGCCGGTGCCGGTCTCGCCGAGGAGCAGGACCGCGAGGTCACTCGCCGCCACCCGCTCCGCGAGCCGATACAGCCCGATCATCTTCGGGTCGCTCACGATCGCCGAGGTCGTCTCGTCTGCGCTCGGAGCCGCGGATTTCGAGGCGAGATCGATGCGCAGAGTCTTGGGAGTGTCCCTGGACCCGACGGGCGAGCGCACGCGCTCGAGGAGGTCCCGGGCTCTGCGACCCTCCTCAGGGAAGCGGGCGCTGACGCTCTGCGCTTTGGCGCCGCTCGACGCGCTGCGCTCCCAGATCGCCACCTTGATCTCCTCGAGCTCCTGTTTGGTGCTGTCGAGGAGGAGCAGCTCGATCGCGTCGGGGCTCGCCAGGGAGAGGACGTCGAACGGCCGAACGAGGGCCAGCGCTTCCTTGGCGACCGATTCCACGCTCCCCCCGTGCACGACCGTCCGAACCACGCCGAAGGCGCCGCCGGACCTTCGTGCGCGCTCGCACTCCTCCTCGAGGCGCGCCTCGAAGTCAGCGCCGTCCAGCAACCGACGCGGACGCGCGCGCGACGGCGTTCGTTGGATCACCAACAAAACGGAGCCGAGGTCCACCGCCTCGCCGGGCGCCAAAGCCGACCGTGTGTTGGGATCGAGGCGCCGTCCGCTCACCGACGTGCCGTTGGAGCTCCCGAGGTCTTCGATCTCGACGCCACCGCTCGCGGTGCGGATCGCGACGTGGATCGCGGCGTGATGGCGAGAGATCGACGCGTGCTCGAGCCGCAGGTCGGCGCTGTCCGCGCGCCCGATCACGATTCGGCCGCGCGCGGGGAGAGCCAGCGTCACGACCTGGCCGCTCGGAAGGAACGCCATGAGCCAGAGGCCTTCGCCTTCGCGTTCCTTCGGAGCGGCTTCAGCCGTGAGCTCACCGTCCGAAGCAGGCGTCTGGACCTCCGGCGACACTCGACAGGAGCATACCGGAAGGACCCAGGAAGCGGCTGCCAACTTCCGTGGCAGGTCCAGAGACGGGCGCTGCGAATCGCTCGATTGAGCGATTTGCTCAGCGCGAGTTGCTCAATGCGAGCAGCCGAACGCCCCAAAAGGTCGCTGGGTTCGTTGGCCCGCGCCTTGCTGAGTCAGTTCTCATACGCGCTCGCAACCGAGCCCAACTCAAGGAGACTTCACATGACGACCCTCAGGAAAATCGACGGACACCGCGACCTCGCCAAGTACCAGACGACCCTCCAGAAGGCCAAGTCGGACGGGCGCATCGACGCGAACGAAAAGGCCGCCCTCAAAAAGGCCTTCGCTCAGCTCGAGCCCGGCGAGAAGAAGCTCGTGGCGCCGAAGAAGGCTCAGTGATTTCAGGCCCGAAAAATTCCCGACCATACTCTAAAGAAAGGGACACGAAAATGAGCTCTCTGAAGAAAATCGACGGACACCGAGACCTCAGCAAATATCAAACGACCCTCCAGAAGGCCAAGTCGGACGGGCGGATCGACCCGAACGAAAAGGCCGCCCTCAAAAAGGCCTTCGCTCAGCTCGAGCCGGGAGAGAAGAAGCTCGTCGCTCCGAAACCCCACCGATAGAGCCAGACCACGCCGCGCCTTCGAAAGGGAGCCTGCCATGTGCGAGCGAATCCTCGACGCTGCCCTCGACGCCCTGCGCGAGAGCCCAGACGGCTCGAAGGGACTAACCGAGGAAGGACGCAAGACGCTCCGACACGAGCTGGCGGAGGCGCGGCGCGGCGGGTTCTTCGGCGAGGCGAAAGACACCCTCGAGCGGCTTGCCGCGGTGTTCGACGCAAAGCTCGATCCCCGGGCCGCCAGCGAGCTCCGAGAGGCCGCGAGAGAAGCCGCGATCCAGGCCAGGCTCGAGGACATCAGGCCGTCGAACGATGAGTACGCGGTAACTCGGCGGCCGCTCCCGCCAGCACCCAGGCTGCGCACCCGAGCGCCCTCCTCACCCGCCCACCGCTTCCTCCGAGGAGCCAGGCCCGGCCTCGTTATCGTGAGGTGCTGAGTGCGACATCCAGTTCGAGGCGACGAACCTCGGAATCCGCGTCGCCCTGCGAAGACCTGAACGCGTCTGATCGCCTGATCGTTGTGGCTGGTCGACTGCGCCTGACCGTCTGTACGGCTGATCGTCTGCGGCTGATCGTTTGGCGTCTGCATCTGCGTCCGCGTCGGATCGTCTGCGTCGGATCGTCTGCGTCTGCGTCTGCGTCAGATCGTCTGCGTCTGCGT